>PGZO01000080.1 GCA_002841375.1 Firmicutes bacterium HGW-Firmicutes-7 | reverse complement strand
GATAAAAGAAGCAAAGAAAATTGGGGCAAGTGTTGTAAGGGGTAATTGTAAGAGCGAAGATGAGGTGATAGATATTGCAAAAGATGCTGATGCTCTTCTTGTTAATCTTGCTCCGATAACTAGACGGGTAATCGAGGCGCTCGATAGGTGTCGCGTGGTGGTTCGTTATGGAATAGGCGTCGACAATGTAGATATTCAAGCAGCTACCAAGGTATGCATTTATGTTGTGAACGTGCCTACTTATTGTATTGATGAAGTTTCTTCTCATGCTGCTGCATTAGTTTTAGCGATTACTCGCAAATTACCACAACTTTGTAGAGACATAAAATCTGGTATCTGGGATTTTCAGCAACAACTTCCTATAATAGATCTGAAGAGGAGCAAGTTAGGAGTTATTGGGTTTGGGAATATTGCGCGGTTATTCATTAAGAAAATGAAGGTGTTTGGAATTGAGCAAGTGTTAGTCTATGATCCTTTTGTTAAGGATGAAGACATAAGGGAGTTTTGTGCTATACCTGTGGAATTTGATGGGCTTATTACTAAATCTGATGTTATATCTATACATACACCTCTAAATCAAGAAACAAGGCATCTCTTTGGTGAAACTCAATTTAAGTTGATGAAAAAGACTGCATGTATTATAAATACTGCTCGAGGAGGAATTATAGATGAGCAGGCACTCTACATTGCCTTAAAAGAAGGTTTAATCGCAGGTGCTGCCTTAGATACGATGGAACTGGAACCTCCTAAAGCAAATAACCCTCTGTTTGAGTTAGATAATGTGATTCTTACTCCCCATGTAGCCTTTTACTCGGAGGCAGCTATTAAAAATTTACACTTGTGGGCAATTGAGGAGGCTATACGAGTACTTACTGGTGGAATTCCTAAAAATATTGTAAACCAAGAAGTTATTCCAAAAAAGAGGCAATAAAAATGATACCGCGTGTTACTGTATCGAAAAAAATTGAATTTCCAAAAATGGCAAAAGTTGTCAGAAAATTTAACCATCCTGTTGTTATGGATATTGAGGGAACTGTTAAGGAAGAGATACATAGCCTGTCTCATCAGTTATCTATAAAGGCGGGGGGTAAAATAGCTATTGCAGTGGGCAGTCGAGGTATAGCAGAAATAGAGTTAATTGTAAAAACAATTGCTTTTGAGTTAAAGAAGCTAGGGGTAAAACCCTTTGTTGTTCCGGCTATGGGAAGCCATGGTGGAGCTACAGCCGAAGGGCAGAAAACAATTTTAAAACATTTAGGCATAACAGAAGAGAATATAGGCATTCCTATTAAATCTTCAATGGATGTTGTCAAAATTGGCAAGACATCTATGGGGATTCCAGTTTATTTAGATAAGATTGCATTTGAATCTGATGGGATTGTTCTGGTTAATCGTGTGAAGAAACACACAGA
>PGZO01000079.1 GCA_002841375.1 Firmicutes bacterium HGW-Firmicutes-7 | reverse complement strand
TCTGTGTGTTTCTTCACACGATTAACCAGAACAATCCCATCAGATTCAAATGCAATCTTATCTAAATAAACTGGAATCCCCATAGATGTCTTGCCAATTCTAACAACCTCCATTGAAGATTTAATGGGAATACCTATATTCTCTTCTGTTATGCCTAAATGTTTTAAAATTGTTTTCTGTCCTTCAGCTGTAGCTCCGCCATGACTTCCCATAGCTGGAACAATAAAGGGTTTTGCCCCTAAGTTCTTTAACTCAAAAGCAACTGTTTTTACAATTAACTTTATTTCCGCTATACCTCGACTGCCCACCGCAATAGCTATTTTACTCCCTGCCTTTATAGATAACTGATGAGACAGGTTATGTATCTCTTCCTTAACAGTTCCTTCAATATCCCTAACAACAGAATGGTTAAATTTTCTGACAACTCGCGCCATTTTTGGAAATTTAATTTTTTTCGACACAGTAACACGCGGTATCATCTTTATTGCCTCTTTTCTGAAATAATTCCTTGGTTTACAATATTTTTAGGAATTCCACCAGCAAGTACTCGTATTGCCTCCTCAATTGCCCATAAGTGTAAATTTTTTATAGCTGCCTCCGAGTAAAAGGCTACATGAGGAGTAAGAATCACATTGTCTAACTCAAACAGAGGGTTATTTACTTTAGGAGGTTCCAGTTCCATCGTATCTAAGGCAGCACCTGCGATTAAGCCTTCTTTTAAAGCAATGTAGAGTGCTTGTTCATCTATAATTCCTCCTCGAGCAGTATTTACAATACAGGTAGTTTTTTTTATCTTCCTAAATTGAGCTTCACCAAAGAGGTGCCTCGTGTCTTGAGTCAGTGGTGTATGTAAAGATATAATATCAGATGTAGTAACAAGTTCATCAAACTCTACAGGTATAGCACAAAATTCCTTTATGTCTTTATTCTTAACAAAGGGATCGTATACTAACACTTGCTCAATTCCAAACACTTTCATTTTTTTAATAAATAACCGCGCAATATTCCCAAACCCTACAACTCCCAAGATGCTTTTTCTTAAATCTATTATAGGAAGTCGTTGCTGAAAATCCCAAATACCAGACTTTATATCCTTATCAAATTGTAGTAATTTGCGAGTAATCGCTAAAACTAATGCAGCAGCATGAGAAGAAACTTCATCAATACAATAATTAGGCACATTCACAACATAAATGCCTGCCTTGGTAGCTGCTTGAATATCAACATTGTCGACGCCTATTCCATAGCGAACCACCACCTGGCATCTATCAAGCGATTCAATTACGCTCTCGGTTATCGGAGCGAGATTAACCAGAAGAGCATCAGCATCTTTTGCAATATCTATCACCTCATCTTCGCTCTTACAATTACCCCTTACAACACTTGCCCCAATTTTCTTTGCTTCTTTTATC
>PGZO01000029.1 GCA_002841375.1 Firmicutes bacterium HGW-Firmicutes-7 | reverse complement strand
TACTTATCATTCGAATAGGTAAGAGTTAAAATATATGAGTGTAAGAAATAAAAATCATTTAATTAAACAACTGTATTCTCTATTACTTTCAAGAAAACTAAATAGTAAAAAGTACATCTATATTTTCGTGATATAGGTGTTTTTTGTTACACGCTAATAAAACTTTTATAGTCTTTTTTATTTTCATATTGCATTATGCTTCAATTTAGATTATTCTGAACTATATACAAACGACATAATACGACAAAACTAGATATTTGTTCATTAAAGGAGACATCATATGGGTAAGGCGAAGATTCGAGCAAAAGACATCATAGTAAACAAATATAAGCTGATTATTATACCATTAATAATTGCTGTTTTTTCAATCTTTAGTGTGAGCATAATAAGTTATAATGTAAGCAAAAACTTACTATTAGAACAAATGAAGGCAGATGGAATAAGTCTTTCAAAGCAAGCAAGTAGGCAAATAGTTGGTAATGCAAGTTCATTAGAAGCAGTAACTGAAATGTTAGAAGATAAAATTAAAATTGCAGGTAGTACTGTAATTAAAAATAATCAAAACTTGAGTAATGAATATCTAATACAGCTACAGGATGTATTGAATATTGATGAACTTCATTGGATGGATAAAAATGGAAAAATCTTATATTCAACTATTGATGATTATATGGGCTGGGAGCCTTATGTAGGACATCCCTTATATGATTTTGTTAGAAATGATGATAAAGTGCTTATAGAGGAAATCAGACCAGATGCTGAATTTGGTGTTCTTCTCAAATATGGTTCTATAAAAGCTGAGAATGGTAGTTTTGTTCAAGTAGGAATTTTAGCCGATAATGTAAAAAGCTTAACTGAAAGATTTAGTTATCAGAAGATTGTTGAAGATTTAGTAGAAGAAACAAACATATCATCTGCAATGTTTATTGATCAAGAATTAATAGCAATTGCTGACTCACATAAAGAGAATCGCGGAAAAGTTTACAATAACAATAATGAATTTAAAGAAGCTTTTAAAGGAAAGATTTCTTCAAAGGAGTTATATGATGCGAGAATCGGTTCTAAGATTTTAGAAATTGCAGTTCCTGTAATAGATCAAGATAAGGTAATGGGTGTATTGGTCATTGGATTTTCTATGAAAGATGTGTATGCATCGATTAATACAATTTTCTTTACTTCTCTAATTATTACGTTGATTATGTTATTGGCATTTTTATGGGTTCAAAATAGAAATGTTATTAAACCAGTCATAAAGCTAGATAAAAATATTCATGAAATAGATATTGAAAACAATACTGATTACAGGCTCCCAATAGAAAAAAATGATACTTTTTTAGGTCTAGACCTATCAATAAATAGTATTCTTGATAAAACATCGACGTATTTTTACCAATTAAAAGAGAACAAAGAAGAGTTAAATGCATTTAATAAGGAAATATCTACTGCGTATGATCAATTATCAACTTCTGAAGAAGAGTTAAGAGTTCGGTATGATGAAATACAAAGCTATACCCAAAAGTTAGAAAATCTTAGTCAGAAATATGAAATTGCGATTAAAGGTACCAATAGTGCGGTATGGGAAATTAATGTAGAAGATGAGACTATTTATATTTCTCATGAATTTTCTAATATTGTAAATGTACCATTTAAAGATAAAGAAGATCTTAACACCATGCTTACATATGTATTTTTAGACGATAAAGAGCAGCTAATAAATGAATATATTAAAACTAAAAACGGCGAGAAGGATGAGATTTATAGTAAAATAAGAATTAGAGATAAAGACAATAAGTTAAAGTGGATTTTAGTTCATGGGAAGGGTATTAGAGATGCTTCTGGGAAACTAAACTACATAAGTGGTATTTTTGTAGATATTCATAAGCTTAAAGAACAGGAAGCATTCATTGAATATCTTGCATATCATGATTCATTAACGGGCCTACCAAACAGAAGAAGCTTTATGGCAAGATTATTAGAAGAATTGAGTAAAAATAGACCAGGTGCAGTTATGCTTCTTGACCTTGATAATTTTAAAGGAATCAATGATATGCTAGGTCATGTATTTGGTGATATGGTATTAAAAAAAGTTTCTCAGCTTCTTATGGAGCTTGATAACGATATATTCTTCATATCTAGATTTGGTGGAGATGAGTTTCTAATTCTTATTACTGGAGAAGAAGACGGTTTTAAAATTGAGGAATATGCAAAGCAAATTATTAGTTTGTTTAAAAACAAAATATTGGTTCAAAAGGATGAGGTATATATAAGTTGCAGCTTAGGAATTACAACTTATCCCCAAGATAGTAGTAATATTGATCAATTAATTATGAATGCTGATATGTCTATGTACAAGGTGAAAAATTTAGGAAAAAATAATTATATGTTCTTTAATAAAAGTATGAATGAAAATTTAAAAGAGCAGGTAGAAATAGAAAAAGTTTTAAGAGATGCAATAAAGCATGAAGGCTTTAAACTTGTATATCAACCTCAAATCTGTACGCATACAGGCAAAATAATTGCGTTTGAAGCTCTTTTGAGGTTGAAAGACTATAATATATCCCCAGGGGTTTTCATTCCTGTTGCTGAGGAAAAAGGAATGATTGTGGAAATTGGCAGATGGGTAACCAAGCAAGCAATTGCTCAGGTATCGGAGTGGAGAGAAAAAGGATTTGAACTAAAACCAGTCGCAGTTAATTTTTCGGCTAAACAATTAAATGATGAAGATTATATTGACTTCTTAAAAGAAACACTTCAACAATACAATGTATCTCCGTGTTATATTGAGCTTGAGATTACAGAAAGTATTTTATTAGAAAAGACAGAAGGAATAATGAGATTTTTACAAGATATAAAAGACTTAGGACTCCAAATAGCGTTAGATGATTTTGGGACTGGATATTCTTCACTTAGTTACTTGACCTTTGTACCAGTTGACAAAATAAAGTTAGATAAGTCCTTAAATGATCGGTTTCTTGAAATAGAAAATATTAAGGTTATGGATAGTATAATTTCCCTTGCTCACAGTTTGAATTTAGAAGTAATTGCTGAAGGGATTGAGTACATTGAACAATACAAACGATTACGAGTGGGCGGTTGTGATTACATTCAGGGATATTTATTTAGTAAGCCTTTGAACGTAGAAGATATTGAAGAGATTTATAACGATAATTTCATTGAAAAACTTAGCTAATCGAACTAAGGGTAGTTCAAAGCTTTTACAAAAACTTTACAGGGTTCTTTCTTCATCTTAATAAGGACATGATATGATGAGCTTAAATATGCAAAGGAAGTGATTGTCATTGACCGAGATGAAGAATTCAATCAAATACTAAAAAATCAAAGCATAAAAACAGTTTATCAGCCGATTGTCTCTTTACAAAATGGAGACATTTTAGGATATGAAGCCTTAATGAGAGGCCCTGATGATTCATTTATTAGATCACCACTTGAATTAATTGAGGTTGCAAAAGAAAATAATCGAATATTTGAGTTGGAAATGCTTAGCAGAGAGAAAGCGATTATTGGTGCAAAAGAAATGAATAAAAATATGATGTTATTTCTTAATATCGAGCCTGATATTATTAAAGACGTTCATTATAGAATGGGATATACAAAAGAATTGTTAGAGATGAATGGTTTAAGTGAGAACAATATAGTCTTAGAGATTACAGAACGTACAGCAATAACTGATTATGAAAAGTACATTGATATCATTGATAATTATAAAAGGCAAGGTTATAAAATTGCAATAGATGATGTAGGAAGTGGTTATTCAGGGTTATCAAGAATTAACAATACCAAACCTGAGTACATAAAAATTGACATGGACTTAATACGAGGCATCAATAAAGACTCTTTTAAGCAATCATTATTATCTGCCATGGTAAAATTCGCTTCAATGACGGGTATGCGATCCATAGCCGAGGGAATAGAAACAAAAGAAGAGCTTGAAACCATTATTCACCTTGGTGTTCATTATGGTCAAGGATATTTTATTGGACGCCCCAATGCAAAAATAATAAAAAAATTGGATGACATAAAGGATTATATATTAAATACAGTATATAAAAGAGATAAGCTTTCAGCATATGACATTTATACGTGTAAGATTGGTGCAATCGCTGAGACTGTTAAATCTAAGCATGCTTATGACCAATGCTATACAGTTAAGGAATATTTGTATAAAAAACAATGTGAGGGCGTTGCGATTGTTAATGAATATAGTGAACCTATTGGGCTTATGATGAAAACAGATTTAGATTCTAAAATGTCTACACAGTATGGGTACTCAATTTATGCAAAAAGACAAGTCCTTCTTCTAATGGATCATTATCCAATTATTGTGGACTATAATACACCTATTAAAAGAGTGTCGGAAATAGTAACACTAAGAGATGTTGATAAAGTATACGACAATATTGTTGTCACTCAAAATGGTAAGTATTATGGGATTGTATCTGTAAGAAATCTCTTACAGCAAATTACCAATATTGAAACAAATTATGCAAGACATCTTAACCCCCTTACACTACTACCAGGTAATAAAATTATCAATAGTGTTATAGCAAAAAATATTTCAATAAATAAAAAAGTGGCTATTTGTTACTTAGATCTTGATCATTTCAAAATCTACAATGATACGTATGGTTTTGATAATGGGGATAAAATTATTAAGATGACAGCTAGAATAATTGAAAAGCATGTACACAATTATTTTCCCTTTGATAGTTTTATTGGACATATTGGTGGCGACGATTTTGTTTTTATGATGCAGGATAACTTAGCATTTCTTAACGAGGCTTTGTATGATATATTAGATGAATTTGATCATACGGTTAAACAGTTTTTTAGTCAAGAAGACTTAATAAAAGGTAATATTTGCACCTATGATGAATGTAAAAACCTTAAAGAATTTTCAATTACATCGGCATCAATTGGCGTCTATACAGGAGGTCTACAAGAATTTCAATGCGTAGAGAAATTTGGTGAATACATAGGTGGGATCAAGAAAAAGGCAAAAGAGTTGAATGGCAGTAGCTATGTGATTTATGATGAAAATAATCAGATCATTAACCAATATTATAACCATCAAGTGAAGTCAACACAAGGATGATGAAGTTGGATGAAATGTAATTAAAGCGCTGTTATTCAGGGTACCCCCCTGTTGTTCCCATTTGACAGGTAGGTGAGGTAACAGTATAATGAATTAAGGTGGTAGTTAATATAAAATGAGAAATACTAATTGACATGATTTTGTCGGAAGGGAGATTATAATTATGGAAACGTCATCATCATTAATAGCTTCTTTGAGGGCAAAGTCACAGATGAATTTGCAAAAATCAGGCATATCGGTTTCTTCAAATAAAGCCAATGTATTTTCATTGCCAAAAGCAGAGAACAATGCAACTACTTTAGAGATAGAAAAACGATACTTTTCTAATAAATCCTCTCCAAAAGAACGGTTTATATCGATGTCTCCGTCTGCGAGAGAACATTATATCTCTACGGCGGCTACCTTTCAAGAAAATATTTTGCCTATAATTGAAGAAGAAAATACTTTTGAGAGTTACCTGCCCTCCGGGGATATTGATTGGACTAGCTTGTTGGAAAACTTATCGTTGAATCCAATGACATTAAATGCATTAGCATTAAGAAATTCTCTAGGCAGCACATATAAGAATCAATCCGCTAATAATACGGATCAATTAAAGGGTGAAGTAAATTCTTTAACAAAGGTGAGTAAATTACCAATTACGGCAAACGCCTTATTAGATAAAGCGAAGGGGATTGCTACTAAAATCACTTCATTATATGAGGGTGGACAGGTTACTGGGAATTTTGATGGGCAAGGAATTTCAGTTGGATATCTCCAATGGAACATGGGATCTGGAACCCTTCAACCCCTATTAAAAGAAATGGCTTCATCGGCAAGTATGCAAAGTGATTTTAATGAAATATTTAAAGGTTCTGTTGTTGTAAATGATAAGAATGGAAATAAAATCAAGACAACTATGGCAAATGCTTTGCGCGATGTTCTTGGCAGGAGTAAGTCAGAGCAGTTATCTTTTGCAAGATCAATAAATGATAAGAATAACCGCATAGTAGAACCATGGAAAGCTGCTTTTAATTCTTTAATCAAAAACGACAAGTTTGTTCAAATACAAGATAAATATGCTAAACCATATTTGAATACTGCAACGAATATTATTAATGATTCCAATTTCGGGGTAAAAACCGTTCGTGGTTACGCTTTAGCTTTTGACATAGCTGTACAAAATGGCTCAGTTAAAGCATCAGCAAAGAATTTAATCCAAGATGCTTTAGCTGGAAAAAGCAATAAGCTAACAAATTATAATAATGCCTCATTGAGTAGAAACCAGAGATCAGTAATTAAGGACTTAAATGAAAGACTTAAAGGCGTAACAGATCCTGATCTGAAAAAGATGTATTATACCGCAGCAGCCGTTGCGATTTCTTCAAACGATAGATTTGCTAAAGACGTATGGGCTAGAAAGTCAGCAATTATTGCCGGGACAGGAAAGGTTCATGGCCAAAATTTTGATTTTTCTAATAGTGTTGGACTAAGTGATAATGTAGTAGTATAAGTAGTATAAAAGAACAAAGTAAAAGCAATCGAACATGCGAAATGACTTTTGTATAGCATATATATTGACATTGTAAAACTCTATAATAAATTTATAGAGTTTTTTGTGTTGTGTAACTGTAAATTGTGTGAAGCACAAGTGATAAAAAATTTTGAATAGAATACAAACAAATTCCAGATACTTTAAAATTATATGTTAAAATATGTAAATAGAACATATTAAGGGAGATGGCTAGAGGGGACTCCCTTCGTTAGAGTAAAATGAATGCTATATAACTTGATTAGTAGAACTATTATATGATATTATATATTAACAAGAAACTGTAATATTTGTGGGGGGATTACTATGAATAATCCAAATGATGAAAAATCAAAACTTCCAGAGGGTCTAATAATAAATACGATTATGAATAATTCTCATGATACAATTTATTTTAAAGACATCAAATCAAACTTTATATTAAATAGTAAAGCACACGCAATGCAATTTGGTCTTGATGATCCATTAAAGCTTGTAGGTAAAAGTGATTTTGACTTTTTTCCAGAAGTTTTTGCACAACAAGCGTATGAAGATGAGCAAAATATTATTTTTTCAGGTGAACCGATTATTGGAAGAATTGAAAGGTGGGGAAAATCTGATGGTACAACCACTTGGTTATCTGCTTCTAAGTATCCATTTTATGACCATGAAGGAAAGATTATTGGTACTTGGGGAACCTCTAGAGATATAACGCCTTTGAAAAATGCAGAAGAAGAATTAGCAAAAGTAAATCAAAAGCTTATTAAGGCAAATAGAAAGTTAGAAGAATTGTCAGTTATTGATAGTCTTTCCGGACTTTACAATCATAGGCATTTTTATGAAGAGCTGAAGAAAACCTTTGATTTGAATTTAAGGCAACGAAAAAAGGGAAACACCAATAGCTTCTCTGTTGCATTTTTGGATATAGATAATTTTAAAAATATAAATGACACCTTTGGTCACTTAGTAGGTGATTTAGCCATTAAACATATCGCAGATATCATGACAAAAGAAACACGATCAATTGATGGCTGCTTTAGATATGGTGGAGATGAATTTGCAATTATCCTTACGGATACCAACATTGATATAGCTAAGAAAATAGCAGAAAAATTGAGAAAAATAGTTGAGAATTCACCAGTAATAGTGAATGATACAACTGTTATGTTAACAGTTAGTATAGGAGTAGCATGCTATACAGAAGCAGATAGTATGAAGGATTTAATTAAAAAAACTGATGATAAGCTTTATTTATCAAAAAATGAAGGTAGAAATAAAGTGAATTAATTTTTACAATTTACAAGAGAGGTGATTCAATGAATGTTGAATATTTAAATCCAGTATTAAGTGCAGCCACGTATGTATTAAAAGAAACGTGTGGTTTAGATATTAGCACAGGGAGTCCGTATCTGACTCAAGCCGTTTATGAAGAAAAGATTTTTATTGTAATGATTGGTATTACAGGTCAACTTCATGGACAAGTAATTTTAAGCATGAATGAAAAAGTAGCATGTGATGTGGCTTCAAAAATGATGATGGGAATGCCAGTTAATGAACTAAATGATATTGCTAGGAGTGCACTAGGTGAGCTTATGAATATGACTATGGGTAATGCCGTTACGATGTTTTTTAATAAAGGAATAAAGCTAGATATTACACCCCCTACCATATTTTTGAGTAATTCTCTTACTATGAATGTAGGAGATTCAAAGATGATTTGTATACCCATAACCTTTGATGATGACAAGTTAATTGAGCTTAATGTAGCAATTAAGGAAAAAAAATAATGCATAAAGTTAATGCTGAATTTGTTAAGTATGCTTTTGCAAGTAAGGGTTCCTTAAATGAATACTTGATTGCTACTTCGAAAATAGAGCTTTGGGAATCAGAAAAGATATTATTTGGCAAATATTTTAAAAGAGAAGAGAAAATTATTGATATTGGTTGTGGCACAGGACGAGTTACTTATGGACTTCATGCCCTAGGGTATAATGAGCTTACAGGATTAGATATATCAGAAGAAATGCTTCAGGAAGCAATCAAAATTAATAGTATTCGCAAAACGAACATTGAATTTATGCTTGGAGATGTTACCAAATTAGAGGCGAAGAATAATAGTTATGATGGGGCTGTTTTTGCATATAATGGTTTAATGCAAATCCCCTGGTTGAAAAATAGAGTGAAAGCCTTTAAAGAAATAAACAGAATACTTAAGGTAGGAGGTAATTTTATTTTTACTACCCATGATATGGACAATGTCCATGAAAACGTTCAAAGATATTGGAGAGAAGAAATTGAATTGTGGCGTAAAGGAAAACAAAATCCAAGGCTTGCTGAGTTTGGTGATTTAATCTATAAAAGCTATGACAGAGAAATGTATATGCATGTTCCTAAAAGAGAAGAAATTGTGAATTGTTTAAGTGAAACTGGTTTCGAAATTATTGAAGACATCTATAGACCTGATGTATTTGAAGAGTCTGAAGAAGTGAAATACTTTTCGGACGACTGTAGGTTCTGGATTGTTAGAAAAGTAATAGACGTGGCCCTATAACTTGAATTTATCCACCACCCGTAACTTGGGTGGTTTTATATTATAAAGGAGATAAGTAAATGAGAGCATTCTACGGAATAGTTTTTGATCATGAAACAAAAAATATGATTTCTACTATACAAAATGAGGTTAAGCAGGTTACTTCAAGGGGAAAGTTTGTACCAATGGAGAACTTTCACATAACGCTGAAGTTTTTAGGGGACATTGATTCAAATGAATTTGATGACTATTGTGATTTGCTTGATCGAGCAGTCGGGGGATTTAATCCTTTTAAAATAAGTACGCAAGGTATAGGGGAGTTTACGAAAGCAAATAAATCAATGCCTTATATAGGTATTAAAGAGAGCAAAGCACTAATAGCCATGAATAAGAATATTCAACAAATGGTAAATAGAAGTTACTTAACGCGATTTGAAAATTTCACACCACATATAACCTTAGCACGTCAAGCTGAAATGAAGGAGAAAGCTAGTTTAATAGAAATGAAAAATTTTAATATAGAAGTAAGTAAAATAGCGTTATTTGAAAGTAAAAATGAGAACAATAAGCTGATATATACAGAGAGAGCAATTATCCGACTTGTTTAATTGGAGAAAGCTATTTACTGTTCAATTGATTTGTGATAAAATTAACAGTGTAATTGATTTACCATTCATTGTTAATCTAATTTCATAATTGACAACGACAATGATATGCTATAAACTAAAATTGGGATATTTTAACATGCTTATTCTTAATAAGAAAGCTTTGGTTTTCTTATTGTAATAAATTCAATAGCTTCTATTTTGAAGCTAGACCCAATTAAGGTAATGAAAAAATATAATTCTAGGAGGAACGAAAATGGCAGTAAAAGTAGGTATTAATGGATTTGGACGTATTGGACGTCTTGTATTTCGTGCAGCAGTTGGTAACCCAGAGGTAGAAGTGGTAGGGATTAATGATCCTTTTATCGATCTTGACTACATGGTATACATGTTAAAGTATGATTCAGTTCATGGACAA
The DNA here is from genome assembly GCA_002841375.1 of Firmicutes bacterium HGW-Firmicutes-7. GTDB lineage: Bacteria > Bacillota > Clostridia > Lachnospirales > Vallitaleaceae > HGW-1. The sequence goes on along the minus strand of PGZO01000029.1, from coordinate 42,244 downwards.
TTTAAAGGTGATGTTTCTATAAGCGGAGACAAGCTAATTGTTAATGGTAAAGAAGTTTCTGTATTTGCTTCAATGAAAGCAGATGAAATTAATTGGGCTTCTTGTGGAGCTGAATATGTTGTTGAATCAACAGGCGTGTTCACAACAACTGAAAGCGCTTCAGCACATTTAAAAGGTGGAGCTAAAAAAGTAGTAATCAGTGCACCATCTGCGGATGCACCAATGTTTGTAATGGGTGTTAATCAAGAAAAATACACTAAAGATATGGTGGTTGTTTCTAATGCATCTTGTACAACAAACTGTTTAGCGCCAATAGCAAAAGTAATCAACGATAACTTTGGTATCGTAGAAGGCTTAATGACTACTGTTCATGCTACAACTGCTACACAAAAAACAGTAGATGGACCATCTAAAAAGGACTGGAGAGGCGGACGTGCAGCAGCAGCGAATATCATCCCTTCATCAACAGGCGCTGCAAAAGCAGTTGGTAAAGTTATACCAGAATTAGCTGGAAAATTAACAGGTATGGCTTTCCGTGTACCAACAATTAATGTTTCAGTAGTTGACTTAACTTGCCGTTTAGAAAAAGCAGCTTCTTATGCTGAAATTAAAGCAGCTATTAAAAAAGCTTCTGAAAATGAATTTAAAGGTATTTTAGGATATACAGAAGACGCAGTAGTATCAAGTGATTTTATTTCAGACCCTAGAACGTCAATCTTTGATGCTAATGCAGGTATTAGCTTGAATGACAACTTCGTTAAAGTTGTTTCTTGGTATGATAACGAATGGGGTTATTCAAATAAAGTAATAGACCTTATTGCTTACATGGCTAAGGTAGACGCTCAATAAGAATTATATTGGGACTATAAGGATCCAGTATTATTATATTGTTCTTTATATCAAAAATGTTTCGATTGTAACTAACAGTCGAAACATTTTTTGATATACAATATTAAAGAGCAATTAAGTATTAACAAAAACACACATGGCTTTCTGTGAAGGCATATCAGACATTAACAACATTTCTCTATCAAATAAAGTAACATGGATGACATTGTCTAGTACTTTACCAGTAATAAGTTTGGATAGTTGATTAGGGTAGGATAGTAATAATTCTCTATTAAAAGAATTTGTTTTGTTAGGAAAAAAAGAGGCATAGAAAATATTACTTTCAACTAAATCTTGAAAGAAATGACTTCCAAAAGAAAGCTCAGGTAGCATTCCACCTTTAGGATAAGAATCTTCACAAATTGCCGTAAATTTACTAATTTCTGCAAACTTGAGAGGGACACCAAGAGAGGCCATAGTAGTTCCGCATCTTCCTGGTACAACCAGCATAATATCATCTGATTCATCTAATGCAGCATTTAGCTTGCCAATTGTTCTTGCAACTTCATGTCTATCTTGCTCAGATAATAAAACATACTGTTCAGGAATAACATAGACTACAGTTTTAATTACTCTAGCCTCACCACCACCTACGAAGCCACCATGAAGAGCGAATAACTTATATTCATCAGGAATGTTTTCAGGCAACTTTACAGGACTGTCGGCTTTGAAAGTTTGTAAAGGTCTACATTGAACAAAATCAATAATTACATCATTTGTTGATTTATTCATTGTAAATTCTACATCCACTGGACATTCATAGGTTTTTTCTAATAACATAAGTGAGTCCTTCATTTTAGTTAAGAATTCAGTTGATTTTAATAATTTATTAAAATCAGTTCTTAAAACTTTGTAATCTTTTAAACCAATGTCACGAGCTCTTCTTTCAGCAGCCAAATCTCGACTTATTATCCAGTTTGTCTCTTCATCAGTTAAATGTTCGAGTGCTTCTTTGACAGAAATTGTACAGGATTTATTATTTTCAATATCTAAAACATCTAAATAGTTTTGTGTACTATATTCACCATGGTGATCAGTTGGCAGGGTATCTGGCATATCTAATGATAGAATACTTGTATAGTCACCATCCGTTCGATCAACTGCTCTTGTACCGAGCCCCATAACTATTCTTAGCATACCTGCATCAGGATTCATATTTTCATGCCATACGTAAGAACTGTACGATAGGCCTACACCGGCAACTAACGGGTAAAAATATTTACCATGAAGAGAACCTGATACTCTTTGTACTAATACAGACATTTGTTCTCCAAGCGTATTTAAGCCTCGTTTTTTACGATAAAGGAGTGCGGGTAGTTCTACTGTACTAGCATATACAGTACGAATTGCATTCATGAAAGATTCCATGCGTTGTTGAGCATCGCCTTGGTTTGCACAAAATACACTTTGATATTTGCCTGCAAATGCGTTGCCATAACCATCTTCAAGTAAACTGCTTGAACGAATAATAATGGGCGTTCGGCCTAAAGCATCTAAAGCTTGCTCGAATTGGCTCATAATAATAGCAGGAAAACTACCTACAAGAATTTTATCATACAACTCCTGAGCTAGCGTAAAATACCCAGGTTCAGAACGCTGTTGCATATGTAATAACCATAAGCCATTATGAATTAAAAACGTTTGCCATACGTCAGAACCAATATATAGAGAATCTTTTTGCAAGTTTGCAGCTGTTTTCTCACCTTTGTTTTCACCACATAGTATTCGTCTAGCTAAAAGCATTCCAACTGATTTTCCACCGATATAGCCAGTGCCAATCATACGATTACGAATACCTAATAAGTCTTCTAAGGTAAAATGCTTTTGAGCAAGCGCTAATATTTTCTCGTCTTTTCCAAGTAAAAGCGTACACAATCTAGTAATCATTCTCTCAACATCTGCTTTTTCTGGATTAGACCATCGTAGTGATTCTGCTTTAATAAATAGCTGTTCCCAATAATCTAACTTATGTGTAATAGGGTTTGGTAGACGCAAAATATGATGTAATCCATCCGTTTGAGAGATCAGCTTCTGCCCTGACCATATATGGGGTAAAAACATAGTAGGTGAATCTCTATGCCAAGCTTTTTTTGGTTGGACCACTTGACCATCATCAGAGGAACTTAAATCAATCATAACTTGCGTTGTATCTAGTATTCTAGATACGGTTGCCCAATCATGGTGTTTACGGAGTATGCAAAAATAAGCCACTGTATCTAATGAAAATAAATAGGGGCAAGTAACCGCAAAAAAATTTCCAATCATTAAATCGGTTGCCCAGGTTTGCTGTAGCGATGAAAGAGAGTCGAAAACATAAAAGGCTTCTTTGCCTGCTTCTGTAATGATATTATATATTTCAAAGGAAAAATGCTGAAATCCTAGAGAAGAATCTAATACGTAAACTTCGATTCCATTAGTATCTTCAATAATGGGTACATGCGAAGCAAATCTAATATAGAGTATTTTTCGCCCTTCTTTTTTAGCAGTTGAAGCAAAAGCCCGAGCATATTGAATGTAATCTTCTAAAGTGTCTACCTTCCATACTACATTATCACCCAACCAAATATGATTAATAATTTCGTCAAGAGCGGGCATTCCTGAATTTATCTGTATTTCAGACATAAAGTCATCTCCTTAATAATTTCAAAGTTTATGCAATAGTTTATTAATTTATAATACTAAACTAGAAGATAACATGCAAGTGTATAATGAATTTAGACTTCTTAAAAGCAGGAGGTTGTCTGCAAATTTATAGCGATGGGTAACATATAGTTTAAGGTTGGGGACATAATAAAAGCCCTAGTTATTAAAAACTAAGGCTTTAAATGAAAATTTATTTTTATTTATTATACAACTCCTCAACCTTATTCCAATCTACAACATTCCACCAATTGTCAATGTAATCAGCTCTCTTATTTGTGTAGAGTAAATAATATGCATGCTCCCATACATCTAAAGCAAGAAGCGGCTTTTTGCCATCAGATAAAGGGGTATCCTGATTTGGCGTAGACAGGATTTCTAAATCTGATTCTCTATTAACAACAAGCCATGCCCAACCACTTCCAAAGCGAGTTAGGGCCGCTGCTTTAAATTTAATTTTAAAAGTTTCAAAATCTCCGAAGGTAGCATTAATTTTATCTCTTAATTTACCACCGGGCTCTTTTGCACCATCTTTATTTAATAGTTGCCAGAAAAAGCTATGATTATAATGGCCACCACCATTATTTCTTATAGCCCAGTGGCTCTGTGCTGGAAGATTATTCAGGTCTTCTAGCAATTCTTCAATACTTCTAGTCGATAATTCTTTGAGGTTTTCTAATGCTGCATTAAGATTATTTACATATGCTTGATGATGCTTAGAATGATGTGTTTCCATCGTACGTGCATCTATATATGGTTCTAGCGCATCATATGCGTAAGTTAATTCTGGTAGTTTAAACATAATATCATCTCCTCTTTCATAAAATGTTAATCAATGTGGTAAGACCACTTATTAAACACATTATACTATTAAATGATAATGATTATCAAGTAGAAAAACTACTAAAAAACTACTTTAAATATGGAATTAATTGGTTCATTTTTATAAATATTATTTTAATCATTTTCTTCATTATCTGTAGATTGTGAAATCCACAAAGGTAACGATACAGTTGCTTTATATAAATCCCCGTCAATTTCAATTTTGAATATACCACCTTGAAGGGTAGTTAAGCTTTGGGCTATAGACAACCCTAAGCCTGAGCCTTCAGTAGTTCTTGAAGAGTCACCTCGTATAAATCTTTCAGTCAATTGTTCGGGTGAAATATCAAGTGCCGTTGCAGAAATATTTTTTACAGTTATTTGACCATGTGTAGTTGTTTGGATAATGTCTATATATACTCTAGAATTCTTAAGAGAGTATTTGATAACATTAGACATTAAATTTTCTATAATACGCCACATATATTTACCGTCGGCAGTAACAAGAGTGGGAAATTCTGAATTTATGCGAATATCTAATTCAGATGATTTAATTAATTCTTCATATTCACCACATGTTTGGAGTACGAGTTCGTGTAAATCAACTTTTTCAAATTTCACAGTTAAGTTTCCACTTGAAGCCTTACTTGCTTCAATCAAATCTTCTATTAAATTTTTAAGCCTACTAGATTTTTCTTCTAATATATCAACATATCCGTTAGCGATCTCGTTATCAAGCGCTTCTTTTTTTAGAAGGTCTACATAAGTGACAATTGAAGTTAGCGGTGTTTTCAAGTCATGAGAAACATTTGTAATTAGATCTGTTTTCATTCTCTCACCTTTTATTGCTTCTGCTACTGCTTTTTTTAGCCCCATTTGGATGCTTTGAAGATTCTCAGCAAGATTTATAAAAGCAATTGAAATTTTAGAAGAATTTAATTTATAATCTAAATTTCCTTTTGATAATTCCTCTGTTGATTCCATTATTATTGATAGAGAGGCAAGCGATTTGCCTAAAAATATAAGTATGAGGGTGTTGAAAAACATGAGAAAGATCAATCCAGCTAGGAAGTTAATTCTGCCTCCAAGTAGGGATAGAGCAAATACAATACTGTTAATACCAGCGTAAACTAGTAGTAAAAACATAAGCCATACCTTAAAAACCTTACCATCAAAACACATTTTTATAAAATTTGTAAACGTTTTTAATATCGTATAAGTTAAGGAATTGGTAATTAACTGTTTGTTTTTAATCTGTCTAATCATTGAAAGAAAGTAGCTTATACCAATCCAAAAATCAAATGCAAGTATTATAGAAGCGGCAATAATAGTCTCGGTACTGCCATAATAAGAAAATTGGCCAATGAGAGCAATAGAGATCATTGCTGCTATAATAACGAGTAAGAGATGTATATCAGTATAGATTTTATCCACAAAAATTAAGACGATGTTTCCTCCTTTTTCTCGTTTTCCTGTTACCCAAACAAGATAAATAATGCATGCTAATAATATAATAAAAGAAGCAATGCCAAGAATAATTATATTTTGAATGGTTGCTTTCACTTGATTATAAGTAATATTTGATTCATAAAATATATCACCAATTTGCAAAGGTTCTTGAACGGAAGCATAAACCTCATAATTTGTTCCTGCTAGCATCGAATTAAAATCATAATAATAATGATATCTTGAATCATAAGAGGTTGTATACATTGAATCATATTCATTATAATAAACATTAAAAGGCATATCTTCAATAAATTTTATTTTATCTGGTGACTGAATATTTGTCATTTGTTCATTCGTGTTCGTATCAATTACTAAAAAGAAAAAATTTACTGTATCAGATAAATGTTGGTTAATTCTATTTAAACGCATTAAATTATTTTGTATTATTTTGTGTTCTTGGCCAGATGATTTAATTGTCTCTTCGTCAATAAGAAAGGTGTTTAATTCAATAACATTATGTAAAAGATTTGAAAATTCAAGTTGAAAACTAGAAGTATCAAAATAACTTTTACTAGTTAGTTCTTCATTGTGATCTAACAAATACAATCCGCTTCCAGAAGCACTTAGAAAACAGATCCAAGCTAAAATAGTTGCGGCTATTTTTGTTCCTAACGCATATCTAATATTTTTCGATTTTGTATCCAATACCCCACACCACCTTTAAATATTTAGGGTCTTTGGAGTTGATCTCTATCTTTTCTCTAATACGTCTTATATGAACAGCAACTGTATTTTCAGCAGAAAAGGAGGGCTCATTCCAGACCCGTTCATAGATTTGATTAATAGAAAATACTCTTCCCAAATTTTCCATTAGAAGCTTGACGATTCCATATTCTGTTGCAGTTAGCTTAATCGGTTCGTCATCTAAGCGAAGTTCTTTTGTATCTTGGTCTAATTCAAGCGCACCAGTTTTTAATACGTTTGTTTTTTCGGCAATACTACCGAGCGCAGTATAACGACGCATTTGAGATTTAACCCTTGCTAGTAGTTCTAATGGGTTAAAGGGTTTTGTGACATAATCATCAGCGCCGAAGTTTAACCCGATTATTTTATCTGTATCTTCAGATTTTGCAGATAAAAGAATAATAGGGATATTGAGTGTTTCTCTGATCTTAAGTGTTGTTGCTAATCCGTCTAAATCTGGCATCATAATATCTAATATTATTAAGTGTATGTCATTTTCCGATAATACTTTTAGCGCTTGTGTACCTGTATAGGCTTTTAATACTCCGTAGTTTTCTTGTTTAAGATAGATTTCTAATGCATCGACAATTGCAATTTCATCATCACATACTAAAATATTTAGTGAACTCATTTCAAGAACCTCCATTATTTTTAATTTAACCGTAGCGAACGCGGAGGTTTTGTATCATTAACCACCTGCCTTTTCTTTATATTAGCAAGTAATATTAACAAAACCCTCTATATAACTCTTACATTATTCTTAACAAAAAATGATCAATATATAGCCAATATACACTATTATCATCGGTGAAGCAATGCATAATGTGGCTTTTTATTGCCTATCCTTATGATATGCTATATACTTAAAGTTAATTAAGATAACAGTGTAGGAGGTCAAATATATGAAAAACAATATTAAGATTGGTTTTGTTGGAACAGGAGTAATGGGGAAAAGTATGGCGTTACATCTTTTACAGGGTGAATATAAGGTATTTGTTTATAATAGAACCAAGTCAAGAGCAGATGATTTAATTGAAAATGGTGCGATTTGGATGGACACAGTTGGGGAGATTGCTAGGGAAGCTGACATTATCATTACGATGGTTGGCTATCCTGCAGATGTTGAAGAGATTTATTTCGGAGACGATGGTATTATTGAAAATGCAAAGCCTGGTAGCACGATTATTGATATGACAACATCAAAGCCTTCCTTAGCAAAAGAAATATATAAAGTTGCAAAGAAGAAAGGCATCAATGCATTAGATGCCCCAGTTTCAGGAGGAGATATTGGTGCTAGAAATGGAACGTTAGCTATTATGGTAGGTGGAAATTTTGATATTTTTGAAAAGACAAAAGATCTATTTGAATGTATGGGTAATAACATTGTGTGGCAGGGAGAGGCTGGAGCTGGTCAGCATACCAAAATGTGTAATCAAATAGCCATTGCATCAAATATGATTGGGGTATGTGAGGCGATGGTTTATGCAAAAAACGCTGGGCTTGTTCCAGAAATCGTTCTAAAAAGTATTGGAGCTGGTGCAGCAGGAAGCTGGTCATTAAATAACTTGGCGCCTAGAATGGTTAAAGGAGATTTTGAACCAGGCTTTTATGTTAAGCACTTTATTAAGGATATGAGTATTGCATTGTCTGAGGCAAAGGAAATGGGATTTAGCACACCGGGACTAGCGTTAGCAAAAAGCCTATATGATCAACTTGCTAGTGATGGATTGGAAAATGATGGAACACAGGTGTTGTTTCAATTGCTTCAAGATTATAATGATTAAGTAGTTAATGAATAAAAAGAACAAAAGCACTGGATTAGTACGAAATCGAATGGAGGAATATAAGTGAAGGAAATAGTAAACAAAAAAGGATTCATCTGTGATATGGATGGTGTCATATATCATGGAAATAATTTGTTGCCAGGTGCAAAAGAATTTGTAAATTGGTTAAAGGAAGTAGATAGAGAATTCCTATTTCTTACAAACAGCAGTGAGAGATCACCTAGAGAACTCGCTGAAAAGCTCGCTAGGTTAGGTATTGAAGTTGAAGAAGATCATTTTTACACCAGTGCATTAGCAACGGCAAGCTTTTTATCAAGCCAATGCCCAAATGGTAGTGCATTTGTTATTGGTGAGAATGGACTTACTAAGGCAATATATGATGAGGGATTTTCGATGAACAATATCGATCCAGATTATGTAATTGTTGGAGAAACAAGAACGTACAATATTGAAAAAATTGAGCTTGCAGTACATCTCGTAGTAAATGGTGCGAAGTTGATTGGTACCAATTCAGACCTTACTGGACCTTCAGAAAAAGGGATTATACCAGCGACACGAGCACTTATGGCACCTATAGAATTAACGACTGGTAAGCAAGCCTATTACATAGGTAAGCCTAATCCGTTAATGATGCGAGAAGCGATGTTAAAGCTTGGATGTACAGTGGAAGAAACAATGATTATTGGAGATCGGATGGATACAGATATTGTAGCAGGAATTGAATCAGGTATTGATACCGCATTAGTTTTAAGTGGTGTGACGAGCAGAGAAGGCATTGATGCATTTCCGTATTCTCCTAAATATGTATTTGAAGGTGTTGGCGATTTAATTAATCGTGTTAGAAATGAAGTGGTTTAACCTAACGAAGTAAGGCCCCTACTATTATTTAAATAGGGGGTTCAAGACTAAAAGCCTTTGACAAGGCTTTTAGTCTGTTTTATTCATTGGATTTTCGTTTAAGCCATAGAAGGGCTATAGTAAGTATACCGTAGAGCATTAAGACAACAATTAAGGTGTAAAGCCGTTCTTTATTTGTTCCATCAGCCATTAAAGCAGGCCCTAAACCAAAAAAAGTTACTAAAACGTACAGAATAACAAAGATTGAGTAAAATAATATTCTTTTCATCTAAACACTCCTTTACATAACCTTTATTGTAGTAATTATAATCGTTTTTTATACTTGAAATTATCAAATGATAAAAAACTTTATTTGTATGGCGAACAAGTGTATAATTGAAGGTAAAAATAACCAATAAATAAAAACAAGATATTTGGGTTGAATATAAAGGGAGAAGAGAATGAAACTATATGAAGAAAAACTAAGAAAATACATAGAAGAAAGTAATATTGAGGCAGAGCAATTAATATTTAAAGAATCATGTCATTCTGTTGCAGAAGCTGCGATTGCGCTAGGTGTATCAGAAGATGAAATTGTGAAAAATATTTGCTTGATTGATGATAAAGAGAATTTGATTTTAGTTATTGTAAAAGGTGAAGATCGTGTGAGCACTTCTAGAGTTGCTAAAGCACTAAATGTTGAATCAGTTAGAGTTGCAACAGCAGAAGAAATACTTGATAAGACAGGTTACGTATGTGGTGGTGTTCCATCTTTTGGATTTGAAGCGACGTATATAATTGATTCAAGGGTCATGGAAAAGGAGCTTGTTTATACCGGAGGGGGATCAGAAAAAGCATTGGCTAAAATGTCCACAAAGAATTTGCAGAAGGCGAATGATGGAATCATCTTAAGAGTAAGAAGGTAAGTCCCCTACCTAAAGGGGTAGAGGACTTTCTTCTTTACTTAGGAAACTTCTGCATAAGCAATAGTTAAACGGTCTGTAATTCAAACATTAAACTAGAGATAATTTCTTTTACTGATTCCATTTTATTACATTTGTAAACATTGCTACCAACAAATAATAATCCGTCTTGAACATTTCCTTTAACAGAATTAACAAGGGCTTTTGTTATACAATAGGGTGTTTCTGCTGGGTTACAATGGTTGAGGCAAGTATAGCATTTGGTAACAGCTTCCTTTTTTGTGATCTCTAATTTTTTTAAAAAGTTATTGTGTAGTGCTCTACCGGGTAGACCTACAGGGCTGTTGGTAATGACAATATCTTCTTTCTTTGCATTTATGTATGCCATTTTAAATTCATCACTAGCATCACATTCAGGAGTTGTTACAAATCTAGTTGCCATTTGAACGCCAGATGCACCCATTTTCAAAAATTTACCAATATCTGAACCATTAAAGATACCACCCGCTGCAATAACAGGGACATCTTTTCCCAAGTCTTTAAGATAGTCAATGACTTGTACTACGATAGATTCAAGGCTTTCTGTTTTGTGTTCGATCAATTCATTATACTTAAAACCTAGATGTCCTCCTGCTTCAGGACCTTCAATGATGATTGCATCAGCTTCTCTATTGTAATTTTTGCGCCAAGAGGTGGTAATTATTCTTGCAGCTTTTAGTGAAGATGCAATTGGTATAATTTTGACCTTTGTATTATCTACAAGTGCAGGTAAGTCAAGAGGCAGACCGGCACCAGATATAATAACATCTACTTTTGCTTCAACAGCGGCTTTAACCATTTCTGCATAATTTTTCATGGCAACCATGAGATTTACACCAATAAAACCGTCTGGACTATTTTCCTTTGCTTTTCTTATTTCATTTTTTAAGGATCGAATGTTTGCTTCCTTAGAATTTGTTTCAAAGTCTAATTCTTCAAAACCAATTTGGGCACCAGAGATTACTCCTAAGCCGCCTTCATTTGCAACAGCTGAAGCTAAAGAAGAACGTGAGACGCCAACACCCATACCACCTTGTATAATAGGTATCTTAAAAGTAAGATCACCGATTTTCATTTTAGGTATATTCATTTCATTACTCCTTATTAATAGTTTGATTATCAAAGCATTTGCATACATAGAATACCACATATTGATAGTATTAACAATATAAAAGTTACTTTAATCATTAAATTATTAATAATAAAAAGCGTTCATTGTGAACGCTTCGAAGATTTTGACTTTTATATGGTAGAAAACACACTATAACCAACTATTCAATATTTGTTTCTACTAGATCTGGGGTATTTACTTTGCTATTATAAAGTAGACCCAATAGCACAACAATCCCTCCGACCAAATCACCAGGAGAAAATTGATTAAGTCTAAAATAATCAATAAGCATACCAGCAACTAATTGACCAATGAATACCAACATGGTTGTATATACAGCAGGTATGTTATTAATAATCGTTCCATTTAACATCGTAATGGCTATTACTACCACAGAACCAAAATAAAGGTAGATTGGAACATTTTTCAAGATTTCTATATTAAAGTCTTTTACTAACAAGAGAATTAAGATAGATCCTATCGTACCTGCGCCAAAGTTTACAAGAGTAGTTGGCATTAATCCAACCTTTTTGTTAATACTCCCAAGCATTATTATGCTAATAATTACTGTAAAACCAGAAAAAATGGCTATTGGAATATACATGATACACCTCCGATTTAATATATAACCATAATTAGAATTCCTAAGGACATGATTACTATACCTATTATCTTCTTAGGATGAAAGGGTTGTTTTTTTAGCCCAAAAAAGCCACCAAAATCAATTATAATTGAGGAAAGTAATTGTCCATATAAAACGAGTCCCATTGTTAAGGTTGCGCCCAGGTTGATAAAGCTTATATTATTCATAGTAATATTTGCTAGACCAAGAATACCAACAAAGTATAAGTATTTAGGAAGCGTAAGAATATCCTTAATAGGAATTTTTTTTATTATAATAATAAGTATTACAATAATTAAGCAAAGACCATTGATGATTAAAAGAGAAAAATATAAACCGGTTGCTTTTGCAAGGGTGCCATTTAGAAGCACCATTATAGAAATAAGCAAGCCGTTAAGTATTGCAAGATATTTATACATTTTTAACTCCTTTTTATGTATTGTATTGTTGTAAAGTAATTAAAACATTGTTACAATAAAAAAAATAGGACATATGTCATGTTAAGGAGCTGCGCATGAAGATTATTGAGGATAAAAATAAAATTTTGGAATATATGCACAAGTATGAATTAGAGAATGTCATTGGTAAGGAGCTTATTATGCATTGTGAGCTTCACACCTTTGAGAAAGGCGATTATATTTGTCAAACAGAACAAGAAGTTGCATATTTTTATTATTTTGTAGAGGGTAAGGCTAAAATATATACATTATTAGAAAATGGTAAAAAATCACTTTTAAGATTCTATCAACCCCTTAATGTACTTGGAGATGTTGAGGTGTTTCATTATAATCAATATCGCGTTTTCGTAGAAGCTTTAGAAAATAGCGTCTGCATTGGAATACCTATGAAACTTGTAAGACTATACGGAATTAATAATGTTGTTTTTTTAAGGTTTTTAGGAAATCATCTTGCCCAAAAATTAGATTCAATTACGTATAAATCATCAATGAACTTATATCCCTTAGAGGCAAGGCTTTCAAGTTATATTATTGAAAATATACAAAATGAAAATAATATTTGTGAGATCGAATCGAATTATTCAGATTTAGCAGAGTTACTAGGAACTAGTTATAGGCATCTTAATCGAATGTTGATCAAACTAGTAAGAGATCAAATCATTGATAAAAAGGGTAAAACAATAATAATAATGAAAAAGGAAGAACTGAAAGCGCTTGCAGGAGATTTTTATCAAATGTGAAAACAGAATGTAACACTACCGTACTTATTTATTGAGAAGAAATGAAGAAAGAAGGTATTTATGGAAAAAAATATGATTGAATTTATGGTTGTAGTGTCAAAAGTAAGATGTTCTAATTCTTACACAACATATGGTGCATGGTTAAAGCATCCATGCACCATATGTTGTGTAAGAAAGAACAACTATATACTTTTGACACTACAACCATATATGTTATAATATTATTAACCAATTATTTTATTATACAAAGGAATGTCAAAATGGAAAAAATTAAACTAACAGAATATAGTCATGGTGCTGGTTGTGGATGCAAAATCTCCCCAGCAGTTTTGGAGACAATACTAAAAACAACACAAGAGACATCAAAAATCTACCCAAAGCTTCTAGTAGGTAATAGCAGTAAAGATGATGCAGCTGCATTTGATTTGGGAAATGGTACTTCCGTTTTAAGTACAACGGATTTTTTTATGCCAATCGTAGATGATCCATTTACTTTTGGAAAGATTGCTGCGACAAATGCGATTAGTGATATTTATGCAATGGGTGGAAAACCATTGATGGCAATATCAATACTTGGATGGCCAGTTAACGTATTAGCACCAGAAATCGCCAGAGAGGTTATTGAAGGTGGACGAACAGCTTGTAGTGAAGCAGGAATTCCTCTTGCAGGAGGGCATTCCATTGATTCACCAGAGCCAATTTTTGGACTAGCTGTAACGGGAATTGTTGATAATAAAAGGTTGAAACAAAATAATAAAGCAGTTCCAGACTGCGAAATATTCCTGACCAAGCCACTTGGCATTGGAATTATAACAACGGCACAAAAGAGGAAAAAAATAGAGCCTGGACATATTGATGTGGCGATTGATGCTATGAGTACTTTAAATAAAATTGGCAACGATCTATCCGCATTAGAAAGCGTAGTTGCATTGACAGACGTTACTGGATTTGGGCTGCTTGGCCACTTGGGTGAAGTATGCGAAGGAAGTGGTATTTCAGCTATAATTCAGTATGATAAAGTTCCATTGCTACCCAATACAAAAAAATATCTTGAAATGGATTGTATATCTGGAGGTACAAAAAATAACTTTAAAAGCTATGGGCATACGATTGAGGAAATGACTGAAGAACAAACGTACATTTTATGTGATGCCCAAACTTCAGGTGGATTACTTGTAATTGTTAAAAAAGAAGGGGTTTCAGAGCTGTTAGAAATAACGTCTGCAGCTGGCTTGCAACTACAATCTATTGGGCAGACATGTGAACGATTTGAAAAATTAATTAGGATTATATAATATGGATAGTACATGTAAGGATTATAAAAAGATTGTTATTGAAGAAATTCCACTTATTGATGTACGCGCACCAATAGAGTTTGAAAAAGGTGCGTTTATAAATGCGGTTAACTTACCATTAATGAATGATGAAGAAAGACATAAAGTAGGTATATGTTATAAAGAAAAAGGTAATGAAGAGGCTGTCAAATTAGGTCATCAGTTGGTATCAGGTGAAATAAAACAAGAACGTGTGGACGCTTGGAAAAAACATTTAGAGGAATATCCAAGTAGTATGATCTATTGCTTTAGAGGTGGGCTACGTTCTCAGATTAGCCAACAGTGGATTGCAGAAGTAACAGGTAAAGAAATAAGTCGTCTTGAAGGCGGGTACAAGGCTTATAGAAATTATCTTATGGGCGCACTTGAACCAGCACAACAAATCAGCAAACCAGTTTTAATAGGAGGATGTACAGGAGCAGGTAAAACTACTTTGCTTAAGAACCTTGAGAATGCGATAGATCTTGAGGAATTAGCTAACCATAGAGGGTCATCATTTGGTAAACATGTGACGCCACAACCTACACAAATAAACTTTGAAAACAATCTTGCTGCAGCGTTAATAAAACATAAAAATAAAGCTTATAGAACCATGATTTTAGAGGACGAAGGGAGAAATGTCGGAAGATGTAATCTGCCTAAACCATTGGTTGAGTTTTTCAGTTCGGGTGATTTAATTATTCTTGAAGTTCCTTTTGAAGAGCGTGTTTTAAATACCATGAAAGAATATGTTATACAGTCCCAAGAGCGCTATATTGGCACCTATCAAGATAAGGAGGGGCTAAATGAATGGGCTAACTATATCCGTAGTAGCCTAGGCAGAGTTAAAAATAGACTTGGAGGCGATCGCTATAAGCATGTATTAGACTTGTTTGAACTAGCCTATCAAGAGCAAATTTATTATTCAGGATGTTACGAAGCACACAAAAACTGGATAGAAACACTCCTAAGAGATTATTATGACCCGATGTACAATTATCAAATACAAAAAAGTAAACATAAAATTAAATTTAAAGGAAATATTGAGCAGGTTTTAGCTTACTTGGGAAATAACAGCTTGAGTTTCTAACCTAAAGCATTATTATTAAATGCTACAGCATTCTGTTAAGAAAAAGCTTGATTTTATAGTTAATTTGTATTAAAATGCAGAAGTAGTACTTTGCATAAAATGCATAGCTACCAATAAAAACACATACAATAACTCGTATAAATTTGAAAATATGGTTCAAATGTTTCTACAAACTACCTCAAATAGTTAAAGGCTACGAGTTCATGCAAGATATGTATTGCTTATTTAGTTTTCCTTTTTGTATTTTTAAAAGAGGATTTCTAATTATGAATGCATATTTTGTAAGGACTCTGCACATGCAGAGTTTTTTTTATCCAATAGGGTTATAGTGTCAAAAGTATATAGTTGTTCTTTCTTGCACAACATATAGTGCATGGATGCTTTAATCATCGCTATATGTTGTGTGAGAATTAGAACGAACTTACTTTTGACACTACAACCCCAGTAGGAAAGTTCTACCTTTTTATTCAAGGAACAAGAATTTTATTGACGGAAAAGTATCGCATAAGGGAGAAATATTAATGGAGTCTTTGAAAAAGAGAATACTAGAAGAAGGAAGAGTTGCCTCCGAAGAGGTTCTTAAAGTAGATTCTTTCCTAAACCATCAACTTGATATTCAACTATTTGAAGAAATTGGACAAGAGTTTTATAAAAGATTTGAGGGTAAACGCATTACAAGGATCCTTACGATTGAAGCTTCAGGCATTGCAATAGCATCAATTGCTGCACTTTATTTCAAAGTTCCAGTTGTGTTTGCTAAAAAAACTGAATCTAGAAATCTTGATGTAGACACATACAAAAGTCAAGTATACTCTTTTACTAAACAAAAAACCTATGACATTCAAGTATCTAAACGATACATACACGAAGGGGATCGGGTTTTGATTCTGGATGATTTTCTAGCAAATGGTAAAGCTGCCTTAGCATTAACCGATATTGTTCAACAAGCTGGTGCAACAGTTGAAGGCATCGGTATTGTTATTGAAAAAGGCTTTCAAGAGGGTGGAAAATTGTT
Organism: Firmicutes bacterium HGW-Firmicutes-7; assembly: GCA_002841375.1. GTDB lineage: Bacteria > Bacillota > Clostridia > Lachnospirales > Vallitaleaceae > HGW-1. The sequence continues at coordinate 25,769 of PGZO01000029.1, read as the reverse complement.
AAGGGAGCAAAATGTGCAATTAGAATCATTAGTAATTGTTGATCGCTTCAAGAATGGGCAAGTCACCTTTATGAACTAAACAACCATTAACTTTGGTCTTTACTCAGGATGATCTAGTAAAAAGCCAAAACATTTAAATTTCAGGAGGAAACAATGAAAAAACTAATTTCGTTATTATTAGCACTTACATTAGTAGTAGCATTAGCTGGATGTGGTAAAACACCAGAAACAGAAGTGCCAAACAATGAAACACCAAACAATGAAACACCAGAGGTAAATGAAGCAGCAAAAGATATGATCGTAGGCTTTATCTATGTTGGACCAATTGGAGATGGTGGATATACTTATGCACATGATCAAGGAAGATTATACCTTGAGGAACAATTGGGCGTTAAAACAATATACAAAGAATCAGTTCCAGAAACTCAAGATGTTGAACAAGAAATTAGAAATATGATTGACCAAGGTGCAACGGCTATTTTTGCAACAAGCTTTGGATATATGGACTATGTTGCTAAAATTTCAAAAGAATATCCTGAAGTAGCGTTTTTCCATTGTTCAGGGTATCTAACGACAGACAATATGGCAAACTATTTTGGTAGAATATATCAAGCAAGATATTTATCAGGTATTGTAGCTGGACTAAAAACTGAAACAAATGAGATTGGATATGTTGCTGCATTCCCAATTCCAGAAGTTGTCCGTGGAATCAACGCATTTACTTTAGGCGCACAATCTGTTAATCCGGATGTTGTTGTTAAAGTAACATGGACTTCAACATGGTATGATCCTGCTAAAGAGAAGGAAGCTGCAATTGCATTATTAGATGGTGGTGTTGATATTATTGCGCAACATCAAGATACAACTGGACCTCAACAAGCGGCAGAAGAAAGAGGCGCTTTTTCAATTGGTTATAATACAGATATGAGTACGATGGCACCTAAAGCTTATATGACTGCACCTATTTGGAACTGGGGACCTTACTACGTAGCTCAAACCCAAGCAGTAATAGATGGTACGTTTACTTCTCATGCTTATTGGGAAGGTATGGCTGAGGACATTGTTCGTTTAGCACCACTTACAGCAAACGCGCCAGAAGGTGCAGCAGAAGCTGTAGATGCTGCAACAGCAAAAATATTAGATGGTTCAGAATATATTTTTGAAGGACCACTTTACGACCAAGCTGGTGAAGTAAAAGTAGCAGAAGGTGTTAAAATGACAGATGAAGAAATGTTAAGCATCAACTGGTTTGTTAAAGGTGTTGAAGGAAAAATAGAACAATAATAGGAGTTTTGCCAAATGAATCAAAATGTTTTTGTAAAGATGGAAGAAATAAGCAAAATATTTGGTACAGTTAAGGCAAATGATCATATTAATTTTGAAGTAAATAAAGGTGAGATTCATGCGTTGCTTGGTGAAAATGGCGCAGGGAAAAGCACATTAATGAACATGCTGTCAGGTATTTATAAACCTGACAGCGGTTCTATTTATATCCATGGGCATGAAGTGAAAATAAACTCACCTAAGGATTCTATTCAAAAAGGAATTGGTATGATTCATCAGCATTATAAATTGGTAGAAGTTCAAACAGCTAAAGAAAATGTAATCATGGGACAGAGTGGCAAATTTTTTATGAAAGATAAGGAATTATCTGAACAAATAAAAAAAATTGCCAATCAATTTGGACTAGCGGTAGATCCAAACAAAAAAATTTATGATATGTCCATAGGTGAGAAACAAGCTGTTGAAATTCTTAAGGTATTGTATCAAGGTGCAGACATTTTAATTATGGATGAGCCAACAGCCGTGCTTACCCCTCAAGAGACAAAGAAGCTCTTTAAAATAATTAAAAACATGGCCAAGGAAGGGTGTGCAATTATTATAATTACACATAAACTTCATGAGGTTATGGAGGTTTCTGATAGAGTAACGGTTCTTAGAAAAGGAACGACAGTTGGAACATTAAACACAAAAGAAACTTCACCAAAAGAGCTTACGGATTTAATGGTAGGTAAAGCTGTTGATTTATCCATTGAACGTCCAAATGTTCAAAGAGGACCTGCAGTTCTAAAAATAAAAGAGTTAAATGCAACAGATATTGATCAGGTTAAAGTATTAAATGGCTTAACCTTTAATTTATATGCTGGAGAAATATTGGGTGTTGCTGGTGTTGCAGGTAGTGGACAAAAGGAGCTATGTGAAAGTATAGCAGGCTTATACCCCATAGATAGTGGTGAAATTCTTTATGAAGAGGAGAATCTTGTCGGAAAATCACCTCGTGATATTATTAAAAAGGGAATCAGTATGAGTTTTATTCCGGAAGACCGCCTTGGCATGGGTCTTGTTGCATCTATGGATATGGTTGATAATTTCCTTTTAAAGGAACATCATAATCAAAAAGGATTTTTCATTAAACGTAAGCCCATCATGAAAAAATGTGAAGAGATGATCGAACGTCTCGAGATTAAAACACCAGGTATTCATCATCCAGTTAAACAACTATCTGGTGGGAATATTCAAAAGGTGCTAATTGGACGAGAAATAGAAACGAATCCCCATGTGTTAATAACAGCTTATGCCGTTCGTGGATTAGACATTGGTGCTTCGCATACAATATATGATTTAATTAACGAACAGAAACAAAAAGAAGTTGCAATATTATTTATTGGAGAAGATTTGGATGTTCTATTAGAGTTATGTGATCGAATTATGGTATTATGTGATGGAGAAATCACTGGAATTGTCTCTTCGAGTGACGTTACAAAAGAACAGCTTGGATTGATGATGGCTGGAGAAAAAGGACCAGTGGAGGTGGATATCGTATGAGAATGACAAAGAGAACAGATATGACAACGAAGAAGGCGGTTTTTATTAGAACGTCTGCGATAATATTGGCACTGCTTGTTTCGGCAATATTTATTTTATTATTAGGTCATAATCCGTTGGACGTATACGTATCCATGATTGATGGCGCTTTTGGGTCAGCTTATAGAATTAAAGATACACTTACGATATCTATTCCGCTTATAGTAACCTCCATCGGTATTTTAATTGCCTTTAAAATGAAATTTTGGAATATTGGCGCTGAAGGGCAAATATTAATGGGCGCCTTTGTGGCGAGCTTTATTGCTCTTAATTTTATAGAACTTCCTAAATTATTATTATTACCACTTATGTTTGTGGGAGGATTTATCGGAGGTGGCCTATGGGCACTCATACCAGCAGTTTTAAAGGTACGCTTTGACACAAATGAAACCATCATTACGTTAATGATGAACTATATAGCAATTAAATGGATTACATTTTTACAATATGGGCCATGGAGAGATCCAAAGTCTATGGGGTTTCCGAAAATCGCTAATTTTACAGATAATGCCATTTTACCAAAAGTATTTGGTATTCATGCTGGTTGGATTATTGCAATTGCAATAATAATTGTTGTAACGATTTTCATGAATCGTTCAAAAAGAGGCTATGAAATCACTGTAGTTGGTGAGAGTGTTGATACGGCACGATATGCTGGGATGAATGTGAAAAAAATTATTATTACATCACTTTTTGTAAGTGGAGGAATTTGTGGAATTGTAGGTATGATGGAGGCTTCTGCGGTAAATCAAACGTTAACGTCTCAATTATCTGCCGGATATGGGTATACTGCAATTATTACTACATGGCTTTCAGGATTAAAGTCAATTGTAGTATTGCCAGTTTCTATACTTTTTGCAGCAATGATTAAAGGGGGCAGTTTTATTCAAACCGCGTATCAAATTCCACAATCTGCTGCCAAGGTCCTTCAAAGTATGATCTTGTTTTTTGTCATTGGTAGTGAATTTTTTGTTCAATACAAAATAGTATTTACAAACCAGATCAATAAATTGGTGAAGGAGGTTAAACAATGAAAAAATCCTCCGTACTATGGACTATTGTTATATGCCTCTTATTGATTTTTGCTAAGATTTTTATGGGAACATCTTTTTTGGTTGCTGTAGTTATAGCAGGAACGCCTTTATTATTTGCAACCTTAGGTGAGTTAATAACAGAAAGAGCGGGCAATCTTAACCTTGGGGTCGAGGGGATGATGTTAATAGGTGCGGTAGCAGGTTTTGGCGCTGGCTTTATTACAAAAAATCCTATAATGGCTATTATAGGGGCAGTCATTGCAGGCGCATTAGCAGCACTTATTTACGGGTTTCTAACGATTACCCTTAGAGCAAATCAAGTTGTTTCAGGTTTAGCATTAACCATTTTTGGAACGGGGCTATCAAGCTATTTAGGGACCAATTTCATAGGTCAAAAAATGCCAGAGAATGTTATAGCATTTTATGATCCAATTCAAATACCATTATTAAGCAAAATTCCAGTTATTGGACAAGTTTTTTTTGTCCAGGATATTTTTGTGTACTTTGGTTATATAATGGCAATTGTTCTTGGAATATACTTATTTCATACGAAAACTGGCTTAAATCTTCGAGCGGTTGGTGAAAATCCTTCAGCGGCAGACGCTTCAGGTATCAATATTAATTTATATAAGTACGTTCATATCCTTATTGGAGGAGCATTATGTGGACTAGGTGGAGCTTATTTAGCAGTAGTTGAAGTGCCGCAATGGCAAGAAAATATTACTGCAGGACGTGGTTGGATCGCAATCGCCTTAGTTATTTTTTGCAAATGGAATCCTTATAAAGCTACTATTGGTGCCTATCTTTTTGGTGGTCTAAGTATTATAGGATTTAGACTTCAGCACTTGAACATTTCACAGAATCTACTTGATATGCTACCATATCTTATTACGATTATAGTTTTAGTCATTAGTTCTATGAAAAAATCAAAAGAAAATTCTCCACCAAAAGGATTAAGTGTTCCGTATTTTAGAGAAGAAAGATAAATATATAAAATGAAAAGAGTAGGTGTTCAAAGACGAACACCTACTCTTTTCATTTTTACCCTTCGTATTCTCTATACGACCGTACCTTATTGAGTCTTAGCACTGTTAATATTAAAACAATTTATAAAGTAGAAAGTAGTTATGATAATGAATCTAAGACAACTTGAGATTGAGTGATGGAAGTTCTAAGTAGATCTTCTGGCGAATTATTAGGGCTTATCCAATTCTTTTTGACCGAAAGTTCAGTCATCGTTGCATTTGCTTGGATGCTTTGTGTTGTATATTCGTTTAGTATTCTTCGTACTTCTGGGGTGGTGGCTTCAAGTGTAGCCATTAAATAGGCATTTGCAGATGCTGCAGTTGATGCAATTGTATTATGAGCTATCGCTTCGTTAACTGTAAAATCATCGGATCTATTATTCTTATCATCATCAATTCCGTAAACACCATCATATGGATTACTCATATTGTTGTTCCCTCCTCTGCGTGATAAATCACATCGTTATCTACAATAAACTGTTGAAGTCCTTTGATTCTTGCTTCACCTGCATGGATGCCAGATTTTGCTTGTGTTCTTAACTCTTCATCAGTTATGGCTTTTAAGCCTGCTTTTGAAACTGCTAAAGCACTTGTCTCCATTTGGACAAGCTTACTGATGGATAATATTTCATTTACTGGGAGCTTACTCATTTAAATACCTCCTTATATTATATTCAGTATAGTTTAACCAAGGAGAAAAAAAGATATACATTAATAAATGCTAAACTTAATCAAAACACGAGAAATATAAAGAGAAAGTGAGCATTTTTGTGAAAATTTAAGGTAGAGGAGGATAACTACCAATAATTGTTAGCACTCACCTGTAATGAGTGCTAACAGAATTTGAAAACATCATTTAATTATGATAAAAATATAGTATAGAAAATAACAATATTAATTCATTTTTGGAGGTGTAATTTATGTTTGGATTATCGACAATTAAAAGAAACGACCTAGCAAATAACAATTTTTTGGACATTGACAAGTTCTTTGATGGCTTTTTTGATGAACCTTTTCTTCCTTATCTTAGTAATAGGTATGGGTCCATGCATATTGACATTAAAGAAGATCCAAATGCTTATTTAATTATCGCAGAGGTACCAGGCATTAAAAAGGATGAAATTAACATAGGCATTGAAAGTGATGTACTAACCATACTCGTTGAAAGAAAAGAAGAAGTGAATGAAGAAAAAGATAATTATGTAAGGAAAGAAAGAAGAGCTGTAAATATGAAAAGAAGCTTTAAGCTTGATAATGTTAAAGCAGATGAAATTGATGCTAAGCTTGAAGAAGGCATTCTTACATTAAGGTTACCAAAGGCTGAAGTCATTCAATCAACAGCTAGGAATATTGAAATTCAATAAAAAAGCGTTCTTAGAACGCTTTTTTATATGAAGTTCTTTATAATTGAGAATAGGTACAAAATTACTACGCATATATTTTTTAGAGATGTAATAGTAATGGAGCCGAAATGAGGGACCTTATTATTGTCATTCCAAAGAGAAAAATTAATAAGGACGAATTTGTTCGTCTTCTTTTAGGGATTGCTATCATTTACTATTTACTTAGTTGCTTAACGCCTAGCGATATGAGGTTGAGGGTAAGCAACTTTTCATTAAATAATCCTATTCAGGATGTACCAATGGTCTATCAGAATCCTTTACTTCCTACAGGCTGTGAAGCTGCGGCTACGGCTATGTTACTACAGTGGGTTGGTATGGATGTTACCATGGAAAATATAGCTGATGCGCTTCCAAAAGGTAAGTTACCGTATCAAAGTGGCGATAAATTAATAGGTGGAAACCCAGATTATGAGTTTGTTGGAGACCCATACAAAAAATCTGGGTTTGGTGTTTTTCATAAGCCTATTGCAAATATTATCAATACATATTTGCCAGCAGATGATTTGACGGGATGTAGCTTTGACGATTTGCTTAAAGTGATTGATAGCAATCGTCCAATCATTGTTTGGGCTACTATTAATATGAGAAAACCATCCATAAACGCTTCATGGATTGATGAAAGAGGCAATAAAGTAATATGGAAGATACCGGAACATGCATTAGTTCTCATTGGTTATACAGATACCCAAGTTATTGTAAATGATCCATTAGTTGGAAAGAATATTAAATATAATCGAAAGGACTTTGCGAATTATTGGAAGTATATGGGAAGTCAAGCAGTTACTGTCCATGAAGATTATTATTGTGAATAAAAGGGAGAATAATGCGGAAAATATCATATTAGTACTATGTAGAAACGAGGTGCCAAAGTGGCGAAGTACTTACTGGGGGTTCTAACAGGTTTTTTCCTATTATCAATAATTATCATCATAATGTATGCACTTAAGCCTAGCGAAGATGTAGATAAGAAGGTTGAAGAACAAAAGGAAGATGAAATCCTTCAGCCTCAGGAGGAAGTCAAAATTATTACCGCTGAACCTGCAGTAGGAAAACTGAAAATATTCGAACATAACAGTGACTTAGATGGCTCAGGATTCCTTTTTGTAATAGGGGATATGGGAAACATTAGCCGATCAAAAATATCCCCAGTAGTGCTAATAATTAACTTCTATAATCAAGAAGATGAACTAGTAGAGACAATTACAGAAGATTTTGGTTCGCTTTTAGCTGGCGAGCATTGGAAATTCTCTATAAAATCTAAAAACAAAGCTTCTGTTAAATATTCTATAGAGATTGGCATAAAATAAGTGGAAGCAGTATTTGGTCATAGAACGAAGAAAAATCAATAAAGGTATAAAATAAAAGGACAGCATCTTCTTGCAAAATGCTGTCCTTAATCGATTAACACAAGAGAAGGGACTAGAACCTTCGACCCCAATTATAGAGGAAAGCTTCGGCGTTTCCAGTTTAATAGAATATATGATTTGGATCTACAATTTCAGGTTAATTAGAATACAGCATATATTGGAATTTTAATCTAAAATTATAAAATTTACTTGTATAATGCAAGGAAGTATACTATAATTTTTTTAGAGATAAAAATTGGAGAGGGTATTGACAACCAGTGATATATACGAGAGAAAAAATGCGAAATAATGATAAGATTCAAACTTAGCCCTCGGTGAAAAAACTTCATTTGATGTGAGAGCTACTAAAATAATAAATATGCTAGTCAATGTTATACTTTTAAAGTTAGACCATATCAATTGTAATGTTTTTAATGATTGTGCTAGTTATGACTAGATATTTAATGAATAAGAAAGGATGATTACATGAAATATAATATTATTAAATGCATCAACTGTTATATTTACTTGCAATTAGGAGACGGGGATGGTGGTGGACAAGGAGGTAATAAGAAAGTATTATAATAATGAAAGTATCTTTTATCAAAAAATAAAAAAGTAATTAAATATCTAGTTATAAGTATTGATAATTTAAGAAAGGGATTTTATGGATAAATTACAGATAAGAGGTAAAAAGTTAATTTTTTATTGTGTGGGATGTCTGAGTCTTGTTGCAGATGTTTTTGCCGTTCATGATAAGTTTATCGCAGAAACATCTATTTTTACTAATTATTTAACTCAATCAGTAGTGTTTTATATGTTGGGTCTATTTACCGTAATTTATGTTTTTTTGATATACAAAAACTGTAAAAATGCTGATCAAGAATATTTGGAATTAGAAGGTATTCGAATAGATGCATATAATATATATAGATTAAAGGTTGAACGTACTATATTTGGTTTTAAATATGGAGATATACAAAAAGACATTACAATTAAAGGTAATGATGTTTATTATAGTAACATATATAAAGGGGTTTTTGTGGGGAATAAAAGTGTAGAAGGACTTCCAGTTGTTAATATTTCTGACAACAGTTCTATTTTAAAAGATAGTAATTTTAAGGCTTATGATATATTAAACGATCCAAATAAATTAAAGTCAATTACTCCAATTATGCAAGGTTCTGAAGGACTAAAGAAAAATCTTATAATCCCTACACTAAACAAAAGGTTAGTGAAGGGAGAAAAATTTGGATTTGACATTAGCTATAATAAATATAATTGTATAAATTTTGGTAAAGATTATATTGTTATACTACATAATACTAATGTAAAAAGTAAAGTGAATGATTTCAAAATAAAAATATCATTTATTGGAATCAAACCTAAGTGGATTAGAGTATATAATATTATCAATAATAAAAAAGCATTAGATAAAGAACTTGGATTGGATCGTGTATTTGAAGGTATTGAGAAAACATATCAATATATTGATGATATAGGGAAAATTAAAGTAAATGAATTTTGTAGAGTTTACATATTTGATAGAGAAGTATAAAATTACTCAATATAAGATATGCTGCAAAATTAATAGTATTAATTATTATATACTATTGAATGCAACACAAGATTGACCTTTCCATATAATATATGCTAAAAAGCCTTTTAAATACTGAACACAAGAGAAGGGACTTGAACCCTCAACCCCCAGCCTAGTTGTAGTGTCGAAAAATAAACTCGATTTTCCGTCACTTCCTAACAATAATGCATTTAGTGAGGTTCATGTATGGAACATATGTGTGTCGGATAAGATATGTTGCATATGTTAATTCGTTTTTTGGCTGTCAAAATGGCTGTCAGACTTCTTTGTAAAAGCTGCTTCTAACTTACTTGCAGCATCTTCGTGCATCGTATCAGCATGGCCTAATCTTTCGCTGGCTTCAGTTTTTGGTTTTTTAACTTTAAGCCACGCAACGACAGTTTCAACTACAGATATCGTTCTAGCCTTAAAGTCAATATCTTTCCATCTTAATCCAAATATTTCTCCACGTCTTAACCCAACACAACCAGCAAGCAATATCGGTATTTCGTCAAATGTACCCCTAACTGTATCTAAAAGACTATTAAATTTTTCCTCGTTATAAATTTCAGGCTTATAAGTAACGCTTTTAGGAAGGGATACATATTTGCAGGATTAGTTGCTATGTCTTTTAACTATTTTTTCAGAATTAGCATAAACGTATTTTCTTTTTCGCTTACCATCCTCAGAAGGTAGTTTAACACAGACTACCCACCGTTTATCACTTTCACGCTGATAAATACTCATGATCACACCTACTTTCTTAGTTTAGTTGTAAAGTCAATGAGTTCAATTAATTTTTCAGGAGAAATGTTATTGTTATAAGCTATTTTAATTGCATTAATATACTCCTTAGGAAGCCCAATAAGTTCTTTTGAGTTTCGTTCTGTAATAGTGTTTTCTATAATTTGAGTTCTTATAGTCATAGAGTCAACTGATACGCCAAAGAAATCCGCAATTTTTTTGGCAACGTCTAATGCAGGCATTATATCACCACGTTCATACTTAGATATCGTAGATTTAGATTTAATTTCTGCAAATCTAGCAATCTCTTCTTGACTAGATCCTTTTTCTCTTCTAAGTTTTTTTAAATTTTCACCATATACATTCATTTGAATAGCCTCCACAGTCACTTATTATATGTTAATTATACACTAAAATATCATATTGTAAATAAAAAAGTTTCCAATAATGTACTTTAGTGATTGACAAATAATGGGTGGGTGATATAATAACGGTATCGGATAAGACACATTAAAGGAGCTGATGTTATGAAAATTAAAAAAATTAAATATTTAAAGCTTAGATATTTGAGACAGAAAATTAATGTTACACAAATCGATTTCTCTAAACTAATTGGTATTTCTCGTAGCCATTACAGTAAAAAGGAGAATGGAGTGCAAGGTTGGGGACTGGATGAATGTGAAATTATTAGAGATTATATTAATAAAGAATTATTAAAAAAAGGCGAGTCTCCATTAACTATTGATGAAATTTTTTACGGAGAAGAGGTGTCGAATAAGACACAAAGGGTGGGTTGATAATATGTTAACTGGCGACACAATACAGAAAGATTGTGAAGTGAAAATGGAAGGTAAAACCTCTGAACCAAAATCATGTAATAATTGTGACTGGAACAAAAAGGGAACTAATTATTGCAGAGTATTAGTAAGGAATATTTCATCATTAGGTTATAAATGTGCTATGTACATAAGCAGAAAGGAAGGTGTTCGAACTGAATTCTATGACTATACGAAAAATAGATAAAGCACTAACGATTCTTTTAATTATGGCTACACTACTAATTTTTATAGCAGGAGGGTTTGTTTATGGAAAATCGAGAGGACAATCTTACGAACATAAGAAAGAAAATGATACAAGCGTTTCAATTGAAGGTGATATTTTTAAAAGCCCTGACTCTTGCTTTTGTAATGTCGACACTAGCACTCCTTGTGATAGTTGGATACTTGATGAAATAGGAGAATTCAAGATTACAGCCTATACGGCAGGATTTGAATCTACAGGCAAGTATCCTGGTGATCCAGCGTTTGGAATAACAGCATCAGGAGCAACAGTTCAAGAAGATTTGACTATAGCTGCAGATTGGGACGTGTTACCTCTCAATACATGGGTGTACATAGAAGATGTTGGATATAGGTTTGTACAGGACAAAGGCGGTGGGATTAAGGGTAATTGTATTGACCTTTACATATCTAATTTGGATCAAGCCCAAGAGTGGGGGGTGCAGCAGAAAAGGGTTTGGTTAGTTCACAAATAATACTGAGGTGATAAAGTGGCAGATGTTAAATGGATAAAAATAGTAACTAATATATTTGACGATGAAAAAATAAGATTAATTGAAAATATGCCTGAATCTGATACCCTACTAGTAATTTGGTTAAAGATACTTTGTTTAGCTGGAAGAACAAATAGAAGTGGCCTACTAATGCTAAATGATAGGATACAATACAACAATGAAATGTTAAGTAGTATATTTAACAGACCATTAATGACTATAAAGATGGCACTTGAAGTATTTGAAAGATTTGAAATGATTGAAATTATTAATAATACGTACTATGTGTCAAATTGGGAAAAGCATCAGAACATAGAAACATTAGAAAAGGTTAGGGAACAAACAAGAATAAGGGTTGCAAAGCATAGACAAAAATTAATAAATAGTAACGTTACTTGTAACGTTACAGTAACGGAGAGTAACGTAGCAGAAGAAGAACTAGAAGAAGAACTAGAAGAAGAACTAGAAGAAGAACTAGAAGAAGAACTAAATATATTATCTACTACTAAACATAATCCATTTCAGTATTATGAGCAGAACATAGGAACCATACCACCATCAATAATTAAAAAGATAAAGGTTGCAGTTGATGATATTGGTGAAGATTTAGTCTGTTATGCCATTGAACAAGCAAATGACTACAATAAAAGATCATGGAAATATATAGAAACTATCTGTTTGGCATGGAAAAATAATAATTATAAGACTAGAGGTGACGTTGATAATTCAAAATCTAAAAAAAATGAAAAGAGGGACAAGTCTAGTACCAACAAGTTTATCAACTTTGAACAGCGTAATTATGACTTTGATAAGATAGAAAAAAAGGCTATGGAAATGGTATTAGACGAAAATAATGAGGAGGATTAAAAAGGTTTTAGAAGGTTATAATTCACCATTTAGTGGTTCGAGCTGGGGTTGATAAGGACGTTTTAATGGACTTAGAGGATAAATTATAATTCAGGATAAGGTAATTACTGTGTTAAATCAAGAATTAATAAATACGAAATAGGAGAGTGATATTAGTGCAGAAGAAAAACACCAATACGATAAATAGGGAATTTGCTTTAGAGGTCGCCCAAGAAGCAGTTAAATTATACAAACAGCAAGAGGAGAAAACAGAGAAGAAAACTGTGTTTAGGAATACAAGAGTGCTTCTTAAACATTATAATGACCTTAAAGAACACTGTGGTAATGCGCTTGATGATCTCTGTAATGATGTGTATATGCTTGGCATAGGTGAACTAGTAGAAGCCTTACAGGAGAATATAATCATCGAATCTATTGTAAGGACTAAATCACGGACCTATGTAATGGTACGGCATATTGATTCGTGTATAAGTGTGATACAAAACAGCATGATTCAAGCGGGTACACCTGAAAAGTTTGAGGTACTCAATATATTATATTTAGATCCTAATAGTTGTAAGTTGCCTAGAGGAGATAAAATAATTATAGCATCCGAAAAATTGAATATTTCTGAGCGAACAGCTGACCGTTATGAGCTTGACATGATACAAGAAATGAGTGTGCTTTTATTTGGAATAGGAGCTACAAAGCTGATAAAATAAGGCTTTATAGGGTTTGACGTAATGATGACGTGGATTTGGGTTTTTGGTCGTGTTAATATGATATTAGGTTAAAAACTTATATACAATGTTAAATCATACAATTAAAGTTGTTGAAAAAGAACTTTCAAATGAGTTTAAGAAAGAAGTAGAGAGGGTGAATAGAAGTATGATAAGTAGTGTTAGGCAAGCAATAGTAGATAAATTATTAGAACTTTATCCTGAGTATACAATTTATGAAGAGGATATTCCTCTCAATAAGCCATCTTTCTTGATTGTACTTATTGGACAGGATTATAGCAAACGAATGAATGTTAAGTTCAAAAGCTTACTTTCTTTTGATGTTGCCTATTTCAGTGATAAGGGTACTACGGAGATTAGAGCAGATTGCTTAGCGGTCCAATTAGCATTGTTTAGAGGATTTGACCTTATTAATTCTTATCGGGTCCTAAATAAGAAAGTAACCATCACAGATAACGTGTTGCATTTTACCTTTGATATCAATTATTCAGAAATGATTGAACAAAACTATGTTAAGATGCAGCAACCACAAATAACCACAAGAACGGAGGAATAACATGGCAGGAACATGGACAAGTCAAAATAAGGTTTTACCAGGTGCTTACATTAATATCAAGACGAATGCTCCGCTTTCCATTACACCTGGGGAAAGAGGCATTGTAATTCTTTTACAAGAAATGAGTGTAGGAGCTGTTGGGGATATTTACACAATTACTGCAACAGAAAATGATTATCCAACAGGATCTACAGCTGCTGATAAGTTACTTGTCAATGAAGCGTTAAAATGTGCTAAAACAGTGCTTGTTTATAATTTAGGTATAGCACATAATGCAGAAGCAATTACAACTTCATTAGTAGCTCTTAGAACATTAATATTTAACACTTTGGCGTATCCCTATGAAGGTGTAACCTATGATGCGAATAAGCTTGCTATCGCAACATGGATTGAAGCTATGAGAGAGGATGAAGGCGTTAAGGTACAGGCAGTACTTGCTGATTATGTAGGAGATTATGAAGGCGTTATTAACGTTACACAGAGCATTGAATTGTCAGATGCAACTACGCTAACAGCAGCACAAGTTACAGCTTGGGTGGCTGGTGTTACAGCAGGTGCAAACATTAATAAATCTAATACAGGTCAGAAGTATGTAGGGGCCGTTGATGTAATGCCAAGAATGACCAAAAACGAAATGGAAACAGCTATTACTGAAGGTAAGTTCATCTTTAAAGTTGATACCGTACAAAATGTTACAGCAGTATATGATATTAACTCTTTAACCACCATTTCAGTTGATAAGGGCAAACAATTTACTAAGAATAAGGTTATTCGTACACTTGATGGAATCAATAATGATATCGTTGAGATTTTCGAATCAAACTATATCGGTAAAGTTAATAACAATACCGATGGCAGGTCTTTGCTAAGGGCAACTTTAATTGAATACTTCAATGAATTACAGAGATTGTCTGCTATACAAAATTTTCTGCCTGAAGATGTAACAGTAACAAAAGGAATTGATTCAGATGCAGTTGTTATTGAATGTTATATTCAACCGGTAGATTCAGTTGAAAAGATGTATATTACTGTAAATTTATTCTAAGAAAGGAGGATTAAAGCATGGACAATTATGTAAGATTAGCAGATACGATATCCTCTAAAGAGGGTACAGCATTTATCACTATTGAAGGAGCTAATAGAGAGTTATTCGAAATATCTAGTTTAAAAGCTCAATTAGATCTAAATGTACAAACAAGAAATATGCTAGGACATAGAATGACGCAGCATAAAGTTATTGGGGCAGAGGGTACAGGAAGTATGACTATGTATTTTATGAATTCTGATATGCTTAAGCTTGCGATTGATTATATTAAGAACGGTAAATTTGGGGGTCTTAAACTGCAAGTTAAAAATCTAGATGATCAGTCTACGATTGGTACACAAGAAGTCGTAATGAGCAATGTATTATTAAAAACAATACCAATTTGCAATTTAGACGATCAATCAGATGATCCAATTACTATCGAAACTGACTTCACTTTTGATGATTTGGAAGGATTAAGTTATTTTAATTTACCTGAAAATTACAGATAAGGGGGCATTATGCTCTCTTTTCTAGCTTGAATTATCTAACAAATATTTAAGGAGGAACTATATGAGTTCATTAAAAGCGTTTTTGAATCCATGTCTAGTAGAAAATAAAGAGGTTATTGTTTCAAATAGATTTATGGAGGATGGAAAACCTGTTCCATTTGTTATCAAACCAGTCACTCAGGAAGAAAACTGCTATCTGATCAAGAAATATACTAAGAAAGATAAAAAAGGGGTAGAAACCTTTAATAGAGCTGATTATGTACAGGCAATGACTGCTAGTGCAGTTATATTTCCGGATTTAACTAGTTCTGAATTACAAAAGGCGTATGGTGTTCTTGGAGACTCTTCTTTGCTGCAGAAAATGCTGTATGTTGGTGAGTATGCAGAACTAGCACAAGCTGTACAAGAGTTAAGCGGATTAGATCAGGATATTAACGAGGATATAGAAGAAGTAAAAAACTAATCAAGCAAGGTGACGCTGAATTTAACTTAGCGCACTTTGCACTACAAAAACTACATATTCTCCCTTCTACGCTAGCTACAATGAATGAGAGGGAGAAGGCTTTTATATATGCAAGTATCCAAACAAGATGTGAAAAAGAACAAGAAGAAGCAAGAAAAATAAAAGCGAAGGGAGGGAGACGATAAATGGCAACTCTCTCAGCAATGGTTTTGTTATTTGATGGTTATACAACCACTATAGATGCGGTTAATAAAAAAACAGATGAAGCATCTGAAAAGATATTAAATGCTAGTGGCTCTACGGATACGTTGAATAAAAAGCTAGAAGCCTCAGGAGCAAGTGCTAAGGATGCACTTGGCCAAATTGGTGGCTTAGTCGGAATCTTAAGTAAAGTAGGCAAGGCTGTGACTAGTTTGGTACCTGATGAGGTAATGGAAGAGATTGGGAGTAAAGTTCAAAAAGCTTTCGCACCCGTTAAGAATAAAATGAGTGAGTTATTTAATACTGATGGCTTTCAACAGTTTATTGACGTCTTAATTATAGGATTTAATATAGTAGCAAAAGCAGCAGTGTGGTTAATAGATAGTATTATTAATGGATGGAGTATCATAGGACCCATGTTAGCTTTTGTTGGAACTGTTCTACTTGCGGGGATATTAACAAGTTTATGGGGTATGTTACCTCCAATCTTAGCTATGATACCTTCAATCTTAGCAAGCGCTGCAGCATGGCTAGTAGCTGCGTGGCCATTAACACTCATAATAGGGATTATTGTTCTTGTAATTACTGCTATAACGAGTCTTGGAGGCACATGGGAAGAGATTTTTGGAGTAATTGGTGGTATTGTTGGTACATTTGTTGGACATTTCTATAATGGCTTTGTTTATATATGGAACGCTGTTGCTGCTTTTATCAACTTCTTTGGAAATGTATTTAGTAATCCCATAGCTTCGGTACAAACTTTATTTTACGATCTAATGGTTAATGTATTAGGATTTATTGAGACTATGGCTCAAGGCATTGAAGATCTTTTAAATAAAATACCTGGTGTCAAGGTTGATATTACAAGTAATATTACCGGATTAAAAAATAAATTTGCAGCTGAATCTGCAAATATCAAGAGTGAAGCTGATCTGAAGGAATTTGTTAAAACTAAAGAATTTATGGATTACTCTGTCGCTTATACCAAAGGCAGTGATACAGGAAAGAATGTTGCTAATAAGATTGGTGATGGGATTAGCTCTTTAACTGATAAAATGACAGGGGCAGGTGAAGCAGATTTAAGCGGTGATGGCTCTAGGCGCGAGCCAAAAACAGTCCAAGGAACTGGAATAAATGGTGCTGTTAAAGTTGATATGTCAGACGAGGATTTGCAATATCTTAAAGATGTGGCTGAAAGAGATTATGTTGCAAAGATAGCAAGTAATACCTTGGCACCTAATATTAGTATAACATTTGGGGATGTACACGAAACGGCAGATGCTGATAAGGTAGCAGGACGAATTAATAAAATATTGCAAGAAGAAATTTCAATGTCAGGTGAGGGGGTTTATGATTAATGAGTAATTATGCCGTATTTTTTGACTATGATGATAAAACTTATAGACTCCCTACTAATCCAGAACAATTAGAGATAACGAGTACTCAAGCAATACAAAAGTACGAGGTACTTAAGAGCGGTCAAATAGCAGTTCCAGTTCACATGGAACTGAAACAGTATAGCTTTGAATGTGAGTTTCCAAGTAAAGCGCATATTTATGTAGAAACAGCAGGGGATTTTAAAGCAGCAGATTATTACCTGACGCTTTTTGAAAAGTGGAGAAATGAACTTACTTCAGTAGGTTTTATTGCTCATAATGGTGTGGAAGATGATATTGTCACTGAGGTATTAATAGAAAGTCTTACTATTACTGAAAAGGCAGGGGAGGAAGGAGATAAATATATTTCTTTTAAGCTCCTAGAATATAAAAAATACGATAAGCAATTTAATGTTGTTACCGTCAATAGTGGAGATGAAGCATTAGCTACTAAGCTAGTTATACCTACTAGCACCATAACCAATCCTAAAAACACTGGATACTATGTTGTTAAAAGTGGTGATAGTTTGTGGGCGATTGCAAAAAAGTATTACGGTGATGGATCTAAGTATTCTAAAATATATAATGCAAATAAAAGCATAATTAAGAATGCAAATCTAATATACCCTGGACAAAAGCTAACAATACCTAGTTAGGAGTGATGTTATGGAATTTTTAATAAAAGTTGATGAAACGACATATGACATAAGCGAGCTCGTAACAGATATATCTTACAAAGATGTGTTAAATAATGGATGTAGCAAGCTGGAATTCAAATATATAAATGATGATTTAGTAATAAAGAATGGTAGTATTGTAAGTTTTAAATATAATAATGCTAATATTTTTTATGGTTTTGTATTTAGAGTCAGCAGAAACAAAGGTAAAGAAATTAGTGTTACGGCGTATGATCAACTAAGGTATTGCAAAGCAAAAGATACAATAGTTGTTAAAGATGATTCCATTACAACTCTTACTACGAGAATGTGTAATCAATTACGACTTAAGAAAGGCTCGATTACTGACACCAAATATGTATTACCTAAAACAAGAGTACATGAAGATAAAACGTGGTTAGATATCATTTATACTACTATAAGTGATACTTTGGTAGACACAGGTAAGAAATACTGCTTGCGTGATGAATTTGGAAGTATTGCTATTAGATACTTGGAAGAGCTACAGCTTAATTTGATTCTTGGAGATGAAAGTCTTGCATATGACTTTGGATACGAGAAGTCCATAGATGACGGCTTTTATAATCAGGTTAAAATACGTATCAAGGATACCTATAATTTTCACGTTAAAAACGATGTGAATTCTGTTTCAAAATTTGGGACATTACAGTACTTTGAAGTAATGGATAGTAAAACGAACGCTTCACAGGCGAATGAAAAGGCTGAAAAGTTACTTAGTTTTTATAATAAAGAGCAAGAGACATTAAGATTAGAGTGCCTAGGAGATACAAGTATCTGTGCTGGAGCTAGCTTTTATGGCTTGATATCAGATATAGAACTAAATAAAAGGCTTATTGTTAAAGAAGTTACTCACAAATTTCTACCTAATCACACAATGAGTTTGGAGGTAATGGTATGATACACGAGATAAAAACAATAGTAAACAACTATCTAAACAATGTAAGCTTGTGCGATATCATATTAGGAACGGTTACAAGCAGTGGAATAAAAATTAGTGATAAGCTTACCATCCCTAATGAGCTTGTAATCGGAAACCTCAAAAGCTCTGTAATTGTTGGTAACAAAGTAAGGCTTTTAAGAAATCATGGAGGACAACAATTTTATATACTGGAGGTGGTTAAGTGATACCAAACAGCCAAATTGACGTTAATCTAAAGATTATGGAAGACTTTGAAACATCTAGGACATACAAGTTATCAGATAATAAGATTCAAGGTTATGCTGACAATCTGATAGCATTAGAACAAGCTATATTTAAAGTACTAAATACAGAAAAATTTGAGTATCCAATATATAGTTTTTCTTATGGGGTTGAACTTGAAAGTCTTATTGGTGAAGATCAAATTTATGTAAAAATAGAAATAAAACGAAGAATCAGGGAGTGTTTGCTCCAGGACAGCAGAATTGAAAGTGTTGATAATTTTAAGATTACTGTTAATGGTGACCAAATGCTTTGTAAATTTGATGTAATAAGTATTTATGGAGAACTAACCATAAGTAAGGAGGTGAATATCTAGTGTTTGAAAATATGACTTATGAAAACATATTAAGCGATATGTTAAGCCGTGTTACAAATGATGTTGACAAAAGAGAGGGATCTGTAATCTATGACGCATTGGCTCCTTGTGCTTATCAACTAACCCAGAACTATTTTAATTTGAACAATTTTATTGATCTAGTCTCAGGAGATACTGCAGTCGGTGAATATTTAGATCGTGTGGTCGCTGACTACGGGATTACAAGAAAAGCTGCTACATATGCAGTTAGAAAAATTACTACTTCCGGAGCTGTTAGCATTGGTGTGAGATGGGGTTTAAATGATACAACGTATGAAATAACAGCGCTACTTTCTGAAAATCAATACAGTGCTACTTGTGAGCAATTAGGTGATATAGGCAATACTTACGCTGGAGTACTTGATAACATTGACAATGTAGGAGGTGTTACCGCCACTTTAACAGATATTATTACTAGCGGTTCTGATGAAGAAACAGACCAAAATCTAAGAAAGAGGTTCAATTTGCAAATACAGGTACCTAGTACATCAGGTAATACTGATCATTATAAAGAATGGGCGCTTGAAGTACCAGGTGTAGGAGATGCGAAAGTGTTTCCTTTGTGGGATGGACCAGGTACTGTAAAGGTAATGGTAGTAGATAACAATATGGCTATAGATGAAGGATTGGAAACAACGGTTTATGATTATATTGAGATAGTAAGGCCAATAGGATCCACCGTCACAGTAGACAGTCCTACAAGCAAAGAGATCTCTGTTAGTGCTGATATAATACTAGATGGTACAATGTTATTTGCAGATGTGGTATCAAAGTTTACAACCGTATTTACATCATATCTTAAGGAAACTGTATTTGAATCCTATAGTGTAAGCTGTGCAAAGATTGGAAGTATGTTACTATCCTCACCAGGTGTAGCGGATTACGCCAATTTGCTAATTAATAGTGGTACTGCTAACGTTACAATTTTGAATACTGAAATGCCGATAGCTGGAACTATCACATTGACAGAGGAGGTGTAGTATGGACTTAATGACGCTTTTGCCTAGCTATTATGCTGAAAATACTACAATGGGAGAGCTACAGAACATACTAAGTACTGACATTAATATTCTTGCTGCCAACTTTGATGAAACCATAGATCAATGTTTTATTGAAACTGCAACAGCCTTATTAAGTAGATATGAATCTATTTATGGTTTAGAAGTTGATGTATCAAAGAGTAATACGTTTAGGCGTGAACGAATAAAAGCAAAGATAAGAGGCATTGGAACTGTTACAAAGCAAATGATAGTAGATGTTGCAAAGGCCTATAGTAACGGAGAAGTTGAGGTCATAGAAGATAATTCAAATTACCGCTTCACTGTTAAGTTTGTAGGGACCTTGGGTATACCATGTAATATGGCAGATTTAACGCTAACTATTGAGGAAATTAAACCGGCACATCTTAGCTTTGACTTTGAATATATTTATAGAACTCATCAGGTATTGAGTGTTTATACTCACGAGCAGCTAAGCGCATACACGCATAGCCAACTAAGGGAAGGAGTGATAACATAATGGCTACACAAACTACTAATATAGGTCTAACAAAAGATGATCCAAACGAGAATTATAATATAGAAAAAATAAACGCCAACCTTGATATTATTGACCAAGCTATGGGAAACCGAGTAGAAAAAGTTGATGGTAAAGGTCTTTCAACTAATGACTATACAACTGAAGAAAAAGAGAAACTTGCAGGAGCTGCAAGTCAGTCAAGTGTTGATACAGTTACCACACAACTGTCTAGCATTAAATACCTTCAAAACACAGGCACAGCAAATGCTATAGCAATCAATAAGCTAGGCTTTACGCTTATAACTGGAAATTACGTTGAATGGCAACAAACAGCAGCTAATACTGGAGCAGTAACTATTAATGCCACTGAAACAGGCGTAAAAAGTTTAAGGGGAGCTGATGGAACGGTATTAGGAAGCGGTGATTTAGAACCGGGATTTTATCGAGGTATATATGATGCCACAAATGATTTTTTTGTATTAGCCCCTAGAGGAGAAGGGGCAAAAATAAATGCCCTAATAGCTGAATATCAAATTGAAGCAGGTAATACTATCAATGCAGGTGACCTCGTAGAATTTATTAACAATAAGGCTAATCCAGTATCAAGAAAAATAGAAGAAAGAGTTATTGGGAAAAATTTAATAGCCATGACTAGTCAGGTTAATGCAGTAACTATAGATGATACCAGAGTACTAGTAACATACCTAGGGAGTAGTAGTTATCTTTATGCCTTAGTGTTAATTGTAAGTGAAACATCTATAACTAAAGGTGGTATTCTTACATGTGATACAGCTGCTGGCATTGCTACTGTGGGATTAACATTAATTAGTACTAACAAAGCTATATTAGCATTTGATTCATCTGTAGGTGGTGGACAGGGCATGGTTTTGACTGTTAATACAACAACTAATGCTGTAACAAAAGGTAGTACCATACAAATTACAGGGGGACGAATGTATGAATTAGTAATAACTAAAGTAACTACAGATAAAGCTTTAGTTGTGTATAGAGATGGATTAAATAGCAATTACACCACCTCACTAATACTGGCTGCTTCAGGAACAACCTTGGGTGCATGGTACACACTCGTAATTGAAGCGGTGGCTTCTACACCTGGTGATGTTATTTTATTTAATACTAATAAGTTACTATTGATGTATCAGACAAAAGCGGTAGTTTTGACTGTCAATACAGTATCTAATACAATATCAAAAGGTACTGCTTATACGATTACTGGTGTTACTGCTATTAAACCACAATTCTGCTCTTTAGTAGCTATTAGTGCAACCAAGGTTTTGTTATTAGTATGTAATTCTCAGAATGGTTATTATACTACAGCGTTATTATTGGCTATAAGCGGGAATGTTATAACACCTCAGACTACATTAGTTGTAGCAGCAACGTCATTTAATAATGGTGCTGTCTTATCTTCTGTTTTAATGGATATAGATAAAGTGCTGATTACTCATTCTAACTCAAATGTTTTAGCTGTTTTAAGTATTGGAGACACTACTGTAACAAAAGACCTTGAAACTTCGTTGCTAACTACACCTCATTGGGGAAAACTAGCGGCAATTGCAACAAATAGAACTATAGCAGTATATAAACAAACAAATGACACGTTAGAAGCGTCCTATATTGAATATTCAAAAAGGGCACATGGGTTAGCATTGCAAAATGGTACAAGTAGTCAAATTAAAAAATTTTATGATTGGAGGTAAACCATGAAACTATTACTAAATGAAGAAGGTATAATAATTGATATTTGTACTACAACAGAAATTATTGAGGACGGTATTTTAGTAGATGATCGTGTTATTTATGCTGAAGAATTTGATATTGTGGAAGTTACCGAGATACTCCAAGGTGTAGCACCGCAGACGCATAAATACGTTAACGGACAGTTTATAGTTAATGAGAATCACGTTATGCCAGAGCAAGACCAGTTAGCTAAGCTTAAAACAGACGTGGAACTTATGAAGCGAGCACTAGATGAATTAGGAGGTATGTAAATTATGGCGAATTATTTAGGCCAAAGAATTATTGATGAAGCTTATACATATGATTACGTTATTGGAAAACGTCCCGATCTAAAGGATGGTATAGAGGTTTATTTAATTGAAAAAGACAGACAAAACTTAATAACTGCATAGGAACATATTGCGAAGTAAATATTACCATACTAGAGAGCTTTTATAGCTCTCTTTTAATGAGGAAGGAGATGCTTATGACTGTAACAATAAATTTTAATTTGATATTAGCAATTTTATCGATATTAAGTACCCTAGTTATAACAATCGTTGCGATTATTAAGATTTATTCAAAGATTGCCATATCATTAAACAATATTAATAATCAGCAATTTCAAACCAACGAAAGACTTCTTAAGATAGAAACTATGTTGCTTGATTTTGACAATAGGATTGATAGGAATTCAGAAGAAATTGGGTTAATCAAATTAAAGTGTAAGATGACACACGAGAAGGCTATTGAAGATGAAACACAAGAAGATTGAGCTTTCTAAAAAGATATTTATAGGCGTAACTATTTATTTTGCTTTAGTGACTTTATTTATCTTTTATATACTAGGAATTACTTAAAACCTTACTCCATTAGTATATCTTCATTAAAAAATGATAAAGATTTGAGGTGTTAAATATGATTAAATTAAATAGATGGCCAACAGATTCAAAAAGGATTACAAGCCCATTTGGACCACGTTGGGGAGCTTTTCACGATGGGGTAGACATCGGAGGAATTAAGCCTGGTGTTGAAGGTGATAACCTCTATGCAGTAGCTGACGGTATCGTAATTATTAGTAAAATCAATGGTGGTGGAGTAACGAAAGGTTATGGTTATTACATAGCAATTCAACATGACGGATTTTGCACACTTTACGGGCACATGCAAGGACTAACCCTTAAAGTAGGACAAACTGTTAAGGCTGGTCAAGTAGTAGGCAAAATGGGTAATACAGGAACATCAACAGCTGCACATTTGCATTTCAGACTTATTGAGGGCAATACAGTGTCGTTTGAAATAACAGCAGATAGTAAAACAATAGGATCCATTAATCCAGAGCCGTTTTTAAGAGAGATTAAACCGGAGGTGATCACAACATCTAATCCAACAATGGAGATGTTAAATGTGGCGGAAACAAAAGTTAAAGTTATTGAGGTCCCTAAATGGGGGAAAGAAGCGTGGGATTGGTCTGTAGCCAATGGAATTAATGATGGTAAAGTTGATTCGGAAGAAGAAATTAGAACAATGTGTTACTTGTACAGATTCTATCAACTATTGAAAAAGAAAGGATTGGGAACATAAATGGATAGATTAACATTAAATATCATAGTATCAATTATCTTTATTTGCACGCTTGGCTTATTATGGTACTTCGGGCAAAAAAGGATGGTAAAAAACATTATCTTAGGCTTAGTAATCCAAGCTGAAATCAATTGGGGATCAGGTGCTGGCAAATTGAAATTCATTGAAGTTATGACCGTAATATATGAAAAGCTTCCTTTAATTATTAGAATATTTGTTCCTCAGCGCAAAATAACAGAATGGATAGAGTCTGCAGTTAAATATATAAAAATAGAGTTAACAAAAGATGGACAAACAGTAGAACAATTTCTTTCTAATAACAATACATAAAGAAATAATAAGGCCTAGTGTACATAAACATTTTAAGATATACTATAGACATAAATTATACGACATTATTAATCGGGATTAATTCTAAATGCCTAAAGAGTTATTGGTATATCATATATTTCGTTTTGATCCTCAATAAGATCATTAATATTAATGCTTTCTTTTATAGCTATTATTTTCATATATTCTAGGATTTCAGAAATGGTAGTAGTGGATTTAATGCGCAAATAATCACCCTCTATAAATATACCATTCCTATTTATAACAGGCAGTATTTGCTAGTATACGACATATGTATATTCGTTTAAGGATTATGGAGAGTGAGACAATAGGAGTGATCACTTAGTGAAAGTGTACCTTGACATAAGAACCATGAGGCTGAAACTGAACTGGTCATTAAGAGACCTTGAGTATTATTCGGGCGTAAGCCGAAGTTCACTTAACAATTATGAAAATGGATTCTCTGAACCAACACTTACTAATTATGTTAAAATTGCAAAAGCTTTTCAAGTTTCAGTTGAAAATATTGAAAACAAATTACTTAAAATCGAATGATGTCTACCATAATAGACGGTTTATATGATATAATACGACAAATAAATAAATGTTAATATTTTATTAAAAAAAGAGAAAACGAGGAGGAAAAATAAAATAAATTAATTTATAAAAACATACGTTTGTAATTTTGGACCAGCAACAAGCGAACGTTTTAGGGTGTAGTCGGAAGGAGAATAGAATGGAGAGTAAAGGTAAAGCTTTTGAGGGAGAATTAATTGAGTACATAAACAAGATATGCGCAAATGAACTTGGGGAGAATAATGAATATAATCTACTATCACAGAAATGCATAGCATTATTTAATAAAATTAGTAGATGCTTGGAGGATAAAAATTTAATATTTGAATATGAAGAAGCAAATGCAAGAATGAATGAGCTAATTGAAATTACATGCTACAAGTTAGGACAATATAAGGTTTAAAAAAGGGGGTGTCGCAAAACTACTTTTAGTAGCGAGCGATGCTTCCTTTTTTTACTAAAAATAAAGCAGATGACCAAAAATAAACTTATATCGTTTGT
>PGZO01000049.1 GCA_002841375.1 Firmicutes bacterium HGW-Firmicutes-7 | reverse complement strand
CTGACAGTGTGATGTAACCTATACCCGAAAAATTGACTGTAAGTCAAAAAAAGGAACTGCTACACAACTTGCGTTGTGCAACAGCCCCTTCCTTCGTTAACTTCAATGATCAACATCTGTCGAGAATTATGATAGAAGCGCTGCTATTTTATTACTAATCTTATTTGGTTGCGTTGTTGGTTCAAATCTTCCGACAACATTTCCTTCTTGATCAATTAAAAATTTCGTAAAATTCCACTTTATTTTTGCCCCTAATAAAGATTTTTTCTGTTGCTTCAAATATGCAAATAATGGCGCTTGATTTTTACCATTTACATCCACTTTTGTGAACATCGGAAAGCTCGTATTGTATTTTAATTGACAAAATTGATGAATTTCTTCATTACTTCCAGGTGCCTGATTACCAAATTGATTACATGGGAAATCCAAAACTTCAAAACCATGATCCTTATACTGCTCATATAATTTTTGTAATCCTTCATATTGTGGTGTAAATCCACAACCCGTTGCTGTATTGACTACCAATAGCACTTTTCCTTTGTATTCCTTCATTGATACCATATTCCCATTAACATCTTTAACTTCTAAGTCGTATATATTCATCTTTAGCCCTTCTTTCTTAAATATTATAGATTTGATATCTTTTTTCATTGCACTCAATTCAATTGCTCTCAATGTATTCTATTATCTTACACCCTTGTTAAAGTTCTGTCAACATTTTTTCTTTTCAATAGAAACCGCTACAGATGTCTTTAAACCACCTAATATATAGGTTTATATGAAAAAATATTTGTACCAAATTTCTCATAATTCATAATTTAAGTTAATGGGTATGATAATAAATACCGTTAAAATTTTTTATTAACATTATCACTGTTGATAATAACCTTTGACTTATAGAGGAGAAATACATTATGAATGAATACCCAAATATACCTAAAAATAGTTTATTGGATCACAATCTAAATGCAAATAATAATCAAAATGATCTATATTCAACAGAATCGACAACACCTAATATGGGGCAAGTTAATTCAAAAGACATCGGGGCACTCCCCTTCGCCGGCCGCTTGGGAGGAGAAATGGTACGTAAAATGATTAAACAACAAGAGGAAAAACTCGCGGAAGAGTATAATAATAATCAATTAAAATAATACCCTATTTAAAATGATGACTTTAATAACAATAAAACTCCTAGAAATCGCTAGGAGTTTTTATTCATATATAATAAATGGTAGATATGTTAAGCACTTATTTTACTGCTATTTCTTCAGTCAAAGGCGAATCCAACAATTTTATGATCATCTTAAACCGAGGTTCTGCTCTTAGAAAGTCAATCTCAGTGTCCCTCTCTAGACCTCTTCTGATCATATCCCTTAAGAATTCTAGTAATGTCTGGGCATGAAATATCGTTTTCCCACTTGTTCACTGCCGGTGCTGTCACACCCAGATAGTTGGCAATCTGCTCTTGTGTAAAGTTGGCTTCCTTTCTGTATTTTCGGATGACTTCATTTATTTTCATTATTAATATCTCCAATCGCTCAAAATTGCTAAAGGCCTTTGCTACTATAGAATAGCAAAGATCTTTATTAATCTCAAGTGAATCGTCCTCACCTTTTAGTCAATTTTATTAACCAATGGTTATAAAATATCTCTGTGTGTCGGTTACCTAGAACAGTTTTGTCCTAATATGGGTTTTAAGCTGGTTCAATACTCTAACTATCCCCTTGAGATATATTACTCATTTTATCATCAAAATAATACTATCAATATATCTGCTCAGTTACCGATATCACCTTGTTCCTTATGTTACTTTTCACTGCTTCTGTAAGCATCAATTGTTACCATTTGAGTAGGATCTTTTTCTTTTGATATCATTCTCCTATCCTTAAGCATTTCACCAATATATGTTGAACCTAATATGAAAACCCCACCAATAATTTGAAGGATTGTTATCTTCTCTCCAGCAAGGATTACACTGAATAAAATCCCAAATAAAGGCTCCAAGTAACTGTAGGACACTATTTCAACAGATTCCATATGTGCATAAAGAGAAAAAAATATGGTATAGGCCACACTTGTATGTAATATACCCAATAGAATGGTATAAATAATCGCCATAGCATTCAAGTTTACAACTTTAAAAATATTTCCATCAATCAATACAAATGGCAGTAAAACAATCATCGCTGTAAATATTTGTACAAATGTGGCAGTTTGATTGTCCACCCTGAATTTAATGCTGCGGTTAATAAGAACAATTATTGCATAAAGCATCCCAGAAATAGCACTAAGTACCATCCCCATGTATCCGTATCCTTCTAATAAATTATGACCAACAACCAATAGGAGACCTATAAACGAGCTGAAAATCACTCCAACTTGAACCTTTGAAATGGTCTCTTTTAATATCAGTGGTGCCGCTATCATTACATAGACCGGACACATATTGTAGATAATAACAGCGGATGAAATACTAGTATGTTTAAACCCATAGAACAAAGTTAACCAACCAAAACCTAGTAATACACCTGAAATAATATAAGGTTTTAAAAGCGACAATTTCACCTTATCTGCTTTTTTCATTTTCATTACAACAAAAAGGACCGGTAGCGCAATCAATGCCCGAAAAAAAGCTAAGCTTAAAGCGGACAATGAAATGGATCTTGTAAATACACCCAAGCTACCCCAAATAAACATAACAAGTATTAATTTAATTCTATTCATAGTAAGTCTCCTTATTTTTGCTAAGTCTAGATTAGCTAAATCATAAGGAGTTGTATTGTATAAAATTGGCACTATTTAAAATTAACAAGATCCTCTTAATTGTTCTATATATGTTCCTGGTGTAATACCATACATTTTTTTAAATTCTCGAATCAAATGGGCTTGGTCATAAAATCTCAATTCCTCACAAACATCAAACACGTCTACACCTTTACTTAATAACCTTTTTGCTTCAGCTACTCGATATTGTAAATGATATGCAGCAGGTGTAGTAACATATAATTTTTTAAAATTCCTTATTATTGTAAACTTATTTAGCCCGGTTATTTGCTGAAGCTTATCCAATGTTATAACCTCATTCACATGATTTAATATATATTCACGGATCGTTTTGACAATATCTATTGTATTTGTAACAGTAGTTTCTGGAATATCTTTTTCTCCAAACTCTATCAATAATTCAATAAGTATATTTTCCAATGTATCTGGTATATTTTCGGTTAGTAGTTGTTCAATAAAGCCTATTAATTTCTGGACCTGATTACCTGTTAACTTTTTTGCTTGATTAAAACTTACTAAATCTCCATAGTAACTGGGATCAACAAATAACATAACGTATGCCCAGTGATTGATATTTTTAGGCGCACATCTGTGAGTCATCAATGGTGGAATAATGACACCATCACCTATTCCATAAAAGATAGTCTTATCGTTCAATGTTAAATCGGTGGACCCTTCTATGATATAACCTAATGAAAGTTCATTGTGGACATGAGACTTATATTCATGGGAGGCGTTTCTACACCTCTTGATTTCCACGCCTTCAATAATGCTTCTACTAAATTCCATTTGTCTCACTTTTTCAATACTACTCGTATAATTCTTATCTGATATAATCAAAATTCAAAACCTTTCCTTTCATTTCATTAAATTGTCTGCTGTGAATATAATAATTTCAGACCTGTGAACTTTTGATTCTTTTTATCATTACCATAACATATGAGCCTTAAATTTTCCATAGAATCATATTTGATCGATAGCTTAGTGGTGAAATAGTCCTGCTAACGCCAATCACGCTTCTAAAGATGCTCCCATAATTAAGGATGTTCCATATTGCTAGCAACTGCGGGCAGTTTCTGCTTCTGTACTACGAAGCAACCTAGCATTTGCTAGAGCCTCGTATATATGTATAAACCAGTACTAACAAATTGGGCAAAATGGAAGTGCACTACCAAGAAGTCTTTTAGGAAAAGCTTGTGCTTATACTGAAAAATTTTTCCTACGCTTTGATTTAATCTTAGAAATTTCATACAAAACTGTAGATTAACAAGTATTTATATGCTAGAATGGAAAACAATTTGTTATCGACATAAGGAGGATCAATGATAAATAAAAACAGGACACTAATCCTTGAAGGTAGTTTATTTAGAGTACTTCTAATGCTTGCACTGCCCATCATGCTAAACAACTTAATACAATCTTTATATACTTTGGGAGATGCTTTTTGGGTGTCTCGCATAGGAGACACAGAAGTAGCCGCTATTAATTTCGTTTGGCCTGTAACCTTTCTAACCATTTCTTTTTCGACAGGAATTGCTGTAGGTGGCGCCTCAATCATCTCCCAATACATAGGTGCTAATAAAATGAAAGAAGCTAACGAAACCGCACAGCAATTATACATGTTCGCGTTATTAACTGGAATTATCGCCTGTATTGTCGGTATTTTATTTACTCCTACCATTATTTCTATGATGGGTGCCAGAGGCAACTTATTTGACGCAAGTGTGAAATATTTGAGGATTTTATTTATTCAAGTACCTTTTCTATTCATGATGAATATCTTCTTATCCATCAATCAAGCACAAGGCGATGCGTTGACGCCTACTTTGCTGAATGCTTCAAGTTCTATTTTAAATATGATTTTGGATCCGATCTTTATTTTTGTTTTTCATATGGGCATCGCCGGTGCAGCAATCGCTACAGTATTATCTACCATTCCATTTTCTTTTTATGGTATTTATCGTTTGTCAGGTGGTTTGAACTTTATTAAAATTTATCCCTTTAATCTTAAGGTAAACTTAGCCAAAATGAAGGATTTAATTAGGATTGGTATCCCATCATCCATGGGGAACAGCGGAGTGGCATTAGGTTTTATTATTCTTTTTAGTTTTGTGGCGAAATACGGTGACTATGCCGTTGCTGCATTAGGGATTGGTAATCGTCTGAACTCCCTAGCCTTTATGCCGGCAGTCGGCATTGGTGCAGCACTCACAACCGTAACAGGCCAAAACTTAGGTGCTGGCAACCCACATAGGGTTTTCAAAGCTTATAAAATTTCACTTCTTCTGTCTTTGACTTTTCTATTTATCACGTGCTCCTTGCTTTGGATCTTCTCAAAGGATTTAGTACGCATATTTTCCAGTACAGAAGAAGTCATCAACTATGGCTCAATTTATTTAAAAACACTTGCATCAACAACATGGACCATTGCATTTTTCAACTGTACATTAGGATTACTTAATGGCTCAGGACATACACTTCATTCAATGTTTCTTGATGCTGGAAGATTGTGGCTTATTAGAATTCCATTAATCGTTCTTTTAGGTGCTTATACGACTCTTGGTGTTAAATCTATTTACTACGGAATCAGTTGGAGTAATGCTATAGCCGCTGTAATTGCTATCATAGTTGCACTAACAGGTGTTTGGAAGAAAACAAAGATTAATGATCTGGATATTATTGAATAAGACTAAACGGGGCTTTCGTTTATCAAACTTGGTGAAAACAGTAAGATGACCACAGGTATTAACAAAGAGCCAAAAAATAGAGTGCCCTAATTGCAAGAGCACTCTGCTTTTATTATTATTTATTAATCAATTTTGATTCCACCAACAGGTTCTTAATTGCTTGTGCTGCTTCTGCATAGGTTAGGTTTGCTTTTGGTGAAATTGTTGTTGTGCCTGTTCCATTGAACACATGCGCAGATACCACTTCTTTTACATAAGTTTTTGCCCAGCTACTTACCGTCTCATAGTCTGTATAGTTTTGATATCTTGTTGTGTCACTACCAGTTAGCTTTGTAATCTTCATAGCTCTTTGATACATGGCCATAGCTTCTTCCCTAGTAATCTGTTGGTCTGGTCTGAAGGTTTCATCCGTATAACCATTGATAATGCCATATTCATTAGCTATGAGAATCGCAAGTGTTCTTTCTCCTGCACTGCTTACATCTTTGAAGTTATTCTCATGCTTAGATCCTTCTCTGTAAAGTCCCAAAGCTCTAACAATATACTCTGCAAAGTCTGCTCTTGTTATGGCTTTGTTCGGCTCGAATTTTTCAGAATCAAAAATTACAAGTCTTGCTGCCATATCATTGACTGCATCCTTCGCCCAGTGATTCTCAACAGATCTCACTGTAATAGGATTCCAGATAACAGAGTAGTTTGAGTTTGTAAGTGAATTCAATTTCGCATACCACTTACCATCCTTTTGGAAGACCTCTGTTGGTACATGACTGTAAGTTCCATCTAAACTGAATACAATACCTGTTGTTATCTGACTTGGATCTATGCCTTCCGGTATCTCCATAACTCTTTCTACGTAGTTATTAAACTTATTGATTCCTACTTCTTCGCTTGACCCATCTTTCTTAGTCGTTTTAGCAACTACTTCAAAAGATACTGGTGGGAATACCAACTCAGCACCATTGGCATTTGCAACTTCGTTGTACTTCTCAATCACACTAGCATCCAATTTTATGATTTTCACTTCAACCTTAATGTCTATTAACTCAGTTTCTTTAACGCCAAAATTGTCTGCTATATTGCTAATGGTGAATTCTTCTGCCGGAATGATATATTCTATATTATGCTTTTTAATAGAAACATCAAAGTTATTTTCTTCTAGTTTCTTGACAATATCACCGGTGAGTTCAACTTTAACTACTTCTGACTTTGTGTCAGATACCGGAACTTGTATGACGTTCCCTGCTCCAGTTGTATTATTCTTAATAGCTTCATCGATTTTACTTTTAATGACTGTATTGTTGACTTCAACAGTTACTGTTGATTTTCCATCTTCAGTTGTCTTTGTTTCTTTTCCAGCATCTTCTGCGTTGCCATTAACAATTACAACTACTGTTCCTTGGCTTGGTTGTGTAGTAGTACTTCTAGTAGATGAACTGCCACTTGATATAGGTGCAGTTGTATCCACGGTATAGACTTCTCCGCTCGTATAGCCTGCTGCAATGGCTGTTCCTTCTATATCGGCTATTCCTGTTGCTGCTGCATTTAGATCTAATCCGAGTGTTCCCACTCCCGATATACTGTTGACCGTTACATCCATTGTCGTTCCACTTGCTGCTGATACCGATGCGATGTTGCCTGAAACCGTTCCTGTTGTTGTTAATGTAAAGTCGGTGGTATCCACTCCACTTACTGCTTCGCTAAATGTCACTCTGTAGATAACACTTGTTGCATTCGTGCTTGCTCCTACTGGTGTCTGACGATTGATACTGCTTACTGTTGGTGCTGTATTATCCCATAAGGCTATGGTCACTCCCGTA
>PGZO01000003.1 GCA_002841375.1 Firmicutes bacterium HGW-Firmicutes-7 | reverse complement strand
CCAGTTGCTCCAGTCGCGCCAGTTGCTCCAGTCGCGCCAGTTGCTCCGGTTGCGCCAGTTGCACCAGTCGCGCCAGTAGCTCCGGTTGCGCCAGTTGCACCAGTCGCACCAGTTGCACCAGTAGCTCCAGTAGCTCCAGTCGCACCAGTAGCTCCAGTTGCCCCAGTTGCGCCAGTAGCTCCAGTTGCTCCGGTTGCGCCAGTTGCTCCAGTAGCTCCAGTAGCTCCAGTAGCTCCAGTAGCTCCAGTAGCTCCAGTCGCTCCGGTTGCGCCAGTAGCTCCGGTTGCACCAGTCGCACCAGTCGCACCAGTTGCTCCAGTAGCCCCAGTAGCCCCAGTTGCGCCGGTCGCTCCAGTCGCGCCGGTCGCTCCAGTCGCGCCGGTCGCTCCGGTTGCGCCAGTCGCTCCGGTCGCTCCAGTCGCACCAGTCGCTCCAGTTGCTCCAGTCGCGCCAGTCGCTCCAGTTGCGCCAGTCGCACCAGTCGCTCCAGGTGTGCCTTCTACTGAAATTATAGATACATCATCGACTATTACATCAGCAGTGCCAGCTTGGGCTATTTTAGTGATTAATAAAATAGCTTGTGTCGATCCGGCAGGTGATGGCTCGGTAATTCGATAAACTTCTATCCAATCATTTTCAGAAACATCCGGAAGACGATTGGCTGGAACGGATAAATTAAGTCCATTTCCAAGAAAGTTAAAAGCTGCATCATAAAATGACAGTATGATTGATACCTGCGGACTTGGTGCTAGTCCCACTTTAGAAAGGGAAGTAAGTAATTCTAATCTTTCTCCTGGAATTATAGGAAACGTTTGAAGAATAAGCGAACTTACTACTCCACCTGCTAACTGTACAGAGAGAAATCCAGAATGGCTAAATTGACTAGTTATCGTTGCATTGAGTGGAAACCACGGCGGAAGAGTTCCGGTCTCAAAACTACCATTAACAATTAGTTCGTTAAATGACATTTGTTCACCCCCTTATGCTCATTAATTTATAGCATTTGAGTTGCAAGTATGAAAAAAATGCTATATGAATATTATATGTGATAGTCCAGAATCTGGTGCGGATATGAATTATGTAAACAAATAATAGATCCATTATTTTTTGGACTAACAAGCACAGAAAAAATTGTATTAGAATATATTACAACTATAAAAAGCGCCATGTTGAAAAATAAGCAAGTTAATTAGAGAAAGAAGTTAACCGGAGAATCAAATTGTATTCTGTATTTATAAAAGGAGTGATTAAAATGAGCAATCAAGAAAAGGATAATTTTTATTACGATAATGTTTATCAAACGAACAAAGCGTATTTGAAAAAGGCTGAGGAAATGCTATACTTCCCGATTTGGAAAAGGGCAATCCAGATGATGGATGAAAACAGTATTATAGCCGAATTTGGGTGTGGACCAGGTCAGTTTGCCGAATTAGTAATTAATCACGGATTAAAATATGCTTTTGGAGTAGATTTTTCGCAAAATGCAATTAGAATGGTCAAAGAGAGAACAGGAAAGGATTACTTTTATGTAGGTAATTTATATAATAAAAGAAACTATACGATAAAGGAATATAATACAGCAATCTTATTAGAAGTACTGGAACATATTGAGGAGGATCTAAAAGTATTATCTTATTTACCTGAAGGGGTAAGGGTGATTTTTTCAGTTCCCAATTTTAATGAAACTTCTCATGTCAGGACTTATAGCTTGGAAAGTATTAAAGAACGATATGAAAATTTATTAGATATCATCGAAATAATACCATTTAAAATAAAAGAAAATGCTGTTATCTTCTTATGTGATGCAACAAAAAAAGAGATACCAATGATACAGTAAATTAATTTTAAATTACCTCTTATGCTGACAAGTGAGTGCGGAACTTGTTTTGCAAATTTCTCGTATTGTAACCCCTTTATTACAACCTGCATAGTGTAAAGTATCATATAGGAAATAGGCTTGAAAATGGAAAAATAGTAGCGGATTATATATAAGCAGGCTTAAAACCTAATAAAGGAGCGTTACATCAGTGGATAAAATAAAATCCGGCTTGATAGGGTGTGGAAGAATATCGTACAAACATATCGAAGCAATAGCAAACTTATATAAAGAAGTTGAATTAATTTGTGTGTGTGACATCATAGAAGAAAGAGCTAATGCTAAAGCTTCTGAATATGTAGATCTTTTAGTCAATAAAAATGTTGAACAAGAAATAGTAAAACCCAGAATATATACAGACTTAGATGAAATGCTTAATCATGAAAAGATGGATCTACTGTCTATATGTACACCGAGTGGGTTGCATCCGGTTCATGGAGTCAAGGCAGCCAAAAAGCATATAAACGTCCTGTCTGAAAAACCGATGGCTACGAATTTGAAATTGGCAGATGAACTGATTAAGATATGTGATGAAGCAAAGGTGAAGCTTTTTGTAGTCAAACAGAACAGACTGAACAGTACGATGCAATTATTAAAAAAAGCAGTGGACAAGGGGCGTTTTGGGAGAATCTATATGATTTTATCCAATGTACTATGGTCGCGGACACAAAGCTATTATGATGAAGCTAAATGGCGGGGAACATGGGAATATGACGGAGGGGCTTTCAGCAATCAGGCAAGTCACTACATTGATTCCATTGAATGGCTGGGTGGTCCTGTAGAAAGTGTAACGGCAATTACAGGAACGCTTGGCAGAAAAATTGAAACCGAGGATACAGGTTCTGCTGTGATTCGATTTAGAAATGGTGCAATTGGAAATATAAATGTTACGATGCTCACTTATCCAAAAAACTATGAGGGCAGTATTACAATTATTGGAGAAAAGGGAACCGCAAAGGTTGGGGGAGTAGCAATAAACAATATTGAAAAATGGGAATTTGAAGACGTGGATGAAGATGACAAGCTTGTAGCTTCATCGAATTATGAACCTCCAAATGTTTATGGCTTTGGCCATACAGGCTATTATGAAAATATATTGGAAGTACTTAAGGGAAATGCAGAACCCAGTACGGATGGACGCGAAGGAAAAAAATCGTTGGAATTAATCATCGGCATATATAAATCATCTCGTGAGGGAAGAATCATACAGTTTCCCCTTGATCTGTATTAAGAATTCATAAATACAGAAATAGAGGAGGGAAAGTGGGCTTTCCTAAAATAATATCAAAGGCTGAAAGCTTACTTTTGTATTCATATTTTGTAATAATTTAAAATATCCTTTCTAATAATAAGTAGAAAGGGTATTTTATGTGTGTAGTCGATTGATAAGTTCGTATAAGGGTTTAATTTATTATCTGATAGGATGGTTCTAAGTACTATACGCTATCTTTTTTATGGTATAATATAGTAATAAATAAAGTTTGAAAGGATGATTAAAATGCCAGAATTATTAACAGTTGGAACAAAGGCACCTGATTTTACCCTCATAAACGGTCAAGGCAGCACAGTTTCTCTTAAAGATTTTTTGGGTAAAAAGGTTATAATATATTTTTATCCCAAGGATAATACGCCAGGATGTACTAGTCAAGCCTGTGGTTTTAGAGATTCTTATGGTGACTTTCAATCATCAAATACTATTGTCATTGGAATAAGCAAGGATAACGTTAAATCCCATTCAAATTTTGCCGCAAAATATGAGTTGCCCTTTGTACTTTTGTGTGATGAAGAGGGTAAGGTATGTGAGCAATTTGGCGTTTGGAAAATCAAAAAAAATTATGGGAAAGAGTATATGGGAATTGTTAGGTCTACGTTTGTGATTAATGAAGAGGGAATTATTGAGAAAGTATTTCCTAATGTAAAGGTTGATGGACACGTAGAAAAAGTGCTTGATTATATTAATGGAAAGTAATTGATTCAAATGATTTTAAGCAAACGCAGGAAGTCCCCAACTGATGGGCAATCAAAGCTTGTATTTTGGTTTATAGTAGTTTTACTACTAGATAAGATTACGAGCTCGTAGCCAATGCGGAGGGGGCATATCCTTTTAATGCTATAAAAAGGAGGTAGATGATATGAGTGTAGAAGGATCAAAGATCCCAAGTAATCCGAATACGAAGGTTAATTATGACCTGTCAAGGTTAAAAGAAATCTGGTTGGCAGGAGGCTGCTTCTGGGGAGTAGAGGCTTATATGGCGAGGATATATGGTGTAGCTGATGTGACCTCTGGTTATGCAAATGGCAACACAGATAACCCAACCTATGAAGAAGTTTGCTCTCATAAAACAGGCCACTCAGAAGCTGTTCACGTTAAATATGATCCACAACGAGTTAGCCTTGAAGCGCTGTTAGGATATTATTTTAAAGTAATTGAACCAACTATGAGTAACAGGCAAGGCAATGATATTGGAATACAATATCGGACGGCAATTTACTATAAAGATGAAGAAGACAGAGCAATAATCAGTAAAGTTATTGCGCTGGAACAAGAAAAATATGCTAAGAAAATAGTTACAGAGGTTGAACCTCTTGCACAATATTTTTTGGCTGAAGATTATCACCAAAATTATTTGGAGAAAAATCCAAACGGTTATTGTCATATTAATTTTGCCCATCTTAACGAACAACCAGAATTATCAAGAAGTGTTAAGCGTGACCGTTATATTAAACCCTCTGAAGAGCAACTAAAAAGCCAGCTTTCAGCTGTTCAATATGATGTCACACAGAATAATGCTACGGAAAAACCTTTTTCAAATGAGTATTATGATGTATTTGATAAAGGTATTTATGTTGATATTACTACTGGAGAGCCACTTTTTTCATCAATGGATAAGTTTGATTCCGGCTGTGGATGGCCTAGCTTTTCAAAACCTATTATTCCAGAAGCGATTCATTATATAGATGACATACGCTTTAATATGAATAGAACTGAAGTAAGAAGTAAGACTGGAGACAGTCATTTAGGACATATTTTTGAGGACGGACCCAAAGAGATGGGTGGAAAACGTTACTGTATTAATAGTGCCTCTCTTCGATTTATTCCTTTAAAGGAAATGGAGAAAGAAGGATATAGCGACTACATTGATTGGGTAAAAGAATAAAATATATAAAAGGGTTGTCCTGGTGTATGTATATACGCCCATTGTGGTACACAGTTTAAATGAAAAAACTGTCTATCATGAAGAGCGTAGTACATTTCAGGATAACCCTTTCTTAATTTAAGCGAAAAACGTATGTATAGGCGAATAGGGTAGGTTTAAGCTATCTGCAACACCTTTGCAAGTAATATGGCCATTGAAGGTGTTTAATCCTTTTGCCAAACATGGATTATGTTGTAGCGCACCTATGACACCAAGATTGGCAAGCTCAAGAATATAAGGAAGTGTAGCTGCTTCTAAAGCAAAGGTAGAAGTCCTTGGTACTGCCCCAGGCATATTTGCTACGGAGTAATGAATAACACCATATTTTTCATAACTTGGATGATCATGGGTAGTGACTCGATCAATGGTTTCAATAGAGCCTCCTTGGTCAATAGCAACATCAACAATTACGGCACCTTTTTTCATGGTTTGAACCATTTCAGTTGTAACAGTTTTTGGCGCTTTTTCACCAGTAACGAGTACTGCACCAATTAGTAAATCCGTTTCTTTGACAGCTTCTTCAACATTGTAGTAATTGTACTTGAGCGTTGTCACACGTCCACCGAAAATATCGTCTAAATAAGCCATTCTTTCACTATTCACATCCATAATCGTTACATGAGCACCTAAGCCCACAGCCATTTTAGCGGCATTTGTTCCAACGACGCCACCTCCAATGATTAAAACCTTAGCAGGTTTCACACCAGGCACACCACCGAGTAATACACCAGCTCCACCGTTGTATTTTTGAAGTAAGGTAGCACCGATTTGAACTGACATACGACCTGCAACTTCACTCATTGGCATTAAAAGAGGTAGCCTTGAATTTGGAAGTTCAACGGTTTCGTATGCAATGCCAGTGATTTTCTTGCGCATTAGTGCTTCTGTTAAGGCTAAGTCAGCAGCTAAATGCAAATATGTAAACAGACTTTGACCTTCGTGGAAAAGTTCATATTCACTTTCCAAAGGTTCTTTAACTTTAATAATTAATTCTGAAATATCAAACAGGTGTTGCGTATCTTCTAATAGTGTAGCACCTGCTAATTCATAATCCGTATTTTCAAAAGAGCTTCCAAGGCCAGCGTTTTTTTCAATATAAACCGTATGGCCTTGACTTATAAGCGTTTTTACCCCACCAGGGGTAAGTGCAACTCTATTTTCATTATTTTTAATTTCCTTAGGAACACCAATGATCATATAAAGACCTCCGAAAATGATTAATTTGTGGGTAAAATGGAATACTGGTTTTTTACTGTGGATAAAACTACGTTGGTTTCAGTTTTTTGAATACCCGTTACACTTTTGATTCTATTTAAAATAGTTTCTAAAGTTGCTGTATTTTTAGTGACAATTTTTAGGGCGTAGTCAAAATTACCAGCTAAATAGTGGCATTCTAATATTTCTTCTTGATCTTGGATAAAAGCTAAGAACTTGTCAGTAAAGTTTGGATGCTCTAAATTAACAAACATGATGGCCATCAATGTTTTATTGAAAACCTCAGGATTTAAGATTGCAGTGTATTGAGAAATAATGCCCGAACTCTCAAGTTTTTTTAAACGATCACTGGTTGCAGAAATCGACAGGTTAACCAAGGCGCTTATTTCAGAAATAGAAATACGCGAATTTTTTTGTAGTAAAGTTAATATTTTTACGTCTAATTCATTCATAGAAAACCTCTTTCGAAAGATTATATTTCCATTATACATGAACCAAAAAAATAATGGAATAGTCCTTGAAATATACCTAATATATCCTGTATTTAGTATTTGAACACAAATAATTACGGAATGTAGCGCCTAAATAGTAATAGAAGGATAAAATTTAGGGTACTTAATATAACGTACCGTTTAATTGGTGTATCAACGTTAGAAAATTTAGTTTAATAACTACCTAATGTTCAATAATAGTTAAAAAATAAACTAATTAATTGATTAATGTAAAAAAATTTGATATAATTTAATTATTAAAGACAAGCATAATAATAGAGGTGACATAAATGGGTACTATATTGATTGTTGAAGATGAAGTCAATATTCGAGACGGATTAATAGAGATCGTAAAGAGCATAGATTGCAGTTTAACAATATATTCGACGGGTTATGCAGAAGAAGCGCTGGCAATTGCAAATTCAGAAAAAGTAGATATATTCTTTTTGGATATACAGTTGCTAGATTATACGGGCTATGATTTAGCCAAACAAATTAGAGAAGTTGATGCGTATAAGTTAACACCAATAGTATTCATTACGGGTGTTTATAGCAAGGAGCTTGAAGCCTATAGAAAAGTCCACTGCTATAGCTTTATTAACAAACCCTTCACTGACATCGAAATTAAGAAGGTCTTTCAAGAAATCCAACATGGCTTAAAAGTCCAAGAGGCTTTAAAAATTATTAAGTTTAGAGAAAAAGAGTTTACCTACATATTAAATCAAGCCGAAATTATATATATAGAACATAAAAACCGTAAGCTTTTTATAAAAACAATTTATGAAGAAGCTACATTTTCCTATTATTCTTTAGCTAAGTTATTAAAACAATTATCTAATGATTTTAAGCAATGCCATAAAAGCTATATTGTAAATTCCAACTATATCAAAAAAATTGATCGAATCAATAATTATCTAAATGTTCAACAAGATGATAAATTGATCCCAATTGGTCGGAAGTTTAAGGAAGAGATTTGGAGGGTTACGATATGACGATGTTTGAAGCAATTATATTATCAGTATTTGATGTTGTGAGTAATATTTTTATAGCAAAAAAACTGTTAAGCAAGAATAGTATCGATAAGAGTAAACTGTTTTTTTGGGGTATAGCGGCCTCAATTTTAATTGGCGTTCAAGGCAATATGATTGATGAGTGGTATACAGTCATACTTGCAGGATTAATAGTTATTGTGATGCTTTTCTTTTTATACAAACAACGGTTTATTGAAACAATTTATTTGTATTTAATAAGTTCAGTGATATTAATGTCCATTCAAATTATTACAATTATTCCATTGAAATTAATTTTTGGCGAAATAACCTATAGTTTTAACATTGGTTTAATAGCCCAAACGGCTAATATCCTATTAGCGATATGTGTGTACTTATTTATTCCTATTCACTATGTATATCAGTTTGTCATTAATAAGAACAAGGTGTTTAAATATTTAACGGTTAATGCTTTTTT
Source organism: Firmicutes bacterium HGW-Firmicutes-7 (assembly GCA_002841375.1). GTDB lineage: Bacteria > Bacillota > Clostridia > Lachnospirales > Vallitaleaceae > HGW-1. Next base: position 220,892 of record PGZO01000003.1, on the reverse strand, counting down.
AATAATGGTCCTATTAGCTGCGTATTGGTATATAAATATAGATGGCATGATTGAAAACTTAATTAGTATAACAACCCTATCGCTAGTAATAATTTTTGTTAATTTTATTATATTAAAAAATAGTCTAATGAATGAACATACACTGAATAAGCTTAAGGTGAATGAGCAATATATGCCAATTATTGATGAGCTTATCTCAGATATAAAAGCAAGACAGCATGATTTTAAAAATCATTTACAGGCCCTTGGGATGATGATTTTTGCAGCAAAAGATAAGGAAGATATGTTGCAAAGATATGAAAAATATACGGGGCAAATTGCAAGTAAAGAAGAATTAAATGAATTTCTTAAATATAATAATAGGGTGATTGCTGGATTTTTATACGGGAAGAAATCACAGGCAGAGGCGATGAATATTAAGTTTACAATCCAAATATTAGAACATGTTTTTGTATCTAAGATCTATGATTATGAATGGATTGAGCTATTTGGTATATTAATAGACAATGCTATGGAAACGAATGTTGAAGATAATGAGATTGTTGTAATTATTGACAAAGAAAAAGATATGAATATCCTTATTGTTAAAAATAAGCATCCATATCTAGAAAAAGAAATATTGAAAAATATGTTTAATAAAGGTGTTAGCTCAAAGGCCAAAGCAAATCGAGGTTATGGTCTTTATAATGTAAAACAAATAGTAACGAAATATCATGGTTCTATAGAAGCTTACAATGAAGCGGGGGCTCACAACTATGTTGTGTTAAAAGCCCTTATTCCATAGTTCTTATTCCATTGTTTTTAAACAATCAGGACACTTAGGTTCACCCCATATAAATGTACCACAACCTTGAGTTACAATAATTGGAGCGGCCATAATTAATAAACTACAAATCATTTTAAGCGGCATTTTTAATATTTTTTTTATGTTCATATGTAATTCCCCCTAACGTAATCAACAATTGAATGGATTGTAAAGTATAGACCCATATTGCAATAGTAAAGTATGGGTGTTTACTTACAAAGTAAAACGTAAAATGTACAATAACGATCATAATACTCATTGATTTGAAGTGAAACTTTTTTTTCTCTGAATATTCTGGCCTTTGCCTAGAAGTAATTGGAGAGAGTAACACCATAATAAACATATTGAAAAAAAACAAAATTACAAATATTGGTAATGTTAGAGTAATGTAGTTATTAAAGAATACTGAAAGCCCAAAGAAAGAACTCGTAAATAGAAGACACCCGAAAAAGGTCTTTAGATGTAGCCCACCAGAAAAGTTTCTTATTAGCATTAAGGATAAACAACAATATAAAAATGCCAACCCTTCACCAATTAAGCTAAATCCTACAAACATAATCAATGTTTTTAATACATCATTGATTATCATTTCAAGCACATACTTCAGCTTGATGCCATCTACCTCACTTAAGTCTTGCGTTTTCTGAAATATCCCATATACCTTGTTGATTATATATGTATTCAACTCATCACCTACTGTAAATAATTGTTACTTGATAATATCAAAATCTCGACTTTTGTCAACCGAGCATGTACAAACGACACCTATGTCCGCACGAACGACAAATGTCATATGAGCAGTTCGTTGCTTGATTATCGGTGCCGTATGTAGGAAAAGCATTATTAATAGTAGTATTTAAATTATTTAATGATTATGATTAAAATAATAGTATATTAAAGTAAAAATAATTATTTAAATTCTACAGGATCTTTTTCGATGAAAGTCCATGGATTCAAAAATGTACCATTCTTCCATATTGCAAAATGAAGATGGGGTCCTGTTGAATAACCGGTAGAGCCCATTTTGCCAATAACATCGCCCTTTGTAACGAAATCTCCTTCCTTTACATCTATTTCGCTAAGGTGAAAGGAGGAGGTAAAAATACCAAGGCCATGATCAATAACAATTGTATTGCCTGTGATGATTAGTTCTTTTGCTAATACGACTTTACCATGATTAGATGCCATTATTGGTGTTCCATTTGTATTTGCAATATCAATAGCAAGATGCCTGGATGGCGTAGGATTATCATTTGTGTAACGTGTTGCACAATAATCTGTTGTAACTTTTCCATCAGTGGGTTGAATAAATGCACCTTCCCATAATTTTTCTTGTATAGGATTAGATCTAGCTGCATCAAAATATACTTGGTCATTTGCAGAATTATCAGTTGTATTAATAGCAGCCGTTGATTCGGTTACTTGTAGATATTGAACATCAAAAGCTTTAGGTAAGATTTCCACATCAAAAGTATTTGTTAATGCAGGTTCTGAGTTAGAAGCTTGAATTTGATATTTCCCAGGTGTTGACCAAGCGTAGATTGGAATGATACAAAGGAAGCCGTCTTCGTAAGGATAGAAGTCAAGCGCTTCATTGTAAAAGGGCGCGGTCACATGAAAGTTTTCTTCTTCATTCACATTAGAAATCAAAATTGCAAAGCTGTCACCAGGATAAGCACTATGTTGATTTATCTTATAAGTAATGGGTAAATCTAAAAATACGAAGAAGGAGTAAGTGGACGAATAATCCTCCCAAGTACAGGTCAGTTCAATTTTATAAATACCTTCCTGCTGAGGTAGCGCAAGTGGTGTTTCGACAATTTTATCTGTAAGTAGGATATTGTCATTTGAATAAATCGTTTCAACGATATTATTAGGTTGTGTAGTGAAATTAAATTGCATCAATGAATCCGGTGTAAGATTTATAGGCGTTGGATTCTCAGAATCACTTGATAAGGTAGTAATATGATCATCAATTACTAGTTGTAATTGTGGTAGTAGTACTTCCTCGTCTGAGGTGAGAAGATCGTCTGAAACGAAATTGTTGTCTAAATCACTTCTGTTTTGGTACCAAATGCTTATGATAACGATTATTATTATTAGAGATAACCCTAAAGTAAGCTTTTTCATTATTTCCTCCCTTTAAACATATTTTGTTACTTCTGACACTACAACCCTATATTATATTTTATCAGATTATGGTCACGAATGAAACGTAGAAAATAGACTCTTTGAAAAGAGAACCTTGTAAAAAGATAATAAATAATGTCGATTAAAGTCGAAGCAAGGAACATAAAAATATAAAATAAGTTAAATATTTGACATATTACAATGCTTTATACTATAATATAATAAAATATTTCACTTATTGAAGTAGACATATAATATTAAATGAATTTTATAACAGTATGTAGTTCTTTTTGATGAATATATTCGAATTTGCTTTATGCTGTTGTGAAATAATAAATTTAAGGAGAAAGGGAAATGAGAAAAAGAACGGGAAGAGGTATATGCTTATTAATTATGGTAGTGTTTGTTTTGAATTTTATGATTGCGCCAGCAACGACCTTAGGTGCCCAGTTATTTGAAAAGAAAAATAATGGAACCGAAGAAAAAATGAAATATGCAAACGATAGGGTCATTGTGAAATTTAAAGACAATGCAAAGGCTAATGATATTGAAATCACTAAAAATATTACAGGGACTAGAACAAAAAAGAAATTTAAGTCAAATATCGAAGTAGTAATGATTGAAGATCATACTTCTGTAGAAGAAGTTATAGCTGAACTGCAAAAAAATGAAAGTGTTGAATATGCTGAACCAGATTACTGGTGTGAGATTGCGGCACAAGTTGATGATCCTTTTTACAGTCTCCAGTGGGGATTAGAAAATGATTCGGATTTTGATATTGATGCAGAGGCAGCGTGGGATATCAGTATGGGATCCCAAGAAGTTATTATTGCCGTAATTGATGAAGGTGTTGATATTTATCATCCTGATTTATCAGATAACATTTGGATAAATACGAAAGAAATACCAAATGACGGAATTGATAATGATGGTAACGGTTATATTGATGATATCCATGGATGGGATTTTCATAATGATGATGCATCAGTTTATGATGTGGGAGGAGATTACCATGGAACCCATGTAGCAGGTATAATTGCAGCAAAAGGGGATAATGGCATTGGAACCATTGGTGTAGCGCCAAATGTAAAGATTATGCCATTAAAGTTTGCAGGTCCCTCGGGAGGTTATGTCAGTGATGCCATTGCGGCAATTGAATATGCTAAAAAAATGGGGGCAAAAATTGCAAATAATTCATGGGGAATAGGTTATTATAGTGAAGCATTAAGACAATCCATTGATAATTATAATGGTGTTTTTGTTGCTGTTGCAGGAAATTATGCCTTAGATATAGAGCAATCACCTTATTACCCGGCCTCCTATGAATGTGGGAATATCATTTCGGTTGCGGCAGTAGATCGTACAGGCAATCTTTCTTCTTTTTCAAATTATGGTCATTATTCTGTGGATGTAGTAGCACCTGGAAATTATATTTATAGTACCTTACCTGGAGGAATTTATGAATATGGTGGGGGAACTTCTATGGCAGCACCACATGTATCCGGTGTGGCAGGATTATTGTTAAGTGCTAATCCTTCATTATCACCCATTGAGATCGTTGATATCATCAAAGAATCAACAGTACCTTACCCCAGTTTAGAAGGTAAAGTGGCAACAGGTGGATTGATTAATGCGCATCAGGCGTTGTTAAGTTCTGGTAACACCGCGCTATTTGTAAATAGTAGCAGTCCTTATTACGGAGAAAGAAATGTTACATTAGACAAAAATATAGAATTAAGTTTTACGGAAGAAATATATGAAGACACAAATTTTACGAATATTATTTTAAAAGAAGATGATCACCCAATAGAAATAGATTGTCGTATTAGTGGTTCATCACTTATCGTCGTTGCTACGGATTCTTTACATAGTAATCGTACATATATTCTCGAAGTTCCGAGTGACGCAGTACACAATGAGAATTTGATAGGTTTAAGTGAACCATATTTGCTGAGGTTTTTTACAACAGATACACTTGTTCCTAACATAATCGGTTCAGAGCCCTTAGATAAATCTAAAAATATTCCTGTAGACGCTGGAATCACGGTTATGTTTGATAAGCTTGTTGCAGATGGACCTGGAATGAATAATATTACGATTAATGGAAAGGCGATCGGTGATTGTGGATTTTATGCTACAGCAATAGATAACTTGCTTTATATATGGAATGATACAGTTTTGGACTACAACACCAAATATAAAATTTCTATTCCTAAAAAAGCAGTTATAGATCAAGGTGGGAATTATAATGAGGAAAAGTATACGTTTAAGTTTGTTACTGAAAAAGATAAGAACCCACCTCAAATTATAAGCACCTATCCAGAAATAAATCAAAAGGTACCAAACGATGTGATAATTATTGTTAATTTTGACGAGAAAATATCTCGTGATAAACAATTTAAGAATATTAAAATTACGACGAATGATAAAAAACGGTGCAGTTTACCATTTTCATCTAAAATTGAAGGAAATCAGCTGATTTTAACACCTAAGAAAAAGTTAGACAATTTGACGAATTATACTGTTTTAATTCCAGCCAGTGCAGTAAAAGATGGTGCTAAGAATTCATTGGAAGCTAGTTATTCATTTGATTTCTCAACAGATTAGGTTTGCTAATTGAAAAGGTTATTTTAATGGAATTGCCCTCAATATTTTGTTATTGGGGGTAATTTGTTGTTTTTCACTACAACGATAATTAATTGCTGACAAATTAAGGATATATATGATAAAATAAATGTGGAAAAATTAACATATATTAAGGAGGATTTGTTGCTATGATCAAAACAATAAATGTTACAGAAAACATATATTTTATCGGTGTGAACGATAGAGAAACACATTTGTTTGAAAATTTATGGCCTCTAGAAAAAGGAGTTTCTTATAATTCTTATTTAATCAAAGATGATAAGGTGGCAATATTTGATACGGTAAAAGGGTCTAAAATTCATGAATTTTTAGATAATATTGAAAGCATTATTGGGGATAAGCAAGTAGATTACTTGATTATCAATCATATGGAACCTGACCATTCAGGGGCAATAAAATCTCTAAAAGAAAAATATCCTGAACTTACGATAGTTGGCAATAATAAGACGATCGGACTCCTTGAAGATTTTTATGGAAAGTTTGAAAAATATCTTATTATTGATGACGGAGATCTGCTTGATTTAGGACAACATAAGCTTAGATTTTACCTGACACCTATGGTACATTGGCCTGAAACAATGATGACTTATGAAGAAACTGAAAAGGTTCTAATTTCAGCGGATGCTTTCGGAGGTTTTGGAACCTTAGATGGTGGCGTATTTGATGATGAAATAAATCTGGATTTTTATGTAGAGGAAATTAGAAGGTATTATTCAAATATCGTTGGGAAATATAGTGGCATGGTTCAAAAAGCGCTAAAAAAGCTTACAGATGCTAAGATTGATATTAAAATTATCGCACCAACACATGGACCAGTTTGGCGTACGAATCCAGGAACTATTATCGAATATTATAATAAATGGTCAAAATTGGAGGCCGAAGAGGGTGTTGTAATTGTTTTTGGTTCTATGTATGGAAATACACAAAAAATGGCGGATGAAATTGCAAGAGCATTAACGGAGGAAGGGATAACAAATATTAGAATCTATGATGCTTCAAAAACACACGTATCCTATATCATCAGTGAACTATGGAGGTTTAAGGGTGTTATTCTTGGTAGCTGTGCATATAATACGGGATTATTCCCTGCCATGGAAACCGTGATTCATAAAATCGAGAACGCTCAGTTGAAAAATAGATTTTTAGGAATATTTGGTACCTCATCATGGAGTGGTGGAGGTGTATCTAACTTGGATAAGTTTGCTGAAAGAGTGAAGTGGGAAAAGCTTGGTGAGTCGGTAGAGGCAAAATCATCCCCAAAGAAAGAAGATTTAGAAAAATGCGCTCAAATAGCGGCACGAATGGCACAGAAGTTAATAGCAGAAAGAAAGAGTTAATTCGTGTTTTTACTGTAAAAACAACGAATAAAAAGTGATGACAGGGTAATACTAATGTATAATTACGCACCTACAAGAGGTGAAATTATAGGAGGCTATTTCTCATGTCATATCATGTATTATACATTTCTTCTAGTTCGAAGCCAGAAGAATTTTCAACAAGCAAACAGGTAGGCCGTTATATGATTCAGCAATTGCTTCAGAAGCATCCAGATGCAATTGTTGAAGAACTAGATTTATATACTTCAAATATACCAATGTTTAACTATAAGCTTTTTTCAAGTCGGGCTACGTTGCCAACGCCAGAGGAATATGAAAAGCTATCTGATGAAGAAAAGCAACAGATAAAAAGAATTAATGAATTATGTGACCAATTTTTAAGAGCCGATCGATATATTATCACAGCACCTATGTGGAGTCTGTTTTTTCCTGCTATTTTAAAACAATATTTAGATTGCATCATCATTCAAGGAAAACTAATAGATATTTCACAAAAGAATGTAAAAGGATTATTAGATGATGTAGAAAGAAAAATGGTATATATTCAATCATCCGGTGGAACTTATCCGCTGGTGCTCTCTTGGAAACTGAACCAAGGTGCTAAATATTTAGAGGAAATTTTTGGATTTGTTGGAATTAGTAGTTTCAAAAAGGTATTGGTAGAAGGCGTAGATTCTATTGACATTACAAAAGAGCAGGTAATGCAATATGCAAAAGAAGATGTAGATCACCTGCTAAAAAGATTCTAATAATATTTTAAAAACTCCTTGACAGGACACCTAAGCATTTGCTATAATCCTATAAATAGTTATCGTTAAAGAATATTATGATAAATGCAGTGACGGAGACGTGGTTTTTAGCAGATAGTTTCAGAGAGTCGATGATTTGGTGAGAGTCGATACTATTATGATAACCCAATCACTCCTGAGCTATTTTGCTGAATTAAGTAAGTAAAATCGGTAAGCCCCGTTATAGGCTAGGGTTTGATTGAACCTTGAACGAGTGGTCAACATTGTTGGCAATTAGGGTGGTACCGCGTAGTATATCTTCGCCCCTACAGAATATCTGTAGGGGCGTTATTTATTTATTTTTAGTTTATCAATAGACAAATTTACAGTGTTAAAGTAGTAACAAAAGAAAGCAACAATATCTTGATTTTAAGAGCAAACATGCTATAATTAATTAACTACCCACTAACAAATGAAAGGAGGATTCGTATGAAAAGACATGTATTATCCGTTTTGGTCAGTAACCAATCAGGTGTACTAAGTAGAGTCGCTGGACTTTTTAGTAGAAGAGGCTTCAATATTGACAGCTTATCTGTTGGTGAAACAGAGCACGAAGACATTTCAAGAATGACAATTGTTGTCACAGGTGATGATCTAGTTCTCGACCAAATTACAAAACAACTGAACAAGCTACATGATGTACTTTATATTAAAGAGCTTACTAAAGATGCTGCGGTATATAGGGAATTGCTTTTAATTAAAGTTGAAGCAACAAATGAAAATAGAGCTTCTATTATAGAAGTAACAGATATATTTAGAGCGAAAATTATTGATGTTGCATCAGAATCCCTTGTGATTGAAATTACAGGGGATCAAGCAAAATTAGAAGCGTTCATTAGTTTAATTGAACCATATGGAATTAAAGAATTTACAAGAACAGGGTTAACTGCACTACAAAGAGGTAATAACGTTATCAAAGATAACATTAAATAAAATTGCATAATATGCACTCAAATATTAGGAGGATTTAAAAAATGGCAACAATGTTTTATGAAAAGGATTGTAATTTATCTTTATTAAGTGGTAAGACGGTAGCGATTATCGGGTATGGTTCACAAGGTCATGCACATGCGCTTAATTTACACGAATCTGGTGTTAAAGTAGTCGTTGGTCTATATGAAGGAAGTAAATCATGGCCATTGGCAGAAGCAGCAGGATTAAAAGTTGCTACAGCTGCGGACGCAGCAAAAGTTGCGGATGTTATTATGATTTTATTACCAGATGAAAAACAAGCTGACATTTATAGAGATAGTATTGCGCCAAATCTAGTAGCTGGTAATTCTTTAGTATTTGCACATGGATTTAACATTCATTATGGACAAATTCAACCACCAGCTGATGTGAATGTATTCATGGTTGCACCAAAAGGACCTGGTCATACAGTTAGAAGCCAATATCAAGAAGGCAAAGGGGTTCCTTGCTTAATCGCGATCCATCAAAATGCTGGTAATGCACAAGATCTTGCACTTGCTTATGCTGCAGGAATTGGTGGTGCTAGAGCAGGTATTCTTGAAACAACTTTTAAAGAAGAAACAGAAACAGATCTTTTCGGAGAGCAAGCGGTGCTATGTGGTGGGGTATCTGCACTTATGAAAGCAGGCTTTGAAACATTAGTAGAAGCAGGTTATCAACCTGAAAGTGCATATTTTGAATGTGTTCACGAAATGAAGCTTATTATCGACCTTGTCGTTCAAGGTGGACTTAGTTACATGAGATATTCCATTTCTGATACAGCAGAGTTTGGAGATTACGAAATTGGAAATAGAATTATTACTGAAGAGACAAAGAAAGAAATGAAGAAAGTACTTGGAGAAATCCAAGATGGAACTTTTGCTAAAAATTGGATTTTAGAGAATAAGGCAAATAGACCTGCATTTAATTCTAGAAGAAGAATTGAATCAGAACATCAAGTTGAAGCAGTAGGTAAAGAGCTTAGAAAAATGATGAGCTGGATGAAATAAATCTCAGGCCGGTTACAACTTAACCGGCCTTTGTTTTTTCATAAAAGTCGCAATCAAAGTATTTGAAAGGAGAAATATTGAGATGGGGAAAAAAGTAGTTATTTATGATTCAACATTACGGGATGGTGCACAGGGCGAAGGAATTTCTTTTTCGGCAGGAGATAAGCTAAAAATTGTAAAAGCGCTAGACGAAATAGGTGTTGATTTCATTGAAGCTGGTAATCCAGGTTCCAATCCAAAGGATTTAGAATTCTTCCAAAGAGTAAAAGAAATTAAGTTAAACCATTCTAAGCTCGTCGCCTTTGGTAGTACAAGAAGAAAAGGGTTAAAACCAGAGGACGACGACAATATAAAATCCTTATTAAGTGCTGATACGCAGTATATTGCGATTTTTGGTAAGAGCTGGGATTTTCACGTTACAGATATTATTAATGCCACTCTTGATGAAAATCTTGCTATGATTTCAGATACAATTGAATATTTAGTTGGTAATAAGAAAAAAGTAATTTTTGATGCAGAACATTTTTTTGATGGCTATAAAGCAAACAAAGAGTATGCAATAGAATCATTAAAGTCAGCTAAAAAGGCAGGTGCTTCAAGTCTCGTATTATGTGATACGAATGGGGGTTGTATGCCTAAGGAAATTGCTGAAATTACAGAGCATGTATATAAAGAACTTGATATGACACTTGGCATTCATTGCCACAATGACAGCGGTGTTGCTGTAGCAAATTCCATAAGTGCTGTTGAAGCAGGTGTAACAGAAATTCAGGGAACCTTTATTGGGTTTGGAGAACGATGTGGAAATGCAAATCTTACTACAATAATTGGTAATCTGCAGTTGAAGCTAGGGTATGAATGCTTAACTGAGGAAAATATGGAACAATTAACTTCAACTGCTCGTTTTATCTCTGAAGTTGCGAACCTTTCCATTGATGATAATGCACCTTTTGTGGGTAGAAATGCCTTTACACATAAAGGTGGAATGCATATAGATGGTGTTAATAAAAACTCCAAGAGTTTTGAACATGTAAATCCTTCTGTAGTAGGAAATGCAAGAAGATTTCTTATGTCAGAAGTATCTGGTCGAAGCACTATTCTTAAAAAGATACAAAAGGTTGCGCCAGATATTAAAAAGGACTCTCCAGAAACAGCAGCAATTATTGCCAGATTAAAAGAGTTAGAGCATGAAGGGTATCAATTTGAAGGTGCTGAAAGTACTTTTGAACTCGTTATTAGAAAGCATCTTGGTAAATATAAGCCTTTTTTTGAACTTGAAAATTTTAAGATCATGGGAGAAAAACCTGGACCAGGAGAGGAATTTGGCTCTTATGCGATGGTGAAGGTAAATGTTGACGGTCATATAAAAATGACTGCTGCTGAAGGCGACGGTCCGGTCAATGCACTTGATAAGGCGCTTAGAGAAGCGCTAGAAGATTTTTATCCAGAGCTAAAAACAGTATATCTTAACGATTACAAAGTACGGGTACTTGATAGTAATAAGGCCACTGCAGCAAAGGTAAGGGTTTTAATATCCTCTACTGACGGCGTAAATGAATGGACTACAGTTGGCGTATCCACTGACGTTGTTGCAGCGAGTTTGGTCGCCTTAGTGGATTCCATTGAAATTAAATTGTTAAAAGAGCTTGAAAAGAAAATTAAGCGTTATTTTTAAACGAACGAAGCATTGATCGGCAAGAAAACCTTGCTAGTAAACATAGAACATGAACATCAAATAGGAGGATTATATTATGGGAATGACAATGACCCAAAAGATACTTGCAGCACATGCAGGACTTGAACAAGTAAAAGCAGGACAATTAATTCAAGCAAATTTAGATCTCGTACTTGGAAACGATATTACGACACCAGTAGCAATTAAAGAATTTCACAAAATAGGTGTAGATCAAGTATTTGATAAAAAGAAGATTGCGATCGTACCTGATCATTTTGCTCCAAATAAAGATTTGAAAGCAGCAGAGCAATGTAAGTTTGTAAGAGAATTTGCTCTTGATAAAGAAATAGAAAATTATTTTGAAGTTGGTGAAATGGGTATTGAGCATGCGTTAATACCTGAAAAAGGTTTGGTTGTTCCAGGTGACGTTGTAATTGGGGCAGATTCACATACTTGTACGTACGGTGCGCTAGGAGCATTTTCTACTGGAATTGGTAGTACAGATATGGCAGCAGGTATGGCTACAGGAAAATGTTGGTTTAAAATACCATCTGCAATTAAATTTGAATTAACTGGAAAATTAAATAAATGGGTAAGTGGTAAAGATGTTATTTTGCATATTATTGGAATGATCGGCGTAGATGGCGCACTCTATAAATCAATGGAGTTTGTTGGAGAAGGTGTCAACACACTATCAATGGATGCAAGATTCACCATGGCGAACATGGCAATTGAAGCAGGCGCAAAAAACGGTATATTTATCGTAGACGAAAAGACCCTTGAATATGCAAAAGAGCATTCAACAAAAGCGGTCGTTGTATATGCACCTGATGAGGATGCAGAATATGATGAAGTTTATAAAATTAACTTAAGCACTATTAGACCTACAGTTGCGTTCCCGCATTTACCAGATAATACTAGAACAATTGATGAAGTTGGAGAAATTAAAGTTGACCAAGTTGTTATTGGTTCTTGTACAAATGGTAGAATGGAAGATTTACGAATAACAGCTGAGATTTTAAGAGGTAAAAAGGTAGCAAAAGGTGTTAGAGTATTAGTATTTCCAGGCACACAAAAAATATATTTACAAGCAATAGATGAAGGTTTAGTTCAAGATATCGTAAAAGCAGGTGCAGTATTTAGCACACCAACATGTGGACCTTGTCTTGGTGGACATATGGGAATTTTAGCTAAAGGTGAAAGAGCCATTTCAACGACGAATAGAAATTTCGTTGGGCGTATGGGCCATGTTGAATCAGAGGTTTACCTTTCAAGTCCAGAGGTAGCAGCAGCATCAGCTCTAACAGGCTACATTACTAATCCAGAAAAAATATAATCAAGAGAGGTGCACAAAATGAAAGCAATGGGTAAAGTTTTTAAATATGGTGACAATGTAGATACAGATGTAATCATCCCAGCAAGATATTTGAATTCATCTGATCCTAAAGAATTAGCAATGCATTGTATGGAAGACATAGATTCTGATTTTTATAAAAATGTTGAGAAAGGTGACATCATCGTCGCAAACAAAAACTTTGGATGTGGTTCATCAAGAGAGCACGCGCCAATTTCAATAAAAGTTGCAGGCGTTTCATGCGTTATAGCAACGACTTTTGCAAGAATTTTCTATAGAAATGCCATTAATATTGGGTTGCCTATTCTTGAATGTGAAGCAGCCGTAAAAGGTATTGAAGCAGGCGATAAAGTTGAAGTAGATTTTGATTCAGGAATTATTACGAATGTAACCAAAGGTGAAACCTATCAAGCAGAAGCTTTTCCACCTTTTATGCAAGAGTTAATTCAAGCAGATGGCTTAGTAAACTATATTAAGAAAGCCTAATAAGGAGGAAGATAATGAAATATAATGTTGCAGTTATAAAAGGTGATGGAATTGGTCCAGATATCGTAGATCAAGCACTATTGGTCTTAGATAAAGTAGGAGAAAAGTTTAATCATACCTTTAATTATACAGAAGTATTAGCAGGTGGAGCTGCGTTAGATGCTGTTGGCGTACCACTACCAGATGAAACGGTAAAAATATGTAAGGAAAGTGATGCAGTCTTTTTAGGCGCAGTAGGTGGACCTAAGTGGGATGTGCTACCAGGAAATATTCGTCCAGAAAAAGCATTGCTTGGTCTTAGAAGTGCGTTGGGACTTTTTGCAAATATAAGACCAGCAATAATGTATAAAGAATTAGCAGATGCTTGCCCGCTTAAACCAGAGATTTTAGGTGAGGATGGTCTTGATTTAGTGGTAATTAGAGAATTAACAGGTGGAATATATTTCGGTGAAAGAGGCGTTAAAACAACGGAGTATGGAGAATCTGCTTATGATACAATGATTTATTCAGAAGTTGAAGTGAAGAGAATTGCTAAAGTTGCCTTTGAAATTGCTAGAAAGCGAAACAAAAAAGTGACTAGCGTAGACAAAGCTAATATTTTAGATAGCTCAAGACTATGGAGAAGCGTTGTAGAAGAGATGGCAAAGGACTACCCTGATGTTGCTTTGAATCATTTATATGTGGATAACTGTGCGATGCAATTGGTCGTAAAACCTAAGCAATTTGATGTTATTTTAACAGGTAATATGTTTGGGGATATTCTTTCAGATGAAGCAAGTATGATTACTGGATCAATTGGTATGTTGCCATCAGCAAGCTTAGGGAGCTCAAAGCTTGGAATGTATGAGCCAATCCATGGATCAGCACCTGATATTGCGGGTCAAGACAAAGCAAATCCAATAGCAACCGTAATCTCAGCTGCAATGATGTTAAGATATTCCTTTGATTTAGAAAAAGAGGCACTAGCAATTGAGAAAGCAGTTGAAAAGGTACTTGCAGCAGGATATAGAACGGGTGATATATATAGTAACGGTAAAAAATTAGTTGGTACAAAAGAAATGGGACAATTAATAAGTGATGCCCTATAGAAACTACAAATTAGATTAATATGTAAGGTTAGGTGATTATTTTGAGAAGTGATAGCGTAAAATCAGGCGTTGAAAGAGCACCTCATCGTTCTTTATTTAAAGCAATGGGTTACACAGATGAAGAAATTAAAAGGCCACTTATAGGGATTGTAAATGCAAAAAGTGAGATTGTACCAGGTCATATACACTTAGATACAGTTGTAGATGCTGTAAAAACTGGCGTATTAATGTCTGGTGGCACACCTATCGCATTTCCTTCCATTGGCGTATGTGACGGTATAGCAATGGGTCATGTTGGAATGCATTATTCTTTAGTTACAAGAGAACTTGTAGCAGACTCTATTGAAGCTATGGTAATGGCACATGGGTTTGATGCTTTAGTAATGGTTCCAAATTGTGATAAGATCGTTCCAGGAATGCTTATGGCGGCTGCAAGATTAAATATTCCAACAGTTGTTGTAAGTGGTGGGCCAATGTTATCCATTAATAATATGGATAGTGATTTGGATTTAAATAATGTATTTGAAGCTGTAGGAGCATTTAAAGCAGGAAAGATATCAGAAGCAGAAGTAAAGGAATGTGAAGATTTTGCATGTCCAACTTGTGGATCTTGTTCAGGAATGTTTACTGCAAATAGTATGAATTGTCTAAGCGAAGCAATTGGTTTAGCACTTCCAGGTAACGGAACAATACCAGCAGTCTTTTCTGAAAGACTTAGATTAGCCAAACAAGCTGGCATTCAAGTAATGGAAATGCTAGAACGTGATATTAAACCTCGTGACATCATGACAAAAGATGCTTTTATGAACGCACTTACTGTGGATATGGCACTTGGATGTAGTACAAACAGTATGTTACATCTTCCAGCAATTGCATATGAAGCTGAGGTAGAGTTGAATTTATCAATAGCGAATGAAATAAGCTCAAAGACGCCTAATCTATGCAAACTTGCGCCAGCAGGCCCTTCACATATGCAAGATTTATATTTTGCTGGAGGCGTTCAAGCAGTAATGAAGGAACTTACAAAAGTAAATCTTCTTGTTACAGATATTGTTACTGTAACTGGTAAAACAATGGCCCAAAATCTTGAGAAGGTAGTGAATAAAAATAAAAAAGTTATTCGACCTATAGAAGATCCATATAGTCTTACAGGTGGGATCGCTGTTTTAAAAGGAAACCTTGCACTAGATGGTTGTGTAGTTAAAAAGTCAGCAGTCTCTGAAGAAATGTTGAAACATACTGGACCTGCTAAGGTATTTGATTCTGAGGATGAAGCAATTAAAGCCATTTATGAAGGCAAGGTTAAATCAGGCGATGTTGTTATTATTCGTTATGAAGGACCTAAGGGTGGACCAGGAATGAGAGAAATGCTTTCACCAACTTCTGCTATTGCTGGTATGGGACTTGATAAAGAAGTTGCATTAATCACAGATGGACGTTTTAGTGGAGCTACACGCGGTGCAGCAATCGGGCACGTATCGCCAGAAGCTGCTGAAGGCGGTAACATTGGACTTATTAAAGATGGAGATATTATTGCAATTGATATTATCGCTGGAACAATTTCAGCAACTGTTTCTGATGAAGAATTTGCAAAGCGTAAAGAAACACATATTATGAAAGAACCTAAAATAACAAAAGGCTTATTAGCAAGGTATTCTAAGCTTGTAACATCAGCAAGTACAGGTGCAGTATTAAAAGCATAACTATAAATTGGTTTAAAGACGATCATTAGCCACAATAATGAAGATTTCTGAGAGGAGGCGTTAAAATGGAATTAACAGGAGCACAAATATTAATGGAGTGTCTTCAGGAACAAAATGTCGATACGGTATTTGGTTTCCCAGGAGGAGCTGTACTTAATATATATGATGAATTATATAAATATGATAGTAAGATTAAACATATCCTTACTTCACATGAACAAGGAGCATCACATGCTGCAGATGGGTATGCGCGCTCAACGGGGAAAGTTGGCGTATGTATAGCAACGTCAGGACCAGGTGCAACGAATTTAGTTACTGGTATTGCTACGGCTTATATGGATTCTATTCCTATGGTTGCAATTACAGGTAATGTTCCAGTAGCGCTACTTGGTAAAGACAGTTTTCAAGAGGTAGATATTGCAGGAATTACAATGCCCATTACGAAACATAATTATATCGTTAAGGATGTTGCAGATCTAGCGGATGTCATTCGTGAAGCTTTCTATGTTGCAAAAGAAGGTCGACCAGGGCCTGTTTTAATTGATATTCCTAAGGATATTACGTCTAATAAAACCAATTATACGTATCAAAAGCCAAAAGAAATAGTTAGAAGAATAGAGCATATAACGAATGAAGTTCTAGATGAGGCAAAGAAGCTAATTGATCAATGTGAAAAGCCGTTTATTTTTGTTGGCGGAGGTGTCGTTATATCTGAGGCACATGAGGAATTAACAAAATTCGCAGAAAAAATTCAAGCACCAGTAGCTTGTAGCTTAATGGGTATGGGTGGTATTTCTGGTGAACATGAGCTCTATACAGGAATGCTCGGTATGCACGGATCTAAAGCCTCTAATTTAGGGGTTACACAATGTGACTTATTAATCGTTATTGGCTCAAGATTTAGTGATCGTGTTATTGGCAACTCTACCAAGTTTGCAAAAAATGCTCAAATTCTTCACATTGATATTGATCCTGCAGAAGTTAATAAGAACATTCAAACGCACCACTACATTATCGGAGATATCAAAGAGGTACTTCAAAGACTTAATACGCGTATTGATAGTCTTAAGCATGATGCTTGGTTAGCCGAAATAAATGAATTGAAGCAAAAGTACTCCATGAAGTATGAGGAAGGTTTAACTGGCCAATATGTTATTGAAAAACTCTGTGAGATAACAAAAGGTGATGCAATTATTTCTACCGAAGTAGGGCAGCATCAAATGTGGACAGCGCAGTATTATAAATTTAAAAAGCCACAACTATTTTTAACCTCTGGTGGGCTTGGTACGATGGGCTATGGCATGGGCGCATCAATTGGCGCAAAAGTTGGTAATCCAGATATACCTGTTATAAACATTGCAGGAGACGGTAGTTTTAGAATGAATTTAAATGAAATCTTAACGGCTGTAAGATATAACCTTCCAATCGTTGTAGTCGTAATCAATAACAATGTATTAGGTATGGTACGACAATGGCAAACCATATTCTATGAAGAACGTTATGCGTATACGACATTGAATCCGGATTTAGATTATGTTAAGCTTGCAGAAGCCTTCGGTGCTGTAGGTATGAATGTTACAGAGGTAGATCAAGTGGAAGATGCGTTAAAAACAGCACTTGGACTTGGGCGACCAGTTATTGTTAATTGTGTAATTAATAAGGATGAAAAAGTGTATCCAATGGTTGCACCTGGTGCAGGCATTGATGAATTAATTACAGAATAAGAATTAGAACTACTGCACCAGTGTAGCTGGTGTAGTAGTTTTTAACCAAATAAAAAGTTTGTAACACAAACTTCTTTATTAAGAAAATATAACTAGTATATAAGCGTAATACTCGACCTCCACGTTGTTGCGGTCTCGTAACCAAAACACAAGCTAGCGCTTGTGCATTAGTGGAAAGGGACCCACTAATGTAAAAAAAGTTTGTTACACAAACTTTTTATTTGGTTAAAAGATTAACACTTGTGTCTTGGATGGGAATACATATGTATTGTGTAGGGAAGAATTTTAGTGGGTAATTTGTATAATGTAGTTGACTAAGTGCATTTTATATTATATATTATAGGTAATCACTTTTTGGTTAATTGCACTACATTTAAGCAGCCGTATTCAATTTAATACGAATATTGTGTGCAAAATGACTTAAATAATTCACTCGGTTGGTTCGGAAGAATTATTTTATTCGAATTTCAATTGAGACATTTTTATTGATATTTATATTGTTAAATTATTATCTAATAATGCGAAGGTGATTGTCTATTCATTAAGATACTTTAGCAAAGTAACATAGTATAGTTAAAAAGCCATTTTATGGTTTATAAATCAATAGATAGTGCAGTTGTTGAATGCGTTTTATCCATTCATTATTATTGCAATAATCTGAATAAATTATTATAGGAGTGATACGAATATGGAAAGAGTGTATAACTTTTCTGCAGGGCCATCTATGCTACCTGTTGAAGTCTTAGAGCAAGCAGCAAAAGAAATGGTATGTTACAAGGATTCGGGTATGTCGGTTATGGAAATGAGCCATAGATCCGCTGTCTATGAAGATATTATTAATAGAGCAGAAACTTCTCTTAGAGAAATCATGAACATTCCAAGCAATTATAAAGTGCTATTTTTGCAAGGTGGAGCTTCATCACAATTTGCTATGGTACCACTCAACTTAATGAAGGGTTCTAAAAAAGCAGATTATTTGCTTACTGGAGAATGGTCAAAAAAAGCAATTGCTGAGGCAAAACGTTATGGTGAGGTTAAAGTAATTGCATCTTCTGAGGATAAAGTGTTTTCTTATATTCCAGAATATAACAAAGCAGATTTTACAAAGGATGCAGATTATTTTCATATAACATCCAATAATACAATTTTTGGAACAAAGTTTACTGAGCTACCTGATGTCGGTGATGTTCCATTAGTAGCAGATATGTCTTCAAACATTTTATCCGAAGTTATTGATGTAAGCAAATACGGTATTATTTATGCTGGCGCTCAGAAAAATATGGGTCCTGCTGGACTTACAGTAATCATTATCAGAGAAGATTTGATTGGGAATGAAATGGATATTACACCAACGATGTTTAAATACAGTACCCATGCTAAAAACGGGTCTATGTTTAATACACCGCCAACTTATGCGATTTATATTGCAGGCTTGGTATTTGATTGGATTAAATCAAAAGGCGGGTTAGCTGTTGTTGAAAAAATTAATAATGAAAAAGCCAACCTTTTATATAATTTCTTAGATGACAGTGAACTTTTTAAGGGAACTGTTGAAAAGAAAGATCGTTCACTTATGAATGTCTGCTTTGTCTTACCGAATGCCGAACTAGATTCCAAATTTATTAAAGAAGCTGGGAAGCTTGGTTTTGTTAATCTTAAAGGGCATAGATCTGTTGGAGGTATGAGAGCAAGCATTTATAACGCCATGCCAATAGAGGGTGTGCAAAAGCTCGTTGATTTCATGAAAAGCTTTGAAACCGAAAACAAATAGGAGTGGAGGATTAAGATGTTTAAAATTAAAACGCTAGATAAAATAGATGAAAATGGATTGCGTTTATTAAGTGATGGTTATACAATTGTTAACGATGATAATCCGGATGCTATATTACTAAGAAGTTATAAAATGCATGATATGGATATTCCTACTAATCTTAAAGCTGTCGGTAGAGCAGGTGCAGGGGTTAATAACATACCACTTGATAAATGTGCTGAAAAAGGAATTGTTGTATTCAATACACCAGGAGCGAATGCAAATGGTGTGAAGGAATTAGTGCTTGCTGGCTTATTTATTTCATCAAGAGATGTGTCAGGAGCAATCGATTGGGGTAAGTCTTTAAAAGATCAAGGTGATAAAGTACCTAAACTAGTTGAAGAAGGAAAATCTAACTTTGCAGGACCAGAAATCTTAGGTAAAACATTAGGTGTCATTGGACTGGGTGCAATTGGTGTTTTAGTAGCAAATGCAGCATGTTCACTAGGAATGGAAGTATTAGGATATGATCCATTTATCTCTGTGGATTCAGCTTGGGGACTTAGCAGCTTAGTGCAAAAAGCTACATCAGTAGAAGATTTATATTCAAAGTGTGACTATATTACTGTGCATGTTCCACTTATGAAGGAAACAGAAGGAATGATTGGAACAGCTAGCATTAGTAATATGAAGGATGGTGTTAGAATTCTAAACTTTTCAAGAGGTGAGCTTGTAAATGATGACGAAATTAAGGTTGCGTTAGAATCAGGAAAGGTAGCAAAATATGTGACAGATTTTCCAAATGCTAAAACCTTTAATATGCCAAATGCTATTTGTATTCCTCATCTAGGAGCATCAACGCCAGAATCAGAAATCAACTGTGCGATTATGGCAGTCAACCAAGTGAAGGAATATTTAGAAAATGGTAACATTATTAATTCAGTGAATTATCCAGAATGTAATATTGGCGGTTGCACATCAGCGGGAAGAGTTGCGATTAATCACAAAAACATACCGAATATGGTTAGTCAAATCACTACGATAGTGGCAGGGCAAAATGTAAATATAGCAGATATGATTAACAAAAGTAAGAAGGATTGGGCTTATACAGTACTAGATGTTGAGGATGATTTAACAGATCAAGTTATTGAAGCGTTAGAAGCGATAAATGGTGTTGTAAAGGTTCGAGTAATAAAAAATGAAATGTAAGGTAGTCGAAGCTGGTTATCAGTCTTTGAACTATTTAGGAGAACAGTCAAGAATGCTAATAAGAACTTGACTACATAACGGGGAGTCAGGGATATGATTAATCCTTGACTCCTATGTTTGTTAAAATTAGGAGGAAGAAAATGTCTATTATTAAACCTTTTAAAGGAGTAAGACCAAGAGTTGATTTAGTTCGTGAAATTGCGGCATTACCTTATGATGTATATAGCTCACAAGAAGCAAGGATTGTAGTAAAAGATAATCCGATTTCTTTTTTGAAAATAGATAGAGCAGAAACATTTTTCCCAGAAGGTATAGATGCCTATAGTTCAACAGTATATGAAAAAGCAAGAGATACTATGTATAAAATGATTGAAGAGAAGAAGCTGATCCAAGACGATAAAGTGTGTTTATATATTTATAAACTAACGATGAATGGACGTACTCAAACGGGAATTGTTGCATGTACTTCAATAGATGAATACATAAATAATACAATAAAAAAGCATGAATTAACTAGAGCTGAAAAAGAAGCAGATCGTATTAATCATGTTGATTATTGTGATGCGAACACGGGGCCAATTTTCCTTACATACAAAGCCCAAAAAAGTATTGATTTACTTGTAAATAATTGGACAGATCATCATAAAGAAGAGGTTGATTTTGTTGCTGATGA
Organism: Firmicutes bacterium HGW-Firmicutes-7; assembly: GCA_002841375.1. Taxonomy (GTDB): domain Bacteria; phylum Bacillota; class Clostridia; order Lachnospirales; family Vallitaleaceae; genus HGW-1. Next base: position 199,563 of record PGZO01000003.1, on the reverse strand, counting down.
TGGTATTAGGCATACAATTTGGGTAATTAGTGATTCTGAAATCATTCAAAAATTACAACAGGAATTTAAGGTAGTTGATAGTCTTTATATTGCAGACGGTCATCATCGAGCAGCATCAGCAGTCAAGGTTGGGTTAAAGAGAAGAGAAGCAAATCCAAATGATGATGGAACGGGTGAATTTAATTATTTTTTATCTGTAATATTTCCGGATGAGCAGTTAAAAATTATGGATTATAATAGAGTGGTTCAGGATTTGGGAGGGCTTACCTCAGAAGCATTTATTGAGGAGGTTGTTAAAAACTTTAACATATTAGAAACGAGTAAGAAGCCAATTAGACCGACTAAAAAAGGTACATTTGGTATGTATTTAGAAGATAAATGGTATTTGCTCGAAGCAAAAGAAGGGACTTATAATTTGAAGGACCCAGTGCTTAGTCTTGATGTATCAATTTTGCAACTTAATTTACTATCGCCGATACTTGGCATCGGTGATCCTAGAACAGACAATAGAATTGATTTTGTCGGAGGAATTAGAGGGTTAGGTGAGCTTGAACGTCGTGTTAATGAAGACATGACAGTTGCATTTGCATTGGTACCAACTTCAATTGAAGAGCTTATGAATATTGCAGATGCTGATGAATTGATGCCGCCCAAATCTACTTGGTTCGAACCAAAGCTTCGAAGTGGGTTATTTATCCACCTGTTGAAGTAATAGAGGAAAAAATACCAAAGCATGTAAATAAACCGCTTGATTTAACCAAATGAAGGAGCCCCCACTGATGGGCGAGCATCCTTTGACTTATTAAATCAAGCGGTTTTTATTTGTCCAGATATAAATGATTATTCTTAACGATTAAGTTTATATGTATTTTATACAATGGCTATTATAGCAGAGCCTTAACAAATTCCATATGGTCGAATTCATTATCTTTGAGTTCATGGAAAAGATCATCTAGAAAGGTATTATGATGATCAAGGGTTTTAGCTAACACTTGTATTAAAAGTACAGCTTCTTCAGGAGAGGCTTCTTTGTTGTGTTTAAAAACACCAGCAAGATAGAAGCGTATCCATAAAAAGTGTATAATAAGCATCATGTATCCATCAAACATACAGTGTGTGGCTGAAAAAGGAAAAACGTTTCTAAACATAAGGTTAACAAGATCGTTTTCAAAAATATATCCATGCTCTTCCATAAATGGATTCATATACTTTGTCATAGATTCCTCGTAAAGTGAAGCTTTCTTCTTAATATCACAAGGACCATTAAGCATAAAAGAATCTTGTACAATGTGAGTGAATGCAACGAATTTTTCGCTTTCTATATCAGTAAGAACATTTAAATTTTCAATCCATTTTTGAAATAAATTGATTTGAAGAGGTAGTCCAGTAAAATCGCTTGCAATAGTTGGATAAGCGTCTGGATTGAAGGTGTTCAAATAAGAAAGCATAGCATTTTGGCTGATCTCACTTTGCTCATCTAAGCCTTCAAGGAAAATGCCAAGAATAACTAATCGCTCCGGCAGAGCGTATTTGCGATTCTGTATCAGTTGAATGCATTTACTGCGGATTTCCTTGAAATATTGAATTGGAGATTGTTGATATTCTTCTAGGCGAGTATCTACAATGCTACCTAATATATGTTTATTTAGAGGTTGTATACTTTCTTGAAAGCATATACCATCAGGGTTTAAGAGAATTAGTCGAGCGGCTTCAGGACAAGATACGTATAGTGAAATCTCATAAAAGTCGTCAATCGCATTGGTTACTCGTGGATAGGAGGTGCATACGTTTGATAAATATGATTCTCCAAGGGTGCGATAGATTTCACAGTAATGATCAGTATCTAAAAATGGGCAACGCATGGATGCTTCCAAACGAACCTTGCCATAATCTACATTTTCGCTATAAGAGTCTTTGTTTTTATATACGTAAGTCTTAAACATTTCACGCATAGATAAATCTTTCGTTCGAAAATATTGACGATAGGTTAGGCGGTCAATATCAACAGCCCAGCCAATACAACAGCTATCTTCACATGAACCGCCAATACATTGGAAGTGTTTCAGATAAGTAGGATATACTAGTTTCGTTGTCATAAATGAAAGAAATCTCCTTAATCATTATTTGAGGTAATTACATTCTATACTATTTTTATTCAAAAGGCCATTGGAATTGTAAAATTGGGCTATGATGGCAGTGTTATGACGGGTAATAATTTATGGTTAAGAAAAAGTATGATTATGCGGTGGGATTACTTAGGAATAATTCATTCTTGTAGGTAAAATGTAAGAAAATCGTTCGTAAAATGATGACTTTTATTAAGACAAAACAAATATATAACACAACACAACTTGCTATAATAAATATAGTGAAACTGGTTGTGTTTTTTTTGTTGTGTTCGAATAAATGGTATTGTATTAGTCTAGTTCAGCAACATTGAATACATAAAAATGACAAAAAGGAGTTAATTTTATGCGTGGAAAAGGAAAAAGAAAGATTAGGTACAATAGAATATTTATTATTACACTGGTTACAGCATTGCTCGTTACAGGAGCTTATAAAAACGTCGGAGACTTTTTGACACTTATGATTGATAGGCCAAATGGGGATATTGACACCACATCATCAAAATCAGATGTCCAGGCTACCTTGCCAATAAATAAACAGGAACCGATTAATTTTAATGCTTCAAGCGGAGATTTGTATAGTCCTTCTGCAATATTGGTTCGACTGATGGATCAAAAGGTAGCCTTTAGAACTGGGAGTGAGGAACGAATATATCCAGCCTCCCTTACAAAAATAATGACGGCAATCGTAGTAATTGATAATGTTTCTAGCTTGAAAGAATCCATTGTTTTGCCAGAGAAAATCTTTTCTGACTTAAATAAAGCCAATGCTTCCATGGCAGGATTTTTACCTGGTGAGAAAGTTCCTGCAATTGATCTGTTATACGGTTCACTTCTAGCTTCCGGAGCTGACGCTTCCATGTCACTTGCACTTCACGTATCAGACACAGAAAGTGATTTTACAAAGCTTATGAATGAGAAGGGAAAAGAACTTGGTATGGATAATTCTAATTTTACCAATGTAAGTGGCCTTCACGATGATAATCACTATACTACAGTAAAAGATATCGCCATATTACTTGAGTATGCTTTAGGGAATGAAACGTTTCGCCAGATTTTCACCTCTGTGAGCTATACAACTAAAAGTACGAAGCTACACCCCGATGGAATTACTTTTTATAGCACCATGTTTGAAAAGATGGATAGCAATAAATTTGATGGTGGAAGAATTCTAGGTGGTAAAACTGGTTATACCGATGAAGCAGGGCTGTGCCTTGCCAGCTTAGCAGAGAAAAATGGAACTGAGTATATTTTAGTTACCGCAGGAGCAGTAGGGGATCACTATACCGAACAATATCACATTACGGATGCCTTCACCGTGTTTGGCGAGTATTTAAATCAATAGTGGAGTAGGAACTAACTTACTTTTGACGCTACAACCATGGAATATAAGAATTGTATTATTGACACAGGTGAATTGATGGTTTACACTATGTCCAAAGCGAGTCATTAGATGGTACGTGAAGATTTATTGAGATGGTTAAAAATTTAAAAAAGAAATAGCAATGTTGTATTAATGGAGGAGCGTTATGTATCGAATTTTTATTGTTGAAGATGATATAAACATTTGCAATGAGATGGCAAATGCTCTTGAAAAATGGGGAAATAGTGTTGTTCAAGTACGAGATTTCAATGATGTTATATCTGAATTTTTGAATTATTCACCACACATTGTGTTGATGGATATTAAATTGCCTTTTTACAATGGGTTCTATTGGTGTGGGGAAATACGAAAGATATCAAAGGTTCCAATCATATTCATATCAACGGACAGTGAGAATATGAATATACTTATGGCGATAAACATGGGAGGGGATGATTTTATCGGTAAGCCCTTTGATTTTGATGTTTTGAATGCAAAAGTTCAAGCGTTATTAAGACGAACTTATGATTATCATAGTAAAAATATGTTGTTGGAACATGGAAAGGTTATTTTGGATATTAATAGCGCCAGAGTCCATTATAAAAACAAGTCCATTGATCTGACAAAGAACGAATTTCAAATATTACAAATGCTTATGGAAAATACCTCAAGTATTGTAGAAAGAGAAGTTCTGATGAAAAAGTTGTGGGATCATGAATGTTTTGTTGATGATAATACATTAACAGTGAACATGAATCGTTTAAGGAATAAATTAGGTCAAATAGAAGTTATTGATTTTATTAAAACAAAAAAGGGTATTGGATATGTCATTGTATAAAACAATAATTAAGGTTTTGCGGCGTTTTATCCATGATCGCATCAGTCAGTTGATGTTCTTTATGGCAGTTGAATTGGTTTTTATTGCAGTATGGTTACTGTATCGATTTGAGGATTTTATTTATTTATATTATCCTGTAATCGTTACATGTTTTTTTGGCGTTGTTTTTTTTATAGTTGATTTTTGGAAATACTTTCGTCGTTACCAAGAGATAGCTCGCATTAATGAGCATTCAGAATATGAAGATGTATCTTGTATTTTTAATGAATCTTATGAGTTTAAACATATCCAAGAGGTTATCACAAACATCAAAAAACATCATAAAAAATATGAACGGGCAATTCTTAGTATGAATGAGGAACGAGATGCCTATTATTCCTTATGGGCCCATCAGATAAAAACACCAATTTCAGCCTTACGTTTGATGTTGAGCAATGAAGATAATTATGCTTTTTCAGCAAAAAAGGCATATACTTTGTTGGAAGAAGTATATAAGATTGAACAGTATACAGATATGGTGATGCACTATAATCGAATTGGAGATTTGTCAAATGATTTATTAATTCAAGAGTACAAGTTAGATGATATTGTAAGGACTGTGCTTAAAAAGCACAGTGTATATTTTATTAATCGGCGGGTGGGCGTTGAATTAGAGTTGGAGGAGTGCCTTGTTTTGACAGATGAAAAATGGTTGAATATTGTCATCGAACAGATATTGTCAAATAGTATCAAATATACATACGAAGGTAAAATAAAAATTAAAACCTTTAAAGGAGAGAATCGAATAAGCTTAATCATTGAAGATACAGGGATCGGCATACGAGAAGAGGATCTACTCCGCATATTTGATAAAGGATTTACGGGCTATAATGGAAGAATAGATACAAAGGCAACAGGTATTGGGCTGTATTTGACGAAAAAAATATTGAATCATCTAGGTCATAGTTTAGGTGTCGAATCGACAGTAGGAAAAGGAACAAGTATTAAGATTGATTTCTTACACAAATGTAAGATAGAGCCTTTAGATGTAAGCTGAAACTATGGATTAAAGTTATAAAAAGCTGTAAAATAGGCAGAGTAAAGTGATGAAAATACTGAAAGTAAAGGAGTTAACATGCTACTGCTAGAAATAAAAAATTTAGATAAAATCTATTCGAGTCGTTTGGGATTAAATAAAGTGCAGGCCTTGGATTCTATATCGTTTTCAATTGAACAAGGAGAGTATATTGCGGTTATGGGGGAATCCGGATCGGGAAAAACAACGCTATTGAATATTTTGGCGACGATCGATCGGCCAACCTCAGGCGAAGTTATTTTAGAAGGGGAGAATATATTAGGATTAAAACAAAGTCAATTATCTGCATTTCGAAGAGATAATCTGGGCTTTGTATTTCAAGACTTTAACTTATTGGATACGTTGAGTATTGAAGATAACATATATTTGCCCATGGTTTTGGCTGGAGAAAGCTTTGGTGACATGGAGGAAAGAATGAAAGCCCTAACTAAACGTTTAGGCATTGAGAATTTGTTGAAAAAGTATCCCTATGAAGTGTCTGGAGGTCAAAAGCAAAGAACTGCTGTAGCGAGAGCTTTGATTACTAGACCTAAACTGGTTCTAGCGGACGAGCCCACAGGAGCGCTTGACTCAAAATCGTCAGAACACTTATTAGAACTTTTTTCGGAAATTCATAAAGGAGGGCAGACCATACTTATGGTGACTCATAGTATTAAAGCGGCTTGCCATGCTAGTAGGGTGCTTTTTATTCGAGATGGGAAAATCTTCAACCAGATATACCGGGGAGTGAATTCTTATGAAAAGATGTATAAGAAGATTTCAGAAACGCTTACGTCTCTTCAGGTTGGAGGTGAATTCTGATGGTGAAGAAAAAGAAAAAGCGCCACTTGTTGCCAGTGTTGGCTATTAATGGCATTTTGAAGAATAATAGTATCTATGGTCCATATATTTTTGCTGGCGCTTTTGCTGTTTTCGTCTTTTTTACGTTATCATCCATCATTGTGAACGATCTTGTTTATACGCTTCCTTATAGTGGGTATATAAAGGTATTAATGATGATCGGGTTAGTGGTGTTGGGAATTATTCTTGTGCCATTTCTTTTATATACGAATAGTTTTCTAATTAAGCAACGGAAAAAAGAATTGGCTCTTTACACAATATTGGGACTAGGCAAAAAACATATTAGTATTATGCTCTTAATAGAAACGCTAGTAATTTATTTGGTGGTGCTTTTTGGTGGTATAACCACAGGTCTTGTTCTAGGGAAATTCATGTTTATCTTGTTGTTGAATTTAAGCGGCTTGGATTTACATATTCAGTTTGAATTGAATGGTAAGGCTTTCTTAAATACAATGGTGTTTTTCCTGATTCTATACCTCTTCACATTAATAAAGAATTTAGTTAGTGTTTATAGATTGACACCAAGTGAATTGATGAGAAGTCATAAAGAGAATGACAGAGAACCAAGGTTTGCTGTATTAAGAGGTAGCATTGGTGTCATTGTTTTATGTGGGGGCTATTGGATTGCAATAAATTCAAAAGTTGATGGCTTCATTTTTACTAACTTTTTTTTAGCCATTATTTTTGTAATAATTGGAACCTACTGCATATTCAAAGCTGGTCTACATGTGTTGCTGACAAAAATGAGAAAAAACAAAAGATTTTATTATAAAGCACAGAATTTTATTACTGTTTCTGGCATTCATCAAAGGATTAATAAGAGTTCGACAAGTTTAAGTAATATGTGTATATATAGTACGATGATTATTATAACATTACTCTGCACTGTTTCATTGTTTTTTGGTATGACACATATCGTAAACTATCGCTATGCCTATGATGTTGAAATGATATTTGAAAATCAAGTTACTTCATCTATACCTATGGAGAATGTTAAACAGTTTAATAAGATGGTGTATATTGACTTGTCGCTGGTGCAAGAGGAAAACCATTTCAGTGTATCGGAAGATGAGTATGCACCAAAAGAGAAAGTAAGGTTTTTGACACAAGAGCAATATGAAGAATTTGGGAATGAAAGCTTGAACCTAGAGGATGGTGAAGTAGCTGTTTTTACGAATGGACCAGACCTTAATTTTAAGGAAATCCATCTTGGGGATCAGACTTTTACTGTAACAGAAGAATTAGAAAAAATTGTTGGGGTAAATAAATCTTATGGGAATGTCTATCTAAATGTTATCTATGTCATTCTTAAAAATGAGAAAATGGTAGAAAATACTTTTCATGAATTAGGGATAGATGGAAAATTAGCATACAAAACTAAATACATTGTAATGCTAAATGAGGAAAATAAAGTAGAAACAATTGAAAAACTTAGTCTATGGACTTCTCAACAACCAGGAATGTTAAGCTTTGACGATGTGATATCAGGCGAAGCTGACACTAAATCCATGGCAGGAGGGCTGCTGTTTCTAGGTATTTTTTGTGGGATCGTATTTTTAATCTGTTTTTTGATTATCATGTATTATAAACAAATATCAGAAGGGCATGATGATCGGTATAATTTCTGGGTCATGCAAAAAGTTGGATTGAGCGATGGGGAAGTGAAATCAACAATTCGAAGACAAATAATGACTGTTTTTTTTATACCACTTTTGTTTGCAACGATTCATACGCTTGTTGCGATACAGATGATTGTAAGATTATTTGCGGTTATTGGTTTATTTGAAGAGAGTGTTATTGTTTTAAGTTCTATAGGTGTGATTGTGTTCTATATATTTATTTATATGTTCAGTTATCTTAAAACTTCAAAAACCTATTATCGTATCGTACGTATGTAAATAAAAGTATATGGCGTGTAATATGAAATGAGTTCGATGAAAAAATCCTTAAGGATGCTTTATCGAACTTTTTTTGGTTTTTTATTGTCTAGAAGGCGGTTGAGTAGGTCCAGCTGTGAGCTGCTAATATTTCCTTTAAAGATTAGTAGATGCCAAGATTATAGTTTAAGTATATAAATCACCTTTGGCATATTATGGTTGATTGCTTTACATTTATCCCTGTTATGGTATAATAAATTCTGTAGCATATTTTAGTACATAAAAAGTAAGGAGGAGTAATAATGAAGGATTCAAATAACAATCCAGAGGATAAAGTTATTGATATTGATGTCAAGAAATTAGAGAAAAAGCTGTTAAAGATCGTGCCAAGTGTTGTAATCGGTCTATTCATATTGGTTGTATTAATTAATAGTATTTATATACTAGATAGTAAAGAAAATGGTGTGGTGCTAAGATTTGGTAAGATCCATACAACCGTAACAGAAGCAGGGCCACATTTTAAAATACCATTGGTAGATCAAGTGGAGAAAGTGAATGTAAAAAACATTTATAACATGGAATATGGCTATAGAACGGATAAAGCTGGCAGTGAGTCTGCAGAAGCAGGGTATTCAGATCAACCTGAAGAGGCAACAGTAATTGTTGATGGAGCTAATAACAATGCTTCAATTGCCCTTATAGAAGTTATTATAAAGTATAAGGTTTCAGATCCAGCAGCATATTTGTTTAATGTTGATGATGTAGTAGAAACCCTTAGATTAGCACTAGAGGATTCCATAAGAACAAGTATGCAGTCCTTCACATTAGATGAAGCGAAAACAAAAAAAGAATTAATTGATGCAGCAGTAAGGCCTATATTACAAAGAAAAATGACGGAATATGGTTCGGGCATTGAAATTGTTCAAGTAGGAACACAGAATGTACAATTTTTACCAAACGTAGAAATTGCTTATCAACAAAAAGAAAATGCCAATCAGTATAAAAATGGGAAGCAAGAAGATGCAGAGCGTTATTATAATACGATAATACCAAAAGCAAAGGGTGAGGCAACTCAGCTTGTGGAACAAGCAAATGCGTATAAAGCCCAAACAATTGCGGAAGCGAATGCGGCAGTGGCTCAATTTAACGCACTATATACGGAGTATATGAATAATCCTCAGATATTGAAAGAAAAGTACTATATTGAAGCAATGACAGCATTTTTTGAAAATAACACCATTGTTGTTGATTCAACAAATGATGGCGAAATTTATAAGTTTTATAATTTTTCTGAAAATAACTTGGTAAAAGAACAAATTAGTTCAAATCCCAGCAACTAAAAAGGAGGAGTAGACATGAAAAGAAACATTATGATCGTTGTTATAGCACTAGTTGCTTTACTTGCCCTTAGCTCTTCCCTATATATTGTTAAAGAAGACGAAGTGGCTACAATAAAAAGCCTTGGAAAGATTGTTGCGGTAGTGACAGAGGCAAAGGATTCGGAGATGGTTTCAAAAAATCTTAAAGCTAATGGAATGAATATTAAAGTAATACCTGATAAAGGTGTACATTTTAAAATACCTTTCATTCAAACAGTAAGTAAGTATACCTCTAAATATTTAACCTATATATCTAATCAAGAAACAATTAATACAAAAGATAGTAGAAGAATAGAAATCCAAATGTATGCTCAATATAGAATTATGGATCCTGTGACCTTTCAGTTAGCATTAGGTACAAGAGCGCAAGCAAATAAACAAATGGATGACTTGGTATATCCACTTGTTATCCAGTCTGTAAATAATTTGGATTTTAATGAGTTTTTCTATCAAAGTACTTTACAAGATATTGTCACATCAAGGCAAAAAATTGTTAATGAACAACTTTTAAAAGATTATGGACTGTATATTTCAGACATTGGTATTAATCGTAAGAAGTTTCCACTTGCTAATGTTCAAAGTATTGAAGAAAAAATGACTCTTCAAATTCAAAAGGAAAGTGAAAAGTTGACGGCAGAGGGTGATTCAGAGTATGTACAAAAACAAGCAATTGCTGATAGAGAAAAAGCTGAGATTGTATCCGCTGCAGTGGAACAGGCAGCGATCGTTAAAGCGGCTGCTGATGCTGAAGCCATTAAGGTTTACCAAGAATCACTAAATAAAGATTTGTCTTTTTATCAATTTATAACTCGAATGGAGATTTATAAAGAAATGAGCGGTAAAACCATATTTATTGATAAGGATAACGCTATTTTTGAGTTATTAAACGGTTATTGATAAATGGTTTTTATTCTAGAAATTAGTAATAACTTAAGGTACAATTTTTATATGTAAGGAGTGAATCATATGGGAATTAATGCATATAATCAATATGAATTAGATCAACAAGGTGAGTTTAATCATTTTTTATCAAAGGTATTTATTTGGATGTTTGTAGGTCTTAGCTTAACTGGGATTGCAGCCTTTTCAGTAGCTACGAATGAGATGCTAATAAAAGCCATAATATTAAATCGTGGTATTTTCTATGGATTATTATTTGGTGAGTTGGCATTGGTTATGTTTTTATCATTTAGGGTACACAAATTATCTTTTGGCGTAGCTCTTGGAATATTTCTACTATATTCAATGCTTAATGGACTAACGCTATCAGTAATTTTATTAAGATATACAGGTCAATCTGTGGCAATGGTATTTGGTGGGGCAGCACTAATATTTGGTGCAATGGCTATTTACGGTTTCGTAACAAAAACAAATTTAGAACCTTTTAGAGCGCTACTTATGATGGGGCTATTTGGTATCATTATTATGTCTGTTATTAGTATGTTCACGAGAAGTGCTGCCTTCAATCCTATTATCGGATTTGCAGGCGTAGCTATTTTTTCTGGACTTACAGCTTATGATATACAAAAGCTAAAGAAATACCATAAAAATCGTGTTAAAGGAAGTCAAGGAGATAGTAATATGGCCGTTGTTGGGGCATTAATGCTTTATCTTGATTTTATTAATATCTTCTTATCTCTTCTTCGTATTATGGGCAACAGAAGATAGTTTATTAGAAAATTATAATTGGCTGATCTAACTTTTAGAGTTAGATCAGCTTTTTTATTTGCTAGGAAAAAAGTTCTGCATAAGCAATTCATACAACTAATTTGAGTTGACATTTTATAATATAATTGATACAATATATAGTATGTTTCTGAACGGTCAACTACTATATATTGTATAAAGAGGTGTTATAAGATGATAACAGTTTTAAAGAGAAATGGTACTGTAGGTGAATTTAATATTAAGAAAATATCTACCGCTATACAATTATCTATGGCTGAAACAAAAGATAGTATAGATGAACAATTAGCCAATAGCATTAGTGAGAGAATCAGCACTGAACTGAAAAAATATCCTTGCCCAGTTTCCGTAGAGGATGTTCAAGATTTAGTTGAAAAATACTTAATGGAGTCACCTAGGAAAGATGCTGCAAAAAGGTATATTTTATATCGATATGAGCGAGATAAAACAAGAGATACACGAACTAAAAGGCTAGATGGAAGATTGTTAACTGAAGAATTTATTAGCAAGTATAAGCATAAACCTAATCCAATGAAACAACTGGGAACATTCGTTTATTATAGAACATATTCTAGATGGTTGCCGGAGGAAAAGAGAAGAGAGTACTGGTGGGAGACAGTTAGAAGGGCAGTGGAATATAATTGTAGTCTAGTACCTACAACGAAAGAAGAAGCAGAAAAGCTCTATGACAATATTTTTAATCTGCGTCAATTTTTATCAGGTAGGACGTTTTGGGTAGGCGGGACAGATGTTACAACCCATTATCCTATGGCAAATTTTAATTGTGCGTTTACAGTAATTAATAATTTTGGTGTTTATAAGGACTTGTTTTATTTGCTTATGGTAGGGGCGGGCGTCGGCATAAGAATACTGAGAGACGATACGAAGAGACTGCCCAAGATACGTTCTAACTTTGAGATTATTCATGAAGATTACTCACCAGTTACGAAGAATATAAGAGAAGACAGTACAAGTCTTGAATTTATTCATAATAATACTGTCAAAATAATGATTGGGGACAGTAAAGAAGGATGGGTTCAATCTCTAGATTTTTATTTAAAGGTATTGTATAGCAATGAATATAGAAATATAAATACTATTATAATAAATTATAATAATGTTAGACCCAAGGGTGAAAAATTAAAAACCTTTGGCGGTACCGCAAGTGGGCATTCAAGCTTAAAAAATATGTTTATCAAAATAACGAAAGTAATTAAAAGACGTGGCATACTTGAGGATGAATATTATATTAATTTACATCCTATAGACTGTTTAGATATTGCAAATATTATTGGTGAAAATGTCGTGGTTGGTGGAGTTAGAAGAACGGCAGAAATTGTTTTAGTAGACCCTGATGATAAAGAATGTGTGGAAGCAAAAAGCAATTTGTACAAGCAAATAGATGGGCAATGGATTGTAGACCATGATATTATTCATAGACAGATGAGTAATAACTCTATCTATTATAGACAAAAACCTTCAAGAGAAACCTTGCATTGGCAAGTTGAACAAATGCGTTATTCAGGCGAACCAGGTTGGGTAAATGAAATTGCTGGTGCGAAGAGAAGGCCAAATATGAATGGCGTTAATCCATGTGGAGAAATACTATTAAATGCAAATGGATTATGTAATCTTACAACCGTAAATGTATTTGCTTTTGTTGAGGAAGATGGAAAGTTAGATTATAATGGCTTAATGGAAGCGCAAAAGCTTTCTGCAAGATCTGGATATAGAATGACCTGTGTAGAGCTAGAAATTCCAGAATGGAATTATGTTCAAAATGAAGATAAATTATTAGGGTGTTCCCTTACAGGTTGGCAAGATATGGTAAATGCTGTAAAGATGACAAGAGAAGAAGAGGCAAAACTTTTAAAAAGCTTAAGAGACGTTGCCCAAACAGCTGCTAATCATTATGCTAATGAAATTGGTGAGAATAAACCACTTTTAGTTACCACTGTCAAGCCAGAAGGTACGTTAAGTCAATTGCCTGTAGTCTCTAGTGGAGTGCATTATTCTCACGCGCCTTATTATATAAGAAGAGTGAGAATTAATGCGGACGATCCTGTTGTAAAAGTTTGCGAGGAGCTGGGTTATCCAATATTTCCAGAGGTTGGACAAGATATTGAAACGTGTACAACAAAGGTAATTGAATTTCCAATAAAAGCACCTATTGGCACGACTAAATATGATGTTACGGCTATTGACCAGCTAGAAAATTACAAGCTTTTTATGGAAAACTATGTAGATCATAACTGTTCTATAACGATACATGTTAGAGAACATGAATGGGAGGAGGTAGAAGAATGGGTTTGGAAAAACTGGGATGATATTGTTGCCTTGTCTTTCCTATCACTTGAGGATAACTTTTATCAACTGCTGCCATATGAAGCGATAGATGAAGAAGAGTTTAATAGACGTAGCTTACAAATGAAGCCCTTTATCACGAACCTACTGACCAAGTACGAAAAGAAAGAAATTGAATTAGACGTAGGCAATGAAAGCTGTGACAATGGAATTTGCCCAATAAGATAAAAAAGGGCGCGTTATTTAAGTTCGTGTTATAGGATGATCATATGAACCTTGGTTTTTTTGAAAAGGCAGACAGTAGAGTTTACTGTCTGCCTTTAAATAAAACTTATCCAATAATCATATTGTTTTTTCCGCTGTCTTTGACGTGATATAATAGAATATCTGCTCTATACAGTGCTTCGTCTACCGTAGTTTTTCCATCATAAGAGACAAATCCTCCGCTAAGTGTAATGGGCTTAATAATATTATCAATTTGAACACTTATTTGATTAATCTGTTTGACAATGTCTTCATATAACACTTGGTTAGCGTTTTCAATAATTACAATAAATTCATCTCCACCGTATCTTCCTACTATACCATTGATGTCCACAATAGTTCTTAACTCATTACTTAAATATTTAATGACTTGATCCCCAAGATCATGTCCATATGTATCGTTTATTTCTTTAAATGCATCTATATCAATCATGCCAATTAATAGTTTGTTTCTATTTGGCTTATTTTGATACACATTAAAATAGTTAAAGATGTACCGCCTATTATAAAGTTGGCTTAAATCATCTATCATCGTTAATTTTTCAAGTTCTTTATTTTGTTCATCAAGTAAAAGCGAATATTTGTTTAAAATTTCTTTTTCTTTTTTATAGGAACTAGAAAAGGTTCCTAGTAATAGGCCACCGAAGGCAAAGGTAATGACAACTTGTACTATAGAATCAATCAATTGAGTTTCTATAGGAACATTTAAGAATAAAGCAGGATAATAGGCATTTAAAACCATCATTATAATTACAACAAGGACTTCACAAAGCATGAAGAAAATCATTAATTTGTTTTCAAATAAATAACTTATACTAATAAAAATTAGAAACGAATAAGCAATTGTAAAGTTATTTGAGACGCCAGCAGTAAACCAGCCGAAGGGTAGCAATCCAAAGATTACCGTACCTATAAATATAACTTTGATTGTACGTACATACTTACCCTTTAATACAAAAAATAAAAAAATTACGGAACTGAACATACAAATAAACCATTTATAATTGGCAATAAATGGAAAATCTATAATAATGTTTTCTACTATTAAAACAAAAGGCAATATACTTGTGAAAAATAATATGTATATTAGGATACGTTCTTCAAGGCAACGATTTTTAATTCTAGTGATCATATTATGTCCCCTTTTTCTGTTTATGACATAAAAGCTTATAACACCTTCTTCTTTTTATTATTATAAACTAGTCCATCTGTATAAACAATATAAACTAGAGAAATTAACATTTAAGATAGTTGTCAAATACTATACAAACTGCTAAAATAGATGATAGAAGTGTTTTTGTTACTTAATAAACACTTAAATATCGGATTAGGTGGGTGAAAGAATGAAAAATAATATTAGTAAAATAGAGTTGAGTGAAATCATTGAATCTAACCACAGAGATCCTCATCATATTTTAGGGCTTCATAAGAGTAAGAAAAACAAATATATCATCAATACTTTTCAACCACATGCAAAACACGTGAAGGTAATTGTGCTTGATGAGGGACAAAAATCTCAAGTAGAGATGATCAAAATTGCTGAGGAAGGTTTTTTTACAATTGAATTAGAAAATGAGGTAAAATACAAATTATTATATGAAGGCTATAATGGAGATAAATGGGAAATGTACGATCCATACACATTCTCTCCGATAATATCAGACTTGGATACACATCTTTTTGGTAATGGAACCCACTATGAAATATACAATAAACTTGGTGCACATAAGCTTGAAGTAAATGGGATCACCGGCGTTCACTTTGCTGTTTGGGCACCAAATGCAAAGCGAGTTAGTGTTATTGGAGATTTTTGTGGTTGGGATGGTAGGATCTATCCAATGAGACTACTTGGACAATCCGGTATATATGAATTGTTTATTCCTGGACTTGATTTAAATACGAAGTATAAATTTGAAATAAAGACAAAAGAAGATTATCTACTTAAAAAATCAGATCCTTATGGAAATTATGCAGAAATGAGACCAAATACTGCATCTGTCGTAACAGATATTAATAGTTTTGATTGGAATGACCAGACATGGATGGAAAAAAGAGATTCAACCTTACCATATAATAAACCAACTTTAATTTATGAGGTTCATTTAGGTTCATGGAAAAAACCAGAAGGTGGAGGTTTTTTAAATTATAGACAATTAGCACATGACCTTGTGGACTATGTTAAAAAGATGGGGTATACCCATATTCAATTAATGCCAATTGCAGAGCATCCTTTTGATGGTTCTTGGGGCTATCAAGTAATCGGATATTTTGCTACCACTAGTCGATTTGGTACACCAGAAGATTTTATGTATTTTGTTGATTATTGTCATAGTAATGATATTGGCGTTTTGCTTGACTGGGTGCCAGCCCATTTTCCTAAGGATGACCATGGTCTAATCAAATTTGATGGTACCTCTTTATATGAACATGATGACCCTAAGCAAGGAGAACATCCTCATTGGGGAACAATGATTTTTAATTTTGAGAGAAATGAAGTTGTTAATTTTCTTGTTGCCAATGCATTTTATTGGTTAGATAAATATCATATTGATGGTTTAAGAGTAGATGCTGTTGCGTCTATGCTTTATTTAGACTACGGGAAAGAATACAATGAATGGATACCTAATGTATTTGGGGGTAGAGAGAATCTTGCCGCGGTAGAGTTTTTTAAGCATTTAAATTCCATTATTTATAAAAAATATCAAGGAATTTTAATGATTGCAGAAGAATCAACTTCTTGGGCAGGTGTATCTAGGCCAACTGATGTTGGCGGTCTTGGGTTTGGTATGAAGTGGAATATGGGATGGATGAATGACTTTTTAAGATATATTGAAAAGGAACCGATCCACAGAAAGTATCATCATAATGACCTAACCTTTAGCATGGTTTATGCATACACTGAAAACTTTATACTTGTATTATCTCATGATGAGGTTGTACATGGTAAAGGCTCAATGATTAATAAAATGCCAGGAGACTACTGGCAAAAGTTTGCAAATTTACGTGCGGCTTATGGCTTTATGTATGGGCATCCAGGTAAAAAACTTTCTTTTATGGGTAATGAAATTGCTCAGTTTGAAGAATGGAGTGAAGAAAAAAGCATTGATTGGCACTTGCTTCAATTTGATATGCATCAGCAGATGCAAGATTATGTAAAAGAATTGAATCATTTATACTTATCAGAAAAAGCGTTCTGGTATGATGATTTTTCTCCAAGTGGGTTTGAATGGATAAATTGTACAGACTCAGAAGCTAGTATCATATCTTATGTAAGAAAAACAGATAAATTAAAGGATACAATTGTTGTTGTAGCCAATTTCACACCTGTACCTAGAACATTACATAAGATTGGCGTTCCTTATAAAGGTACCTATAAGGAAATCTTCAATAGTGATGATTTAAAGTTTGGTGGTAGTGGACTGGTCAATTCAAATACCTTAATTAGTAGTGATGAGGAATGGGATTCACGAGAACAAAATATTGGACTTATTATTCCACCACTCGCAACGGTAGTTTTAAAATATTTAGGTTAATTAATATATTGTTCAAGAGCACCTTAGAATTTTTCTAGGGTGCTTTTAATATAACGAAGCAAGTACTCTTTGATTACTAGCTTGTAAATGTAAAAAATAATAATTTTGGACATCATAAGTACACAGGATAGCGTTATAATAAGGTATTACATATTAGGAAGTGGTGTGTTATGAGCTTTGAACCTAGAACAGTGCCAAATACATATGAAGTGAACAGCAATAGAAAAATACGGGTGCTAGTACTTGAAGATAATAAGATTAATCAAATGCTAGCAGTTGAAATGCTGGGTATGATAGGTATTCACGAAGTTCATGTTGTAGAGAATGGGGTAGAGGGATTAGAAAAAGCTGGGGAGAATGAGTATGATTTGATTATAACAGATATTAGAATGCCTATAATGGATGGAATTGAATTTACAAAGAACATCAGAAAGGAGGAAAAGTATAGGAGCACTCCTATTATTGCATTAACAGCAAATGTGAAAGAAGAACAAATTGAGAGCTACTACAGGGCTGGAATGAATAATTGCATTATGAAGCCAGTTGATATTGTGGAATTTGGTAGGATACTTAAAGTATATTTATAAGAAAGTATATGAAGTGAAACGAAGGGACGTATTTTTCATACGTCCCTAAAAACTCACTTTAATATTGTTTTGTTAGGTACTTTTCATTTATTTCGATAACTTTAATCATCATTTCTTGAGAGGGACCACCAATTACGTTCCTTTTATTCACACATGCTTCTAAAGAGATTTCATTGTATAAATCACTGGAAAATACATCAGATATAGTACGGTATTCATTTAAAGTGAGCTCTTCTAAAGTTTTATTGGTATTAATACAATACAGGACTAACTTACCAATTATTTCATGAGCATTTCTAAAATGCACGCCCTTTTTTACTAAATAATCTGCTGCATCGGTGGCATTTGTAAATCCGCCTCCAGCACCTTGATACATTTTTTCTTTATTAATTTTTAGTGTATTTAACATATCCTTAAAAATTGGAAGACACATTTTCACTGTATCGATAGCATCAAAGGTGACCTCTTTATCTTCTTGCATATCTTTATTATAGGCTAGGGGTAATGATTTCATCGTTGTAAGTAAGCTGAAAAGAGAACCATATACGCGACCAGTTTTCCCGCGAACCAATTCAGGAATATCAGGGTTTTTCTTTTGAGGCATAATACTACTTCCTGTACTATAAGCATCATCTAACTCAATAAAATTAAATTCATTGGTACACCATAAGATAATTTCTTCACTGAAACGACTTAGATGCATCATTAGCGTAGAGAGAGCACTAAGGAGTTCTATGCAAAAATCTCTATCTGAAACGCCATCAATACTATTAAGACAAATGCTATCAAAATCTAATAATTTAGCAACCATTTCTCTATCAAGAGGATAGGTTGTTGTAGCTAAGGCACCAGATCCAAGAGGTAATACATTTGTTCGTTTATATGCATCTTTAAGTCTAGAACGATCTCTTTTAAACATTTCAAAATAAGCCATCAAATGGTGGGAAAAGGTTATTGGTTGAGCTTTTTGTAAATGCGTGTATCCAGGCATAATGGTATCTAAATTTTCCTTGCAAAGTTTCAAAAGAACACTTTGTAACGAACCAATCATTTTATCTATTTCCAGGATTTCGTTTTTTATATACATTCTCATATCAAGCGCTACTTGGTCATTACGGCTCCGACCAGTATGGAGTTTCTTACCTACATCTCCGATTTTTTCAATCAAAAGCTTTTCGACGTTCATATGAATATCTTCAGCTTCAATATCGAAGGTAACTTGACCTGCTTCAATTTCTTTTAATATTTCACCGAGCGCTACAATGATGGTTTTTGAATCTTCTATTGGAATAATTGCCTGCTCACCGAGCATAGTAACATGAGCTATACTGCCAGCAATGTCTTGCCTATAAAGTCTTTCGTCAAACCGTATAGAGGAGTTGAAGTCATCTACCATTGCATGGGTTGATTTAGAAAATCTACCGCCCCAGAGCTTCATTTAATCACTTCCTTTATGAGTATTGATTATTAAGGATAATCTATTTGTTTTCGTTTTGTTGCAGCATCATTGCACGAACTTTTAAGGATAAACCAAATAGGTTAATGAAGCCTTCAGCATCATGATGGTCATATAGTTCTCCGGTTGTAAAGCTAGCAATACTTTCGTTATAAAGTGAATAGTCAGAAGTTGCGCCGGCAGGAATGATATTTCCTTTGTATAGTTTCAATTTTACAGTACCAGTAATTGTTTGTTGAGTTGAATCTACGAAGGCTGTAAGCGCTTCACGAAGAGGCGTAAACCATTCTCCACTATAGGTCAATTCTGCAAATTTTACAGCTAGCGTACTCTTGTATGCAATGGTCTGTTTATCTAAGCAAAGGTATTCTAATTCTTGATGTGCTGCATATAGAATTGAACCACCAGGAGTCTCATATACCCCTCTTGATTTCATGCCTACAACACGGTTTTCAACGATATCAATAATACCTATACCATTTTTGCCACCAATTTCATTAAGCTGAGCAATCAATTGGGAAGCTGGCATAGATTCACCATTTAAATTATTTGGATAACCTTTTTCAAAACCTATTTCAACATAAGTAGGTGTATCAGGAGCCTTTTCAGGTGAGACCGACATTTGGAGTAATTTATCATAATTAGGTTCGATTGAAGGGTCTTCAAGTTCAAGTCCTTCATGGCTCAAATGCCATAGATTACGGTCTCTACTATAGGTGTCACCTTTTTTCATTGGGGCTTGAATACCACGAGCATCTAAATATGCAATTGCATCTTCACGGGATTTAATATCCCAAATACGCCAAGGAGCAATAATTCTAATATGTGGCGCTAAGGCTTTAACCGTCAATTCAAAACGAACTTGATCGTTGCCTTTTCCTGTAGCGCCATGACAGATTGCAGTAGCACCTTCTTTTAATGCGATTTCTACTAATCTTTTTGCGATCACAGGACGTGCCATAGACGTACCTAATAAATATTTGTTTTCATATTTAGCACCTGCTTGCATTGTTGGTATAACATACTCATCAATGAATTCATCCGTAACATTTTCAATATAGAGCTTGCTTGCACCAGTTGATAGTGCTCTTTCCTCTAAACCATCTATTTCCTTACCTTGGCCAACGTCTACACAAACTGCAATTACTTCGTAATTATAGTTTTCTTGAAGCCAAGGAATAATTACTGTTGTGTCTAAACCACCTGAATATGCTAAAACTACTTTTTCTTTCATTTGTTTGCCTCCTATACGATTAAGTATTCTAATAATGACTAATTATACATTATAGTTAATAAATATGCAAGAACTAATTTTATGATTTATCTTAATAAAGAAAGTCCCCAGTGGGAGAGAATCTTCAAAAATCAGTGTGGGTGAAAAATCATAAAAGGGGTGAAAACAATCTAGATACTGTTTCTTTTGTTTTGATGAGGAAAGTGCGACTTTGGTATATTTCTAAAGTCATCTCTCTACAGTAATTTAAATCTTCTTCATAAGCAGTTCTTAAAGAACTTGACGTTTCTTTATCATAAACAAATGCATTTACTTCGAAATTTAATCTAAAGCTACGTATGTCAAAGTTACAAGTACCAACTGAACAAATAATATCATCAATAGTTATTGTTTTTGAATGAAGAAATCCTTTTTCATATATGAAAACTCGGACACCATAGGGAAGAAGCTCACCAATGTGAGAATAGGTTGCCCAATGTACAAAAAGATGATCAGGAATGCTAGGAATCATAATTCTTACATCTATTCCTGATACAGCAGCAATCTTAAGTGCCTCTAAAATACTTTCATCAGGGACAAAATAAGGCGTTTGGATATATATGTAAGTGCTTGCCTTGTTAATCATTTTTATATATCCTTGCTTAATCTGCTCATGGAGTGTATCGGGACCACTTGAAACGATTTGTACCCCTGCATGACCCGTTGAAGAGGATTCTTTTATATAATGTGTACTAATTTCTAGAAGTTTTTTTGATGCATGCCTCCAATCGAGAAAAAATCTTAACTGAAGGGATATAACAGAGTCACCTATAATTTTTAAATGTGTATCTCTCCAATATCCGAATTTTTTAGATTTTCCTATATATTCATCACCAATATTAAAGCCCCCAACATAACCAATCCTACCATCAATTACTACAATCTTTCTATGGTTACGGTAATTTGCTTTGAAGTTAAAATATTTCAATTTGGAAGGGAAGAAAAAAGCTACCTCACAACCGTCATTTCTTAGTGCTTGAATTTGATGTTTTGATAATGACCTAGCCCCAACATGATCTAATAAAAGTCTCACCTCAACACCTTGGCGTGCTTTTTTCGATAACAGTCGTAATAGTTTGTTACCTAAATCATCATTTTTTAATATATAATATAAAACATGAATGTGGTGTGTGGCATTTTCAATTTCAATTAATAAGTCTTTGAATTTATTATTTCCATCGGTAAAAATAGATATTTCATTATTTTGTGAGTAAAAGGATTCGCTTAGTCTGTTATGAAAGAGAATCATATCAGAGAAATAGGATATGTCTACATCGTTAAATTTAAACGTTCCTTCTCGAAAAGATCTTGCTTGTTTGGCTAGAAATGATGTATACAGTTCGCTTTCTTCGGCTGTGTATTTGAAGATTTTACGTTTGGATATATTTTGTGACAGAAGTAGAAAAAACAAAAAACCAATACCAGGCAAGGAAGTCATGAAAAATAACCAAGCTAAGGTAGCGGTAGGATTTTTTCGCTCTAAAGAAATAGCAATAGCTGAAAGAACCAAATTGAGAACAAAAATGGTCATATAATTAATACCTAACGAAGTAAAATATTCAATCATTATAACCTCCGATTCATCATAGGATGATACTTATATTTTACCTATTATATTGGAGGTATTCAACTGTTTTTTTTCAGTTATGAAAATTAAAATAAACAATGATAAATATTGAGGACAAACCTATTATAAATAAGGTTATTGAATAGACATATAGAGTTCATAGAGTAAATACATTGCCATCTCATTATGTTCAAGCGCTTTTTGGATAATCTCTAGTAATTCATTTTCAGAATACATCAATTTCTCTATACTAATAGATTTGTGAATTTCTTCTATAACTGATGTGATTTCTTGACGAAAATAATTGTTGGTAATCATCATACACTTCCTTCTCATCATAATAAAGATTTATAACATTGAAAAATTTGTTACCTATTTATGGTGCGACATTTGACCCTCAATACTGCCACATAGAAAATATCGGACCATGGTATAAATGCAAAAAAGACATCTACATAGATGTCATATTATGAATATGTCCATAAATGTTTCGGTGGCTTGGCAATCATAGCAATATATGCTTTAGACCCATAACTTTGCGACACTATTTTTCAATAGTTGTGCTATTTCGACATTAAGTTCTTATAAAAATATATAAGAATATTGATGTTAATTCAATAGGCAATATTTACTATTCATTTTAAGTATACAGAATAAATTTGGTTGAATAACTTGTAACATAAAACCTAAAATGATATAATTTGAAAAGAAAAAAACTGAAATATAAAGTATATAAGGAGTATTTATGAATGATACAATTGTAGTATGCCCTATGAAAGCTGATGATGCAATAGCTGTCCAAAATCTTATAAAACAGGTTTTTGATTGTTATATTGGACCTGATTATTCCTTAGAAGGGGTAAAGACTTTTTATGAAATGATTCGTCCTGAAAATGTTATCAATAGATTGGAGAACCAACAGCATAAGGTATTCATTGCAAAGGAAAGAGATGAGCTCGTAGGAATTATTGAAACACGGGACGATAGTCATATATGTTTATTATTCGTAAAGAAACAGCATCATAAAAAAGGAATAGCTAAGAAGCTGTTCAAGGAGGCTTTTGATGAATCATCGCCCGAAATTACAGTAAATGCTTCACCTTATGCAGTAACGATATATGAAAAATTAGGATTTACTAAAATTGCAGGGGAACTAATTAAAAGTGGTATTACATATATTCCTATGATTAGAGAAAAAGAGCGTAAACAGTAAGCTATAAATAAGGCTCACACTTTAGAGTTATGTATGTTGGAATATATTTTTCCCGATGACAATAGGAGGTTGGTTATGAGAAACCCAAAAAACAGTAAAATAGAACTTGCTAAAGAACAAAAGAAAAAAGCAGTAGAGGAAATCAGAGAATATTTTGCCCGAGAAAGAGAAGATTTAATTGGTGAATTGGCAGGGGAACTTATTTTAGATTTTATAACAGATAAGCTAGGTCCATATTACTATAATCAAGCAGTAAGTGATGTACAAAAATATATGAACGAAAAAGTTGAAGATTTATATGGAATTATGAAATAAGCCATAGCATGGAAATTGCCATGTACCCTTTGACAGGTTCATGGCAATTTGAAATTGAAAAATGAGTATGATTACTTTAATTTTGTTGCATTGAACTGTAAACCAGCTTGATTAATGGTACATCCTTTCGGAGTATCAATATTATCGAATTTAATTTTGACACCATAGAGTAATGACTCAAATTCAGTTTCAGATAAAGGAGTGACTTCAACTTCAGGTTGGCCTTCAACCTTGAAAATGAGCTTTCCATCTTTAATAGTAACTACGAATTGAAGTAGTTCTTTAATCTCATAAGTACCAACATATTTTTCGAGTTGTGTTTCTGAGATGGTTATATAATTACTACCCTTTGTTTTCTTATAATCACTATTTGATCCGTACAACCGTAAGTGGATTCCTGTAATTTCACGACTTGTATTAAATATATATTTCAACTCAACATCGATATCTCTAGAATATAATTTTTCTTTTGATTCTGCAATCAATCTACAGGTCATCCCATCAAGGTTTAACATAAGCGCTCCTGAATTATTTACAATGGTTGCCTTAGTGTTTTCAGCTTCAAAGCTTCCAGCATAATTTTCTAGTTCAGAAATTGGAATATCATAGCTTCCTCTTGCTTCAATGGGCGCGACTACGTTAGAATTTAATATATTTATTATACTATCTTTTATGGTCACAAGATTTACATAGCCCTTGTTGGTAAGAAGAATGATGTGTGCATTTTTTTCTGGGAATAAAGCATTTAAACTTGTGAATCCACAAGTGTTACCACCATGGGAAATTTCTTCTCCATAAGCGCCAGTATCACTAAACCAGCCATAACCATATTGACCTATTTCGTGGGTATCACCATGCTTACCAAATATCTTAGATAAACTTTCTGGTGAAACAACCTTTCCTGCTTGTAAAGACAAATCCCATTTATATAAATCTTCAGCAGTTGAACATAAGTAACCGGCACCATAAGCTAGATTTAACAACACTTCATCAAAGCTATCTAAAACCACGTCCATATAGCCCGTATAACCATTTGCTGTTACAAGCTTTTCATTTGCACGATAAGCAATACCTGTATGATCCATTCCAACTGGCTTGAAAATATTTTCTTCCAGGTAAGTCTCCAGCGTTTGCTCAGAAACTTTTTCTATAATTGCTCCTAAAACAATATAGCCAGTATTTGAATACCGCCATTCTGTTCCAGGTTCAAAGTCCAAGGGCTGATCTTTGATTAAGGATATTAATTTAGTATAGGTCATTTCTGATGGCTTAAGATTAATTACTTCAGAAACACTTGTGATATTGTAAAGACCTGATGTGTGTGTAAGTAATTGATGGAGGGTGATTTTATCTCCAAAGGGAACATCACTTAGATATTTTGACACTTTGTCATCAAAAGCCAATTTGTTTTTTTCAACGAGTTGGGCAATTGCTGTAGCAGTAAATTGCTTGGTCACTGAGCCAATGGCAAAGGTCGTTGTATTAAAAGATTTCACGTGATTTTCAAAGTCTGAATATCCATAAGAACGGTCAATTAAAACCTTGCCATTTGTTTCTACTAAAATTTGGCCTGAAAAGTTTCTGTTAAGCTCAAGGCTTGAAAGGTAAGTGGCTAGTTTCTTTTGAATTAATTGTTCGGAATCAGATAGATTTAGTGCTTCAAGGCTCTTAGAAGGTTTTTGTATGCTTATTGTCTGGTTAGTTGGGTTCAGTTCAAAGTTAGCCGTTAGAATGTCTCGAATAAACTCAGCAGGAACATAGATGCTAGAATTCTTGTTTTCAATATTATAATTGATACGCTTATTAACACCGTTTATATAAACCATTTTAGTAGATGGAATTAAGACGACTTCACCATTAACATAATTAATAAGCACACTTTTTTTTTCGTTATCCCAAGATATGTTAGCGCCAAGGTTTTCAGCAATCAATCTCAAGGGATACATTGCCACGGAACTTTCATCTAGATAGATTGGAAAATCTGTCGTATCGATAGAATTTCCATCGATTAGAATAGATGAATTTGCATTAGGGGGTAACGTCTTTGATTGTTCACTATTTGCAAAGGTCGTAAATAGTGAAGAAGCGGTAAAAACAATTGTAACAAATAATATCAAAAGTCTCTTTTTCATTTTTAAATAATCCCTCCATATTTATATATTAATAATTACCTTATCTTAACATATCATACTTATAGTGAGATTAATAGATTATTAATTGGTTATAGTGTCAAAAGTATATAGTTGTTCTTTCTTGCACAAAATAGAGTGCATAGTCTCATAATAATGGTTGACAAATCAACTATAAAGTAGTAAAATTGGTTGATAACTCAATTAAATTTAAAAAGACAACGAGGAGGTTATTATGAAAGAAGAAGAAAATAATAGTGTAGAAGTTGATCATATAGCAGAGCCTCCAAGAATGGGGAGATGGATTTCAGTTTTGTACAGACAATTCCAGTCTTTCATTAATCATGCCTTAAAGGATTTAGATATTAGCTCTTCAGAGTATGCTTTTTTGTTAACATTATACTATCGAGAAGGTGTAAGCCAGGAGACATTATCTTCCCATCTTTACATAGATAAGGCAGCGACTGCACGCGCTATCAATTTATTGGAAAGTAAAGGGTATGTAATACGAAAAAAAGACGAAGTGGACAGGCGGAAGAACCGCATTTATATTACTGAAAAAGGTCTTTCAGTAAAAGGGGATCTGAAAAAGGCTTTAAACGAATGGAATGAAATTATTACAGAAGGTTTAGATTCAAAAACTATTGAGCAATTATCATATAATTTAAGAGAAATGTCTCTTAAAGTAACAAATTTAACCTAGTAAAGATGAAATTTTGTATAATTTATATTGTAATGAGAAAAAGGAGAATTAAAATGGATAGGACGAAACAATTAGGAGAAGAAAAAATATTGAAATTATTAATGACATTCTCAATTCCTGCAATTGTTGGGATGTTAGTTAATGCCTTATATAATGTTGTCGACAGAATATTTATCGGTAATAGCCCAGATATTGGGAAGATGGGAATTGGAGGAATTACTATCGCCTTCCCAATGATGCTGATTATGATGGCATTAGCTATGCTTGTAGGAATCGGGGGAGCTTCCATGGCGGCAATCAGGCTTGGGGAGCAAAAGGGAGAGGAAGCAGAAAAATACATGGGTAATGCTATTGTACTTCTTATAGGCATTTCTGTTTTCTCGACTGTCGTAGGTTTGATATTTCTTGAGCCTATTTTGGAATTCTTTGGAGCTAATGCGAATTTACTGCCTTACGCAAAGAATTATATGCAAATTATTCTTTTAGGTTCAATATTTGGGGGTGTTAGTTTTGGGTTGAATAATTTTATACGTGTAGATGGTAGCCCTAGAATTGCAATGGTTACGATGTTGATTGGCGCCTTAATAAATATGGCGTTGGATCCACTGTTTATATTCGTCTTTAGATGGGGAATTAGAGGTGCTGCATTTGCTACAATTATTTCTCAAGCGATTACTGCAGTTTGGGTAATTTGGTACTTTTTATCCAACAAGAGTCATCTTAAAATTCGTATTCCTAATTTGACATTAGATCCATTGATTGTAAGAAGCATAATTGCAATTGGACTGCCTCCTTTTATGATGCAGATGGCAAACAGCCTTCTCAACATTATATTGAACAACAGTTTAATGAATTATGGTGGAGATTTAGCAGTAGCGGGCATTGGTATTATAAATAGTATTGTACTTCTGCTGTTGATGCCAGTTATCGGAATCAGTCAAGGAGCCCAGCCAATTATAGGGTATAATTATGGCGCTAAAAACTATGAACGTGTTACGGAGACACTTAAGTTGGCTATTATCGGTGCAACCGGTATAGTTTTAATTGGATATTTAGGTATTAGGCTATTCC
The DNA here is from genome assembly GCA_002841375.1 of Firmicutes bacterium HGW-Firmicutes-7. Classification (GTDB taxonomy): domain Bacteria; phylum Bacillota; class Clostridia; order Lachnospirales; family Vallitaleaceae; genus HGW-1. The sequence goes on along the minus strand of PGZO01000003.1, from coordinate 171,964 downwards.
CAGAAGAATTAATTGGTCTATTTAATAAGGACCCAGAGTTATTAAGGTTTGGTTCACGTGCATTATCAATCTTTTTAATGTTTTTACCAATTATCGGGTTTCAAATTATTGGAGCCAATTACTTTCAAGCTGTAGGAAAAATGAAACCAGCCTTAATCTTAACCTTATCGAGACAAGTACTGATTCTAATTCCAGCAATTATTATTTTGCCTCGATTCTTTGGGCTAGATGGAATATTATATGCGGCTCCGGTTGCAGATTTATCTTCTGCTATTTTAACTGGAACTTGGTTATTTTTTGAATTAAGACACCTTCGGGATAAAGCAGATCATTATGTAATCATTGACGAAGAAGTCGCATAAGATAATCCCAAAAAAGAACGGACAAAGGCATTTTTAAGCAGATTCGAGAATTAATAGAGTTTAATTTAATGAAAGAAGTATGAAAGAGCGAGACTTTTAGATTGGAAAGCAAAATCTATTTTGTCACGCTTTTTATTTAGGCGCAAGCATTATGCCAAGTAATAGTAATCTTCTATATTATAACGAATTCGAAGTTGAATTGATAATAGGCCTCGCGGGAAAAGGATAATTAGATAAATTATAATGTACCTGATTGAATAAAATAACTTTAGTATTCTCATAATATGTATGTAATTAAAAAATAAAAGGAGTAATACAATGTCAAATTTAAATCAGATGGAATTACAAAACTTAAGACATTTTATTGGCGCTCATGGAACAATCGCTAATAAATTGGATGATTTGTCTGGACAATGCCAAGATCCACAAATCAGTCAGATGTTAAAACAAGACGCACAAGATGCTAGAAACAATAAGCAAAAGCTTATGACATTCTTACAATAGGGAGGGAAAATCGATGAATGAAAAAGATATTGTAAATGATTATTTATCAGGGCTTAAAAGTAGCCTAACAGGATATGCAACTGCAATTGGTGAAACTGAAAATACTCAATTAAGACAAACATTACAACAAATGAGAAATCAAGATGAGCAGAGGCAATTTGCGATATATCAAGTAGCAAAGCAAAAAGGTTATTATCAACCTGCTGACCCAGCTAATGCAAATGAAATAACAAATGTAAGAAATCAGGTATCTCAAGGCTAGAACTATTTGGGACAGGCACTATTGTCTTATGGTGGTACCATTAAGGGCATGTGAAATTATCGCAAAATATTTTGCACTAATTTTACATGCCCTTAATTTAGCATTAATACTATATAAAATAAAATCCAAAGGCACTGAGATAGCATAATGAATCTTGGTGCTTTTATTATAAAGCTTTAAATACAAAATTATTGACTTTTTTGCATGCCTATGATACTATGAGTAAATTAGTAAATTAGTAAACAAGTAAAATGTTTTAAATATAAATATGGAGGTAATATTTTATGAAAATACCAACAACACTTAAGCATAAACCAGTGGTTGTTATTGAGAATTATGAAAAAGTTGATGGCAGACAAGCCTATGAATCTGATGCAAAGGGGCTTTCACTCGGCCTTGCACAGTGGAATGACCGTGGCAAAGTTGATATTTCCGCAAAAGTTTGGCGTTACACTGGAGAAAAATGGTCACGCCAGTCAGAAGAACTGCCGATGCATAGGATTATTGATATGGCAATTTTGATTTGTAAAGGTAAACAGCATTTTATGGATGCCTATCGTTATCCTAAACTCTATAATGAGGAAAATCCTGTGATTGATAGAGTGGGATTACAAGGGGATGCCATGACAGTGGAAGTCTGCACAGATAATCCTGTGATTGATGAGGACATTAAGTTGTTCTATGATATACTCAGTCGTGATGATGAAATGATGGCTGAACGGTTGCATACCTTGTCTAATCTATTACTTGAAATGGGCTATGGACGTCGTAAGGAATAAAAAGGTATCTTACAAAGAGACTGTTATACTGAAAAAGTATAGCAGCTTTTTTTTTGCAAAAACAAACACTAATCTACTAAACTACTAACTTGACAATGAGGAAGCAATGTGATATTATTGCCTCATAAACATTTACTAAATTACTAAATTACTAATAAAAAAATTATGAAATATGAATAATAATATGAAAAGCATTGATAAGAAGCATAAGTATAGGAGAATAATTATGGATAAGCAAAGACGAAAGGAATTGATAGAGGAATATAAGCAAATAAAGATATATATGGGCATATTCCAAGTGAAAAATACCGTTAGTGGCAAAATTTTCGTTGCCACAAGCACCAATTTGAAAAATAAATGGTTCACCCTGCGCTTACAATTAGATATGGGTAGATTTGCAAATTCTGAATTGCAAAAAGATTGGCTTAAGCTAGGGGAGGAAGCATTCACCTATGAGGTAATCGAAGATAAAGAAGTAAAGGAAGATACAGATAAAAACTGGGAGCTCAAGCAAATGGAAAAGGTGTGGTTGGAAAAATTGCAACCCTATGAAAATAGAGGATATAACTATCCTCCAGCGCATTGATCAGTGTGAGCTCACAGTTGCTTTTGGAATTATAAAATTACAACTTAATATTTAGTATAAATAGAGTAATCAATGTCATAATGTTGATTACTCTATTAACTTTCGTTTAACTTGTAACATAAAAATGTGAATGGTATAATCTAAATACATGGCTAATATGGGCTGTAATTAGGCAAATTAATAAAAAAATAAATTTAGGTATTGCATTATTATGAATTGAAATGTATAATTATTAAATAAATTAAGATTATAGAGGTGAGGAAAATGATTAAAGCAGGTATCGTTGGAGCAACAGGTTATGCGGGGCAAGAGTTATTAAGATTATTGACGCAACATCCTGAATGTGAAGTGAAATATATAACAAGTAGGTCATATGTAGATCAAAGCTATTCTACTATATTTGGTAATTTTGTTACAATAGTAGACGATTTATGTATTGAGAAAGAAATGATAGAACTTGCAAAACAAGTGGATGTTTTATTCATCGCCCTTCCACATGGTATCGCTTCAGCAAATGTTAACAAAGAGCTTTTATCCATGACTAAGGTGATTGATCTCGGTGCAGATTATAGATTAGAAGATATTGAAATATATGACCATTGGTATAAAACAGCTCATAACAGTTCAGAGCTTCTTGAAGAAGCAGTATATGGATTATGTGAATTAAAAAGAGAAAAAATAAAAACGGCAAGATTAATTGCAAATCCCGGCTGTTACACTACTTGTAGTATATTAAGTCTTACGCCATTGCTAAAGGAAGGTCTCATTGATGAAAAAAGCATAATAATAGATGCAAAGTCAGGTGTATCTGGCGCAGGAAGAGGATTAGACATAGGTGTTCATTACGCTGAATGTAATGAATCAATGAAAGCATATAAACTGGCTGCACATAGACATACACCTGAAATTGAGCAAGAATTATCTCTTGCAGCAGGAGATAAAGTTACGGTTACCTTTACTCCTCATTTGGTACCGATGAATAGGGGGATTCTTACTACAGCCTATGCAACATTAAAGGATTCAACTACTTATGAAAATATTAGAATGGCTTATGAGAAATACTACAAGGATGAATACTTTGTTAGGCTATTACCTGAAGGCGTGTATCCTGAAACGAGATGGGTAAAAGGTTCGAATTTTTGTGATATTAATTTTAAAGTTGATGAAAGAACAAATAGAATTATCGTTATTGCAGCAATTGATAATCTTGTAAAAGGCGCTGCAGGCCAAGCGGTACAAAATATGAATATCCTATTGGGAATAAATGAAAAGATGGGGCTAGAATATATCCCTATGTTCCCAGCATAATGTAAATGAAAGGACTTGTTTAAATGGAAATTATTAAAGGTGGCATAACAGCACCCAAAGGCTTTAAGGCTTATGGTGAACATATCGGTATAAAAAAATCAAGAAAAGATTTAGCTGTCATATATAGTGAGAAAGAAGCAACTTATGTAGGAACCTTCACAACAAATATTGTAAAAGCAGCTTGTGTGTCCTGGAATATGGAGCGTTATAAAAATGTGGATAAAATTTCAGGTGTAGTTGTAAATAGTGGCAATGCCAATGCATGTACTGGAAAAGTTGGAGAAGATAACAATCAAACAATGGCAGCAATAGCGGCAGAATGCTTTGATATTGATCAGGACAATGTACTTGTTGCATCAACTGGCGTTATTGGCAAACAATTACCCATGAATGCAATAATCGAAGGAATAAAAAAGGTAGCGCCATTAGCTACGAACACAATAGAAGGTGGTTACGAGGCAGCAACAGCAATAATGACAACGGATACCTTTGTTAAGGAAATTGCAGTAGAGTTTACTATTGGAAATAAAAAAGCAAGAATAGGTGGCATGGCAAAAGGTTCAGGAATGATTCATCCTAATATGGCTACCATGCTTTCCTTTATTACTACAGATGTTGCAATAACAAAAGAGCTACTCGATAAGGCTGTAAAAGAAGATGTAGCGAGCACGTATAATATGATATCAGTTGATGGAGATACTAGTACGAATGATATGGTTATGTTACTCGCAAATGGAATGTGTGACAACATACTGATTGAAGCGGAAGGCAAGGATTATGAAATTTTTAAAGAAGCACTTAATATTGTAAATGTATTTTTATCTAAACAAATCATACATGATGGCGAAGGTGTGACGAAGGTAATTGAAGTTATAGTTGAGGGTGCAAAAGATTTAGTAGATGCGAGGTTACTTGCTAAATCAGTCATTACCTCCAACCTTGTTAAAACTGCTTTTTTTGGAGAAGATGCAAATTGGGGAAGAGTGCTCTGCGCAATGGGTTATTCAGGAGCAATATTTGACCCAACTAAGGTTACACTTTATTACGAGAGTACGAGAGGGAAAATTAAGTTATTAGAGAATGGTCTCCCAGAGAATTTTAGTGAGGAATTTGCATATGAGGTTTTGAAGGAAAAAGAAATTACAGTTCACATCATTCTTCAAGAGGGTAATTTTAATGCTACAGCTTGGGGATGTGATTTAAGCTATGAATATGTACGAATCAATGGTGAGTATAGAACTTAAAAGGAAGGGGAAATATGGAAAAAATAATTGAGAAAGCAAAAATATTGATTGAGGCGCTTCCTTATATTAAGGAATTTAATAGTAAGATCGTAGTTATAAAGTACGGTGGGAGTGCGATGATTGATGAAAAAATAAAAGAAACTGTTATTGAAGATATTGTTCTTATGAAGCTAGTTGGACTTAAACCAGTTATTGTGCATGGTGGTGGAAATGAAATAAGCGAAGTACTGAAGCTTATGGGCATAAAAAGTGAATTTGTTAATGGACTTCGAGTTACAAATGAAGACACAGTTGAAGTGGTTGAAATGGTGTTATCAGGAAAAATTAATAAGGGTATTGTACAATTAATTCAAAATCATGGAATTAATGCGGTTGGGATTAGTGGTAAAGATGGTAAAACTCTTAAAGTTGCTAAGAAGCAATCTGAAGACATAGATTACGGTTTTGTTGGAGAGATATCTGAAGTAGATACAAAACTAATTATGTCATTGCTTGATAACGATTTTATCCCTGTTATTGCACCACTGGGTACAGATCATAAAGGTTTAACCTACAACATCAATGCAGACTATGCTGCTTCTGCAATAGCTGGAGCACTTGATGCTGAAAAGCTTATTTTTTTAACAGACGTGGAAGGGGTATTATCTAATGTTGATGATAAAAGTTCTCTTATATCACGAATAAAACTTGTAGAAGTAGATAAGTACATTTCTGATGGAGTAATTTCCGGAGGGATGATTCCTAAGGTGGAATGCTGTGTTGAAGGTATTCGAGCTGGCGTAAAAAATGTACATATTTTGGACGGTAGAGTTGAACACTGTATGCTACTTGAAATTTTCACAAAAAATGGTGTAGGCACTATGTTTGGCAATGATTTTTGAAAACGATTAAATTAATTTTAACGAACCTGTTAATGATATTTTATGAGGTGATTGAATGAAAATGTCAGAATTAGTTAAACAAGGGAAGGAAGTTTTTATTAATAACTATAAGCAGTTTCCTATTGTTTTTGAACGAGGAGAAGGCGCTTATTTATTTGATATAGAGGGGAAAAAGTATTTAGACTTTGTATCCGGTATTGCAGTAAACGCCTTGGGATACAGCGATATGGAGTTAAACCAAGCATTAAAAAATCAGCTGGATCAATTAACACATTGTTCCAATTTATATTATAATAAACCTTCTATTGATGCGGCGGAAAAGCTAATAAATGGAAGTGGCTTGGATAAGGTATTTTTCTGCAATAGTGGGGCAGAAGCAAATGAGGCAGCATTAAAATTATCTAGAAAATATGCCAAGAAGAACTTTGGTGACGATAAATTTGAAATCATAACTATGAAGAACTCTTTTCATGGTAGAACAATCGCAACAATAACTGCTACTGGACAAGAAAAGTATCAAAAGGGATTAAGCCCATTATTGCCCGGAATAAAATATTGTGAATATAACAATCTTGAAGCACTGAAAAGCACAATAACTAAAAATACCTGTGCAGTATTACTTGAAATTATTCAAGGAGAAGGTGGCATTATAACCATTAATCCAGACTATTTAAAAGCTGTTAGAAAGCTTTGTGATGAAAATAACTTCGTGTTAATATTTGATGAAGTTCAAACAGGTATTGGTAGAACTGGAGAGCTATTTGCTTATCAGTTGTTTGATGTGAAGCCTGACATATTATCTTTAGCAAAAGGATTAGGTGCGGGAATACCAATTGGTGCGATCGTAGTCAATAGTAAAGTAGCAGAAGGTTTTGAACCTGGAGATCATGCAGCCACTTTTGGAGGAAACCCGTTAGCATGTACTGCAACAAATGTGGTATTAGATAAGTTATTAAAGGGTGGTCTTTTGCACAAGGTTAAAGAACAAGGTAAATATTTAAACGAAAAATTAGTTGAGCTAATGAATAAAAAAGACAATATTATTGACGTAAGAGGTTTCGGTCTTATGCAAGGGATTGCATTAGAAAATGAAGATATTCCGAGTATCATTAGCAATTGTATGAAGGAAGGCTTATTATTAGTAGGCGCAGGAAGCAATGTAATAAGATTTGTTCCTCCACTCATTATTAGTAAAAATGAAATAGACAACGCAATTGCAATATTAGATAAATGGTTATAGTGTTAAAAGTATATAGTTGTTCTTTCTTGCACAACATATAGTGTATGGATGCATTAACCATCACTATATGTTGTGTAAGAATTAGAATAACTTACTTTTGAAGCTACAACCATAAATGGTTATAGTGTCAAAAGTATTTAGTTGTTCTTTCTTGCACAACATATAGTGTATGGATGCATTAACCATCCACTATATGTTGTGTAAGAATTAGAATAACTTACTTTTGAAACTACAACCATAAATGGTTATAGTGTTAAAAGTATATAGGTAAATAGATAGAAAAGTGGCTAAAATAGCTTAAGCTCGTTTAGCTTAACACCGCTTTTCTTTTATTATGAACGGAGGAATTTTATGAAGGCAACAATCATTCTAGACGATGGAACACTGGTATTAGGTAAAAGCTTTGGCGCGACAGGAACCATATGTGGTGAACTAGTTTTTAATACAGGAATGACAGGGTACCAAGAAATATTAACAGACCCTTCTTATGCTGGTCAAATCGTTACTATGACGTATCCATTAATCGGTAATTATGGAATTAACACAACAGATGTAGAATCAGATCAGGTTCAAGTATCGGGCTTTGTAGTTAAAGAATATGCTGGCGTACCTAATCATTGGCAATGTGAGAAAACAATAGATGTGTATTTAAAGGAAAACAACATAATTGGTGTTTACGGTATTGATACGAGAATGTTAACGAAGAAAATTAGAACTAAAGGTGCTATGAAGTGTATGATTACAACGTTAGATGTCTCGCCAGAGTCTTTAAAAGACTTGCTTAAGCAATTAGAACAATATAACTTTCCAAAGGACATCGTAGCACAAGTATCTTCAAAGAAAACTATTCATTTTGACGGGCAGGGTAAAAAGGTTGGTATTATTGATTTAGGCTTAAAGAAAGGGATTATTAAGCAATTAATTAATTTAACTTGTGATGTAACAGTTTTTCCATATAATACGTCAAGCAGTGAAATACTTGAAAGTAATATTGACGTACTTTTATTATCCAATGGCCCTGGAGATCCTAAAGACGCGATTCAAGCAATTGAAACGACAAAAGAATTAATAGGTAAAATGCCATTATGGGGCATTTGTTTAGGACATCAAATTCTTGCGCTTGCTTTGGGTGCAGATACCTATAAACTGAAATTTGGGCATCGGGGAGCAAATCATCCAGTAATAGAGTTAGAATCAGGAAAAGTTTATATGTCTTCTCAAAATCATGGATATGCTGTAAAAGGTGAAACAGTTAATTCTACCATGAAGATTACTCATGTCAATGTGAATGATGAGACGATTGAAGGTATTTCTTGTGAAGCGTTAGGGGTAGAATCAGTTCAGTTTCATCCAGAAGAAGGACCAGGTCCAGAAGATGCACATTATATATTTAAAAAATGGTTAGATAACTTAGAAAGGATGGGTGAAAACAATGTCTAGAAATCTTCATATAAAAAAGGTTCTTGTAATAGGTTCAGGACCAATCATAATAGGGCAGGCAGCAGAATTCGACTATGCAGGCACCCAAGCTTGTCAATCGTTGAAGGAAGAAGGCATTGAAGTTGTACTAGTTAATAGTAATCCAGCAACCATCATGACGGATGATAACATTGCAGACAAAGTATATATTCAACCTCTTACACTAGAGGCTTTAACTTATATCATTGAAAAAGAAAGACCAGATGGACTACTTGCAACCTTAGGGGGACAAACAGGCCTTAACATGGCAGTCGAATTAAATGAAGCAGGCGTACTAGAAAAATATCATGTAAAGTTACTGGGTACATCTCTTGAAGCAATTGAAAAAGCGGAGGATAGAGAGAGCTTTAGAAAGCTTATGTTAGAAATTGAAGAACCTATTCCAAATAGTTCAATTGTAAATACGATAGAAGAAGGACTGAAAAGTGCTGAAGAAATAGGATTTCCTATTATTGTAAGACCTGCCTATACATTAGGTGGTCTTGGTGGTGGAATTGCTGAAAATATGATCCAATTAAAGGAAATCCTTCATACTGGGTTACTTCATAGTAGAATAAATCAAGTATTACTTGAACAATCTGTTGCAGGTTGGAAAGAAATTGAGTACGAGGTTATGAGAGATAGTAATGATACTTGTATCATAATTTGTAACATGGAAAACCTAGATCCTGTTGGAATACATACAGGAGATAGTATTGTTGTTGCACCTTCTCAAACTTTATCTGATGAAGAATATCATATGCTTCGAACAGCCTCTCTTAAAATAATTCGAGCGCTCAAGATTGAAGGAGGTTGTAACGTACAGCTTGCACTAAATCCAAAGAGTAAAGAGTATATCGTCATTGAAGTTAATCCAAGAGTAAGTAGATCTTCTGCATTGGCATCAAAGGCAGCCGGATATCCAATAGCAAAAATAGCAGCAAAAATAGCAATCGGCTTGAACCTTCATGAAATACCAAACGCGGTTACAAAAAAAACCAAAGCTGCTTTTGAACCTGCATTAGACTATGTTGTTGTAAAGATACCCAAATGGCCTTTTGATAAATTTGATTATGCAGATCGAACTTTAGGAACTCAAATGAAGGCTACGGGCGAAGTAATGGCTATTGATAGAACCTTTGAGAGCTCTCTCCTAAAGGCAGTAATTTCTCTTGAAGGAAAAGAAACTGGTCTAAGAAAAAGTTCATTAGAGATCCTATCTAAGGATGAATTAACAAAAATGCTTTATAAGGTAGACGATGAACGAATATTTCTTCTTGCGGAAGCCTTAAGAAAAGGAATTACAGTGACGGAGATAAATGAAATCACTAAGGTAGATCCATGGTTTCTTGAGAAAATTTATAATATTATTAAAATAGAGCATCGTTTAGAGACTGAAACTTTAACAGGTGAACTGTTAGAAAGAGCAGAAAGAATGGGCTTTACAGATTATGAAATTCAAGCATTATCAGGTAGTCCATATGAAATGGTTGATACAATAAGAAGGGCACATGGGTTATATCCAGTTTATAAAATGGTTGATACTTGTGCTGCAGAATTTGAATCTGAAACACCATATTATTATTCAACGTATGAAAAAGAAGAAGAAAACAATATTAGTAAAAAAGAAAAAATTATTGTTATAGGTTCAGGACCGATTAGAATTGGTCAAGGGATTGAATTTGATTATTGTTCAGTACATGCAGTATGGGCTATACAAGAATTAGGTTTAGAATCCATTATTATAAACAATAACCCTGAAACAGTAAGTACGGATTTTGATATATCTGATAAACTATATTTCGAACCGTTATTTATTGAAGATGTATTTAATGTTATTAGAAAGGAAATGCCAAAGGGTGTAATTGTACAATTTGGTGGTCAAACAGCTATAAATTTAGCGCCTAAACTTGTTAGTAGAGGTGTTCAAATACTTGGAACATCCATGGATTCAATAGATTTTGCAGAAGATAGAAAGCGTTTTGAAAGACTGCTAAGGGAATTAAATATACCACAACCGAAAGGTCGTGCAGTGACCACAATCAAGGAAGCAATTAAAACGGCCACTGAAATTGGTTATCCTGTTCTTGTAAGACCATCCTATGTAATTGGTGGCCGAGCAATGATGGTTGTGAAAAATGAAGAACAACTAAAAAGCTATGTGTATGAAGCAACAGCGCTCTCATCCGAATATCCAATTCTTATAGATGAATATATTGAAGGTACTGAGGTTGAGGTCGATGCAATTGCTGATCGACATGATGTTTTAATACCCGGTATTATGGAGCATATTGAACGTACTGGCGTTCATTCGGGTGATAGCTTCTGCGTATTTCCGCCACAAAACCTTTCAGAAAAAACAATTGAGACACTTATTGATTATACAGAAAAGATTGCAAAGGCTTTACAAGTTATTGGACTAATGAACATTCAATTTGTTGTTAGGGACGAGAAGGTATACATTATTGAAGTAAATCCGAGAGCATCTCGTACGGTACCTATTTTGAGTAAGGTAACTAAAATCCCCATGGTAAAAATAGCAATGCAAGTTATTCTTGGGGATAAACTAGCTGATTTGCCTTATGGCATTGGTCTAAGTCCTACAACCAATTTGATTGCAGTAAAAGCGCCAGTATTTTCTTTTGTAAAATTAACTGACGTAGATGTAGCCTTAACACCGGAGATGAAATCTACTGGAGAGGTACTTGGAATTGATACAGATTATAGTAAAGCCATGTTAAAGGCTTTTCAAGGAGCTGGATATGTATTTAGAGAAGAAGGCAAGGTGCTCGTATCACTAAATGATGAGGCTAAGCCTGAAGGACTTCCTTATATTAAAGATCTATATTCAAAAGGATATACAATTATTGCTACAAAAGGAACCTGCAAATTTCTTGAAAATGAAGATATTGCTTGTGAATGTATTGATAAGAAGGATTTACCAACAATCCTTGAGATGATGAAAAACAAAGAAATCGCTATGGTGATTAATATTCCAACTAGAGGAAAAGATATTAATAGAAGTGGTTTTAAAATAAGAAATTTAGCTGAACACTTGAAAGTACCTTGCTTTACATGTTATGATACTGTAAATGCATATATAAAGGCTATGGAAACTCATATTAAAAAAGAACCTATGACTTATGAGGGCATAGATTATTATATGTAAGCGATAGAAGTGAAGGAGTGAAAAAATGTCTATTCAAAATATGGCAAGTGCTGCAAAGGCTGCATCAATTCAAATGGCGGCATTAGATGGAGACATTAAAAATAAAGCATTAAAGGCAATCGCAGGCGCGTTACTGTCAAATAAGGAAGCCATTATTAAAGCAAATAGCAACGATTTAATAAGAAGTGAACAGGAAAGCCTTGAGCTTCCATTATTAAAGAGGCTTAAGTTCGATGAGCATAAAATTGCTGAAGTTATAGAAGGAATAAATAGTCTTATAGGATTAGCTGAACCGGTAGGTCAAACCTTGATGTCGACTGAACTTGATCAGGGCCTTGAATTATATAAGGTTAGTTGTCCAATTGGTGTTATTGGGATTATTTTTGAATCCCGTCCAGATGCACTAGTTCAAATAGCAACTTTGTGCTTGAAAAGTGGCAATGCTGTACTTCTAAAGGGTGGGCGTGAAGCGAAAGAAACCAATAAAATTCTAGCAGAGATTATTGAAGAGGCTACAATAAAAGCGGTTATTCCACAAGGGTGGATACAATTACTTGAAACGAGAGAAGATGTTTCCGAAATGCTAAAATTGGATGATTACATAGATTTAATTATTCCAAGAGGTTCAAACGCTTTCGTAAAGTATATTTTGCAAAATTCAAATATTCCGGTTCTAGGTCATGCAGATGGTATTTGTCATTGTTATGTGGATGGTGAAGCTGATTTGAAGCAAGCCATTTCCATTGTGAATGATTCCAAAACCCAATATGTTGCAGTTTGTAATGCAACGGAAACCTTATTAGTACATCAAGCTATTGCCAAAGAATTTTTACCTTTAGTTAAAGCTGAATTAGATAAAAGTAATGTCATCATTTACGGTTGTGAAAACACATTAAAAGTAATTGAATGCGAACCTGCATCCAACGAAAGTTATGCGACTGAATATTTAGATTATGCGATATCTGTTAAGGTTGTAAAAAATGTTGAAGAAGCAATTGAACATATAAATCACTATGGTTCAGGTCACACAGACGCCATTATTACAGAAAATAATGCGATAGCCAATCAATTTATGACACTTGTGGACGCTGGGAATGTGTTTTTAAACTGCTCTACTCGTTTCAGTGATGGGTTTAAGTATGGCTTTGGAGCTGAGGTTGGAATTAGTACTAATAAAATTCATGCCAGAGGTCCAGTTGGACTTGACGGATTGCTTATTTATAAATATAAGATGATTGGCAAGGGTCATATCGCTAAAGATTATTCAGAAGGTATTAAGAGCTTCACCCATAAAAAGCTAGATGGACCTTTCCATATCGACTAAGTAAGAAGCGCTAAAAAGAGACGCTCCCCAAACCCCTTCGGAAAATTCGGGGATTGGGGGCGTCTCTTTTTATTTACCTAAAGCGTAATTGACAATTAGCTGTAAAAGATATATATTTTACCTAGAGGTGAGCACATATATGATAAAGAAAACTGTATTTGTAATACTTGGTAAATCCTCAGTAATATTTTGCGAGTAAGTTTTGCCTTTAAATTTTAAATATGGTATAATCTAACCGATATAATAAGGTAAAATTGTCAAAAAGGTAGTAGTAACAATGAAAAAGATGTTTTATTTTGGAGGTTCGAATGGCTAGATTATCACTTGTGCCAATTAAAGGGAATACTTATTATATACCTTGTCCAACCAACATTGGCATATATATAGAAAATCGTGAAGCGACAATTATAGATAGCGGATTAGATAAAGATGTAGCAAAACAAATACTTCGGCTACTCGAGGAAAATAAATGGGTTTTAAAACGTATTATTAATACTCATTCGCACGCAGATCATATAGGTGGGAATGCTTTTTTGTGTGAAAAAACGAAATGTCACGTTATAACGTCTAAAGAGGAAGCTCACTTTATACAAAATCCTTTACTAGAACCGGCACTATTATATGGTGGGTTTCCACACAAGGTATTAAAAAATAAATTTTTAATGGCAAAAGCCTCTTATGTGACACAAATTGTTGAAGCACCAACCGTTTTAGTTGATACACAACTTGAAATTATATCCCTAAAAGGGCATTCAATAGATATGATTGGTGTAAAGACACCAGATAACATTTTATTTATTGGCGATTCTTTATTTCCAGAAGATATCTTGAGCAAATATAGTTTGACTTATTTGTGGGATGTTAGGGCAAGTATAGACACAATCAATACATTGAAAACAATCTATGCGGATTTATTTGTTCCAAGCCATGGACAGCCCATACAAGAAGTTGCTGGTCTTTGTAATGTGAATGAGAATAAACTAATGGAAATTACAGATGTAATACATGAATTTTGTGCAGAAGAAGTAACGACGGAAGAAGCGTTGCAAAAGCTATGTATACATTATGATACGAAGCTTAATGCTACCCAATATGTTCTCTTATTGAGCACATTACGTTCTTACTTATCTTACTTATGTGATGAGGGTAAAATTGAAGCCTCCTACGAACAGCAGAGGCTTACTTGGCATAAGAAAGCTAATATAAATTAAATTAGCTTTCTATAATCTAACGAACGCAGAGGATTTGTATTATTGACTAAAAGGATATTACGAAGCTATACAAGCATTCTGTATTCGGAAGTTGCTTTTTTATCAAGGTAAAAGCCTGTAGCAAAACCTATAATAATACTTGTGTTAAAGCCGTATTTCATTGTACCTGGAATAAGATCCTTAAATACAAATGTAATAATAAGGCCAATTATAACACCTGCAATAATACCAAGATGCACATAATGTCTAGATACAACTACTTTATGGCTAGTTTTTAAATGTTGGTACAGATTGTTGATACTAGTAAAATATTGGTCTGTACTATGATTAGGGTCATTCTTGATTAATTCAAGATCAATTAATAAGTTATCCATCGAATTTTTTAACTCAACGCAGTCAGAACAGGATTCTTGAAAATAATCAAGTTTATCTAATAGCTTTTTTAGCCAATTAATTTGATATTTTTTAGTTTCTTTTTCAGTAAACTCACTGGTTAAGGCGTCGATTTTATCACATAACTCTATATACCATATACTATGTTCCATAAGTTTGTCTCCTATAATGGTTGTTCTAGTACTTAGTGTATATCTTTTAAAGGCTTTTTGTCAATTAAAAAATAATAATGAACCACTTTAAGAAATTAGACTAATATTATAAGAGATATAAAAACAGCGTATAAAGGTAATGAAAAAAAGAGGGTGATCGTATTAAAAAAGGGTGCATGATTTTCTTAGGTTTAATACTTATGAGTACTTTAATATGCACAATGAAAGAGCCATCAGATCAGGTAGTTTCCACAATAGAATCTCAGTTAGAAAAAGGTTGGAAGGTAATCGATTATGATATTAAAGATCATTTTTTATATGTCATATTAGGAGACCAAAAGGATTTTATTTATGGGAAAACAGTTGCTATTTATAAAATAGAGGAAGTTGAAACTAAAATCCAATTAATAAAACAATACGAGAACGATTTTTCAAAAGTGAAGCCTTGGAAAATAAATTGTAAGGATGTGGAGGGTGATGGTGAAACAGAGATTATCGTAGGTGTTTATAAGAAAACACATTTCGACCCAAATGAAGGAAATAGAGTATTTGTTTTCAACTGGGATGGTAAAAAAATATATAAGAAATGGACAGGATCAAAGCTGGGAAATAAGCTGATGCAGTATGAGTTTATTGATTTTTTGGATTTGAAAGGTGATGAACTCATTGTGGTTGATTTAGATGAAGGCGGTAAGGAAAAACTGCTCATTTACTATTGGTTCGATTTTGGATTTAGCCTATTAGCAGAAAGCAAATCATATGATCGCATTAGCAATGTTACGTATTTGGGAACAAATTTGTTAGAAATAACGTATATTCATAAAGGGATTAAAAATATAAAAAAAATATCAATAATAAAAGACAAAGTAGTTGATGTAACCAACTAAGGAGGGAACTATGAAAAGAGTGATGAGCTGTACGCTTTCAGTTATTATATGCTTAAGCTTCATAATAACTGGATGTAAACAGGAGGTAGCGCAAGTTGAGGAGCCATTATCGATTGTAACATGGGCAAACGTAGATGAATTTCAAAATATTGAGGTACCATATTCATCTGTAAGTTATGAGAGGAATGTATCTCCATATGTAATAGAGAGTGACTTATCTAATGTTGAAAACATTGGAATGTTTTCAGGTTTTACACCTGATCAGATAAAAATGTTAGCAGATAATGGATTCGTTGTTTTACCAAGTCAAAATACTAAAATTCAATATACTTACGATAGCAATGAATATTTACATATTCCTAATTTTATAACCACTGATAGTGTTCTGCATATGTATCATCAATTTTATGATAAGTCATTGGCATATATCGAAGGAGCGTTTCTTGCAAACGATTTAAACCTGCTAACGGATAGCATGTTAGAGAAAGTTATTAAGGTGAACGAACTTGTTACGAATCAAGCGTTAACAGAGTTATCAGAAGAAAATGTTGTATATTTTTTAGTTGCTAGTATGCTCATGAACGGTAATTCCTATGTTGCCCTAGAGCTAGATGAAGAAATTATTGAACTAGCAAAAAAAGAATATGAACTTATTCAACAGGCTGCAGGATATGCTAGATCACCGTTACTTGATAAAGACTTAGATTATTCGCAGTTTACAGTTAGAGGTCATTATACTAAAAGTGATGAATATGAACGTTTCTTTAAAACCATGATGTGGTATGGATTTGCACCAATGCCATTACTTGTAAATGAGGGAAAAGGGTTAGATGTTGAAAATGCGCAAAAATCAATACTAATGACCTATTCAGTTTTTATTAATGGAGAGCAAGATGATACCGCAAAACTATGGAATGCAATTTATGCCCCTACAAGATATTATGTTGGAATGTCGGATGATTTAAATGTTTTTGACCTTCAAGCTGTATTGATTAATGTATTTGGTGAAAATCCAGATATTAATGCATTGGGTGATAAACAATATTATGGCGCTTTGTTTGAAGAAGTAAGAAAACTAAGGGAACCACGGATAAATCCCAAAATAACAGAACATGATACAGCAACAGGTAAACAATTTAAGTTTATGGGACAAAGATATGTGCTAGACAGTTTTATTTTGCAGGAGTTAATGGAGCCAATAGTAAGACCTGTACCAACAGGGCTTGATGTATTGGGTACCTTCGGAAGTGTACAGGCTGAAAAATTGTTATTTGAGGTCGTTAAGCCACAAGTGACTTGGCCCAAATATGAAACAAATTTCAATGCCATTAAAAAAGATATTGCGGCGTATGATGATACAATATGGCAAAGCAATTTATATAATGGTTGGTTATGGGCGATAAAAGAGACGCTAAAGGAGTATGATGAGACGTCAAAAATGCCTTACTTTATGACCAATCAAGCTTGGCGTAATAAATCCCTTAATACGGCACTAGGTAGTTATACAGAACTAAAACATGATACCATACTCTATGGAAAACAATCTGGTGCAGAAATGGGCGGACCTATTGATTTTGCAGATCAACATTATGTTGAACCAAATGTAGAACTTTATTCGAAGCTACTGTGGTTAATGCAGTACGCTACAATTAATCTAGAAGCAAAAGGTCTTCTTAATGAAGAATTACTAGCAAGTTCAAAGGAATACATTGGCCTATTGGAATTACTAGTTAATTGCTCTATTAAAGAATTGAAAAATGAACCTTTATCAGAGGAAGAAAAGAGTCAATTATTATGGTATGGGGGCACATTAGAAAATATCTCAAATGGATTTTTAGCAGGGTCAGCTTCCAAAAGTGGCGGAATACCATCAGAAAAAAGCGCAATGCTAGTATCTGATATTGCGAATATTGGAGAGAGTAATCTTTCAATGGGAACAGGGTTCTTTGATGAAATTTATGTAGTGGTACCTGTAGAGGAGAAGTTATATTTAACACGCGGTTCTGTTTATTCTTATTACGAATTTGTTAGCAATCAGCGGTTAAGGGATGAAGAATGGTGGGCAATGAACGGTGTTCATATTACTAGAATAGAGGATAGCTTCGATGTTCTTGAATTAGGAGAACCATCAGAAGATTTGCCCTTACAACCTTTTTGGGTAGAATCTTTTAAATCTAATTTAAACAAAGTAGAAATCAAACAAATTGATATTGATTGGGATGCTTTAAATGAATAGTGTTTAAATTAAAAATCACCCACCAAGTGTTACTGTGGGTGATTTCTATATTTTAATAAGGGTGGGGGAATTAGCTAAATAATTTCTTAGTAATTTGAGCTACATGCTTTCCTTGGAATCTTGCACCATTAAGTTCTAGCTCGCTTGGTAATCGTTCACCATTACCGCCTGTTATTGTAGAAGCACCGTAAGGACTGCAACCATTCAGGCCGTCTATGGACATTTGATCTTGGAAAGAATAAGGCAATCCAACAATTACAAATCCATGATGAAGTAGTGTAGTATGGAAGCTTAAAATTGTTGATTCTTGACCGCCATGCTGCGTTGCAGTAGAGGTAAAGACACTACCTACCTTGCCAATTAAATCGCCGTTCGCCCATAAGGAACCAGTTGAGTCTAAAAATGCTCTCATTTGACTTGCCATATTTCCAAAACGAGTTGGTGTTCCAAAGATGATGGCGTCAGCGTTTGTTAAATCCTCCAGCGTCACCACAGGCACATCTGCAAAAGCTTTTTGCGCTTCTAATGCGCCAATTGACGCTAGTACTTCTACAGGTAAGGTTTCTTGTACTCTGCGAAAAATAACTTCGGCACCGTCAACACTAGAAGCACCTTCACCTATTGCCTTTGCCATTTGAAATATGTGTCCATAAGTTGAATAAAATAATATTAATACTTTCATAGTAAATCCTCCTATTGGTTGTTGCGTATATAGTATGGTTTCAAAAGATAGGAAACTTTATTCTAAAATTTCCATTAATTTCTTTGTACTACTGATATTACTAAAAATTTTAATAAATTCAGTATTTTCACCATTGCTTAATTTGTTTTATAAGATTAGTATAATACGAATGAGTAGTGGTGTCAATAATAATGTTTATCTTGTGATAATAATTATCAAATGACAATTATATGAGATAGTGATGGTTGAGTAGTAAAAGGGAGATACCTAATATGGAAAATTGTTTATCTTTATAAAACATTACTTTTATCTTTATTAGTGGAGGGTTTTATATTATACTAGTAAGTGGCAATAAATATGTAATGAGTTGAGGTGTATCATGAAAAAAATCTGCTTGCTAATCATTGCTGTTTTAATTTTAACGGGCTGTATGACCAGTAATGAACCATCAGAGGAAGCGATATCAGAAGTTATTAACGAGATTAATGATTTAGAAAAGAAAAAAACCATAGATGAAAGAGCAGAAGAGATTGTTAATGCAATGTCATTAGAAGAAAAGGTAGCACAATTATTTGTTATTGATTTATATACCTATAATAACAAAGTTGAAGTTACACAATTGTCAGAAGAACTTGAAAGTAAGTTAGTTGCTTTTCCAGTAGGGGGAGTAATATATTTTTCGGGTAATATTGTGAACAGAGATCAATTAATAAGACTTACAGAGGATTTGCAAAGGATTAGTGAGATTCCGCTATTTATATCAATTGATGAAGAAGGTGGCAAAGTCAGTAGGCTTGGTCATAATAGTGAAATGGGCATGACACCAATTCCTTCTGCTTTAACAATCGGAAATTCATTAGAGGTACATAATGCCTATCAGATTGGTAGAATACTTGGAAGGGAATTAAATGCATTAGGATTTAATATAGATTTTGCCCCTGTGGCAGATGTGAATACGAATAAAAGCAATCCGGTAATAGGGGACAGAGCTTTCTCAGATGATCCTACCATTGTGGGTGCTATGGTTGGGGAAGAAATAAAAGGTCTACAAGAGCAAGGCGTTGCAGCAGTAGCAAAACATTTTCCAGGACACGGAGATACTTCTTTAGATACCCATAAAGGGACAGTATATGTTAATCATGATAAGAAAAGATTAGAGGAAGTTGAATTGGTTCCTTTTCTCAGTGCGATAGATGAAGGGGTCAAAGGGATTATGGTAGCACATATTGCATTACCTTTTATAACGAAAGATGATATTCCCGCCTCATTGTCAAAACCAATTATTACTGACATACTTAGAGGGGAAATGAACTATAAAGGATTCGTTATTACAGATGCATTAAATATGGCTGCAATAACTGATTTGTATAAGGCGGATGAAGCTTGCATTAAAGCACTACATGCAGGCGTTGATGTATTACTAATGCCTGAGGATTTTACACTAGCGTATGACGGGATTATCAAGGCTGTTAAAAGCGGTGAAATATCAGAAGAAAGAATTAAAACCTCAGTAAGAACAATCATCAAGCTTAAGCTTGAGCTAGGGTTATTTGAAAAGAATCGAACAAGACAACCTTTAAGTATTATTGGCTCGAAGGAGCATTTGGATACTATTAATGAAATCAATAAGTAAGGAGGGACAAAGGATGTACAAAATTGTAGATAAGAAGAAGTTGAATGAGCAAGTAGAATGGATGGTAATAAAGGCACCTTTTGTAGCTAGAAAGTGTGAAGCAGGTCAATTTATTATTATTAGAGTGGATGAGAAAGGTGAACGTGTTCCCCTAACAATTGCTGATTATGATAGAGAAGCACAGACTGTTACTATTATCTATCAAATTGTTGGGAAATCAACGCAAGCTTTAAGTGCAAAAAACATAGGAGATGAAGTGCTTGATTTTGTTGGGCCATTGGGTAAGGCAACGGAGCTAAAGGCTCATAATAGAGTGCTTGGCATTGGAGGTGGCGTAGGGGCTGCACCGCTATATCCTCAAATTAAGCAACTTGCACAAATGGGTGTTAAGGTTGATGTAATCATTGGCGGTAGAACCGATGAATACATTATTCTTGAAGATGAATTTAAAGAAATCTGTGAGAATATATATATTGCGACAAATGATGGTTCTAAAGGTGTCCAAGGCTTCGTGACAGACATTCTTAAGGATTTATTAAAGCAAGGTAAAGTGTACGATGAAGTTATTGCGATAGGGCCACTTGTTATGATGAAGGCAGTTGTGGACGTAACAAAGCCTTTAAACATTCCGACAAATGTATCGTTAAATCCAATTATGATTGATGGTACAGGTATGTGTGGCGGATGCCGTGTTTCTATAGACGGAGAAACCAAATTTGCATGTGTAGATGGCCCGGATTTTGATGGCTTTCTCGTAGATTTTGATGAAGTACTTAGAAGACAACAATATTATATTAAAGAAGAAAAACATATTTGTAAACTAGAGGGCAATGAATAAAGTTGCCAAGAAGGAGGATACTATGCCGAATATGAGTAAGAAAAAAGTCGCTATGCCAGAACAAAATCCAACCAAGCGCATACATAATTTTAAAGAAGTAGCAAAAGGCTATACAAAAGAAAATGCAATTGAGGAAGCAAAAAGGTGTTTACAATGTAAACATAAGCCATGTGTGTCAGGATGTCCAGTTAATGTTCCGATTCCAGAATTTATTGAAGCTGTAGCTTCTGAAGATTTTGAAAGAGCTTATCAAATTATAGTTTCTGAGAATAGATTGCCTGCAATATGTGGACGTGTATGTCCCCAGGAAAAACAATGCGAAGAACTATGTGTTAGAGGTATGAAAGGTGAAGCAGTAGGTGTTGGTAGGCTGGAAAGATTTGTTGCAGATTACCACATGGAAAATGTAAAAGATCAAACAGCTATAACCACGAAAAATGGCGTAAAGGTTGCTGTTGTTGGTAGTGGGCCAGCAGGTATGACGTGTGCTGCTGAGCTTGCAGCAAAAGGCTATGAAGTAACACTTTTCGAAGCGCTACATGAGCTAGGTGGTGTTTTAGTTTATGGTATACCGGAGTTTAGACTACCTAAGCAATTAGTTAAGGAAGAAATTGACAAGGTGCTTGCACTTGGAGTAAAAGTTGAAAAAAATGTAATTGTAGGAAAGTCTATTACCGTGGAAGAATTAATAGAAGAAGGATATAAAGCTATATTTATTGGTAGTGGAGCAGGACTTCCAAATTTTATGAATATTCCAGGTGAAAATCTAAATGGGGTTTATTCCTCTAATGAGTTTTTAACGCGTGTTAATTTAATGAAAGCATACAAGTTTCCAGAATATCCAACACCTATTGTAATAGGTGAAAAGGTAGCAGTTGTTGGCGCAGGTAATGTGGCAATGGATTCTGCAAGAACTGCAAAAAGACTTGGTGCAAAGGAAGTATATATCATTTATAGACGTGGAGAAGAAGAAATACCAGCAAGACTCGAAGAAGTACATCATGCAAGAGAAGAAGGTATTATTTTTGAGTTACTAACGAATCCAGTAGCTATATATGGAAAAGACGGATCTGTAACTAAAATCGAATGTGTAAGAATGGGGTTAGGTGAACCAGACAATAGTGGGCGTAGAAGGCCAATTCCTATTGAAGGAAGTAATTTTACCCTCGATATGGATACAGTTATTATAGCTGTTGGTCAAACCCCAAATCCATTAATAAAAAATACAACAAAAGCACTTGAGGTAACAAAATGGGGTGGCATTGTTGTACATGAAGATACAATGGAAACAACAATGACAAATGTATATGCAGGTGGAGACGCAGTAACAGGTGCCGCAACTGTAATATTAGCAATGGGTGCGGGCAAAAAGGCGGCTATTGCTATAGATGAAAGGCTAAGCGAAAAATAAATTTGGTGAATTAATGGATGCTATTATGAATATAACCTTTCTCTTTGGATATCCTAATTAAACTAGGTTTAATTAGGAGGCTCATGATGTCAGGGTTGATATTTGCTATATTAGCAGGCGCATTAATGTCTATTCAAGGGGTTTTTAATACTAGATTAACAGAAAGTAGTAGCCTGTGGGTAGCAAATACGGTTGTTCATTCAACAGGCTTGCTTTTATGTGTGCTTTTGTGGATTATAACTGGAAGACTTCCCTTTGAACCAATTTTAAAAGCAAATAAATTGTACTTTCTTGGAGGTTTAATTGGTGCGGTTATTGTATATACAGTCATTAAAAGTATTTCAAGTCTTGGGCCAACATTTTCAGTTATGATCTTTTTGAGTTCTCAACTTATTGTTGCATATTTAATCGAATTATTTGGTGTATTTGGCACTGAATCAATTGACTTTGAGTTTAAAAAGTTAATTGGTATGGCGATTGTGATTGCAGGCATTATTGTATTTAAAATATAGGGTTTTCAATAAATAGACAATGCTTTATAATAGAGTAGAAATAATTTACATGAATTTTATGATCATTGTAAATGTTTCTGCTTTTTTTGTTTTTTAACGTCATCATCATTAGTGTTATTTTGTGGAGGAAAAATATGAAAATTGTTATTCTTGATGCGAATTCATTGGGGAAAGAACTTGATTTGTCAGTATTTAAGTCGCTTGGTGCACTGAGCATTTATGGCTTTACAAATAAAGAAGAAGTTATTGAAAGAATTCGGGATGTAGACGTAATCATTACGAATAAGGTGCTATTAAATGAAGCTAATTTAAAACATGCTTCAAAGCTTAAATTAATATGCCTTACAGCAACAGGAACAAATAATATTGATAAGTGCTATACGGTTAAGAACAATATTCGTGTTTGTAATGTCATTAATTATTCTACTGAAAGCGTTGCGCAACATACTTTTGCAATTTTGTTTTATTTATATGAAAACTTGGCTTATTATGATAAGTATATTAAAGAAGGCACCTATATTGACGATGACAAATATCGTCATTATGAAAAACGATTTTTTGAACTTAAAGGAAAGACCTGGGGAATCATAGGCTTCGGGAATATTGGAAAGAGAGTGGCTGAAATTGCTAGTGTATTTGGATGTAACATTATATATTATTCTACGACAGGTAAAAACACCAATTGCAATTATCCATTAGTTGATCTAGATACCTTGATGAGTACATCCGATATTGTTTCAATTCATGCACCATTAAATGAACGTACGCACAACTTGATTACATTAAGAGAGCTTAACACAATGAAGCCCTCTGCCTATTTGCTAAATCTTGGAAGAGGTGGAATTATTAATGAAGAGGATTTAGTAAAGGCAATTGAAGAGAAAATGGTTTTAGGTGTGGCATTAGATGTATTAGAAAATGAACCGATGGCTTTAAATAGTCCGTTTATTAAAATAAAAGATAATCCGAGATTATTTATTACGCCGCACATTGGATGGGCAAGTGTGGAGGCGAGGAATAGAATGGTACAGGAAGTATATAAAAACATTGAAGCTTTTAGCAAGGGTGAATATCGAAATGTCGTGTCTAAATAATGACACCTAATTGCCATTAAATTATTTGGTATTTTATGATATAATGTATTTGGTAAAAATTATGGAGGAAGTATAATGAAAAAAAATATAGCAGTATTAATTATTTTTCTTAGCTTAATTCTGATTGGACTAAGTGGATGTAAAAAAACGACAGATGTGAGCACAGTAAATAAACAATTAATTAGTGCTACTGAGAATGTGCCTGAAGAAACTGAAAGCGATTTAAAGGATTCATCTGTTACAGAGAATAATGAAACAACGCTTAAAAGCACTAAAGTTACAAATGAAGGGCTATTATCTGAGTTAGAAGGGTTTATAGAGAAATTTTATTATAATTTTTTATTTAGTCCACAATCAGAAACTGGTGAATTAACAAATACAGATAGACAACTCTTTGCTATTTCATTTATTTATCAATTTGAATACAATGAGCTAAGATTTGATTCTGACAGATTTGTATTATACATACCAGAGGAAAACGTTACAGAGGTAATAAAAAGATTTTTTGATTATGATTTTACAGCACATAGCTATCCCGAAAATTCACCTATTACTTATGAAAATGGTTATTATTTAATGAAAGCAAGAGATGAAGAATTTGGTGCTAAGCCTAAAATAAAGGAAGCCTTTCAAGTATCAAGTCAATCCTATAAGATTGTATTTTCTTCTTCGGATGAAAATGTGAAGGAGCACTTTGAAGCTATTGTCGCCGAACGAGAAGGCAGATGGGTAGTTACCAATTACAAATGTGTAAAAGAAATAGAGACAGCGCAATAAAACGAATATATTATTGGGACTAGTTTTTATCAAATGAATTTAAATTGATGATTTTGTAGGGGAGTCTGATTTTATTGTAGATCTCTTCATATCGAGTAGGACCTAAGTTTTCTATATAATTTCTAGGAAAAGTTTTATTGGTAATTTTGTTAATTTTTAAATAATCAGCAGCCTTGTTAAATGCAATGGCTGCTTTTTCTTCGGAAATATATTTTCCAACGATATAATTTCCTCGGATATGGATTTTAGTGACGTATATTTCACTGCCTTTTGAAGTGCCCTTTTCTACACCATAGTACTTATTAATAACAACTATATTATGGTATCTTAGATTATAAGGGTTGCCATCTTTAAAATAGTAATCTTTTCCTTCTACTGAGAAGTTTTTAATACCAAATCTTTGTAAAATACTAGACTGTATTCCATAATCATTTACAAATAAATAACCCTTTCTCTTGAAAATCTTGTGGATAGAGTAGTAAAAAAGATCATCTACATCAAAGGTTAATTCGACTGTTTCCTCTAAGAAGTAGGAAAAGTAGTATTTATGCATATATATAGGGGTTTTTATATAATAACCGTTATCTCTGAAGTTGTGTAAAATAATCCATTTCTCAAAGGCAAGGCTAGTGTCTGGATTATAGTTGTCATAACTATACTTGTTTTCGAATAGAATAGAATTAGCATCTAAATAAGCTTGATGAGCAGCATGTTCTTCATGAAAACTACCAAG
The DNA here is from genome assembly GCA_002841375.1 of Firmicutes bacterium HGW-Firmicutes-7. GTDB lineage: Bacteria > Bacillota > Clostridia > Lachnospirales > Vallitaleaceae > HGW-1. Next base: position 146,288 of record PGZO01000003.1, on the reverse strand, counting down.
ACTTATATGTTTGTTTTTATAGGTAATGGATGCTCGATAATATTTAGATCCATCACATTTAGTTGAAGGATAAGCACCTTTTAAAGGGGACATGTTCTTTCACCTCATGGGTTTTTAACCTAACGAAGGAAGTCACCCACTGATGGGCAAGTAAAGCTTACGTTTTGGCTTATAGTAGCTTCGCTATTATTTGGGGTTACGAGCTCGTAGCGAATGCGGAGGGCGAGTATCCTTTAATCTATCCAGATATTGTATTTATTATAACATAGAGGAGGAATTTATTCAAAACTTGAACTATAAAAAATGCCGTTTAAGATACAACATTACTAGGTTGAGGGTGATTGTTTTTAAGAAGAAATCTTTAAAAAGCACATAGGAAGTCGAGTTTTTAAGTAATTTGCAGGCGAAACACTATAAAAAATAATGATTTAAGAATAACTAATAAAAACAAGGGTATAATAGTAGACAAATCTATTTTATGTAAAACTATACAAAAAAAATATTACTGTAGTAATTTTAACTAAGCGTTACTTATTTATTCTTGAAGGACATGACATATTACATAAAATGGATGGAAGAATTTTCTGAATACTTCTTAAACACTACCAAAAAACGTTAATTGTTATTGACACTTCTGGGAAGGTCTAATATAATTGGCAACGTCCTGTTTTGAAAAGTAGTAGACAAAGAAGTAAAATTACCCATAAATTATGCGGAGGACGCGTATCGTTTGATTTGGTTATAAAATATTGATTCTAATTTTTGGATCAAAAAGGTATTAAAAAGGAGTTTTCATATGATAAGATTTAAAAAGCTTTTAGGAAAGATTTTCTTTGCAATGAAAAGCTTATCCAAAAAGGCGTATACAAAAGGACTTGTTATAGTTTCAGCTGGTATGGTGACAGTTCTTTTGTTAGGTACAAATGGATTTATAGTTAATAGTAAGACAAATCCAGAAAAGGTCATTGATAAAGACGAAACGGTAGTAGAGGAAGTTGATACAACAAAGCAAGAACTAACTGCTCAAGATAAGGAATTACCACAGTCTTCTAAGTTAATGAAAGAGGAAGAAGACAGTAAGACTGTATTTGAAACAGCATCTCAAGAAACAATAAATGAGAAAGAAATTGTTATTCTTACAGAAGAGGACTATATGGCTTTAGTCAAGATTGTTGAAGCGGAAGCTACTGGTGAGGATATTATTGGTAAAATCATGGTAGCTAACGTAGTTCTTAATAGAGTAGAAAGCAGTCAATTTCCAAATACTATATATGATGTAGTCTACCAGGAAAACAATGGTAGAGCACAATTTTCTCCAATTGATGATGGAAGAATTGATTCAGTTACATTAACTGAAGCAAGCTATGAAGCAGTAGAAAGAGCACTTAATGGAGAGGATTATTCTCAAGATGCATTATTTTTTGTTGCACGATCAATGTCCTCATCCAAAGCAGTAAGCTGGTTTGATAATAGTCTTACGAGAGTAGCCCAGCACGGTGTACATGAATTTTACACATACTAAGAAGAAATCAAATAGACAGGAAATCCCTCTAAACTTGAGGTTAGATTTCCTGTCTATTTGATCTTTTGCAACTTCATTAACGAGTTGATCAAACAACGTTAGAGTTGTATAGTTCGTTAAAATGTGGTACTATAATATCAATTGTTTTGCTAATTACGAATTAAAATAAAGGAAGGATACACCATGGCACAGATTTTATATAACAGTACAAGAGGGCAAGAAAACAACGTTGAAGCCTCTTTAGCAATTGTGAAAGGGTTGGCTTGTGATGGTGGACTATTTGTTCCAAATACATTGCCTAAAATGACAACATCTATACAAACACTATGTTTAATGAATTATCAAGATTTGGCCTATGAAGTAATGAAACACTTTTTAAGTGATTTTACGGAACAAGAGCTTAGAACTTGTATAGCTAGTGCATATGATGATAAATTTGATACAAAGGAAATAGCACCACTTGTGAAAAAAGGAGATGCATATTACCTGGAGTTATTTCATGGGAATACGCTCGCATTTAAAGACATGGCGCTTTCAATCTTGCCTTACCTAATGAAGACGGCGACTAAGAAGCAAAAGATAGATAACGATATTGTTATTTTAGCAGCTACATCGGGAGATACAGGGAAAGCAGCATTATCAGGCTTTGCAAATGTAGAAGGGACGAAAATAATAGTTTTTTATCCTAAAGATGGCGTTAGTCCAATACAAAAACATCAAATGGTAACCCAAAAAGGCGATAATACATATGTTATTGGTATTGAAGGGAATTTTGATGATGCACAAAATGGTGTCAAGGAAATATTTAATGATGAAGAATTAGGAATAGAAATAAAAGCAAAGGGCTATCAATTTTCTTCTGCAAATTCTATTAATATTGGTAGGTTAATACCTCAAATTGTATACTATTATTATGCGTATGCAACGCTTGTAAATAACGGGGAAATTAAAAATGGTGAACGGATTAATGTAGTTGTCCCAACTGGAAACTTTGGCAATATATTAGCGGCTTACTATGCTAAAGAAATGGGGTTGCCAATAGATCATTTTATTTGTGCTTCGAATGATAATAAGGTGCTATTTGACTTTATTAATAGTGGGGTTTATGATAGAAAGAGAGAATTTATTTTGACAAGCTCTCCTTCAATGGATATATTAATTTCTAGCAATCTTGAAAGATTAATCTATCAGATAGCTGGAGGTGATAGTGAAGTTACGGCCAATTTGATGAAAATGTTATCAAAAAATGGCGAGTACACAATAACGGACACTATGAAAAATGGTCTAAAGGACTTTGTTGGATATTATGCATCAGATAAAGAAACTTCAGAAACAATTAAAGATGTATTTGACAAAACAGGTTATTTGTTAGATACACATACGGCAGTAGGGCATGCTGCTTATAACAAATATAAAAATACTATTACAGATCATACTAAAACGATTGTTGTAGCAACTGCGAGTCCATATAAGTTTACACGTAGTGTGATGTTATCAATTGATAAAGCGTATGATAAATATAGTGATTTTGAACTTATAGATAAGATGGAAGAACTATCACATATAAAAGTCCCTGAAGCAATAGAAGAGATACGCTCATCAGAGATCCTTCATAAAAGCGAATGCGCTAGAGAGCAAATGAAAAAGGAAGTTCGTAAAATTCTTATATAAAACAAAAAGAGGTGATTCTTATAAAAGATATAGCATATAACGAGAAATTAAAGGAAGCAATGAATCAATTGGGCAAAGGTGCCTTCTTAACGGTTAAAGCTGGTGAGGAGGTCAATACAATGACAATTGGTTGGGGAATGGTTGGGTTGATTTGGAATAAACCTATTTTTCAAGTACTAGTTAGAAAGTCAAGACATACCCATGATTTACTAGAACGAAGTGAAGATTTTACTGTGAGCTTTCCAATTGGCAAAGATCTTAAGGAAGCACTTGCATTTTGTGGTAGTATATCAGGGAAAGAGGTTAACAAACTAGAACGACCTTTTATTTCAACTAAAAAAGGTAAAAAGGTACACGCACCAATAATTAGTGAGTGTAATCTCCATTATGAGTGTAGAATAGTTGCTAAGCAGGAGCTTGTAGAAGACCAAATTGGAACTGATTTAGGGACGATGTTCTATGGAAATGGCGATTACCACACTTTATATTATGGAGAAATTGTTGCTTGTTATGAACTATAAATAAAATACCACCGTAAGGTGGTATTTTAATTCATTTGTTCGGGATGAAATTGTGCCGGGTTGACATGGACGACGACATCTTCTATATTATTTAATTTCATAAGCTCAGATTTTATTTTATCAGAAATTTCATGTCCTTCGAATACCGTTAAATTAGCGTCAATGGATACCTTTACAATTAATAAAAAATTGAGGCCTATTGGTTTTGAAATAATTGCATCAATATGATCTACTCCGGGTATTTGATTAAGGATTTCAGCCATTTGAGACATAAGTGTTGGGTTGACAGTTGTATCCATCAAAACAGAATATGCATCGGTAAATATTATGAAACCTGTATAGGCAATCCAAAAGGAAATGAGAATACCAGCAATTCCGTCAATAAGTGGAATCTTATAATAGCCAGAGATTATACCAATCAGCGTTACTAACGATACAAAAACATCGTTTCTATGATCCTGTGCATTTGCCATCGCAAGAAGACTGTTGTGTTTTTTGCCTACTGATCTAGAATATATGAATAGTAATATTTTGATTATTATTGTTCCGATTGCAACAACTACAAGCCAATTCGAGTATTGAAACTTGGTCTCTACTGTTAGAGAGTTAAAAGCACTCCTAAAAATTGAAAAAGCAACAAGAAGTAGAGAGAAGCTTATAATCATTGCAAAGATATATTCCGCTTTTCCGTGGCCGTAAGGATGATCCTTATCACCGGGCTTAGAGGATATCTTATTGCCAATATAGGTCATTAGAGAAGAGAACACGTCGCCGGCACTATTTAAACCATCAGCTATCATTGCTTGGCTATTTGATATAAATCCTACAATTAGTTTTGCAAATAGCAATATTATATTTCCCAGCATCCCAAGAATGGCTACATTTGTAATCTCTTTGTGCTTTTGCATATGTTCACCCCTTTTGTATAAAAAGTATTATTACATAATAAGCTATTGTGAGTAAAGATACAAGCATATTTCATGTGGTTTTTAAAATAAAAAATAAAAAACATTGCTGCATGCTTTATTCTTGCTTTTTTATACCTTTTTTACTTATTTTAAGGTGAATTAATACCAAAACTTGAAAAATTAAGTACTTTAGTATATAATAAGAATATCTATGGGTATTATTATTAATGAAAGTAAAGCACGATGGGGGTATCTTATGCGATATGTGCCAATATCTTGTTTGAGAGAAGGTATGATTGTTGCAAAAAGCCTATACAATACCAATAATAAATTATTGGTACGAAGAGGATTTCCAATAAAGCAACTCTATCTTGAACGGATAAAGAGCCTAGGCTATCAAGGCGTTTATATAGAAGATGATTTGTCTGAGGGATTAGAAATTAAGGACATTATTAGTAATGAGCTTAGACGAACAGCTATATATACTATAAAAGATGTTTTCACTGCAATGAACATGTCAAAAAATAGCACTTCTAAAAGTGTTTCTCATAAATTAAACAACACAAAAAAATTAATTGAAAATATTGTTTATGATATTATCAATAATGAAAATACAATTGTGAATATGGTTGATATTAAATTATTTGATGAATACACTTTTTTTCATTCTGTTAATGTGGCAATACTTTCAATCGTTTTAGGGCAAGGACTTAAACTTTCCTCAAAAGAATTATATGACCTAGGAATTGCGGCAGTATTACACGATATAGGGAAGGTTTATATAGATAAAGAAATATTACTAAAAAACGGTGAATTAACTGAAGAAGAATATGAAACGGTGCAGAAGCATTCTGAATTTGGATATAGGCATTTAAAGAATTCATATGAAATACCAATAGCTTCTTATGTTGGGGTACTACAGCACCATGAAAAATATGATGGAACTGGATATCCTCAAAAGAAGAAGAAAGAAGAAATATCTCTTTTTGGGAGAATTATTTGCATTGCTGACGTATACGATGCCATTACCTCTAATAGGCCTTATAGAAAGGCGATGTTGCCATCAGAAGCAATGGAGTATATCATGGCAAACAGCGGTTCTATGTTTGATGAAAATATTGTTAAAGTATTTATAAATAAGATTGCCGCATACCCTATTGGAACAATGGTTAAGCTAAGCAATGGTGTAGAAGCACTAGTAATTGAAAACAATAATGTTACGCCATTAAGACCTGTAGTCAAAATATATAAGGACGAAAAAGGTAACGAGATGATTTCTTCTAATATTATTAATTTAGGAGATATGAGTTCATCTAAAAATATTACAATCGTTGATTTAGTACATTAATTACTTTTCAACCTATATCGACAAGTATGTGCAAAAGATTACCTTTTTTTACATAGTACATAATAACTATTAACAATATCTGAGAATATGATATATTTGATAGACGGTGTCTCTTGGCAAATATGTCATTATTGACCTGATTAATAGAATATAGGAGCGAATTTATGAGATTTGTGCCAGCTGATGGATTAGTTGAAGGAATGGTCATTGGAAAGAGCCTTTATGATAAAAATCATAATTTGTTGCTTAGTAAAGGAAGTAATATTCATTCGACATATGTAGAAAGAATAAAAAGATTAGGTTATCAAGGTGTTTATATAGATGATGAAATATCCGCAGATATTGAGATTAAGGATATTATTAATGATGAAATAAGGATGAAAATGATTCAAACAGTAAAAGATGTTTGCATACATTCAAGCCAAGGATCAAAGTCTAAAAAGCAGAATAAGGACCTTGTTGAAAAAAAACTGGATACAACAAAGCAACTCATTGCTACGATTGTTGAGCAGCTACTAATTAATAAAGATACAATGGTTAATTTAATTGACTTAAAGTTTTTTGATGATTATACGTATTTTCATAGTGTCAACGTTGCCGTGCTATCGGTAGTTATTGGCGTAGGGATTGGATTAGATAAAGAAGAACTTTATAATTTAGGACTAGGTGCAATATTACATGATATGGGCAAAATATTTGTAGATAAGGATGTTGTAAATAAACCTAGTAAATTAACGGATTCTGAATATGAAGAAATGAAAAAACATTCAGAGTTTGGATACAAATATTTGAAGGAAACTTATCAAATTCCAACAGCTTCTTATATTGGTGTACTGCATCATCATGAAAAATATGATGGTACCGGATATCCATCTAATGTTTCTAAAGATTCAATTTCACTAATTGGTAGGATAATTTGCATTGCTGATGTTTACGATGCGCTGATCTCTAACAGGCCATATAGGCCAGCATTATTGCCTTCAGAAGCTATGGAATACATTATGGCAAATGGTGGATTAATGTTTGATGTTAATATAACTAAAGTATTTGCTAGAAAGGTAGCGCCATTTCCAGTTGGAACCTATATTAAATTAAGTAACGGTTACACTGGTATTGTAGCAGAAAACTACGAAGAGGCTTGTATGAGACCACGTGTGAAGATAATTCTTGATGACGAGGGTAATAAGATTATGCCTCGTTTTATTGATTTAAAGGATGATAGAAATCTAAGATCGGTGACAGTAACTGCGATCAATAATATTTAATAATGTATGGTGTAAACACGTTGTAAGAAAATTGTTGAATTGATTTAAATAAAATACACATACTATTTTTATGAACTTCAAGTGAATTAACCAAAAATTGACATGTTGAATTTTGTTGTAGATTGTGCTATAATCTTACTATAGAAACATGGTTAACAAGTAACCTGGGATGTACGATAAACCTGAATTTTGAACCTACATTATTTATACGGGAGCTTTATATCTCGTATTGAATGTCAAGCCCTCATTGCAGGGGAAGACAATAGATATGATGCGAGCACCCACCTAGCTATGCTAGGGGTCAAAACTCGGGGAACGGCATTCTGGGAAAAAACTTATACGTTAATTATTTAATGAAAACCACACGCTTTGCGTGTGGTTTTGTTTTTAGAAAAGACGTTTAAGGTCTTCAAAAAATGTAGGATAGGATATATCAATACATTTACTATTCAAAAGATTGGTGTTTGAAGAAGCATTTAATGCTGCAATAGTGAGTGACATCGCAACTCTGTGGTCATGATAACTATCCAAAACTGCGCCATGTAATGGAGTACCTCCTTGGATAATCATACCGTCATCAGTTGGAGAAATATCAACGCCCATTTTTTTTAGTTCATTAACAGTTGTATCAATTCTATTAGATTCTTTAACCTTTAGCTCAGCAGCATCTTTTATTATAGTTTTACCTTCTGCAAACGCAGCAGCAACTGCAATTATAGGTATTTCATCAATTAGGGTTGGAATAATGCTGCCTTCAACAACCGTACCTTCAAGGTTACTTGATTTTACAATTATATCTGCAACCTTTTCACTGTTAATCATTCTGATATTATCAAGTTCAATTTGTCCTTTCATACTTTGAAGAACATGAATGATTCCGGCTCTAGTTGGGTTAATTCCAACATCTCTAATAATAATTTCGGAATTTTTTGAAATTAGCCCAGCAACCATAAAATATGCGGCAGAGGAAATATCAGAAGGAACAATAACTTCTTGAGCAAATAACTCGTCTACAGGGGTACAGATTACCTTTGTTCCATCAACTTGAACGTTTCCGCCAAAGTGATTGAGCATAAGTTCAGAATGATTTCTTGAGGTGTACGGTTCTGTTATAGTTGTTATACCACTCGTATAAAGAGAAGCTAACATTATTGAAGACTTTACTTGAGCACTTGCTACAGGCGAAGTGTAATCAATATTAATTAGCGTAGATGATTGTATGTAGAGCGGTGCACGATTGTCGCCATTTATACTTTTAATTCTACCATTCATTCTTGTAAGAGGTTCGATGATTCTTTTCATAGGTCGCTTGATGATTGAAGAATCACCAGTTAAGGAACAATCGAATTCTTGACCGCATAATAGGCCAGACATAAGACGCATAGTTGTACCGCTATTTCCAACATCCAATAGTTGATCAGGCTGTTTCAAGCCATGAAGACCATTTCCCTTAACGCTTACAGTATTTTTATTTATAGTAATTGATACGCCCATCTGCTTAAAACATCTAATTGTTGATAAGCAATCTTCTCCCATTAAAAAGTCCTTAATAAGGGTGTGCCCCTTTGCTACCGAGCCTAGCATTATAGCTCTATGAGAGATGGATTTATCACCAGGCACTTTTATATCACCCTTTAATCGATATACAGGATTAATTTTCATATGAATGCCTCCTAAAGTTTGTATACAATATAATTCATTTTAGTAAGAATATCAATGCTTTTTTCAAGACAATCTTGGTCATAAAACACAATTTCAAGTACACCTCTAGTGTACTCGCGGTTATTTATAATGCCAATATTCTTTATGCTTATTTCATGATCTCCAAGTAAGGTAGCTATTTTAGCAATAATACCAGGCTCATCGATAACGTCAACCGTTACAGAATAGGATTGTATTAATGCCGAAGTTTTTTCCTGAAAGGATTCTCTATATTCTCTTGCGCCTTCAAAAAAATCGTAGATGTCATGTTGCTTACCATTATGAATTGAGTTAATGATCGTATCGATATCGTCTCTAAAATGCGCTAATATTTTCACGATATTATTTTTATTTGAAAGACAAATTTGTTGCCACATGACAGGTGAAGAGGATGCAATTCTTGTAATATCTTTGAAGCCTCCAGCTGCTAAAGTATGCAAGTACCCTTCACTAGTATCTAAGCTTTTAACCATGTTAACGAGTAATGCAGCAATAACATGAGGAACATGGCTAATGGTTGCAGTTACAAAGTCATGTTCATCTGGAGAGATGACAAGAGGCAATGCTTTAATATTTCTTATTAAGTCATATAATATTTGTACTTTAAGTGTATCGGTACCATCAATAGGTGTTAATATATAAAAGACATTCTCAAAAAGATGAGCTGTGGAAGCAGTATAACCATATTTTTCAGAGCCTGCCATAGGATGTCCACCAATAAAAGTGATGGGTACATTACATTTTTTTATTTCTTCAACAATATTCTCTTTCGTACTTCCAACATCTGTTATTATACATGTAGGATGAACAATTTTAATTAGTTTATGATAGGCATCCACATTGACATTAACTGGACAGCACAAAAAAATGATAGAACACTCTTTAAAGTGTTCATCAATTCCAGTGGCACAAATATCAACAATATTATCATTACTGGCTAATTCTAATGAAAACATATCAATATCATATGCAACAATCGTTTTCGCTAATTTGTTTTTTTTAATTGCTTTTGCAATTGAGCCACCGATTAATCCTAAACCAATAAAACCAACTTGATCAACCATTAGAAGTGTTTTCCTTCAAGCGCTGCATAAGGACGTAGTTCTTCACATAAAGATTGAAAGGCAGCAGGCGTTAATGATTGTGGACCGTCAGATAGAGCGGTAGCTGGATTAGGATGAACCTCTATCATTAAGCCATCTGCGCCAGCAGCAATTGATGCCTTTGCTAAAGGATTTACGAGTTCTTTAATGCCAGTAGCATGACTTGGATCAACAATAATTGGCAGGTGACTTTTTGCCTTTATTATTGGTATTGCACTTAAATCTAACGTGTTTCTTGTTGCTGTTTCAAAGGTTCTAATACCTCTTTCACAAAGAACAACATTTTGATTGCCTTCGCTCATTATATATTCTGCAGCATTAAGCCATTCATCAATCGTTGCAGATAGGCCTCGCTTTAATAAGACAGGAATGTTGGTCTTTCCAGCTTCCTTTAATAGATAGAAATTTTGCATATTTCTGGCACCAATTTGTAGCATATCAACATATTTTGATGCGGTTTCAACAGCTTGCAAACTAGTAACTTCACAAACAATAGCTAAACCAGTTTCTGCTCTGGCAGCAGCCATGAGCTTAAGGCCATCTTCCTCTAAGCCTTGGAAGGAGTAAGGAGATGTACGAGGCTTATAGGCACCACCTCTTAAAATACATGCACCAGCTTTTTTTATGGCTCTAGCAGTTTGTATAACTTGATCTTCTGATTCGACTGCACAGGGTCCAGCCATAATTACTAAATGATCTCCACCAATTTTATATCCACCAATATCAATAACGGAATAATCCGCATGAAATTGTCTGTTGGCTAACTTATAGCTTTCTGTTACTTGTACGACTTTGTCAACACCATCAAGTAAGGTGATATTACTAGTTAACAACTTGCTTTTGTCACCAATAACGCCAATTATTGTTACTTGGTCACCGCGAGATAAGTTGGTTTGCAAACCATGTTCTTCGACGATGGAAATAACATTCATGACTGCTTTATCAGAAACATTGGGTCGCATTACAATGATCATTTTATGTTCCTCCTAATAAAAATTAAATTTGAATAAATTCTTCAACAAGTTCAAAGAAACGTTCCATTTGTTCAATTGTCCCTAAGGTTACACGTTGATAAGTATCCATTCCAAAGTAGAAGCCGGGACGCACAATAACACCTTTTTGCAGTAGATGATTAAAGAGATCTAAACTTGGAAGTTTGCAATCTATCATAATAAAATTTCCATATGTTTGAATATATGAAAGTCCGAGTTCTTGACATTTTCTATAGGTATATTGTTTAGATGCTTCATTTAAAGCAAAACTTTCTTTAACAAATTCATGTGCATCAAGGCTAGCAAGTGCTGCGTCTTGCGCTTGTGTTGTTACATTAAACGGACCTCTAAGTCGGTTCATATAACCGATAATTTCTTTTGTTGAGATACCATATCCGATTCGTAGTGAAGCTAATCCATACATTTTTGAAAAAGTTCGAAGCAAAATAATATTGTCATACTCTTTCATAACTGAAAGTGTGTCTGGAAAGTTCACGTCCAATATATATTCATTATAAGCCTCGTCCCACACAACTAGTATATGCTTAGGTACTTTTTTCATAAAGCTAAGTTGCTCATCTTTTGTTACGATGGTTCCAGTTGGATTATTTGGGTTAGATATAAAAATTATTTTAGTGCGTTCATTTATGCTATTTACAATTCCATTAAGGTCGTAAGTGTGATCTTTTAAAGGCACTTCAATCATTACACCACCCATTGATACAACGGCTGCCTTATATTGAGGAAAACTGGGAGTACATGTGATTGCTTCGTCTCCTACATTAATATATGTTTTTCCAATAATAGCAATAATTTCATCTGAACCACATCCGAAAATCAATTGATCAGATGTGACATGAAGTTTTTGTGACAATGCATTACGAAGATTGGAACAATTACCGTCAGGATAAAGTGAAGGAGCTTCTAAAGACTTAATTACAGCTGCTTTTGCTTTTTCTGAACAACCTAATGGATTTTCATTTGATGCGAGTTTAATGACATCATCTAAACCATATTCTCTCTTTACATCATCAATTGGTTTGCCGGGCATATAAGGTGTTAATAACTTAACTTCTTTTCTACATTCTATCATTTTCTCTGCTCCTTTGTTAATCTGAAGATTGCCATCTATTATATCAGGCCTACATCAAAAGTATTCGTTTTAATGATTATTATAACATAATAATTGTTTGTATATTAAGTTATTTCTCACATTTTACACTTTAAAAAAAGATATGTCAACAGTACAATGCGTTAAAGTGTGAAAATGTGCGCTGAAATGAATACGATGTCGAATTTAGTTGATTTTGCACAAATGTAAAGAGACTTATTCGGTAAAAATAAACTAATGGTTATGTAATTTGTATAGTTAGGATTATATATGTACAAAATAAATAAAAATTAATAGAGATTTTCAAAAAAATGAAGGAAATTTATAGACCAAGTTGAATATTATTGATATCAGTAATTAATAAATTAACTTATTTGACCTTATGAGAAAAATGATGATTTTCTCAAATAAACCAATGATCGGGGGACAAATTATGAAAGTGTATTCATCGGAAGAAATTCGCAACATTGTATTATTAGGCCATGGCGGTAGTGGGAAGACGACTATTGTTGAAGCTATGGCACATGAAGTTGGTATTACAAAAAGGCAAGGAAAGGTTGAAGAGGGGAATACAATTAGTGACTTTGATAAAGAAGAAATCAAACGTGGATTTTCAATTAATACTTCTTGTATTCCAATAGAATGGCAAGATTGTAAGATTAATGTATTAGATGCTCCAGGTTATTTTGACTTTGTTGGGGAAACTAAACAAGCAACTCGTGTTGCAGATAGTGCGATAATAGTTGTATCTGGAAAAGCTGGTGTTGAAGTTGGAACAGAAAAGGCATGGGAATATGCTGAAGAAATGAATATTCCTAAAATGATTTTTGTAACGGATATGGATGATGACAATGCGAATCTGAATTCTGTATTAGATCAATTAAAAGATAACTTTGGCAAATGCATAGCGCCATTTCATGTTCCAATTCGTGAGGGTGAACATTTTATTGGGTTTGTAAATGTAGTCAAAATGGAAGCAAGGAAATTTGTAAAGGATCATATTGAGGCATGTGATGTTCCAGAAAGCATGAAAGCTGAAATAGAACCTATAAGAGATATGATTTTAGAAGCAGTTGCAGAAAGTGATGAAGCATTGATGGAAAAGTATTTCGAAGAAACACCATTTACATTGGAAGAAATACAAGATGCAATACATCAAGGTGTTATTGCTGGAAACATTGTTCCAGTTCTTATTGGTTCAGGTATAAATAATTTAGGTGTGCAGGTACTACTGAATTCGATTGTCAAATTTATGCCATCTCCAAAAGAGGAGCATACTACCGTTATAGGTAACCACCCAGATACAGCAGAAGAAATAGAAGTAGTGTGTGATTTAAAAGAACCAACTACAGCTTTAGTATTTAAGACTATTATTGATCCTTATATTGGGAAGCTATCACTGTTTAGAGTATATTCAGGTAGTGTAAAAGCAGATACACAATTATTAAATGCAAATACTGAGGAAATGGAGAGAATTTCACATGTTTATGCATTAAGAGGAAAAGAGCAAATAGAAGTGTCAGAAATAAGAGCTGGTGATATCGGGGCTGTAGCTAAACTTATTGATGTAAGTACAGGAGATACACTTTGTGATAAAGATCATCCTGTAAAATTAAGTGGAATAGGTTTTCCTGAGTCATTGGCATATAGAGCGATTGTTCCAAAAACAAAAGGTGATGAAGATAAAATTGGTTCCGGTATTCATAGATTAATGGAGGAAGACCCAACGATTAAGTTTATCTTAGATCATGAAAATCATCAAGAGCTTTTATACGGTGTAGGAGGGCAACATCTAGACATTATAGTAAGTAAACTTGAATCAAAATTTAAGGTGTTAGTTGATTTGAAAAAACCAAGAATTCCATACAGAGAAACCATTAAGAAAAAAGTTCAAGTTAGAGGTAGACACAAGAAGCAATCAGGTGGGCATGGACAATATGGTGACGTAGTTATGGAATTTGAACCTTTGGAAGATATGGAAATACCCTACACATTTCAAGAGAAAATTGTGGGTGGGTCAGTTCCAAAAAATTATTTCCCAGCAGTTGATAAAGGATTAGCAGAATCAGTTAAAAGGGGAATTTTGGCTGGATATCCAGTTGTTGGTATTAAAGCAACATTAATAGATGGTTCATATCATCCAGTTGATTCTTCTGAAATGGCCTTCAAACTTGCGGCTCAGAATGCTTTTAAAGATGCAATGAATCAAGCGGGTCCTACTTTATTAGAACCAATTGCTAGTATTAATGTAGTTGTTCCTGATTCATATTTGGGTGACATAATTGGAGATCTTAACAAACGACGTGGTAGGGTGCTGGGTATCAACCCTACTAAAGGAAAACAAGAAATTATGGCAGAAGTTCCAATGGGTGAATTGTATGGATATTCGACTGACTTAAGATCGTTAACGCAAAGCAGAGGAATGTTTACGCAAAAATTTGAACGATATGAAGAAGCTCCTCGAGAAGTTCAAGAAAAGGTTATAGCGGATAAATCAGTAGAAGAATAAAATGGAATAATATGGTTATACATTTTTATATATGATATAATAAAAGTTGAACAAGAATTCGAAAAGTTTTCTTAGGTTCATTAGCGTTAATTAATATATTATAGGAGGAAAAAAATGAAATTATTCAAATGCTCAGTTTGTAATTATATTTATGAAGGAGAGGAAGTATTAGACAAATGTCCAATGTGTGGGGCTCCAAAAGAAAAAATGAGTGAACTACCTGAAGATGCTGCAGATAAAATCTATGCTGCTGATTTTACGAATGGTCTTCATGCAGATGTGATTAATATGGCAACTTCAATTATCGCCCTTTGCGAAGATGGTATTGAAGATGAACTTGATCCAATGTGTGTTAAAATATTCAATAAATCAAAAGATCTTGCTTGGGAAATTAAACAATTATCCAAAGCAGAGATTGGAAATCATGTAAGAAAAGAAAAATGGTAGGATGATCAACAAGCCCTGAAGTGAAAACTTTAGGGCTTGTTTTTATCTAACGAAGAAAGCCCATTACTTCTTTAAGTGGTGAGGAAGTTATTTTCTTTAATAATAGTTTTGCTGAATTTTATTGTCATTTTCGCAAACTCATAATACTACTTATCTATAAGTTATCACTTAACAATTAATACCTGTTTTTAGAATTTGGTATTGCATAAACTAAAAAGCAGAAATCAGTTTAGAAATAGGTTAAGTAAACGCAAATAAATATGTGGTTCACCTTTATGAACCAATTTTAATGTATTATTTTATAATATGATATGTTTTAATAGGACTTTTGATCGAAGTTTGAGAATTACTAATTAAGCGATAGGCAGGATGATAAAATGACAATTAAAATTATTGTAAAAGAAATTAGATTAAAAAAAGACTTATCCTTAAGAGATCTAGAAAAAAAAAGCGGTATCGCAAAATCTACACTTTCTAATATTGAGAATAATAATACGGATGCAAAAGTGTCAACGCTTTGTAAAATAGCAAAGGCAATAGGGTGTTCATTAGATGAATTAGTAAAATACTAATAAGGTTCACCTTGTAAATGATAATGTATTGTTATGAAATAAAACAATGCGGATTGTTTGTTCAAGGGGGTGAAGGCTATTATTGGTATAGATTACATAAGAAGTTTGTCTGTTGAAAAACTTGCAAAAGTACTAATTAGAAGTTGTCCTTCTGATATTGGACTCGAAAATATAGAACAGTGCCCTCATATAAAATGCGCACAATGTTGGATACATGCATTAGAAAGTGAAGTAGATGAAGCTGCTGTAGAAAGCACAATGTCCACTAAAGGGTATGGGTAAAGTTTCTTAATATTTGTAAAGCAAAACAAGGTAGAGATTAAATTTAAAACATATCATCATAAATTGTAATGGTACGTATCAACGAATAATTCTTAATAACAGTAGTAGTTTATAGTTAAAATATATATTATAAAGAAAAACCGATAGGAATTAATCTTATCGGTTTTTTGTGAGGCTATCAATAATCTGCTTTCATAACACGCATGGCATTTAATATTGCTAAGACAGCAACACCGACATCGGCAAATACAGCTTCCCATATTGTAGCAATACCACCAGCACCCAATAAAAGAACGATTCCTTTGACAGCAAGTGCAAAGAAAATATTTTGCCATACAATATTTCTTGTTCGTTTAGCAATTTTAATAGCAGTAACAAGCTTAGAGGGTTCATCAGTCATGAGCACTACATCGGCAGCTTCTATAGCTGCATCAGAGCCTAATCCACCCATGGCTACACCAATATCTGCACGTGCTAAAACGGGTGCGTCATTAATACCATCTCCAACAAAGATTAGTTTTCCTTTTGAATTTTTGTTTTCCTCAAGCATCTCTAGTTTTTCAACCTTTTGTGCTGGTAAAAGTTCTGAATATACAATATCAAGGCCTAGATCTGCGCCAATCTTATCAGCAACAGCTTTTGAGTCGCCTGTTAACATAATTAAACGTTTTATACCAAGTTCCTTTAGAGCCATAACCGTTCTTTGGCTATCTTCTTTAACTTCATCAGCTATAACAATGTAACCGGCATACTTGGTGTCAATTGAGAAGTGAACAACGGTACCATGACCGACATATTCATCATAAGAAATATTTTCAGCTTTCATAAGTTTTGTATTACCCGCTACGATTGCTTTTCCTTGTATGACAGCCTTGATTCCATGTCCAGATATTTCGTCATAGTCTTTAATTAAGGTTTTATCAATTTCCTTGCCATATGCTTTAACTATTGAAACTGCAATAGGATGTGTTGAGTAACTTTCCACATATGCAGCATACTCAAGAAGTTTAACTTCAGTTATGAAGTTTTTATTTACAACTTCGGTAACTTTGAAAATTCCTTTTGTTAGTGTTCCAGTCTTATCAAATACTACGGTATGTACATTATTAAGTGCTTCAAGGTAATTACTTCCCTTTATTAGAATTCCATTTTGAGATGCACCACCTATGCCGCCAAAAAAGCTTAATGGAATTGATATGACTAATGCACATGGACAAGAAACAACTAGAAAAACGAGCGACCTGTGAATCCAATCAGTAAAAGTAGCACCATCAATAAATATTGGTGGGATCAGTGCTAGAAAAAGAGCTGAGAATACAACTACAGGGGTATAGTATTTAGCAAACTTCGTAATAAAGTTTTCTGTTGGTGCCTTTTTACTACTTGCATATTGAACTAAATCGAGAATCTTCGATACAGTTGATTCGCCGAATTCTTTTGTAACACGAACAGTTAATAAACCATTTTTATTAATTGAACCAGATAATATTTCAGCGCCAGCTTCTACATCTTTAGGTAAAGCCTCACCAGTAAGAGCAGAAGTATCTAGGGTAGAACGGCCTTCAACAATTACACCATCAAGTGGTACTTTCTCACCTGGTTTAATTAGAATCATATCATTGATTCCAACATCATAAGGAGAAACCTTATTATATTCACCTTCAACAAGGAGGTTAGCAAAGTCAGGACGAATATCCATTAAGGAAGCAATGGACTTTCTTGATCGATTAACAGCTAAATCTTGAAAAAACTCACCTACTTGGTAGAATAACATCACTGCTACACCTTCGGGAAACTCCTTTATAGCAAAGGCACCAATTGTTGCAATACTCATTAAAAAGTTTTCATCAAATAATTGTCCCTTGGTTATATTTCTAATTGCTGTAAGAAGTACTTCTGCACCAACTAATAAGTAGCTTATGATGAATAGGCCTAACTCTACACCAAATGGAAATTTTAATAAAATAGCTATTAAAAACAGTGTTAAACTAACAGCAAATCGTATCATTTTAGCTTTATTAATACTTTCGGGTTCAATTAATTCATTATGAATTGTTTTTTCATTTACTTTAACTTGTGGTTCTAGTTTTTTGATTAAGTTACGAAGCTCAATAACTAGATTTTCAATATGTTCAGGATCTTCACTCTCTACCATTAAGGTTTTTGAGGTAAAGTTTAAAGATGCAGCAACTACGCCATTCATTTTGCTGATTCCATCTTCAATTTTCATGCCGCAATGTGCACAATCAAGCCCTTCAAGTATAAATTCTTTTTTTTCTATTGCCATTGTAATTCCTTCTTTCTAGTTATGTTTGTCTTCATTTATATGGGTAAAACCTTCTTTGAAGATATTGTTTACATGATGATCATCCAGTGAATAATATACGATCTTTCCTTCCTTCCTTCCTTTAACCAATCTAGCATCTTTCAAAACCTTTAACTGATGAGAAATGGCTGATTGAGTCATATTCAAAAGCACTGCAATATCGCAAACACACATTTCTGATTCAACCAAACCTGATAGTATTTGAATTCTTGTCGTATCTCCGAAAACCTTAAATAGGTCAGCTAAATCATATAGATTTTCATCTGATGGCATTCTTGCTCTCACATTATCCACTACATCTTGGTGTATTACTGTACAATTACAACGCTCTATTTCGTTTTTTTGAATCATAAGAATTCTCCTTTTTCAACTCATATGAATGAATGTTCATGTGTTGTAATGCAATTATAAGTTAAAATATAATGAATGTCAATAGTTATATGAGCCAATATTCATATATTGATTTAAGTCCTTTACGCCTATAAGTATTGTAACTAGGTGATTTAGTAGGTTATAATTTAATGCTTGTTGCATTTAACCCTATTAGGTATTATATTAGTAGGAGACGGATTTTGGAAGTTAGCTACCCTTACCTAAGCAATGAGGGACTTCCTTCGTCCAGTAGGAAACTTTTCATGAAATATATTCACCAACTAGAATGAAAATGAAACATGAAAGTTTCGACGTCACATATCAAGTTTATTTTGGTAGGAAAGTTCTGCATAAGTAATTGGAAAAGCGACAGATGTGTAACGAGGATTTTAACTTGGCACAGCCGATTTTCTTGTTAGGTTATAATGCTTTTTATGAACATAAAACATATCGAAAGGAACATGCAAATGGAATTTGATAAAATTAAAAAGGCTCATATTAATTTGCAAGGAACTATAAAAGATACAAAGCTAATCCATAGCAAAGTTTTTAGCAAAGAAAGTGGAAATCAAGTTTATATTAAGCCTGAGAATTTGCAAATTACAGGTTCTTTTAAAATTAGAGGTGCATATAACAAAATATATAATTTAAGTAAGGAAAGCAAAGATAAAGGCTTGGTAGCTGCCTCAGCTGGAAACCACGCCCAAGGGGTAGCTTTTTCAGCTAAAAAGTTAGAGGTGCATGCGTGCATTGTTATGCCTAAGATCACACCGCTAATTAAGGTGGAAGCAACAAGAGCCTATGGAGCAGAAGTTGTTCTATACGGTGAATGTTATGATGAAGCATATCACAAAGCTTTAGCGCTTCAAGATGAAAAGGGATATACTTTTGTTCATCCCTTTGATGATGAAGAAGTCATAGCTGGACAAGGTACAATCGGAATAGAAATTGTTGAGGAATTAAGAGAAGTAGATTATATCATTGTTCCAATTGGAGGAGGCGGGTTGATTAGTGGTATAGCGCTAGCTGCAAAATCATTAAATCCAAACATTAAAATTATTGGTGTTGAACCCGAGGGAGCAAAAGCCATGAGTTTATCAATAGAAGGTAATCGTTTGATAGAGCTTAGTAAACTCGATACTATTGCAGAAGGTGTTGCAGTTAAAAGGCCGGGAGAAAATACATTTGAGATGGTGAAGCATTATGTGGATGAGATAGTTACTGTTTCAGATGTGGATATAATGGATGCCTTCTTGTTGCTATTAGAAAAAGAAAAGCTAATCGCAGAAAATGCTGGCGTGCTTTCTTTAGCAGCACTAAAAAAACTAAATCTTAAAAATAAGAATATTGTTTGTGTTGTTAGTGGTGGAAATATCGACGTTGTAACTATTTCAGAACTTATTAATAGAGGATTGGTTATTCGAGGTAGAGTTTTTTGTTTTTCTGTAGAGCTTATGGATAGACCAGGGGAGCTGCTTAAAATTTCTACCTTACTTGCAGATTTAAATGCCAATATCATTAAGCTTGATCACAATCAATTTAAAACAATAGATCGCTTTAGACAAGTATTTCTTGAAGTTTCCCTTGAAACGAATGGACATGATCATATACAAGAGATAAAAGATTGCCTAGAGAAAAATGGATATGAACTAAAAATAGTCTATTAGAATGCCGAATAATTATATAAAAACCGCAAATACTAAAAGAGAAATTATAACATTAAAAGGTGGTTTTTATTTATTATGACAAAATTAAGATTAGCAGTAATTGGTACGGGAATGGCATGGGAAAGACTTCATTTGCCAGCACTAAAAGAATTAAAAGATTATTATGAAATTGTGGCACTTTCTAATGATAACGAAGATAGATTGGTACAAGCTGCAAATGAAGTTGGATTAACGACGGACCATATTTATACGGATTATCATGATATGCTTAATGGTGAAGAAATTGATGTTGTTAATATTGCGGTCCCTATAGAGTTAAACTACCTTGTTTCCGAAGAAGTTGCGAAAGCAGGGTTTAATATTATTTGTGAAAAACCATTAGCACCTAGTTTAGATCAAGCAGAGGATTATTTGAGGTTGCAATCTAAATATGACGTTAAAATATTAATTGCAGAAAATTTTCGCTATAATGAAGAAAATAATATGATAAAAAATATTATTGAAGAAAATAAAATTGGAGATGTACTATATTTTATTAAAAATAATATATCCAATTTTGAAGATTCAATGACGAAGGATACATTTGCAGCGAAGGAATGGCGTCAACACCCAGAATTCAAGGGAGGCGTGATTTTAGATGCAGGTGTTCATGATATTGCTACTTTAGAGTATATTTTTGGAGAAGTAGAGTCTGTTTCTGCATTTGGTATTCCATTAAAAGAGGATTATGCTCCTTATTCTGTAATCAATTCAATTTTGCTATTTAAAAATGGGTTAGTCGGCTCATATAATTACTGTCTCAAAGGAAAAGAACTCCAATATCCATTGGTTGGTTTTAGAATTTTTGGAACCGAGGGAACGATTTATTTAGAAGATAGTATGTGTGGTGCGATTAATGTTATGTATAAAGAAGACGACAGTCACGAGATATATTATTATACACCAGATAGAGGATATTACAATGAATTTAAAAATTTTTATAATGCCCTTATTGGTGAAGAAGATATTGCAGTTACACCAAATGTTGAAGTTCAAGATGAAAGGATTTTATTTACAATTTTAAAATCAGCCAATAAAAAGAAATCATTAACAGTGGATTAACAGGTGATTAAGGAGAACATTGGTGGAAAAAAATTTATTTACTAGAATTCCAAATCATATTGGCATTATCCCTGATGGAAATAGAAGATGGGCAGAATCTAATAATTATGAAAAACAACAAGGCTATGAACATGGAATAATGCCAGGGTTTGAGTTATATGAATTAATGCTCCAGTTAGGAGTAAAGGAAGCAACTTTTTATGGCTTTACCATGGATAATACAAAAAGGACCTCGGTACAGACGAAGGCGTTTGTAAAGGCATGTGTTGATGCAGTAGAGATTCTTGCTAATCGAGATGCAAATTTATTAGTGATAGGAAATGAGAATTCAACCGTTTTTCCTAAACAACTTATTAAATATGTTAATAAACGCGTGCACTTTGGACATGGGTTAATAAATATTAATTTTTTAGTGAATTATGATTGGCAATGGGATTTAAATCATGCATATCGTTCAAATAATGAAGAACAAAAAAAGATTGATTTATACGCTAGTATAGCTTCATGTGATATTTCAAGAGTTGACTTAATAATCAGATGGGGTGGTAGAAGAAGACTTAGCGGGTTTTTGCCTATTCAGTCAGTTTATTCTGACTTTTATGTTGTTGAAGATTATTGGCCCGATTTTAATAAGGATCAATTCTATGAAGCACTAAGATGGTATCAAACATCTGATGTTACTTTAGGAGGTTAAAACCTTTAGACAAGCACCAAAATAATAGCTTAACCATATGATGGAGTAAAACGATAAGTCAGGTATTTTTATGTTTTATTTTCCTAGATCAATGCGGAAGGACTATGGAAATAGCTATCCTAAAGCGTATATAAACCAATATAATAATAATAGACAGATTAATTATCCGATGGACGATGACCAACCAATGAACAATAGAAGGCCCATGGACAATGAGCCGTTGAACAACAGAAGGCCCATGGACAATGAACCGTTGAACAACAGAAGGCCCATGGACAATGAGCCGTTGAACAACAGAAGGCCCATGGACAATGAGCCGTTGAACAACAGAAGGCCCATGGACAATGAGCCGTTGAACAACAGAAGACCGATGGACAATGAACCGTTGAACAACAGAAGACCGATGGACAATGAACCGTTGAACATCAGAAGGCCCATGGACAATAATCAGCCACTAAATAATAGACGCCCAATGGATATTAACCAGCCAGTGGATCCAAGGACGCCACTGGATTTCAGACAACCGATGGACCCTAGTGCGCCAATGAACGATTTCTATCAACCACAAATGGATTATAATCAACCATATCTTATTGATGAATATAATCCGGAAGAATTAAGAGAAGCACTTGTGCTCATTAAAGATGCAATAGAGGGTGAAAGAGAAGATGAACTTTTTTATAATGACCTCATTGCACTCGCACCAGATCAAGAACAAAAAGATATGATTACAGCGATTAGAGATGATGAAAGCAAACATAATGTTTATTTCAGGGATATATATGAAGATTTGACCGGTGAGGTAGTTGAACCGTTAACAGATGTTTCTTATGAAAAACCAGAAACATATTTAGAAGGAATAAAAAAAGCGCTATTAGGAGAATTAGGTGCAGTTGAGAAATATAGGGTAATCTATAATGCAATGCCTAATAAATATTTTAGAGACCTTTTATTTGAAATAATTACGGATGAACTTAAACATGGATCTTTATATAATTATGTATTTAATATTAACTAATAGTCAAATTGTTTATCATTAACAGGAGGTACTTATGAAAGATAGTTTTTTTAGAGAAATAATTTTTGGTGATACATTAAACTCAAATGGACAAATTAATGGTGACAACAAAGAAATAGAAGAAATTGAAGTAGAAGAAATAGAAGAAGTTGAAGAAAAAGAAATAGAAGAAGTAGAAGAACAAACAGGTGAAGAATCACCGTAGTATTGACAAAAAGCCAATCCAACAAAGCAGGATTGGCTTTTGATTATGAACTTAAAAGTGTTCTGAAAGCAACATATTAAAAAGTAAGTTATTCAGATAAAGCGATTCTTCTTTTTTCAACATTACTTTCTTTTGCAATTTCTATTATGCGTATAACATCTCTAGCTTGTTCGCTAGTTACCTCTAGAGGTGCACCATTAACAATCGCATTATAAATATTTTGGTAATAAGTAGTATAATTACCAGCGAGCGTTTCAACAACTCCTCTAATATTCAAACCATTTTCAAGATAATTTATATTGCCATAGTTTTTAGGGTCTTCTAAACCCCAATCGTCCCATTCATCAGGTCTGAAGTTTTGTTTTAATTCAGCTTCTTGTGGATCAAGGCCGTATTTTACATAGCTTCCTTTATCTCCTAGCAAAATAAATCTTGGCAGGGGTTCTTTTACTAACATACCAGACTTTAAGGTTACTTTTAAGTCAGTATAATATAAAATGATTTCAAAGTTATCATCTACTAAGACATTGGCTCTCTGTGTTCTTACATCAGCATATACTTCATTTGGCATACCAAAGAGTTGTATTGCTTGATCAATCAGATGGGCGCCTAGATCAAATAGGATTCCAGAACCTGGCAATATGGATTCTCTCCATACTTTAGAATTGGTTTCAGGTCTAAAACGATCAAAATGAGATTCGAATTCTTTAATTTCACCAAGTGTATTATTTTCAATTATATTTTTTAAAGTTAAGAAATCACCATCATATCGTCTGTTTTGAAATACTGACAACAGTTTTCCTTCTTCAATACTTGTATTAATTAGCGCAGTTGCTTCCTCTAGAGTATTAGTAAATGGTTTTTCCACAACAACATGCTTTCCTGCAATCAGAGCGCGTTCTGCCATTTCATAATGAGAAGTATTTGGTAAAGCAACAATGATTAAGTCAATGTTTGGATCATCAATAATTGACTCTACGTCGTCGACCACTATAGCATCAGGGTATAGAAGATTTGCTAGCTCTTTTTTTTCCGCGCTTCGCGTAAAGATCTTACTTAAATTAAAACCTTCAACACTCGTAAAAATTGGCGCATGAAAAAATCTACCTGAAAAACCAAAACCTAACAAGCCAACGTTTATTTGTTTCATTTTTATCACCTGATTAATGCAAGAAAATGCATTACCCTTTCTTTTTTATTAAAATGAATCATTATTATACATGCCCTTATTATAACACTCTAAAGAAAATAAACCCAATAATTAATTGATTAATAGTAAAAAGGTAGCTTGAGCTACAGATAATTTGTGCTAAATAAGTTAATCGAAGGCCTTTTTTATGCTTTTCGGATCATAAAAGATAATTTTGTCTCCGAAACTATTATGGAGGCAAAGATTAGTATGCAACCAAGTAGCATATTTAAAGCAAAAGCGTCCTTGAAAAATATTACTGCCAACAATGCACCAAATAAAGATTCGGTGGATAATAGTATTGCAGCTTTGGCGGCATGGGCATATTTTTGCCCGACAGTTTGTAGAAAGAAGGCAAGAAAGGTACTAAATAAACCTAAGTAGAGAATTGCTATTGATGAAGAAAGACTAATTACTAACGTTTCGTTAAAGAGCATAGCGAATATAAAGGAAAGAACGCCACCTACCATCATTTGAATCCAAACTAATGTGCCGGAAGCTTCTTCATTGGCGATTATTGAGGTAATTGAAATATGAGCCGCAAACATGATTGCGCATATAAGTGTTAATAAATCACCAATGTTTATATTTAATGAATCGTGCAACGTTAATAAGCCTATTCCAATTAAGCACATAAAGGCGGCAATAATAGAATAAATATCTACCTTTTTTTTGGTTAGCCACCAAGTTAAGAAAGGTACTATGATAACATTAACACCAGTTAAAAAGGCGTTTTTTGAAGTTGTTGTGTAATAAAGACCTACAGTTTGAAATGCAAAGCCAAAAAAAAGAAAGGTACCTAAAATGACACCTCTTTTCAAGGTTTTTAATGATATATTTTTAATTTTTGTTATTTGAAAAGGTAAGAACGCTAAAGCGGCAACTGAAAATCGTAAGAACATTAAATAAAATGGACTCATTCCGTTGTTTAATCCAATCTTTACAGCAATAAATCCAAACCCCCACATTATTGCAACAGATAATAAGATTAAATCACCAAAGTAGCTTTTTGTATTTTTTTGCATAGTTCACCTCATGAAATTTATGTATTGAATTTAGAATGTTATAGAATTATAACATTTAAAGGATAGATGGGGAAGTGTTAAATTAGGTAATAGAAATGATAATGAGTAAATGATGAAGAGAAGATAAGTAGAATAATTGTTTTCTGCGTTTATTTTAAAATTATGAATATTTAGAGTCCATATCTGCAAATACTATGAAAGGTTAAAAAACAAAATAACAGGAGGTTAATTAATGAATCAAAATCTTGGAAACAATCAAAATCAAGCAGGTTTAAATAATGCTACATCTAATACTGGAGCAGCTGGTGTCAATTCAAATATGACTTCTGGTGTAACAAATGCATCAGTAGGCGTTAATGCTGGAACTCAAAATGTACAACAAATTAGACAACAAGTACAGACATTAGAAGGTCAACTTCGTCAAGTGCAAAATTCAGGTGCAAATAATCAAGCTTATACAGATGCTGCAAATCGGTTACAAGATGTCTATGAGATATTAAATAAGTTACAATAATACAAGTTTTAACAAAAGCTGGCGGCATAAAGCTAGCTTTTATTTTAGGTTAATAACAAAAGCTTATACTTTGAAATTGGTGTAAGCTTTTTTTGTATACGGTGCTTTACAAAAAAAATATCAAATCATATAATAAGACAAAGGATATAAACAAAAGGAGAAATTCCATGAAAAGAAAAAACAAGAAGAACTTTGTAAATAATAGTGTTATCGTTGTTGAAGAAATATTTGATATGTTATTGAACCAACCAACCATTGCGCTACGTGATTTGCCAGCTCAAAATACGGCCTTTGTAATGATTGATATGGTTAATGGTTTTGCGAGGAATGGTGTATTGAAAAGCTCAAGGATAGAGGCCATTATTCCAGAGATTTCGATGCTTTCTAAGGAATGTAGTGAATTTGGCATTGTTAAAATAGCATTTGCAGATAGTCACTCAATAATTTCGCCAGAGTTTGGTTCTTATCCGGAACATTGTTTAGAAGGAACAAACGAAAGTGAAATTGTAGATGAGCTAAAGGCGATTGGTGGATATAAATTAATAAACAAAAACTCCACCAATGGTTTTTTAGAAGGAGAATTTCAAAAATGGTTAAATAATAATCATGAGATAGATCATTATATCATTACAGGTGATTGTACCGATATTTGTATTCAACAATTTGCAATTACCCTAAAAACGTATTTCAATATGATTGATAAGAAATCAAGGATTATCGTTCCAATTAATGCAGTGGAAACATATGATGTTGCGATGCATAATGGTGATTTAATGCAAGTAATGTCGCTATATACAATGATCGGTAATGGAATCGAGGTTGTTCAATCTATTGAAGTGTGAAAACCATATGTATTATGGTCAGTCAGTAATTAGGTAAATTAATTTAAGCAAGAAAAGCACTCAGGCTTTAGTTGATAAATCATATCCTTGCGTTCAACAATAATACTTACCTTATTATTTGTTTCGGGGTCGTTAATAACTCTGTTCAATAGCTCGCGAGTTGGGTTCATTGCAATTGGATTTCCAACGGATTTAAGCATAGTAAAGTCTCCAGTAGTATCGCCATATGCATAGGAGTTCGATAGATCGATATTATATTTACCAACAAAAAAATCAATTGCTATTTGTTTGTTGGTGCTATCCCACATTGGTTTAACTTCACCTGTATATAAGTGGTTTTTATCCGTTACATATTCTGAACCGATATAATCCATAAAGCTGTATTTTATTGCCATTTCTTTAACCAATTCAAGTGGTGATCCAGAAATAGTAAGTACTTTATGTCCTTGATCTATATGCCATTTTATTTTATTTCTTGTATAAGTATATACACGATCACCTTTTTGTTCTACGACTTTTTTTGCAATGAATTCAATTTGGCTTTTATGGAGACCTTTAATTGCTTCAGTATAGATCTCAGCCATTTTCAATAAATAATCATCATAATCACCGATGCGCTTATCCCAGCTTAGGTATTTTTCTCTTACTTCGTTATACCATCTTTGACTATCTATGATATCAGATTTAACTAGTTTTTTAAAAGTTTCAGTTATTAGGCCTTCTCTATATAATGTTCCATCAATATCAAAGAATGCAGCGATAGTACTCATGTTAAACACCTCATTTTATATGTAAAATCTTATTGTAAGAAACCAATGACACTATAACCAATGATTAAATGTATCAATATTAAAATTGGGACGAGTAAAATGAATTTAAGTTTTTTTATTTTATGTCTAAACAATAGCATACTCAAAAAAGATCCCACAGGGCCAATGCAAGACAATAATAATAGTGTCTTTTCAGGAATGCGCCATTTATGCTGTATGGCTTTATATTTGTCTATTCCATAAACCATAAAGGTTAATAGATTAATACAAGTATATATGTAAAGTATAATTTTAAATTGTTCCATAGACGATACTCTCTTTCAGTAATAATGTGCTCCATTGCAAAATAGTATACATCAACCTATCATAGTAGTCAATTCGCAAAAATGAATTTAACTAAACTATCCAAAATAAAACACCCGCTTAAACGGGTGCTTATTATTAATATTTAATGCCTACTGAACGCAACGCTCTTTCATAGGTATCGCTTACATCTGGTGCTAGATCGTATGCATTTCTACCAATACCGTTTCTATAGCTTCTTTCATCATCAATAGTTGTAAAACGTCGATATTGATTAGAAAGTTTGTTGTAGGTATCATAGCCATTTTGATAATACGAAACAATTGCATCATGATCTTGACGGTTATTACCGGTATAGCTTAATCTATTAACGCCATTTAATGCGGTTCTGTAAGCATCAGCTCTTTTTGAATAATAGTCAGATTGTTTTGTTAAATAATCTTTATCATTCGTATCTACCTTCATTCCATCTAAATCTGTAACAGAACTTCTCAAGGTGCCATCTAGTTCTTGTAAAGAAGTTGTATAAGGTGTTAGATTTGTACCACCCATCGGCGTATTTGTATTTGATAAATTTTGAGTATTATTATCAGTACCGTTAGGGATTAATGAGTTATCATTCGGCGTACCTTCAGGAACAGTATCATCATTTAAATCTCGTGCGCAACCATTTAGAACAAGAACTAAACCAAATATTATAAATAAAGCCAGTAATTTCTTCATATAAAGTCTCCTTTCAATTTTAAAGTCGTTAATAGTATTCTTTCTTGTGAGAACAAATATACTGGTATTAATTGTTTTGAAAAAATATAATTAAGCTTTACCTGTTCAAGATTACATGGTAAAATATTACTGATAAATTTAAAAATATTTATTTTTTTAATAAATGACGGGAGGCAACAAAGAATTAAATGACATTTAAAAAGAAATACTTTTCATTAAATAAGAAGATTATTATCTATTCTTTGGTTGTAACATTTCTTACACTCACCTCTATTTGGGGTGTTAGTAACGCGTTGGTTAAAAAAGTAATATGGCTTGAAACTCAGTTAATGTATCAAGATATGGAAAGAGCCGTTAATTTTATAGAAAATAACATTTCACAAATGCATGCTACTAATAAAGATTATTCAAGTTGGGATAATACGAGCGATTATATAGCAGGGAAATATCCACAATTGATTGAAGAAAACTTTATGGATGAAACCTTTGCAAGTAATCTTTGGAATGTAATCATATTATTTGATTTAGAAGGGCAAGTGGCATACCAAAAAGGGTATGATTTAGAAAATGAAATTGAAGTGCAAATTGACCAAATATTATTTGACCAAATACGCAGTTCTAATTTATTTGACAGTATTAAAACTGAAGATGACTATACAGCAGGTATAATAATAGTGGAAGATGGGGTCATGATGATTACGATACAGCCCATATTATCAAGCTATCAAAAAGGTCCAGTAAATGGATTTTTTCTTACAGGTAGATATATAGATCAATTGTTTTTGGAGGAACTAAGTAATCTTACAAAATATGACATTAGCATATGCGAGGAACAAGAGACTTCGCAAAATGAAAGAACCCTTCTATTGCCAAATATTAACAAAGTGAAATTATGGACGACGATAGAGGAGCGTAATTGGATTACAGGACATGCAGTACTGTATAGTATTGGAGGTAGTGAAGCCAAAAAGTTAAGCTACCAAAAAGAAATGAGCTTTTATGGTGAAAGTAAAAGAACAATTCAGTATTATGTCGGAATAATAATAATAATTTTTATCATAAATATATTGAGTGTTTTTTTGTTTGTCAATAAAATAATTATAAAACGGCTTAATAATATTTTGCATAATATTGGTGCTATAATTAAAAATCAAAATACTTCTACTCGGGTTAACATTAATTCCAATGATGAATTTTCAGTGCTTGGAACAAGATTTAACAAAATGCTAGATACAATTGAAGCATTAAACCAGCAGCTATATTTTAGAGCCCATGTGGATCAATTAACAGAACTACCGAATAGGCATTATTTCTATAGCCTTGTTAATGAAAGAATTAAATTAGGTGGCAATAACTCTTCGGCAGTGTTTTTTATGGATTTGGACAAATTTAAAGAAATTAACGATACGTATGGGCATGGTGTAGGAGATGAATTTTTGAAGAAGTTTGCAAGTGCAGTCCAAGAAATTCTTACAGAAAAAGATATTATATGTCGTCTTGGTGGAGATGAATTTGTAATTTGGAGAGACGGATATAATACGATTGAAGAAGTTGAAGAATTTGCAAAAACAATATTAGCTATTTTGAAAAATCCTATAGTTGTGTATGATCATGAGCTTTATTCTTTGCCAAGTATAGGAATAAGCTTGTATCCAAAGCACGGTATTAGCATTGATAGTCTTATAGATAATGCCGATTATGCAATGTATCAAGCGAAAAACAGTCAAAACGGCTATGCTTTATATTCAGATATTGATATAGATATTGATCGATCATTCAATCCGTTAAAATAATTATGTACGAAAGATAAATACAAAAACCAAGAACCCTCTCTTCAATGAATGAAGCAAGGGCTCTTGCGTTTTAATGAACTTAGTTTTCTAATATTACGCCATCAGTACTAATTGTAACGATATTCCATGGAATCATTTTACAGCTATCTCTTATTGCTTGTTTAGCTGCATTTTCAAGACCTGAGCAACAAGGAACTTCCATTCTTACAACTGTCACGCTCTTAAGTTCGTTTTGAGAAATAATTGCAGTTAGCTTTTCTGCATAATCGATTGCATCAAGCTTAGGACATCCAATTAATGTAATTTTGTTTCTCATGAATTCTTGATGAAAGTTAGCATAAGCATATGAAGTGCAATCTGCAGCAATCAGTAAGTGTGCTTCTTGAAAATAAGGTGCATTTATAGGAACAAGTTTAATCTGACAGGGCCATTGGCGAAGCTCCGATTGAGGTATAGTCGTATTTGTTTGTATAGGTAAAGTTGAAGGTTCTCTTTTAGTAAGTTTTTTTGCTGCTGTACCTGGGCAAGTAAATGTATTATTAGGTTTATTCTTTGCCATTTCTTCCATACGGATTTTAACTGCTTCCTCATCAAACGGATCAGCCTCTCTTTCCTCTAAGCTAATTGCATCCATTGGGCAAGCAGGTAAGCAAGCGCCTAGTCCATCGCAATATGAATCCGAAACTAATTTAGCCTTCCCATTTATAAGTTGAAGAGCGCCTTCATGACATCCCGTAATACAAAGCCCACATCCATTACATTTATCTTCATTTATCATAACCATTTTTCTTTTCATGATTATTGTCTCCTTTAGTTCAAGTTTTCAATTTTTAGTTGTCTTATGTATTGAATTATATTATAATTAAAAATATTAATCGGTAGCCATAGATACAAACTACAATAAGGAGAAAGCCATGTATAAAAAGTGGACGTCAACATTATTAAAAGTAGAATTATTTCGAAATATTAATGAGTTAGAATTGAATGGGATGTTAACTTGCCTTAAACCTAAAATTAGCCATTATAAAAAAGGGGAAACCATAGCCATTGCAGGTGATCCATTTGAAGGGATTGGCATTGTTCTTTTAGGAGAGGTAATGATTACCAAAGAAAATGCAGCAGGCAATAGAGTGATTTTAACTAAGCTTCAAAAAGAGAGCATATTTGGTGAAATGATTGCGTTTTCTCATATGAATACTTGGCCAGCAACAGTAGTTGTTCTTGAGGATTGTAGCATAATGTTTATTGAATCAAATAAAATTGTCGGAAGTTGTGAGCAATCGTGTAATAGCCATACAACATTAATTTTAAATATGTTGAGAATAATTTCGAAAAAGGCGTTGGTTCTTAATAGGAAGGTAGAGTATTTGGCGATAAAGAGTATGAGAGAAAAAATTAGTACATTTTTATTGGAGCAATTCAATATTGCTGAGAAGAACACATTTATGATCGCTTTAAATAGGAATGAGCTTGCAGATTTTTTGAATGTATCAAGACCTTCGATGTCGAGAGAAATAGCAAAAATGAAAGATGAGGGAATACTTGATTATTATAAATCAACGTTTAAAATAATTAACATGGAATTATTAAAAGATTGTATTGGATAATATGTGTTTTCGTGCCAAAGAAACTAATTATTTTTAGTTATTTTTTTATTTAGGGATTGAAAAATAACTTATAAGTTGATAATATACATGTATAGGATATATCATACTACATTTTCGAAAATGGTTAAGTATATTCTAAATAGCAAACAATAATCAACTATTTCTTATGGAGGTATAGTAGAAAGTGAACAAGAACGTTAAGAAGTCATCGAACGGTACATATGCAGAGGACAAGAGTAAGAAGCTTGAAACTAAGTTAAAGGTAAAAAAAGACACTATTAAAACAAACCAAATGTATAATAAAGTTCTTAAAGACTTAGATATCCAAGATTTACAGTCGTTTGAAGATGTAGAATATGAATTGTTTGAGCAGAAAGCTAAAAGTAAGAAATAGCAATTTGTTTTTTTAACTTCATTAATATCAACATAAAATTAAAAGGACAAACTTTCCCATAGCTTTGTTCTTTTATTAATTTATTAAAGGTCTTGTAATCAAAAGCGTGTAGAGGTACAATGATATACTATAGTAGTAGTGGAAGGGGAATTGATTTATGCTTACATCAATAGGGTTTTATTTTCTTATTTTAATAGTAAAAATCTTTGAAGTTACATTAGCAACAACAAGAATTGTGCTAATTACAAAGGGCGAAAAAGTAAAAGGGGCGATTATTGGATTTTTCGAAGTAATAATATGGATTGCGTTAGTCTCAACCGTGCTTGATGATATTACGTCTGATCCAATTAAAATATTGGTATATGCATTAGGATTTGCAATAGGTAATTATGTCGGGACTTCTTTTGAACAAATGCTTGGTGTGGGTACAGTGAGAGTGGAAGCAATCGTTAAACAAGGCGATGGTGACCACCTAGTGAGTATTTTAAGAGATAGTGGGTTTGCGGTAACAGTAATTGAAGGTGAGGGTATGAGTGATAAGCGACACGTTTTGATTATGCATATTAAACGGAAAAGAACCAATGAAGTAGTCAGTCTAATTAAAGGGTTACAAGAGAATGTGGTTATCACTATAAACGAGGTTAAACCTATCTATGGTGGGTATGGCGTAATAAAAAAATAGAAGGAAAGTTCTGTATAAGCAATTGGGAAATCGGTAAGAAAAATTCAGATACTATTGACAGAGGTAGTAATTCGTGGTAGGATGAATTATATTAGGGAATTTATGTGTGTCATTACTATAGATCTAATATGAACTTGTATCAACATTTAATCATGTACCCTTGTTTTGTTGTGGGTATTTTTTTGTTGATTAGGAATGATATAATGCAAATTTAGTTTTGGTTCAAAGATTTATAACATACGAAGAGCGAGTATTATTTGACTTGGAGGATTTGAATATTGATTACAGTATCAGATATTGGACTTAGGTACGGCGATAAAAAATTATTTGAAGCAGTAAATTTAAAGTTTACTG
The DNA here is from genome assembly GCA_002841375.1 of Firmicutes bacterium HGW-Firmicutes-7. Taxonomy (GTDB): domain Bacteria; phylum Bacillota; class Clostridia; order Lachnospirales; family Vallitaleaceae; genus HGW-1. The sequence goes on along the minus strand of PGZO01000003.1, from coordinate 112,757 downwards.
TAGGTAACTGTTATGGCATTATTGGGGCAAATGGGTCAGGAAAAAGTACGTTTTTGAAAATACTTTCTGGCGAAATTGAACCTAATCAAGGAGTGATTTCGGTATTACCAGGAAAAAGAATGGCTGTACTTAAACAAGATCACTTTGAATTTGATGAGTATAATGTAATAGATGCAGTTATTATTGGTCATAAAAGACTTTATGAAATTAGTCATGAAAAGGATGCATTATATTCAAAAGAAGATTTTTCAGAAGAAGATGGCGAAAAAGCATCTCATTTAGAAGCGGAATTTGCTGAGTTAGGTGGCTGGGATGCAGAAACGAATGCAGAAAGATTACTAATGGGTCTTGGTATTAAGAAAGACCTTCATTATAAACGAATGGAAGAATTAGAAGGTGGTCAGAAGGTTAAAGTATTGCTTGCTCAAGCACTTTTCGGTAATCCGGATATTCTTCTATTAGATGAGCCTACAAACCATTTAGATTTTAGGGCAATTACTTGGTTGGAAGAGTTCTTGTTGAACTATGATAACACTGTGCTTGTAGTTTCCCATGATAGGCATTTCTTGAATAAGGTTTGTACACATATGGTTGATATTGATTTTGGAAAAGCGAAGCTTTTTGTTGGAAACTACGATTTTTGGTATGAGTCTAGTCAGTTGGTTTTGAGATTGATGAAGGATCAAAACAAGAAAAGTGAAGAAAAGATTAAAGAACTACAGAATTTCATTGCAAGATTTAGTTCTAATGCATCAAAAGCAAAGCAGGCTACTTCTAGAAAGAAATCCTTAGATAAGATTGTGTTAGAAGATATTGAACCTTCTTCAAGAAAATATCCATTTGTAGGCTTTGTACAGGAAAGAGAAGCAGGTAAGGATATTCTAAGTGTAGAAGGCTTATCAAAAACTATTGATGGGGTAAAGGTGTTAGACAACGTAACCTTTACGGTTAATAAAGGCGACAAGATTATTATCCTCGGTAGAAATGAAAATGCAAAAACAATTTTATTTAAAATATTGATGGGTGAAATAGAACCAGATGAAGGTTCTTTTAAATGGGGAATAACTACAAAACAAGCTTATTTACCAAAAGATAATTCGGAATTTTTTGAGGGTGTTGAGCTATCATTAGTAGATTGGCTTAGACAGTACTCAGATGAACAAAACCAAACAGAAACTTTCATTAGAGGTTTTTTGGGTAAAATGTTATTTTCAGGTGAAGAGGCATTGAAGATGGCTTCTGTTTTATCAGGTGGGGAAAAGGTGCGTTGCATGTTTTCTAAACTTATGCTGTCTTATCCGAATGTAGTTGTTTTAGACGAACCAACAAATCACTTAGATTTAGAATCTATTCAAGCTGTTAATAATGGGTTAGTAGCTTTTGCTGGTACAATGCTGTTTGCTTCGCATGACCACAGTTTTATTGAAACCATTGCAAATAGAGTAATTGAAATTACACCTAACGGTCTTTTTGATAAAGTAATCGACTTTGATGTATTTTTGGAAGATGATGAAATTCAAAATACAATTGACACAATGTACGAGTAATTAAGCATATAAAATTATTGCGTTATAGAATATAAATTAAAAAAGCCAACCTCGTGAGAAGTTGGCTTTAAGTTTATGAAGGTGTTATGAGATAATTCTTCTGCTTCCGATATAAGGCTTATTACCCTTATCGTAGAGCCCGCTAATGATAATTCCAGTGGAGGAAGTACTTGCATGAATTATTTGGCCATCGCCTATGTATATTCCTACGTGAGAAATTGAACCGCTATATCCGAAGAATACTAAATCTCCAGGTAATAACTCGCTTGATTTAACAGCTTGGCCATTATTATATTGTGTATAAGAACTTCTATTTATTGAGTATCCAAAGTTTTTGTAAATTGATTGAGTAAATCCAGAACAATCAGCACCATTTGTTAAGCTCGTACCACCATATCTATATGGATTACCTATGAACTGCTTAGCATATGTTACGAGCTCTGCACGAAGCGCTGTAGATGATGTATTTTCAGTTGGTTCGATTTTTGGCGTTTCTGTTATTCCAACCGCGGTAGTATCAGCGGGCTTAACAAATTCACCGAATATAAATGCTGTCTGATTATTTGCTAAGGTAATTTTATACCAGTCACCTTCTTTAGAAACAATGGCAATCTTGTAACCAGTATTATATTTATCTAAAATGGTGGACGAAGTACTTGGACCACTTCTTACATTTACGCGGTCACCAGTAACTATTCCTTCAGTGTTTGCTAGTACATAAGTGCTTGAAAAAAGACTAAATACGACTGTTAGTAAAAAAATCTTTAGATACATTTTGTTGTTCATTTGAACCCCCTGTACAGTTGATGTCAATTGTTGTGATATTATTAATAAATTGTTACAAAATTATTATAATAAAATGACATAAAAAAGTCAAGCATTATAACAAAATTAGATAATTATTTTATCTTTTGTTGCTATAGCACTTGAAAACCTACCATTAAATCGGTATACTATGTTTGAAATAGATGTTGAAAATACGTATTATTAATAGATTGAAAGAAAGAGGTTGATGTTAATGAAAGAACTAATAGATAAACTGTATGAAAATAATTCTTTAACAAAAGATGAATTGCTGTTTCTTCTTAATAATAGTAAAGAAGCGGATATTGTCTATTTACAACACAAAGCAACAGAAACAAGAAAAACCCATTATGGTAGCAAAGTATTTATGCGAGGATTAATTGAGTTTAGCAACTTCTGCGCTAGGGATTGTATTTATTGTGGAATTAGAAAATCAAATAAATCAGCAGAACGTTATAGACTCTCAAAAGAACAGATTCTAGAATGTTGCCAGATAGGGCATGACTTAGGGTATAAGACATATGTACTTCAAGGTGGAGAAGACCCATATTATACAGATGAGAAAATAGTAGATTTGATTAAAACCATTAAATCAACATATCCAGAATGTGCGATTACGCTTTCTATAGGAGAAAAAACTTATGAAAGCTATAAGAAATTTTATGATGCTGGTGCAGATCGTTATTTGCTTAGGCATGAAACGAATTCCAAGCATTTATATGAAACACTTCATCCGGATATGTCTTATGAAAACCGTATTAGATGTCTAAATGATTTAAAGAAGATAGGATTTCAAGTAGGAGCGGGCTTTATGGTAGGATTACCCGGTCAGACCAATGAAGACTTTGCAGATGATTTATTATATTTAAAAGAATTAGAACCTGAAATGGTTGGTATTGGCCCTTTTATTTCACAAAAAGATACACCATTAAGTAATGAAAAGTCAGGTACTGCTCATATGACCTGTATATTGTTATCTATTATTCGCCTGTTACTTCCAAAAGTATTACTTCCTGCTACTACAGCACTTGGTTCAATTGATAAGAAGGGAAGAGAACTTGGACTTAAGTCAGGTGCAAACGTAGTAATGCCCAATTTATCACCTACGAATGTTCGAGACAAATATGCGCTATATGATGGGAAAATTTGTACAGGTGATGAAGCTGCACATTGCAGAAATTGCATCGAAGGACGAATTCGTTCTGTAGGATTTGAAGTTGACATGAGTCGAGGAGATCATACGGATTACAATAAATAATTTAAGCTAAAAAATATATCAAAAAGCTCGTGGAGGAATAAAATGTATGAGTAATACGATAATTATTGGAATTGCAGGTGGTACAGGTTCAGGTAAGACGACTTTAGTGAATAAGCTTAACGAAGCATTAGGAGATGAGGTTTTAACTTTAACACATGACTACTATTATAAAGCTTATAGTCATTTACCCTTTGAAGAAAGGGCGTTATTAAATTACGACCATCCTAATGCATTCGATACAGAAAGCTTCGTACAAGATCTAATAAAGCTAAAAGAAGGTATTTCCATTGAAAGACCTTGTTATGATTTTTCAAGGCATACGAGATCTAAAGAAACAGTAATAGAAATACCTAAAAAGGTTATTATCGTTGAGGGTATTTTAATTTTTGAAAATATTGAATTAAGAAATTTGTTTGACATTAAAGTTTTTGTTGATACCGATGCAGATGTTCGCATTATTAGAAGACTTCTTAGAGATGTAAAAGAAAGAGGCAGAGAACTGGATTCAGTAGTAAGCCAGTACTTAAATACTGTAAAGATAATGCATGAGGAATTTGTTGAACCGTCCAAAAAGTATGCTGATATTATTATTCCACAAGGTGGATATAATAAAGTAGCATGCGCCATGTTATTAGATAGAATTAGAGTGTTATTAATTAATGAATAGGTACATATGAATATGGAGGTGAAAGTGATGAGTACAATTAGCGGAAGTGGTTGTGAACTTCTTATCCCACTTAGTGAAAGAAAACCACTAATGGAAATAGAAAGAAGTATCATTAAAACCTATAGATCTCAAATATGGACGAAATTTGTGAAGGCAATTAAAGAGTTTAATTTGATTGAAGAAGGAGATCGCGTAGCGGTAGGGATTTCTGGAGGAAAAGACAGCTTGCTTATGGCAAAATTATTTCAAGAAATTCAAAAGTATGGTAAGATTACCTTTGAACTAGAATTTATTGCGATGGATCCTGGGTATTATAGCACAAATAAAGAAATGCTTCAAAGTAACTGTGACTATTTAAACATTCCAATTCATATTTTTGAATCTGGAATTTTTAAAGTAGTTGATGAAATCGCTAAAGATTATCCGTGTTATATGTGTGCTAAAATGCGAAGGGGTGCATTGTATGCCAAAGCCCAGGAACTAAAGTGCAATAAGCTTGCGCTTGGACATCATTTTAATGACGTTATAGAGACAACGTTAATGAATATTCTATATGCTGGTTCTTTTCAAACAATGTTGCCGAAGCTAAAATCAGCTAATTTTGAAGGACTTGAGCTTATAAGGCCAATGTACTACATTGAAGAGGAACACATTAAGAATTTCACCGTTAATGCTGGATTATCTCCAATGAATTGTGGTTGTATTGTTGCTGCTAAAAAGACATCAAGTAAACGTAAAGAGATTAAGGAATTGATCAAACAACTTAAGGAAAAATCAGAGGATGTTGATAAATGTATACTGAAGGCAGCCCATAATGTCAATTTGAACTGTATTGTAGGCTGGAAGAAAGATGGGCAGAAGCATTCTTATATTGAAGAATACTAGGAAATTAATAAGATTACTTAACATTTAATTACTTGATGATGGTATAATATTTGTAGTAAAGTAAAAATTAATCTAGGAGGATATTCGGTGAACATTACAACTGATAATCGAACCATTGTAGACAATGTTTTTGAACAAGCAAATAAAGAAGAAAGAAATATATTGTTTGAGCACGAAGTTTATCAAATTCTTAATGGAATAGGCTTAGATACGCCTAAGTACCATTATTTGGAAGTATCGGAGGAAGTAACATCAGAAATTCTTTCGGGTTTTGGTGATGAGGTTATTGTCAAAATTGTTTCATCAGATATAGCCCATAAGCAAAAGGTTGGTGGGGTAAAGAAGGTTAAGAACTACGAACCATTATTTGTTCAATATGTGCTGGAAAAAATGAAGCAAGAAGTGTTGTCTCATTATGATGAAGATAACAAGCCTAAGATTAATGGATTTCTTATTGTTGAGTTAGTGGAATTTAAACAAAGTATCGGATATGAAATCTTAATAGGGGTTAAAGATGATCCATCCTTTGGCCCAATTGTTACGTTGAGTAAAGGTGGGGACGATGCAGAATTTTTTGCGAAATATTATGACAAGGCGAACCTACTTATGCCACAGCTAAGTTTGACTGAGGCAAAACAGATTATTAATAAATTGAATATTAAACACAAATTTAAAAGTATCGGACATGAAGAATACCTCGATTTCATAGCTGAAGCGGCTTCGGTTATAAGCGCACTGGCATACAATTACTCTTATATTTGTGCAGAAAGATCTGCCTATTTTATAAAAACAATGGATATTAATCCGTTTGTAATTACTAAGGATAATAGATTTATTGCTGTAGATGGTTATATCGAATTTGAAAAAGCAATTGATAGCAATAAATATTTACCAAATGTGAATACAACCAATATTAAGACGTTTTTTAATCCAAAGGGTATAGCTGTAATTGGTGTATCATCAGATCCAACTAAATATAGTATGGGAAGAGAAATCGCAAGATTACTACACGATTTAAGAAGAGATGACCTTTACTGCGTTAATGTAAGAGGTGGAGAAGCAGTACTTGGAAATAAAACGTATACCTTATATGAATCAATAGAAGATATTCCATATGATATCGAAATGGTTGTGTATGCAGCACCGGCAAAGCACATTACATCATTCATTTCTAAATTGAAAAGCAATGGACCAAAGTCAATTGTTCTTATACCAGGGATATCTCAAGATTTAGATTATGTTACATTTACAAATGAATTAAACAAAGTCATACCTAAAGATGTTCGAATTATCGGTCCTAATTGTATGGGTGTATTTTATGGAGAAGATGAAAATCAAAAAGGCGTAAATACACTTTTTATTGATGAGGAAAGGCTTCATTTAGCGGTTTCAGAACATAGCAATACAGCATTGCTTACACAGAGTGGAGGTATGGCAATAACATTAATAGACAAAATGCCGAATGCACCGATATTTAAATCAATTGTGAGCTTTGGAAATAAATATGATATTAAGATTACTGATTTAATTAAATATTTTAATCAAGATTCCCAAATCAAAGTAATAGCACTTTATATTGAAGGCTTTGCTCCTGGTGAAGGAAGAGTGTTCTATGATCTAATGCGTGAAGTACATAAGCCAGTGCTTGTATACAAATCTGGAAGAACAGATGTAGGTGCAAAAGCAGCCGCTTCCCATACTGCAGCAATGACAGGAGATTATGATGTTTTTGAAGCTGCATGTAGCCAGTCGAAGGTTCTTCTAATAGAGGATACAGAAGCTTATCATGATAGCGTTAAAGCTTTTGCTCTACTAGCTAATAAAAAGGTTACGGGAAATAAAGTAGCGGGTGTATTAAATGCTGGATTTGAAGCGACTGTCGCTTCGGATGAATTAGGTATACTAGAACCGGCCATTTTCTCAACGGGTACCCAAGATTATATTGATAGTATTAATAGTCATGGCCTTGTTAATACGAGTATGTCAATTTTAGATGTTACACCTATGACGAATGATATTTTGTTTAAGGAATTCATTGAAGCAGCCTTACTTGATGATGCAGTTGACTGTGTATTTGTAGGAATTGTACCACATGTAGAAAATATAAAAGCTACGCCGAACACTTGTAATGATGAAAATAGTTTAGCAAATCTTATTGTTGCGTTGAATAAGAAATATGATAAGCCATTGGTTGTATCAGTAAATGGTGGTGAATACTACGGTGATTTTGTCGATATCATGGAGAGAGCAGGAATTCCGGTATATGCAGATATCCGATCAGCGGTAAAATCATTAGAACGTTTTGTCAAATATCATCTACAAAACTAAACAATGCATGATGCTGGCTTGTGAAGTACTAGGACGCTGGTAGGCATATAAATTAATGAATATAAATCTTTTACAATAGGATTAAGAATCCTATTGTAAAAGATTTTTTTGTATCCTAATATATTTATTATAGAAAATATTTCCAGAGGGTGCTATAATTAAGTGCTGTCAAATTGTGGAGGAAATGAACTTGAAAACGAATAATAATGTTATTTATTTAGGATTTTTATATTCTACAATATTTGGATTTTCTTTTATGTTTACTAAGCTTACGTTAGCCTATGTACTAGATATCTATCATATGTTGGCTTTTAGATTTTTGATTGCTTTTGTAGTCATGACAATTTTATTGTTATTTAAAATAATAAAGGTGAATTACCGTGGTAAAAAACTTCGAATGCTTTTTCTGCTAGGATTATTTCAACCAATCATCTATTTTGTATTTGAGACAAAAGGGATTGAATTGCTACCATCTTCGCAGGCTGGAATTATGATTGCATGCATTCCAATCATCGTAATGATTTTTGCATTTATATTTCTAAATGAAAAGATAACCCTTAAAAGACTTGTTTTTATCATGCTTTCAGTATTTGGAGCAATCATCATTAATGTGAATAATTTTTCAGGAGGGAGTATAAGGGGGTTGTTGTTTTTGTTTATTGCTGTTTTAGCTGGTGCAATATATAACATACTATCACGTAAACTCCATTTGGAATTTTCAGCTATAGAAATTACTTACCTAATGATGGGATTTGGGGCAATTGTATTTAATGGGTTGAGCTTGGGGATACATATTAACAAAGAGGTTTTATTAGATTACTTCAAACCCTTAACAAGCCCACAAGCAATCATAGGATTTTTATACTTAAGTATTTTGTCATCAATTGTTGCTTTTTTTGTTTTAAATTATATTTTATCTAAAGCAGAAGCTTCAAAAGTAGCGGTATTTGCTAATTTTACAACCGTTGTTTCGATTTTTGCAGGAGTAGTTATAATGAATGAAATATTTATGTGGCAACAGTTAATTGGGGCAATTATGATTATAATAGGGGTTTATTTTACACAAAAACAGGAGCTTGTTATGAATATAACTTGACTTGGGTACTATATCAACATTGGACTTGCTAATTATTACACATTATGCTAATATAAGTAATTGAATAAATGAAAGATTGTAAGAATAATAGAGAATAAATTGAGTTGAATTGTGGTCATAATCGTCTCTATGCTTAGCATAGAGACTTTGTTGTTTAAGGCGATATAATCAGACTAAAATATAAGGAGGTTCTTTCATGGCTATTATTTACAACCATAAAGAAGTCGAAAGAAAGTGGAAGGCTGTTTGGGATAGAGATCCCGTTAACATGCCATCAAAAGATAAAAAAAACTACTATTGTTTAGATATGTTTCCTTATCCATCTGGCAGTGGTCTTCATGTTGGACATTGGAGAGGCTATGTATTAAGTGATGTTTGGAGCAGATATAAGATATTACAAGGATATTATGTATTGCATCCAATGGGTTGGGATGCCTTTGGCTTACCAGCTGAAAATTATGCAATTAAGATGGGTGTGCACCCAGCAAAAGCAACAGCTGAAAATGTTGAGAATTTTAAAAAACAATTAAAAGAAATTAGTGCAGTTTATGATTGGGATAAAGAGGTAAGTACGACAGATCCTAATTTTTATAAATGGACCCAATGGATTTTTGTTAAGATGTTTAAGGAAGGCTTAGCATATGAGAAGCAAATGCCAATTAACTGGTGTCCTGATTGCAAAACTGGCTTAGCAAATGAAGAAGTTGTAAATGGAGAATGTGATCGTTGTGGTTCAAAGGTTACAAAAAAGAATTTACGTCAATGGATGTTGAAAATTACTGCATATGCTGAAAGGCTTTTAGAAGATCTTATTCCTTTGGAATGGCCAGAAAAAGTTAAAAAAATGCAAACAGATTGGATTGGTAAGTCCTATGGTGCAGAAATCGATTTTCCTATAGATGGTGTTGATGAAAAAATTAAGGTATTTACAACAAGACCGGATACATTATACGGTGCGACCTTTATGGTGTTAGCCCCAGAGCATGAAGCTATCAAAGCAATTACATCGGATGACAGGCGTGCTGAAGTAGAAGACTATGTGTTTATGGCATCAATGAAATCCTCAGTAGATCGTTTGCAGGATAAAGAGAAAACAGGTGTTTTTACAGGTAGCTATGCAATAAATCCTTTAAACGGTGCTAAAATTCCAGTATGGGTTTCAGATTATGTGTTGGCTGATTATGGAACTGGTGCAATAATGTGTGTTCCTGCTCATGATGAAAGAGACTTTGCTTTTGCCAAAAAGTTTGAATTGCCAATTATACAAGTAATTATTCCTGAAGGCCAAGAGCTTAAAGAGCTTGAAGAAGCTTATATTGGGGATGGCGTAATGGTGAATTCTGAGTTGTTTGATGGATTGAAGGCAACTCAGGCAAAGGAAGCCGTTGCAAGATATTTAGAAGAACATGAGATTGGCAATAAAACAACGAACTATAAATTAAGAGATTGGGTATTTTCCAGACAACGTTATTGGGGTGAGCCAATTCCAATAGTACATTGTCAAAAGTGCGGTGCTGTAGCAGTGCCAGAAGAAGAGCTCCCAGTTCTATTACCGGAGGTTGAAACCTATCAGCCGACCGGAACAGGGGAATCTCCACTTGCAGCTATAACAGAATGGGTTAATACCACCTGTCCCGAATGTCATGGCCCAGCAAAAAGAGAAACCAATACAATGCCTCAATGGGCAGGATCTTCCTGGTACTTTTTAAGATATGTGGATGTTAATAATGATCAGGAATTAATTTCTAAAGAAAAAGCAAAAGAATGGGTACCGGTTGATATGTATGTTGGCGGTATTGAACATGCTGTGCTACATTTACTTTATTCTAGATTTTATACAAAGTTTTTATATGACATCGGCGTTGTGGAGTTTTCAGAACCCTTTACACGATTGTTTAATCAAGGGATGATCTGTAAAAATGGTGCTAAGATGAGTAAGTCGAAAGGCAATGTAGTGTCACCTGATGAATTGGTTGCTAGATATGGATGTGATTCCTTGAGAATATATGAACTGTTTGTTGGTCCACCAGAATTAGATTCTGAATGGGATGACAGAGGAATTGAGGGAGTATATCGATTTATCAATAAAGTGTGGAACTTGCTAAATGATAATATTAATAAAAGTGTTGCAACCACCAAAGCGCTTGAAAAAATAAAAAATCAAATGATTTATGATATAACTACTAGATTAAATAGTTTCCATTTTAATACAGTTATAAGTGCCTTTATGGAATATGCGAACAAGCTAGTGGATATTTCGAAAAATCATGGTGGCGTAGATCATCAAACATTAGAAGTATTTGCTATATTACTTTCACCTTTTGCACCACATATGGCAGCGGAAATGTGGGAAAAGCTTGGCAAAACCAATAGTGTATTTGAAAACAGTTGGCCGATTTATGATGAAGAAAAAATGCAGGAAGATGAAATAGAAATGCCTGTACAGGTTAATGGTAAGGTAAAGGGAACCATTATTATTGGCTTAGAGGAAACAAAAGATTCGGTGCTTTCTAAGGCAAGAGAATTGGTTTTATCAAAAATTGAGGGTTGTACGATAGTAAAAGAAATTTATATCCCTAATAAAATAATTAATATTGTTGTAAAATAGTGATGGGGGAGACATGGTTCTCCCCTGTTTTTTTAAAGGCCAGCTTAGGAGGTTGTTTCAAATGTCAGATAAACGTACTGAAATATTAGGCTCAATGGATATTAAGAAGTCATTATTTAAATTAGCTATACCGGCTATAATAGGTATGCTAATCAATGCAGTATACAATGTTGTTGATAGGATTTATGTAGGTAAGTTGGGGACAGAAGCATTAGCAGCTACTAATGTTGTATTTCCTTTATTTGCATTAATAGGAGCGGTAGGATTAACTTTTGGTTTAGGAGCTGGATCATATGTATCTAGACTATTAGGACAAGGTAATAAAGAACTTGCACAAAGAACGGCTTCAACAGCAATTTTTTCAAGTATGGCATGTGGGTTAGGGTACACCTTAATTGGCCTGTTTTTTATTGTACCCATATTAAAGTTTTTTGGTGCATCTGAAACGGCTATGGCTTATGCAGTAGACTATGGGAAGTATCTTACAATGGGTGCAATTTTTACAATGATGAACATGACGATGAATAACTTGTTGCGTTCTGAAGGTAGCCCAATGATTGCAATGCTCTCTATGCTAACAGGTGCAATAATGAATATAATTCTTGATCCAATTTTTATCTTTGGACTAAAGCTGGGTATTTCTGGTGCTGCAATTGCAACCGTTATTTCTCAAATGATCTCGACATTATTGCTACTTTCTTATTATTTAAGAGGTAAAAGTGCGCTACGTATTCATTTTAAGTTTGTTACTTTTTCTTTAGCCTTGTATGGTCAAATAATGAAAATTGGAACACCAACCTTTTTGCGTCAAGTGTTAGCGAGCTTATCGCTTGTAATTGTGAATCATGCGGCTAAATCATTTGGTGACAGTGCACTAGCTGCGATTGGTATTGTAAATATTATTTTTTTGATGGCCTTTTATGTGCTATTTGGTTTTAATCAAGGATTTCAACCACTCGCAGGATATAATTATGGCGCAAAAAATTATAAAAGATTAAATGAAGCGATTAGAATTGCCATTATTTGGGCATCACTCTACTGTATTATCATAACTATAATATTTACAGCTTTTGCGACACCTATAGTTGGGGCATTTTCAGATGATCCTGCTGTACTAAGTATTGCTACAAAAGGATTAAGAGTATTTTCTATACTATTGCCTTTTATGGGTTTTATTTTAATGATAACAGGTTTATATCAAGCGTTAGGCCATGCAATAGGGGCTGCGGTATTATCACTTTCCAGACAGGGTATATTTTTGATTCCTACCGTGTTAATTTTGCCCAGATTTTTTGGAATAGATGGTATTATTTTTTCGCAACTTGTGGCGGATTTCTTAACGCTTATAGTGTGTACTGCCTTTGCAATGAACATTATTAAAAAATTAAAGAAAGAAGAATTGAATATGCAATAAATGTTACAATAACTTATTTCCTATTGAAATTTCTCGAATTATATACTATGATGATACATGGTACAACGAATAATAGAAAAAGGAAGTGACTTATGAAAAGACTTGTAAGAATAACTATTATTTTGTCGCTTATTTGTATTGGTATTGTCGGTATAACTATTTTGATAAATAATCGATTAGAGCAGGCCGCACGTGCTGATGAGGTACAGCAGTCAAATAATAGCAATGCTGGTGTCGAAGAAGATCAGCAAGATAATTTGAATGAAAATAATGATAATGAAATTGACGATCTAGATACGCAAGAAAATAACGAAAATATAGACATTAATGAAGAAGATATACATAATAATAGCATAGAAAGAATTATAGAAATAGTAGGTGACCAGGTGTATAATTTTGATCCACAAAAGGCGCTGGTAATAGGGAATCAGGATTCTTTATACGCACTTGTAAACAAGCTGAATGAACTTGATTCAAATTATGAACCAAATGATCTTGTGGTTCCAAATGTTGAATTTTCGTTTTCAGGAAACGACCCAAAGAAACAAATGAGGGCAGTTGCTGCAGATGCATTAGAAGAATTATTGCAAGGGGCAAGTCAGGGTGGATTTAGATTGGTTGCAGTCTCAGGGTATAGATCTTACAGTAGACAAAAGACAATTTATGCAGGCAATGTAGATCGAATGGGTGAAGAAGCAGCGAATAAAGTAAGTGCTAAACCTGGTCAAAGTGAACATCAATCAGGTCTAGCAATGGATGTAAGCAGTGAGGGTATTGGGTATTCACTTGAAGAAACGCTAGGTGATTTGCCTGAAGGAAAATGGCTTGTAAGTCATGCACATGAATATGGATTTATAATCAGGTATCCGAAAGACAAAACAAGTATTACAGGGTATAACTATGAACCTTGGCACGTAAGGTATGTTGGAAAAGAACTTGCAGCATACTTATATAACAATAAATTAACATTAGATGAATTTTATGAGCAAATTAGCTAATAATTTATAGATATAACGAAAGAGGAAGCGTATGGAGAAAAAGTCACCACAAGAAAGTGAAACACGAATGACTGAACTGGTTCTTCCAAATGATACGAATTTAATTGGCAATTTGTTAGGTGGACGACTTATGTACTGGGTTGACATTGTAGGTGCGCTAGCTGCTTCACGCCATTGCCGTAATGTTGTTGCTACTGTACAGGTTGATAGCATTGACTTTAAAAATCCCATTAAAAGAGGGGATATGGTTGAATTATATGCAAAGCTAACGTGGGTTGGAAGAACATCAATGGAAGTAAAGATTTCTGTTTATTCAGAGAATTTATTTACAGGAGAGAAAATATTAACGAATGAAGCGTTCGTTGTTTTTGTTTCCTTGGATCGCTTCAGAAAACCGGTTGAAGTACCAGGACTAATGATAGAAACTGAGGAAGAAAAAGAAGAATGGGAAAAAGCTATTGGAAGAAAAGCCCATAGGTTGAAAAACAAGTAGTAACTTTAGAAGGGAACAATAAATGATTAATTCAACTCCTAAAAAAGATGGATTTAGAATGCCAGCCGAATTTGAGGTGCAAAAACAGGTTTTTCTCCTTTGGCCAGAAAGAAAAGATGTTTGGCATCATTCTGCCCAAAAGGCGCAAAAAGTTTTTGTAGAAGTAGCACATGCCATTGGGAAGTTTGAAGAAGTCACAGTGGGTGTTTCAGAAGAACATTATGAAGATGCTTTAAATAAACTAGGTTCAAAGGTACGTACTATAATAATGCCTCATGATGATGTATGGACTAGAGATGTAGGGCCTACTTTTGTTATTAATGATCGAGGCGAAACAAGAGGGATTGATTGGAAATTTAATGCTTGGGGTGGCATAGATGAAGGTGCATATTATCCATGGGATAAAGACGAACGTGTTGCATCTAGTATTATTGCTTTAGAGGGTGTTAAAGGGTATCATACCGAGGATTTTGTACTTGAAGGAGGCTCAATTCATGTTGATGGTGAAGGAACGCTTTTAACAACAAAAGAATGTTTGCTGAATAATAACCGGAATCCACATCTTACACAAGTTGAGATTGAGGATTACTTAAGATCATATTTAAGTGTTGAAAAGATTATTTGGCTTGATAGAGGTCTTTTTAATGATGAAACGGATGGACACATTGATAATATTTGCTGTTTTGCACGTCCAGGTGAAGTGATTTTATCTTGGACAGATGATGTAAATAATGATAATTACCATATTTGCAGAAGTGCTTATGAGGTTTTAAAAGGTTCAATAGATGCAAAAGGAAGAACAATTAAGGTGCATAAGCTAGAATTACCACAACCGATATTTATTACGAAGGAAGAAGATGATGGCATCATTTATTCTAAAGATGCGAAAAGATTCTCTATTGATGAACCACTTCCAGCATCTTATGTAAATTTTTTGTTTTGCAACAATTCAATTATTGTACCAATATTTAACGATCCTAAAGATGAACTAGCGCTTCAAACATTGAAGAATATATTTCCGGAAAGAGAAATTGTGCCGATATACTCTAGAGAGATTATTTTGGGTGGAGGAAATATTCACTGTATATCACAACAACAACCTAAATAAGGGAGATGCAATTATGAGAGAAGTTATAGTAGCGGCTACACAAATGAGCTGTTCGGATGTAGTGAGTGAAAATATAGTAAAGGCAGAAAAGTTAATAAGGGAAGCAGCAATAAAAGGCGCTCAAATAATCCTTGTACAAGAGCTTTTTCAAAATCTTTATTTTTGTCAGGTACAAGTTGAAGAATACTTCAAGCTAGCAAAAACATTGGAAGACGATGCGGCAATACATCATTTTAAAAAATTAGCAATTGAATTGCAAGTAGTGCTTCCTATAAGTTTTTTTGAAAGAAAAAACAATGCATTTTATAATGCCGTAGCGGTTATTGATGCGGATGGAGAATATCTTGGGACGTATAGAAAAACCCATATTCCAGATGGTCCCGGTTATTGTGAGAAGTTTTATTTTACTCCAGGGGATAGCGGTATTAAAGTATTTAAGACAAAGGTTGCAACGATTGGCATTGGTATTTGTTGGGATCAATGGTTTCCGGAAACCGCTAGAGCCTTAACGCTTCAGGGCGCAGAAATATTGTTATATCCAACAGCAATAGGTACAGAGCCTTCAAAGCCGGAATATGATTCAAAGGATCATTGGCAAAGGGTAATGCAAGGACACTCAGCGGCTAATATTATACCAATAATTGCTTCAAATAGAGTAGGTGCTGAGAAAATTGAAGACTCAGAAATTACATTTTATGGATCATCATTTATAACAAATGCAATTGGAGAAAAAATTGCTGAGCTAGGAAGAACAGAAGAAGGGGTCATAACTTCAACCTTTGATTTAGACCAAATTGCTGAACTAAGAAGCTTCTGGGGATTTTTTCGTGACCGAAGACCATCGATGTATTCAAGTTTATTAACGAAAGACGGAGAATAGAACTATAAGGCATGAAGGATATTTCTTCACGCCTTATTATTTTAAACTATTTTACATACTTTTAAGCATATTAGATATCATATCAATTTTGCTTTTTTCTTGTTCGTTTAGGTTTACCTTAAGAAGATCAATAAGTAAGGTAGACTCTTCTTTTGTAAAGGATAGTCCTTTACTTCGCATTTCCATCCCATAAGTAAATAAAATTTGTAATCGTTCATCTGCATTTTTTTTATGCATATCATTAAACAGCTTTGAGATGATTTCTAGTTTTTGTTTGTCTATTTTTCTAAAGGCCTCTTCGTCAAACATCTTTGTGTATATATCTATGTTAATCACCATCCTTTTCATCAATAATTTTATTTACCATTTTCATGAATTGACTATATCCATCATCATCAGAGGATTCTTTTTCAGGAGCAATAGGTTCCTCGCCATGAGACTGTAGTAACTTAGGATTATTCTTGTATTTTTCTAGGGTTGTTTGCATATTTAAAATTGAGATGAGCATATTTAGTTTTTTTTGATGTGGTTCATCACAACAATTTCTAATATCACTTAAAAAATCCAGTTTATTTAGCTCTTTTTTTTCTTGTAAAGTAGTATGTATTGTAGAAGATGAATTAAATACTTCCATTGTCTTTCTAAATTCTAAAAGTTTTATTAGCATTGCAAAGTTTTTTTGATAAGGATAATCAAAATATGGTAAGGTAGCTTTCATAATACGCATATCTTGACTGTTAATCATTTTATCAATAGGTGATAACGCAGGTGTTGATATAACATCATTGTTTTTCGACATGGTTTGAGCCATTTTCAACATTTCAGTAAAATCTATATTGGAATTATGTTCATTCATAAAATTTCCTTTCATAATGGGATATATAACAGTCTATGTAATAGGTTTTGAAATTTTGACTACTTTGTATAGTTAATTACATATATTAAATTAAAAACAGCTTGAATTATAAAAAGGTGATTAAATGGAAATTAAAGATGAAGTAATAATTGATGGTAATGCTGTCTATGAAATAGATGACAATTGCAAAAACAAAATGCAAACAACAGATATACGTAACAATAATGAAACACTGTTTCAATTGATGATACTGCTGTCTTTAATTATGTAATAATTATTAGGTGGGGCTTAGGGTAAGACCCTTGACACCCCACCATTGGCTTTAGTAAAAAATAAGTACTGAAAATCATTCTGGCAATTAGTTAAATAACATTAACATTAATAATAACAAGAGCATGTTATTATCGCCAAAACCACCGACACCACCTGGACCATGACCTGGACCACCTAACCCGCCAAAACCTGAACCTCCACTAAAAAGTAGTAAGAAGAAAAGTAAAAACATCATTGAGTTATCTGCTCCGTCGCCTGCTGGAAACATACTAGCATTCATATCGCTCATATAAGCACTCCTAATTCTATTCATAATATTTTATGAGTCAAGATTCGAAACTATGAATAAAAATCATATTACTCATAAAACAAGAATAGTTAATAACGTTTTATTTGTAGCTTTTTATCATATAATGGAGGTTATAAAGCACCTTAGAAATGAAGGGCGACGCTCCTTTGAATTGACCTTGAATCTTACAGTTTTGCCACATTATTGTCACGAAAAGGCTTCATTTTTATACTATAATGAACTAAATTATAGTGTTTGTTATCAGTGGAAAATGGAGGAAAAATAATGAAAATGGATAGTAAAAAGATTAAATTTAAGAAATGGTCTATAGGTCTTGCCATCTTTTTGTGTGTTATAGTTGGTGCTTTAATAATTTCTAAGGTAGTAGCAACTTCTAAAAGCAGTACCATTCTTGTTCAATCTACGGAGGCAGTAGTAAAAGGAGATTTGTCTGTAAATTTATCTGGTTCTGGTGCGATTTCACCTAGTTCTAGGGAAACCTTGTCCTCGAGTGTGGAAGGTACAATTATTACGAATAACATAGAAGATGGAAAATACTACAATCAGGGAGATATTCTTATTGAACTTGATAAGACAGATATTCTTATGAACTTAGAAGATGCTGAGAATAATTTGCTAGACAAACAGCTTTCTTTACAAGAGCAGCAGGACAGTATTGCTGCTTTAAATGTTTTAGCACCCTTTGATGGGACAGTTACCGATATTCATGTGAAAATAGGCGATAAAATCAAAGCTGATTCAATTCTCTTTACGATTAGCAATCAATCACAGCTCACAACCAGCTTACCTTTTATTTCAAGTGCAATTACTGAAATGAAAGTAGGTGATACAATCAACTTACAGACTTCAGATTACTATATGGTGGCCATTGTAGGTACGATTATATCAATTAATGAAAATCCTTATTTTGCATCGGTTGGAAGTCAACTTAATGATGTTGAAATACTTATAAACAATCCTGGACTTTTAAAAGAAGGTATGGAGGTAACGGGTGAATGGTCGAATAATGGGCGTACATTTAGTAGCATTAACCCCAGCTCACTACTTTATTATAATAGTAAAATTATAACGTCCAATGAAGATGGAGATGTTTCACAAATTTTTGTAAAAAAAAATCAAACGATTGCTGCTGGAAGTGAAATGATTCAACTTACGAATAACTCTCTCGAACGCGAGTATGATTCTGCAAATTTGAAGCTTAAGAACCAAGAATATCAACTTCAGGTTTCGCAGAGTAATTTACAGAAGTACACCATTTATGCACCCATTGATGGCTATGTAATAAATTCTGAAACATTAACAGTTGGATCAGAATTAAAGTCAGGTAGCCGTATTGCAGAAATAATTAAAACAGATTCCTTCACCTTTGATATTTCGGTAGATGAGCTGGATATTTCAAAAGTGTCAATTGGGCAAATCGTTCATATTACTTTAGATGCAATTGAATCAACTATAGAAGCGCCAATTGAAGGTATGGTTACAAACATAGCAATTGATTCGAGTTCTGAAAATGGTGTGACAACTTATCCTGTTACCGTATCCTTTAGTAGTGAAGATGGCATACTTGGCGGTATGAACGCCGATGGTGAAATACTATTAGAAGAGAAAGTCGATACCCTTTACGTACCTATTGAAGCCGTTACAACGAAAGGGAATCGTAGTTTTGTTTACTTGAAAGATGGCGCTAGTTCAGATGCTAGTAGTACTGACACAGGTAACTTGAAACCAAATGAAAAAAATCTAGGTACAACAGAGCAAAGCAATATCCCTTCTTCATCTGATTTTGGCGCTGAAAGGACTATGACACAAAGGAATCGTGAAAAATCAGTGGAAGCACCAAATTCCCAAGCTTCTTCTAGTGATAATTTTTTCTCTAAATTTGTAAACAAATTAAAAGGTGGGGGTGGGGACAATACTTTAAATTATTATGAGGGTAGTGTCATGGTACCGGTAGAAACGGGAATTAATAACGAACTCTATATAGAAATTATTAGTGGACTTTCAGAAGGAGATGAAGTGATCTTACCACAAACCAGTGAATCCACATCAACAAGTCAATCTAGTCAATTTGGTGGCATGGGCGGTGGAGGAATGCCAGCTGGAGGTATTCCAGGAGGTAATATGAGATGATACGTATTAATGAACTATCAAAAAAATATGAGATGGGGGATAATGTTCTATATGCACTAGATCATTTAAGCATACATATTAAAGAGCATGAATTTGTTGCAATTATTGGACCGTCTGGTTCGGGAAAGTCAACATTAATGAATATCATAGGGTGTTTAGATTCTCCATCTGAAGGCAAGTATTCGCTGAATAACATCGAAGTAAGTAAATTTAATGGAAATGAATTGGCTGAAATTCGTAATTTTCAGATTGGTTTTATTTTTCAAGGTTATAACTTAGTAAAGAAATTAACGGCCTTAGAAAATGTTGAACTTCCGCTTATATATGCTGGTATTCATGCTAAAGAGCGCCATGTGCGTGCAAAGGCGGCCCTTGAAAGTGTAGGTCTGTCAGAGCGATTGCATCATATGCCGTCAGAGCTCTCAGGGGGGCAACAGCAACGTGTTGCTATTGCAAGAGCATTAGTGTTAGATCCACCTCTTTTATTAGCAGATGAACCCACTGGAAACTTAGACAGTAAGTCAGAAGTTGAGATACTAAATATTTTCAAAGAGCTTAATGCAAAAGGCAATACAATAGTAGTAATCACCCATGATGATTCTGTTGCTAAGATCGCCAATCGAATCATTCGATTAAAAGACGGAAAACTAGAGCAAGAATCGGAGGTAATAGAGGATGAGCTTACTACAAGCGTATAAAATGGCCATTAAGTCAATCATGAATAATAAAGTTCGCTCATTTCTCACGATGCTCGGTGTCATAATTGGTGTAGGTTCTGTTATTACGGCTGTTGCATTTGCTAAGGGCAGTACCAAATCCATAACAGACCAACTTTCAGAACTTGGTACTGAACTGATTACTGTTAATATTTCAATGCGTAATAGCAATCGAGATGTTAATTATACTGATCTTGAGGAATTTACTGAGCAGAATGCTGAACTTTTGGCTGCCATGGCACCACAAGTAACGGGTAGTGTAACGCTAAAAAATTCGGATGTCACCTGGTCTTCAAGTCTGATTGGTACAACCGAGGATTACTCAAAGATAAACAAAAAAGGAATCTCCTCTGGGCGTTTTCTGATTGACATAGACAATACCTATCGGCAAAAAATTGTCGTTTTAGGGTCTACAATCGTAAAAGAGCTCTACAAAGGACAGAATCCTATTGGTAAAAATATTAAGATTAATGGCAATGTATTTAAGATCGTTGGCGTTATGGAAGAAACAGCAAGTAGTGAGAAAGGTTCTAATGACGATCGTATTTTTATACCAATAACAACGGCTCAACGACTTCTCAAAAGCTCACGAATAAATAGTTACCAATTTATGGCTACTTCTGCCGAAGTATCTGAGCTGGCTGGAACGACAATTGAAAACTACCTTTTTAAAACGTATAAGTCCACAGACGCTTATCGTGTAACAAACATGTCTGAGATGTTAGATACTTTAGATTCTATGACGGGTACGATGATGACTGTACTCGGAGGTATCGCAGCAATTTCATTGCTTGTTGGAGGCATAGGAATTATGAATATTATGCTTGTATCTGTTTCAGAGCGTACCCGTGAAATAGGTATCCGTATGGCCATTGGTGCTAAAAGACGCAATATCCTGTTACAGTTTTTAATTGAAGCATTAATGGTGACGGGCATTGGTGGAATTCTTGGAATCATCCTTGGTAATCTAGCGACTTTTCTCATTGGAAAGTTTGATGTTGTACCATCAGTTTATTCTGTAGAATGGATGGTGTTGGCATTTGGGATCTCGTTACTGGTTGGTGTCGTTTTTGGCTTATTCCCTGCAAATAAAGCTTCTAAGCTTAAGCCTATTGATGCATTAAGATATGAATGAATTATCTGCAGAAATAATAGTTATTTCAAATTGAATAAGGCTATCCACGTTGAATAAACAGAAATGGGTGACAAATAATTGTCACCCATTTCTGTTTATTCGATTTTCTTCATAAGAACTTCATAATAGATTGATATAATTCAACTTACAGCAAATAAAATAAATAATCGAAGAAAAAGGAGGTAATTATATTGGCATTTTTATTAAATAATTGGTGGTATTTGCTTTTAATTGCGGCATTTGCATACATGATGTTTAAAGGTGGTGGTTGCTGTGGGGGACACACTAATGAGGGATATAATCACAGTGGACAGGGATATCGGGGACATAATGAAATTAATGATACAGCTGACCATATGGACAATCAAATAATCAATTAAAGGATGAGTAAATATGCTTTCTACACAATTTCTTCAAATCTTTTTGCTATTATAGATTTTAAATAATAAAAAATAAAGAATTTTTGAAAGAGAGGAAAATTTAAGGTGACTGAAACTAATAACCAGGAAAGTAAAATAACAATATTGTTGAGTATTTTCTTTATATCAATTTCTTTATTTGTATATCAGGTCGTATTAACGAGAGTGTATTCAGCAATTTTCTCATATCATTATGTGTTTTTGATAACTTCATTTGCAATTCTAGGTCTTGGTATAGGAAGTATTATTACCTATAAATTAAGAGCGAGAGATAATGGTAAAGATTTTATGTCTACAAACAAGAGGCAAAAGAAAAAATCAATAAGCAAAGATAATATAAAAAATCAGATAAACAAAGGGTCCATTATTCTTGCAATTAGCTATATTGCTGTGTTTATTTTAAGCTACGCAATTCCGTTTGTAAACAGTACACTTCTATATATTATTCTCGGGACGATACCATTTATTATTGGAGGTTACTTATTTTCTGTTTTGTTTACAGAGTTTACAGAAATTAGTGGAAAATTATATTTTGCGGACCTTATTGGTTCTGGTATGGGAAGTATAGTTGTAATTTACCTTATTAATAATGCTGGGATGTTCAAAACAATTGTATTAGTCAGTATTATTGCATTAATACCCTCACTGATTGTACAAGCAAGCATGGTAAAAATGAGAGTTGTTGGATATATACTGTCAATTGTTTTCATAGCAAGCCTTCTTATGCCTGGACAATATGTGAACTCAATTGAACAAAACTTTGTTGGGATAATAAATAATACCAGTAAAACTTATGGGAATATGAAAAGATCGGGGATGTCCCCGGAAATAATATATTCTAAATGGAATGCATTTTCTCGAACGGATGTCATTAAACTTCCGGAATCACCAGATGAAATGATTTTGACTATAGATGGATCAGCAAATGCGCCAATGTTTAAATTCGATGGACAAGTAGAAAGTCTTGACGAATTTAAAAAAGATACTGGGTTTCTTCCTTTTATGCTTGGAAATAACGAGAAGACATTGTTGATTGGTCCAGGTGGCGGACGAGATGTATTATATGCGCTTGCAGGAGGAAGTACGGATATTACAGCTGTGGAAATCAATACATCCAGTATTGATGCAGTTAAGTCTATGGGAGCATATAACGGGAATATCTATAACCGTCCTGAAGTGAAAGTATACGGAGAGGATGGGAGAAGTTTTGTGAGAAGAACACAAGACAAATTCGATCTAATCTTTTTATCGTTAGTTATGACAAATACTTCTCAGGGGATGGGCTATGCTCTATCTGAAAACTATATTTATACTGTCGAAGCAATGGAGGATTATTTAGAACACCTTAATGATAAAGGGAAGGTTGCTTTTTTAGCACACGACCAAGATGATCTCAGTAAAATAGTGGCAACGGCTCTTACTGCTTTAGAAAATAAAGGGATTCCGATAAAAGAAGCGCCTAAACATATTGCGCTATATACCAGATACATGTCTATGGGGAATGGTGGTGTAAGAGTGCACAATCCAGTGATTATTATTAAGAATAAACCCTTCAGTGAGGAGGAAAGTCAAGGATTACTGGAAATAGCTCAGAAAAATCAGATTGCTCCTATGTATACACCCGTGGTTTTTGAAGAAGGTCCATTATATCATATTGAAGAAGCACATATATCTATGGCAGATTTCCTTAATGCATTTAGTACCAATGTAACTCCAGCTATAGATGACAGTCCATATTTCTACAATTTTGGAAAAGGGATTCCATCAACATTGCTTTTAATTTTGTTAGTGGTGATCATAGGAAGTGTTATATTGTTTGCTCCTTTTGTAGTTAAGGCTGGTAATTTGAAGCCGTCGATGTACTTTAGTTTACTTGGTGTAGGCTTCATGATGATAGAAGTTCCGCTGATACAGAAATTCACGTTGTATTTGGGACATCCAGCGTTGGCCTTCACATATGTTCTCGCGGCACTACTGATTGGAGGAGGATTAGGAGGTTACTTGAGTAATAATAGATTATTCAATCGAACTGTGAAAGCTGTTTACCTAGCACCTATTATGGTTGTAATTGTTAATATGGCTATATTGCTGTCACTTAATTATATTTTCAAAAATACTATAGAGTTCGACCTTTCAATCAGAATTGTTATTGCATCAGTACTTGTGATGATTCAAGGATTTTTCATGGGAATGCCTTTCCCTAGAGGACTTAAGCTAATTAGCGAAAGAGGGAGAGGGGAGATTGTTCCTGTAATGTGGGGCATAAATGGCGTAATGTCTGTCATTGGTTCAGTTTTATCCATTATATTATCTATGTTGTACGGTTTTTCGGGAGCAATGGTTGCAGGAGCGATAATCTACTTGGTAGTGAGCTTTTTTAAGACTTTATAAGACTAAATATGGAATTTTAATCTAGCATCATTTGAATGGAGGAGGGATGTACAGTGCATGGTATTAACCAATATGGTTATGGATTGTGGCTCATTGTATTAATTAACATAGTTATTTTTGGCTTATTTGCCTACTCGGCATTTAAACCAACAACGAAAAGAGATTGGAGAACATTAGGTGCATTTTTTGCATTTATTGTGGCATTATTTAGTGAAATGTTTGGATATCCGCTTACTATTTATATTTTAACTTCAATTTTTGGAAAAAGATATCCTGTGCTTGATCCGTTATCTCATGCTAATGGCCACTTATGGGTGACTTTAGCAGGTGGGTCAAAGGTTTTGTATTATATATTACATCCTTTAAGTAATATCCTAATTTTTGGTGGACTTATTATAATTACTATAGGATGGAAGGGCATTCATTCTGCACAAGGCGAACTGGTTACTACTGGCATTTATCGATTTGTTCGCCATCCACAATATAGTGGTTTTGTTTTAATGATTGTTGGATTTCTTATACAGTGGCCGACAATTGTTACAATGCTGATGGCACCAATTCTGTTGATCATGTATACAAAACTTGCGAAGAAAGAAGAAAAGAACGTAAGAGCATTTTTTGGAGAAAGATATGAGGAATACAGTAAACGAGTACCAGCGTTTATTCCCATACGTAGGGGAAAAGATAAAATGAGGTGATGTCATGAGTTACAGTAGAAAAGTAGTAATATTTGTGCTTGGGTTACTTTTGTTTCTTGGGATTATAGCTATTATTATGAGTAACAAAGATAAAACAGGCGTTGACATAGAGATATCAGATGAAAAAGTACCGTTGCAAACAAAGAAGGAAGTACCGGTTAACTAGGGAAATGAGCCAAATGATATTGCAAAGTATATGACAGTCAATCAGCAGGGCAACATTGATATAGGGGTGACTTAGGTTGGTGTTAAAAAACATTGGCGGAGAAAGCCAGAGAGAACATGTATTTGAAGGCGATAGTCTAAAATAATAACTGGAGGTAAAGTTATATGAATTGTCACGGGTCAAAAAATCAAGATTCAAACAACAATAAAAAAAGGCATAAGGGCCACGGTGGGCACATGATGTTGATGATGGTGTTGTGCTGTGCAATCCCTATTGTACTGTTATTGCTGTTACCTATTTTAAAAATAGACAGTCCGGCACTGAAGAGCATCCTACCTTTTGCAATACTGATTCTCTGTCCATTGATGCATGTTATGATGATCCCTATGATGTTTCGCAAAGATAAAAGTGGAAACAGTAAAGGTAGTAACACCAACAACATTCAAGGCGATCAGCAATTGCACATAAAACAAGGTAATGATTAATCTTTTAATTGATACAAGTTCATTCCTTTTTAGGATTCTATAGGAATGTAGAGAGGAGCTATTATGAAAGTTTTATTTTATATATTCGGTTATCCAGTTCACTTTTTTGGTGTGATGATTGCATTAGGAATGCTGGGAGGATTACTAATTGCATATCTTGAAGTTAAAAGAAAAAAGCTTCAAGTTGAAAAATTGTTTGATATTGCATTATATTCGATGATTTCTGCCGTGGTTGGTGCAAGGTTGTTTTTTATTCTTTTTTATAATTTATCCTACTACCTTAAAAACCCAATAGACATCCTTAAAATCAATGAAGGTGGTTTGTCCATACATGGAGGCTTAATTGGAGCCTTTGTTTTTGGAATTATTTATTTTAGAAAAAACAAGTTGGGATTTTTTAAATATGCAGATGCCATTGCTCCAGGAATTATTTTGGGACAAGGCATTGGCAGAATTGGTTGTGATGTTTTTGGTAAAGTTATGTCAGTACCTTTTCCTTGGGGCATAGAACGTCAGGGACAACTTCTACACCCTGCGCAGGTATATGAATTCTTGATGAATTATTTGGTTTTTTTCTTTTTATGGAGAAAACGAAAAAATATTCGATATAATGGACAGATTTTTCTATGGTATATCATACTTTTTTCAATTAATAGAGGCGTGGTTGAACTATTCAGAAATAATCCATCAGTCGCAGGCTGGTTTTCAATATCCCATTTATTGAGTGTACTCTTTATAATAGGTGCCATTATTGTGATGTATATGGCAAGGAAAAAGAAACAAGATACGCCGACTATTAATATTGAATCAAAAAGAACAAAAATAAAAGGATGGTTGCTAGATGGGTTAATAACATTAACTTTAATGGTTGCTTCCATTATAATATTTTACTTTATACAGGGATAAACATGAAATCTATTACATTTCATGATAAAATCATAATTATAATAAGTTTAATTATTTCAATATCATCGTATGGGATGCTTGTTATTAATACACGAAAATCACCAAATGATACTGTAGTTGTACGACAAGATGGAGAATTGATAGTTCAGCTTACACAAGAGGAATTAAAACAAGATGGCATATATGACTTTAATTTCAATGGCGGAAGTGGGCAGCTTGAAGTAAAAGATGATAAAGTTAGAATGCTACCGATGAATATAGCAATTTGTCCCAAAGCCATATGTTCTAAGACAGGTTGGATTGATAGTAACCTCAAAACAATTGTATGTTTACCCAATCGTCTTAGTATTAGCTTTATAAGTGATGAAATTCTAGAGATTGATAGTATTGCGTTCTAGACCCATTGGGCGTTTTGGCTTATAGTAGCTTCGTTACTATTTGGAGTATGGATGGGGTATGGCAACCAAATCCTGAGAAACTATCTATTGTTCATGATGAGATTATGAGATTAACAAAATTAATAAAGGACCTTTCGGATTTAACCATAATGGAAAGTGATGAAATTAAACTTGATAAAAACGTCATTAATCTTTTGCTGTTACTTAATAATGTGGTAGAAGAATTGAAGAAGAAGCAATTCGGCAACAAGTGGTACATTTTACAAAAAAAAGAAATCAAGGATATAGTATGAAAATCATTAAATATGTTCGTAAAATAATCTCGAATAGACTAGTTATTTGTTTAGTTATTATATTAGTAATGTTTATGGTTTTATATAATCGAATTTTTGAGTTGCAAGTTATTCAAGGCGAAAGGCTTGACAATGCATTTAGTTTGAGTATTCTGAAGGAAAGAAAGTTAGAAGGACAACGAGGCAATATTTATGATAGATATGGTTATCCTTTAGCAGAAAATATGCTTGCCTATAATGTGCTTTTAGATGGTAGCATTCGAGTTGACAATATGAATAAAATGATTTATGAGCTTAGTAGTATTATTAAAAAAAGCGGCAGTGAACTTGTCAAGGAGTTACCAATAACCATTAGTGAAGATGGAACATTTGTATTCACTCAGACTGCGTCACAAATAATAAAATTTAAAAAAAATATTTTTGTTGGCAATACAACTTCTACACTGAATGATGAAGAAATGAATATGTCAGCACAAGATGTGTTTAAGTATTTACGGGATGAACTTTTTGAGATTCCAAAGGATACGTATTCAAATGAAGATGTTTTAGCAATTTTAAATATTAGATATCCTCTATGGATGAATAGATATACACAATATCAGCTAGAAACGATAGCAATTAATATTAATGATAGAACTTTGGCGAATATTGAAGAAAGTATTATGAAGTTTCCAGGAGTATCTATTGTTGAGGATCCACAACGTTTTTATAATGATGCCAAGTACTTTTCTCATATTATAGGCTATACAAATAGAATTGACATAGATACTTATGAGAAGTTAAAACCTTTAGGCTATTCTGCAAATGATACAGTAGGGAAAATAGGCATTGAACAGGAAATGGAGATTTATTTAAAAGGAGAAGATGGCATACAAAAAGTTGAAGTTGATAATTTTGGAAGAACTAGAAATATTTTAGAAACAATAGAACCATCGTTAGGTAAAGACGTCTATTTAACAATTGACAGAGATTTGCAAATTGCAAGTTATAATATTCTGGAACAAAAGCTTGCTTATTTACTACAAAGCACATTAAGCATGAGCAGCGGCTATTCAGATGGAGACAAAGATGACGGTGTTACGTTAATGAGAGACGTTTTTGGTTCATTGTTTGTAAACGATATGTACTCTATTCAAAAGATAGAAGAGTCAATTGATGGACAAAGGCAAAGAAATCTATATAATACTTTTTTTAATGCGTATAGTAGGCTCATTAGTCAACTAGAAGTTTCTTTGTTAAATGATTCAGTATTCCCAGCAAAAGAAGATATACATTATTATAAGTTCATATTAAATAAGCTTAATGAAGAAGGTTATCTTTTAGCAGGATTTAAAGATATCCCCTTATATACCCAGTTTACGAATAGAGAAATTACCTTTAAGCAACTACTTGAAGAGTATATAACCATGAATTTTCTTGTGATTGAGACCCAAAGCAGGGAAGGTAGAAGCACCTATGAAGTGATAAAAGATATTATTTTGAGTGAATACATAAATTATGTTACCTTTAAAAGAGAGATCTATACTTATTTAGCGAACCAAGAAAGCTTTTCATATATAGATTTAAGTGTTGCACTAGTAGAGCAAGGCATTGTATCTGCATCAGAGGAACAATTGAAGCGTCTTAAAAGTGGAAGATTGAGTAGCACTGCATTTATGAAAGAAAAAATTACTAATCTTGAAATTACGCCACAACAATTAGCACTTGATCCATACTCAGGTGCAGTCGTTGTAACAGACGTAAATACAGGAGAGGTGTTAGCAATGGTTAGTTATCCAAGTTACGATAATAATCGATTGGTTAATAATTTTGACTACGAATATTATTTAAAGTTGCTTAAGGATCCATCAAAGCCATTATTCCCCATGGCTACACAAGGAAAAACAGCACCAGGTTCAACTTATAAAATGGTTGCCGCACTAGCTGCACTTGAAGAAGGGGTTGTTGAACCAAATGAATACATTACCTGCCTAGGTATTTTTAAAAAAGTATTTCCACCTGCAAAATGCTGGATTTATGCCTATGGCCGTACGCATGGAGATTTAACAGTTTCTAATGCATTAGAAGTATCTTGCAATGATTTTTATTATGAAATGGGTTACCGACTATCAATTGATTCTGATGGTTCCTATCAAGATGTAAAAGGTGTCAGAGCACTGAATAAATATGCAAATCTATTAGGGCTTGGTACAAAAACGGGGATTGAGATAGATGAGGCAGCGTCTACCTTGCCAAATATCGATGCAGTACGTTCTTCTATTGGACAATCCAATAATAGCTTTACGCCTATACAATTAGCACGATATGTATCAATACTTGCAAATGGTGGCATAAGTTATGAGCTCAATGTTATTGATAAGATTACTGAAACAAATGGAACTCTTTTTTTTGATAAAACATCGGAAAAAAGTTGGAGTACTAACTTCAATTCACATTATCTGAAAACAGTTCAACAAGGGATGCTACAGGTCACATCTGGCAATCAAGGAACAGCAAAAGCTATATTTTCAGGTTTGCCAATCCAAGTTGCAGGAAAGACGGGTACTGCGCAACAGTCAAATAGAAGGCCTGACCATGGTGTTTTTGTAGGCTACGCGCCTTTTGATAAACCAGAAATAAGCATTTCTGTTGTTATTCCGTTTGGATATGGTTCCTCCGTACCAACCATAGTAGCGAAAGATGTTATAAGCGCTTATTATCAATTTGAAGTAGAAGAATTAAATAATGAAGCATCATTTAATCACATTTTAGATTAGCTGATAATCCTTCATAATTATAGAATATAGATATATAGATTATAATAAAAGTGGTACCAAAGTCAGTTTAATACTGATGTTGATACCACTTTTGTTTAGGTAAGAATCTTTTTCTTTTGTTTTTAATAATTACGCTACATGTTAATATTTGTTGTAATTAATTATTGTTGTTATTATTGTTATTATTATTGTTATTCCTATTGTTTTTATTTTTGTTATTTTCGTTATTCTTATTGTTGTTCAAATCGTTATTATTGTTATTATTATTGTTGTTATTGTCTCTGCCAGAATTGTTTTTAAAATCTTCCATGATATCACCTCCTCCTCATATGGTTATTATTAGATAAACAACGCTACATTATTCGTATTAGAAAATTAATTAACAATTATTAACTACTAGGTTTGACAAATTTTATTGTACGAGAATGATAAAATAGTTAAAGAACAATAATATAAGGAGGTATGTAGTATGGAGAATAAAATTAATTTTGAAGGTCAAATTAAATCATTTGATGAGACTGAGTTGCATTTTAGAAAGGATATTCCAAATAATCCAAAGGCCATAGTGATAATTGTACATGGTTTATGTGAACACTTAGGTAGGTATGATTATTTAGTGGAAAAGTTTAATCAATTTGGTTATGGAGTTTATCGATTTGATAACAGAGGACACGGTAAATCAGGAGGGGAAAGAGGGTATATCGATAATTTCATTTATTTTATTGATGATGCAGATGAAATAGTGAAATTAGCCATGGAAGAGTATGCTAATCTACCTGTATTTATGTTAGGGCATAGCATGGGAGGATTCATTACAGCAGGGTATGGCGTAAAATATAAGGATAAGCTTACAGGACAAGTTTTTTCTGGTCCATGTACCATTCAACTACCGATATTTGAAGACTTGGAAAAAGTTGATTTTGATAATGAGCCTAGAATCAAAGTACCAAACTCGTTGTCAAGCATTATATGTAGAGATGAAGAAGTGATTAATGCCTATGATAATGATCCACTTGTCCTCAAAGAAACAAATCAAAAACTATTAGGTGAAGTTTTTGTAAAGGGACCAGTATGGCTTGAAGAAAATATCAAGAAATATACATATCCATGTTTAATCTTACATGGTGAGGATGATCGAATCGTCATTCCAGAAGCCGGGAAATGGCTTTATAGAGAAATTGCATCCATAGATAAAAAGTTAAAGTTATATGAAGGATTTTTCCATGAAATACTTAACGAAAAAGAAAAAGATGTCGTTATAGAGGATATAAAGGACTGGATTGATAAAAGAATATTGTAATAATAAAGGGATCGTAATCGGATCCCTTTATTATAATAAATTTAATAGCGCTTCATAATCCCTCATAGGAACTTGCGTATTTAATACAATTTATGATTATAATGCTAATTTAAGAATTTCGATAAATTCTTTTTTGTGTAATGGGATATAATGCCCAACTGTTGATGTATCATGATCAGTTGCTCTCATAGCCATTTCTTCGAAAGCAGAATCATCAATATTGAGTTCGCTTAGCGTAGTTTTTAAATTCAAAGAAATAAAGAAGCGTTTTAAATGATCCGATAATTTAAATGCCATTTCAGTTTCAGTATAATCATGATAATCTACATTGAATATACGGTTGGCAAGTTGAGCAAGCTTGGTGGGTTTTTTTTGAGCCATGTACTTTGTCCAAGCAACCAATATTACAGCCATACCTTCACCGTGTGTGATACCGTACTGTGAACTTAATTCATGTTCAATTCTATGAGAACCCCAATCTGCAAGACGACCAGTATCTAATAAATTGTTATGTGCTATGGAAGCTAACCATTGTACTTCTGCACGAGCATTGTAGTCTTTAGAATCTTTCATCAAACGTTCAGCATTCAACATTAACGCTTTTATAGCACCTTCGATTAAGAAATCTGTTGTATCTACATAGGTTGTATCAGTAAAATATCTCTCTAATAAGTGAGAAAGAATATCTGCGCATCCACAAGATGTTTGATAAGCAGGTAATCCCATGGTGAAACGTGGGTTCATTATAGAAAATTGTGGGATAATCATATCATCTTCAAAGCCTAGTTTTAATAGGCCATTAGAGATAATAGAGCAGTTTGAAGTTTCAGAACCACTTGAAGGCAACGTTGTAATTACACCTATTGGTATTGAACTTCTAGCAGATGCAGAACCGTCAAAGAAATCCCATACATCGCCTTCATAGGGAATGCCAAGAGAAATGGCTTTAGCTGTATCAATAGAGCTACCACCGCCAACAGCAAGTATGAAATCAACAGCGTGCTCTTTTCCAAGCGTTACTAATTCACGAACCAATTCAACCTTGGGATTAGGAACTACGTTAGCATTTTCGTAAAAATGGATATTCAATTCATTGCAGGCATCTGTAATAGTAGTCCAGATGCCTAAGTCTTTAATGAAATCACCGCTGTAAACTAATAGAAGCGATGACACTTTATATTCTTGTAATAGTGTATTTAGTTCTTTTTCGGAATTGTCACCAAAAATAATTCTAGCTGGGTTATGATAATGAAAGTTTTGCATAAAATCCTCCTAATATAATAAGTTAGCAATAATCGATGAAGAGGTTTGCATCTTGCAATGTTTGCTCCCAACTCTTGGAGAGTGGTTTATTAGTAATAACGACATCTAAGTCTTTTAATCCAGTAATTATAACATCCGATTTTTCGGAAAACTTGGTATGATCTGCAACTAAAAAACGTTGACGTGCTTGATGAATATAGCCTTTTCTTATCTGTCCCTCATTCATGTTATTATCAATTAGTCCATGTTTCATATCAATTGCAGGACAGCTAATAAAACACTTATCAGCAAGATATGTGGAGAGTGCTTGAGTGGTTTGATACCCAATATAAGAACTAGATCTCTGGCGTAGGGTACCACCTAGACATATGAGTTTTACCTTATTCGTTGAAGCAGTGCTAAAAAGATTGCAGATACAAAGAGAATTAGTAATAATCGTTAACTTCATATTTGATAGAAGCAATTGCTTGGCAAGTGTTAAACATGTGGTGCTGCAATCTAACATAATAATATCTTCTTCTTGAATGTAATTTTTCATAACATGAGAAGCCATGCGTTCTTTTTCAGTAGAGAAAAAAGTTTCTCTTAATTGAATAGGTACACTTTTGTCGTGCTCCTCAGGTAAAAATGCGCCTCCATGGATACGAGCTAATTTCTTTTCTTTTTCCATTTCTTTTAAATCTCGGCGAATCGTTTCTTCGCTACAATCTAGCTTTTGACTCATATCGGATATGAGAACACTGCCATGAGCGCGTAGTTCCTCCTCTATAGCTTTTTGTCTGTCAATTTTTAACATATCTCTGTTCCCTCTCTAAAATGTATTGAAGTGATAAAAAAAATATATCACATAAAACTACAAATGACAACAGTAATTAAGAAAAATATACAACTAAATGAGCGATTTAATAAAATTAACTACAAAAATCCACAAATTGTAGTTGACAAATGACAAATAATGTTGTAATTTGTTGATATAGCAAAAATCGAATGAAGGAGGCATGAAGGTTGTAATGGTATAGAAGTATCATGTTTTAGGAGCATAGAAAATTTGGGAATTTTTCGGGCCCTTGAAATGAATGAAGTGATGAAGCAGTGGGATAAAAACAATAGAAAATGAAAGGGGAAAACGGTGGCAACGAATTTATGAATTGTAGCCATTTGTGAAAGGAAAGAGGCATGAATAATAATTCAAACAAAAAAGGAAGTTTTATAGGATTGGTTCCATTATTATTATTCCTAGGAATTTATTTTGTAATGGGAGTAGGAACAGGAAGCTTTGATAATCTACCATTAATGGTTGGTATACTGTTTGCAACAGGGGTTGCATTTGTAATAAAAAAACCAAATGGAGAAAAGAAATCATTTGAAGAAAAAGTTACAATATTTTGTACAGGCGGTGGAGAACACACATTAATTCTCATGGTATTGATCTTTATTCTAGCAGGTGCATTTTATGGCGTAGCAAACGGAATGCATGCTGTTGATACGGTAACAACCATTGGTCTTAATATTCTACCATCTAATATGATTTTACCTGGATTATTCCTTATTGGATGTATACTTAGTTTCTCAATGGGCACATCAATGGGAACAGTTTCAGCATTGATACCTATTGCAATTGATATTGCTTCTAAAACAGGTGTTAACGTAGCGCTTGTATGTGGTATTGTAGTTGGTGGTGCCATGTTTGGAGATAATCTTTCATTTATTTCAGATACAACAATTGCTGCTACACGCACACAAAATGTAGCAATGAAAGATAAATTTAAAGCAAATGCATTAATGGTTTTGCCGGCAGTAATTATTAATTGTATTATTCTTTCCCTCCAACCAATTAGTACAGCAAACATAGTAACGGGTGGGTCTGCTAACTTAATAAATTTAATCCCATATGCATTAGTTATTATCTTATCCGTAGTCGGCTTACATGTTATCCCTACAATGACAATTGGTGTTGTTTCGGGTATGTTAATAGGAATTATGCATGGAGATTTTACATGGGTTGAATCTCTAGGCGTTATTCATGAAGGTATGACTTGGATGGAAGATATGGCAGTAATCGCAATCTTTGTTGGTGGTCTTGTTGCATTAATGAATTACTTAGGTGGTATTGATTGGTTACTTGAAAAGCTTTCAGCAAAGACAAAGACAAAAAAAGGTGCAGAATTAAGCATTGCAGCATTAGTAAGTTTGATTGATATTGCAACAACAAACAATACAATATCTATCATTGCAGCAGGTCCAATTGCGAAAGATATATCAGAAGAATTTGACATTGCACCACAAAGAACAGCTAGTATTCTAGACTTATTCTCATCAGCATTTAATGGGTTACTTCCTTATGCAGGACAGTTGTTAGTTGCAGGAGGTTTGGCCCAGATTTCTCCTGTTAAGATTATGCCATTTAACTGGTATTCAATGTTAATGCTAGTATTTGGTACTTTATTCATTCTTATAGGATGGCCAAAATTCAAGAAAAAAGATAGCACACCAAAGGTAGAGGTAGCAAATGAATAACTATTCAGAACATTTTTTGATGAATACAGAAGATGTAAAAGAATACGCCAAAATGGTTCTTAAATACTTTGAAATGGATGAGCGTTTAGAAGCTAGCGAAATAGGTGATGGAAATATTAACTATGTGTTCAAAATATGGAATTCAGACACAGGAAAATCATTAATAATTAAACAAGCAGATAGGTTATTAAGATCTTCAGGAAGACCATTAGATATGCATAGAAATAAAATTGAAGCAGAGATTCTAAGTATCGAGCGTGAGTTAGCGCATTCTTATGTACCAACAGTTTATAATTATGATGAAGTAATGTATGCAATGGCAATGGAAGATATTTCGGCATATAAGAATCTCAGAACAGAATTAATGAAGGGTAAAATTTTTGATCACTTTAGCGATAATATTTCCACCTTTTTGGTAAATACATTATTGCCAACAACAGATTTAATTCTTGATAGGGCAAAGAAGAAGGAACGTGTAAAACTATTTATCAATCCAGAGCTTTGTGATATCTCAGAAGATTTGGTATTTACAGAACCATATAACGATTATAAAAAGCAAAATGTAATACCGGAAGGAAATCTAGAATTTGTAAAAAAGATGCTTTACAATGATGAAGAATTGAAAGCTGAAGTGGGAATATTACGTGATGGTTTTATGAATCATGCACAAGCACTTATTCATGGAGATCTTCATTCTGGTTCTATTTTTGCAAACGAAGAAGGTATTAAAATAATCGATCCTGAGTTCGCATTTTACGGACCAATGGGATATGATGTTGGTAATGTAATTGGCAATTTATTCTTTACGTGGATTAATAAATTCTTTGTAGAACCTGATAATCAAGAATTTTTATCCTGGATTGAAAAGACAATCGTAGAAGTAGTGGACTCTTTTGTTAAGAAATTTTCCCGAAAATATGATGAAGAAGTCACTTTTGATTTGTATAAAATTGAAGAATTTAAAAAGTATTATATAGAACGCGTTTTATCTGATTCTATTGGGTATGCAGGTACAGAAATAATCCGTCGTGTAGTAGGTGATTCTAAAGTAGTAGAAGTGACAAGTGTTACATATATGAATGAAAGAATTGCTATGGAACGTGTTTTGATTAAAGCGGGAATCACTTTCATCAAAAATAGAGATCAGATATTAACAGGAACAACAATTACAAATATTGTGAAAAAATTATTAGTAAAATAATAGCAAAGCTAAAAGCTAACATGGTCTTGGGCAAAGCTAAATAAAGTGGCTTTGCTCAAGAATGATAGGAGTAAAGATGGAAAGATTTGATCAAGATTTGGCGTTTATACTTCAATATGAGAATGTAGCATGGTATGAAGATGGAAAGGTTAGAATTCTAGACAGAAGGATATATCCGACAGAAATCAAATTTGTTGAGTGTACAACCTACAAAGAAGTAGCACAAGCGATAACTAATATGGTAACACAAAGTGCAGGTCCTTACACAGCTGCGGGTATGGGAATGGCATTAGCAGCGTATGAAATTAGAAGAAAAGGGAAAAGTGAGCAGATTACATACTTAGAACAGGCATCTTACGATATCTCCCATGCAAGACCAACAACAGCTAACCGTATGAGAATTGTTACAGAGGGATGTTTGAAAGCTGGAAAGGCGGCACTGGAAAAGGGCGAAAGTCCTGTGGAAGCAATTTTTAATAGAACCATAGATTCTTTGAATAGAAGATACTCAATTATGGAGACGGTTGGGGTATATCTAGCTGATTTGTTCCCTAAAAACGGGTCTATTATGACACAATGTTTTGGAGAGACAATTATTGGTATGATGTTGCGCGCGGCATGTAAGAATAAGAATGACATAAAGGTATATTGCGCAGAGACAAGACCATATCTACAAGGAGCTAGATTAACATCTAGTTGCTGTGTAGAGATGGGATTTGATACGACTGTGATCACAGACAACATGGTCGCATATACAATGCAACATAAGAATATAGATTTATTTACGTCAGCAGCGGATACAATTGCTAGAGACGGACATATTGCCAATAAAATTGGAACATTTCAAATAGCAATTCTCGCAAAACATTTTGGTATCCCTTTTTTTGTAACTGGAATTCCAGATGAAGATAAAAAAGCAGGCAGTGATATTATTATAGAAGAAAGAGACCCTTCCCAGGTATTGTGTTTCAGAGGAATTCCGAGTACATTACCTCAAGTAAAAGGCATCTATCCATCATTTGATATTACTCCTCCACATTTGATTAGTGGAATTGTTACAGATAAGGGTGTGTATGCACCATATGCTCTAAACAATTATTTCGACACACAAGTAGATGAGTTTTACTAGGAGGAAACATACATGAAGTTATTAGTTAGAGCCCCAATTATTGAGGAAAGATTAAAAGAACTAGAAATGTATTTTGAAGAAGTAGTATACGATCCATGGACTATAACAGGAGAAAGATACTATGAAGATGAAATGATTGAAGCACTTAAGAAACATCAACCAGATGTGCTAATTACAGAACTTGATCGTATTACTGAAAAAGTTATTGCAAATTACGATAAGCTACAAGTAATTGGGGATTGCAGAGCCAATCCAGCTAACATTGATGTAGTTGCGTGTGAAAAAGCAGGAATTCCAATCCTTTGCACGCCAGCTAGAAATGCACAAGCAGTTGCAGAAATGCTTGTCGGATTGGTAATTAATTTTATGAGAAATATCCTACCATCTGTAGAATGGATTAAAAATGGCGAATGGGTAAAAGGAGCAACACCGTATTACCTGTGGATGGGAAATGAATTACAAGGGAAAAAAGTCGGCTTTATAGGCTTTGGAGCTGTTGGACGTTCAGCAGCTAAAATTCTAGAAGCATGTGGCTGTAAAATTTATTTCTATGACCCTTATGTAGACTTTGTGAAAGAAGAATATACAAAATGTGGTGTAGATGAGATATTTAAAAATAGTGATATTGTATCTATTCACCTTCCAGTGCTGGATAGCACAAAAGGAATGATTAATGCAGATCTATTTGCTAAAATGAAAGAGACAGCAATCTTTGTGAATACAGCTAGAAGCGAAGTTGTAGACGAAGCTGCATTAATGAAAGTTCTCAAGAATAAATGCATTAAAGGAGCTATCCTAGATGTACTAGAGGTAGAGCCACCAACCAAAGAAGCACTTGCGATTGGAAAACTTTCAAATGTACTTCTTACGCCACATATTTGTGGCGCAACATATGAAGTAACTGATCATCAATCAGATATTATTACCGAACGATTAATCAAATGGCTGAACAAAGAAGACATGGAAAAGATTATATACAATAAATCGGTATTGTAAAGAGGTGGTGCCCCTATGGAAAAAAATTATATGGTTGTAGATTTAGGAACAGGTAATACCAGAGTTGCAGTTGTATCATCAACAGGAACAATTCATGCTGTAAAAGCTTTTGAAAATAATTATCATAGGGATGAAGCTTATGAGGATGCGCTATATTTTATACCTGAAGAGTGGGCAGTGCAGATATTGGATTATTGTAAAGATATCGTTGCAGAAAATCCAAAACTCGAAATCACTGCAGTTATATCCTCAGGAGCGAGAGAGAGCATTGTGCTCTACAATGAAGATGGAAAAGCATTTTATGGATTGCCAAATATAGATAATCGTGGACGAGCGTGGGTGAGCGATATTCCTGACAAAAAGTATATCTATGAAAGAACTGGACGTTGGGTAACAGAAGATTTCCCTGCAGCTAAGTTATTAGGATTGCAGAAAAAACACCCACAAATATATAGCCAAGTATTTAAAATCACAAGCCTAAGTGAGTGGATTGCTGAAATATTTACAGGAAAGATTGTAATAGAACCATCGCAGGCATGTGAAACTCAGTTGTTTGATATTGAAAAAAGACAGTGGTCAGAAAAAATATGCAAATATTATAATATTAACACAGAATTATTGCCACCTATACAAATAGCTGGAACATGCCTTGCAAAGGTAAAACCAGAATTGTGTGAAAAATTACAATTGTCCATTGAATCTGTGTTCATAATAGGT
The DNA here is from genome assembly GCA_002841375.1 of Firmicutes bacterium HGW-Firmicutes-7. Lineage (GTDB taxonomy): Bacteria > Bacillota > Clostridia > Lachnospirales > Vallitaleaceae > HGW-1. Next base: position 73,616 of record PGZO01000003.1, on the reverse strand, counting down.
GGTGCAGATACACAAATTGCAGTAAAAGGTACAGGAATAGAAGTAGGTGATATTGCTATTGTTTCTGGGACCACATCACCAGTTGTAACAATTACAGATGAAAAATTTTACGATAAAGAGGAACGTTGTTGGACTGGTTGCAATTTAGGAGGAGAAACATTTCAGGTTGAAACGAATCCGGGCGTTACTGGATTAAACTACCAGAGATTAAAAAAGATGTTTTTCACAGATATTTCACATGAGAAATTGGATCAGATATTACAAGATAAGAAACGATTTTTATGCACCGCATCCTTTTCAACTTTAAATTTTTATAAGAAACAATCTTTTAAAAAAGGTGGATTTATAATGGGCACACCATTGGATGCTGCGTGTGATGTTACGGATCTTGCTTGGGCAATGGTTGCGGATATAGCATGTTCTATTTATGTGCAATATAAAAGTTTGTGTGAAATGGTACCACATAGTAAATCCTATTTGCTAGGATGTGGAGGTGGGTTACAGTCATCTACAATGTGTCAGATGATTGCAGATTTGACAGATAAGGATCTAGTTATATACGATGGATTTGAACATGCAACCATTATTGGGTGTGTTAATCTTTGTAACGATTACTTTAGAATTGACTATGGAAATAATCATCAAGATGAGAAACGATATATACCTCAAAAAGACAGCTTGGTGAAAACCTACTATCCAGAATGGGAAAAGAATCGTAGTATGTTAAATCCAGAGAGTTAATATAAAAAATACACAATATAAAAAATACACAAAAGGCTTTAATAGCCAAGAAAGAGAGGAACATTATGTTAATGCAAAAAGAGAGAGAAGAAATAGTAGCGTATGGGAAGATAATGAGTTCAGCGGGGTTGAGTTCAGGAACGAGTGGGAATATTAGCATTTTTAATGCAGAAGAAAAATTAGTGGCAATTAGTCCGTCTGGAATTGGATATTTTGATACAAAACCAGAAGATGTTGTGGTTATTGATTTGGAAGGAAATATCGTAGAAGGTGATAAGAAACCATCTAGTGAATGGGCATTGCATACAGTATTTTATAAGACAAAGTCGGAAGCAAGAGCAGTTGTTCATGCACATTCAAGATTCTGTACAACATTTGCAGTGCTAAATCAACCAATTAGAGCAGTACATTATGTAATCGGAGATGCAGGAACAGGAACGGTTCCATGTGCACCATACAAAACATTTGGAAGCATTGAATTGGCTGAAGCTGCAATTGAAGCATGCGGAGATGGAGATGCAGTTTTGCTTGGAAATCATGGCTTGTTAACATGTGGTTCAAGTTTAAAAAGTGCCTATGGGCTTGCATGCAATATGGAATTTATTGCAGAAGTACAATACCGTGCAATGTGTATTGGAGAACCAGTGATCTTAAGTGATAAAGAAATGGAACATGTTATGAATGAATTCAAGAGCTATGGTCAAGTGAAAAAACCAGACGAAAAAAGCTGTTACTAAATAGTACTTTTTGCCCCCCAGAGAGTACAGTACATAACTAAATCACTTAGAGATGATTGTTACTAAAACAATCATAGCTAAGTGATTTTTTTGTAGTAACGAATATTGGTTCCGGGTTTATTAGGTGATTAAAAAAAATAGTTTTTCATTCAAATAAAAGTTGACAATATTGTCAAAATAGTTTAATATTAAGTCATAATAAGTTCAAAAACTGACTAAGTATTGAAAGGAGTAAGTATGAGAATCAAACAAAGTATTGAGAGGATACCTGGAGGTATGATGGTTGTACCGCTATTACTAGGTGCAATTATTAACACGTTTTTTCCAGAGGCATTGAAAATAGGGGGTTTTACAACTGCAATTGCCACTGGCGCAAGTCCGCTCATTGGGGTGTTTCTATTTTGTATGGGCGCAGGTTTGAACTTTAAAGCGGCACCAAAAGCCATTGTTAGAGGGTCTGCAATCACTTTTTCAAAATTTATTATTGGGGTTATCTTAGGTTTGATTGTGGCGAAATTGCTGCCCGTAAATGGATTCTTCGGAATATCGTCAATAGCAATTATTGCGGCTATGACAAACTCTAATGGCGGTCTCTACGCTGCATTAGTGGGAGAATTTGGGGATGAGACAGATGTTGGAGCAATATCCATACTTTCCATTAATGATGGTCCGTTTTTAACCATGATTGCACTGGGTACTGCAGGTTTAGCCAGTATTCCATTTTTAACGTTACTTGGTGTTATTATTCCTATTATACTGGGTATGATTATTGGTAACTTGGACAGTGATATGCGTGCGTTCTTAGCAAAAGGTGGACCTGTTTTGATTCCGTTTTTTGCATTTGCTTTAGGCGCAGGATTGAATTTCTCTACTATTATCAAAGCTGGTTTTGCAGGCGTTTTGCTTGGCATTATGACTACAGTCATTGGTGGTGTGTTCAATGTCCTTGCAGATAAAGCTTCCGGTGGTAGTGGTGTAGCTGGAGCGGCAGCTTCAAGTACGGCGGGTAATGCTGTTGGAACACCTGCAGCAGTTGCAATAGCAGATCCATCATTAGCAGTTATAGCCAGTGTAGCCACGGCACAAGTGGCGGCGTCGGTTATTACAACAGCGTTGTTAACACCTTTATTTACATCATTCATTAAAAAAAGGTTTCCAAAAAAAGATAAAGTAAAGGCATAGTCTACATCAGATCAAGTACATAAATGAAAGAACCAAGACGATTTGGTTTTGGTTCTTTTTTAAAATCAATATGAAAGATAGGAGTGTTAGAATGAAGCTAGCAATTATTGCGGATGATTTTACAGGAGCAAATGATACAGGGGTACAATTTTCTAAAAAGGGACTTTCAACAGTTGTTACGACCAATTTGACAAGTGTATCAGGTAAGATTTTTGAAAATGATGTTGTTGTGTTTGATACGGAAAGTCGATTTGATGAAAAAGATATTGCATATCAAAAAGTTTTTGATATTGCAAAGCTCATTAAGAATGCAGGAACTGAACTGGTTTACAAGAAATTGGACTCTACTTTCCGAGGAAATATAGGTGCGGAGATATCTGGCTGTATGGATGGATTGGGAATGGACTTTGCCATTGTTATTCCAGCACTTCCTTCGAATGGACGACAAACGATTGATGGGAATGTCATACTTCATGGTCAAAAACTCGATGAAACAGAAATTGCCAATGATCCAAAAACACCAGTAAAAAAAGCATATATTCCTAATATAATAGCTGATCAAAGTAATAAAACCATTGAGGTTGTTCGCAAAGGTGCAAGCCATTATGAAACAAACAAGTTGGTGAAGGCGATTGAATCGTTTAGAAATAGCGACGTTAATATTGTAGTCATAGATGCTGAAACAGATGAAGATTTGAAGATCCTTTCTGAAATGCTTGTATTGTTAAGAAATAAATTTTTAATGGTCGGAACCGCTGGGTTGGCGGAATATATAACTCAAGCGTATCAATTAAAAGAGATCAAGGCAGTTTTATCGGTTATTGGAAGTGTAAGCGATGTAACCCGTAGGCAAATAACCTATGCCCAAGAAAGAAATAACTTGAAAATCATGGATATGACAGTTCAGGATATGTTCGATGAAGAAAAGAAAGAAGTGATGATCTCGGCGTGTATTCAGTATCTCAAAGCGGGAGAACATGTTGTTATTAGAACTGCACGTGAACAAAAAGATATACAAGCAGCAAATGAATATGCCAAAAAAGAAGGGATGACCACCTATGAGATTAGTGATTATATTGCAAAGACATTAGGTGAAGTTACGGGTGTACTGTTGAGTGAGGCAAGTCAATATTTAAGTGGTGTTTTTATTACTGGTGGAGATACGCTAATAAAGATTGCCAATCAGCTGAAAATTGAGGGAATGACAATCACTGAAGAAGTGTTGCCGGCTATTCCGGCAGGTAGATTCATTCATAATCGTTACAACAATATTGATATTGTGACAAAGGCCGGTGCTTTTGGTAATGACGAAACATTTAATTATATCTTGGAATATTTGGGGAGGTAAACATGAAGATACCAATAATTATTACTATGGGAGATCCTGCAGGTGTCGGACCAGAAATTATACTGAGTAGCTATAGAGATCAGGAAATTAAAAGAATTCCTTTGGTTGTTTTTGGAGATTTCAAAGTGCTCCAGTACATGAAAGAAAAAATTGGAAACTTTGATTATGAGTTGAAGAAAATTGAAAACCTTGACAACTTAGAATTCAATGAAAAGATTTTGAATGTTTTCGATTTTGACAATATTAATATGGCACAATATGAACCTGGAAAAATCAGTTCGATGTGTGGGCAAGCGGCATATGAATATGTCATTGCATCCATAGAAAATGTTAAGAAGGGCAAGGGAAAAGCGGTTACTACCGCTCCACTGAATAAAGAAGCACTGCATATGGCCGGGCATAAATTTCCAGGACATACTGAGATATTTGCGCTCAGTTGTCAAACAAATGATTTTGCTATGCACTTATACGATGAGAAGCTTTCAATCATACACGTATCAACCCATGTTGCACTAGCAGATGCAATCAAAAATCTGAGCAGTGAACGTATTGAGAAGGTTATTGAATTAGCCCATGATAATATGAAGATGATCTTGGGAAGAGAACCACGGATTGCAGTTGCTGGAATTAATCCTCATGCAAGTGAAAACGGCCTATTCGGTGATCAAGAAGAGAAGTATATTATCCCAGCTGTTGAAAAGATGAAGAAAAAAGTTAATGTGGTAGGACCTATTCCTCCAGATACCGTATTTTACAGAGGTATCAAAGGTGAATTTGACATTGTCGTTGCCATGTATCATGATCAGGGTCATATACCTTTCAAACTTTTTGCTTTTGATACAGGCGTCAATACATCGGCTGGTTTGTCAATATTGCGAACATCTGTTGATCATGGCACGGCGTTTGATATCGCTGGTAGGGGGATTGCACAAGATATTAGTTTGAAAAATGCAATTAAGCTGGCAGAAAAATTAGCATAGAAAATTGATTTGAATAATGGTATAATGGCCTTAATATACATCAGCGCAAACAAGTCGGGAGATGCACGTATGGCAAAAATTATATCTGAAGTTGAAGCATATATCTTCAAAAACAAGCAAGTTAAAATTCAGGATTTGATGGAGGTTTTTAATTTATCGGAAAGCACTGTTAGACGATATATCAATCAGCTTATTAAGAGTAATAGCATAATAAAAGAATATGGTTATGTAACAGCTAATGTAACGGACAATTTGGTGAATATTAAAGCAAGAATTTCCTATCTTTCAGACAAGAAGATACGCATAGCGGAATTAGCAAGTTCAATGATTGAAAATGGTGATACAATCTTTGTGGATTCAGGTACTTCGCATATGCATCTTGCTGAGAGCATCCGAACAAAGAAAGATTTGACAATCGTAACGAATAATTTATTGTTTGCAATTAAAATTATTGATTCTGACCTTGAAGCAGAACTAATTATGATTCCAGGGTCCGTCAACAAGAAAACAATTTCGATGACAGGTGGTGCAGCCATTAGGTTTGTTGAGGACATCTATTTTGACAAATCGTTTATTACTGCGAGTGGGGTGTCCATAGAAAATGGGTTCTCAAACAGAACTTTCCCTGAATGCGACATAAAGCGCAAGATTATGAGTCGCACCTCAACGAATATTGCTTTAGTTGATGATACAAAATTTGATAAGATCTTTCCATTTTCATTTAGCGAATTTAGTTTTTTTGATTATATTTTCACAAACATGAAACCTAATGAGAAATATTTAACATATATTGAAACGATGAAGACGAAAATAATTTTTTAGGGCCAGATTATTGACATGAATAAGGAATAATTACTGGACCTGAATATATTACAATGGTCTTTATGACCATAGTAGTGATGAAGAATAATGTCCCAACAAATGAAGTGATATATGGGTGATTAAAGAGTTATGAGGCATTGTTATGCTAACCAAGTTAAAAAAGATTCGCGATTTTATCGAGGATCTTTTTTGCTTGGCCAAGATCTTGGCGTATTATTACAAACTGCACATCATATAGAATAATTTAGTGTAAGAACCGAAGAAAGAGCAAATGAATGAAAGGCAAAAAACTGTTTTGCCAGATATTCCATTTTTTTTCAAAGAAGGTTGTTTACTCAAAAAAAATTTGTTATACTTAATTTAGTTTATCATTAAAGTATCGTTTTTTAATAAACAATATGCAAGTCAAAATGTAGTATTATTGAGGGGAGATGTAAACTTTGAAAAAGGTAGTGATCATTTACATATTTAGTCTTACAATTTTTTTGTTTTTATTTGATTATAATATTAATGCGATTAATGAAAGATTACCCATTGAGGATATTTCAACTTCAATCGTCTTGACAAAGGAAAATCTCTATATTGTAAATTCAAAAAATGAACTCTTAGTTTGCGGTGTAGCAGGTAAGTACGTAGACAGTCCCTATTCTGAACAAAGAGATCCTGATATATTACAAACATCCTTAAAAAAAGTAATGGACAATGTAGCAGCTGTTTCAGCCTCCGGCACTTCATCGCATGTTTTTGCATTAAAACTAGATGGCAGTCTATGGGGGTGGGGTTTCAATAACGCGAACAGTAATATAAAGAAAGGTATGCTTGGGCTAGGAGAAGAAGTCAAGTGGGTAGACACACCAATTAAAATTATGGATAACGTTGTCAGTGTCTCTACAAGTAACGAGCATACACTAGCACTGAAAAATGATGGCAGCTTGTGGAGTTGGGGACGTCCTGGTGTAGGGGCATCTTCAGTAGTACCTACTAAAATTATGGATAATGTTATATTTGCTACAAATGGTGGTCCTTTCAGTTATGATAGTCTTGTTATAAAAGAAGATAACAGCTTATGGGTTTCAGGATCCTATAATGTATTTCCATATAACCTAAGTGACGGAATTACCATTGATGCTAATAAGCCTGAAGGACTGACAAGAGTTATGGAAAACGTCAAATTTGTTAGTTCTTATTATAGTTCAAACTTTGCAGTAAAGCTGGACGGTAGCCTATGGTCGTGGGGAATAGACAATACAGGAGAGCTTGGAAACGGGGGAAAATATGATCAAGGTCCAGGTGGGCAATCATGGTCAAATCCAGGGGTAAATGAAGCAGATCGTATCTATAAGCTATACACATATCAAAGGTCTCCTTTAAAAATCCTTGATCATGTAGAACGAGTAATCCCTACATCACTGGAAATGTATTCATTTACAACAGATGGGCAATTATGGATGTGGGGAGATTCAGCTGCTGCAGAAGCATATATAGTAAATAAAAAAATTGATATAATAAAACCCCTTGATTCAGAAAAAACTGTTCCTCGCAAAATCACAGCAGATTTTTCTTACATCTCTCATTATGGAAACTCTTCAGTAATTCTTAAAAAGGACGGTAGTGTATGGGTTAAAGGAGATAATGAATATGGACAGTTAGGTACAGGAGACACTAACAAAGTAGACGATTATACCAAAATACTGTCCGGTGGCGTCACAGGTCAGCAGGAGTTTAAAATATTTAAAGCAGTACCAACCGCTTCTCCTATTCTAATAAATGGGGAAAAAGTATCATTTGGTGCTTATACAATAAATGGATATAATTATTTCAAGCTTCGAGATTTAGCAATGGTGATTAATGGGACAGAGAAGCAATTCGAAGTCGTATGGGATAGTGCTTCTAATTCAATTAATTTAATTACAAACAAAGCATATACTGTTGTTGGTGGAGAACTTTCACCGTTAGCTTCTGAATCAGCCATGAATGCAATACCTTCATCCTCAAAAGTATTAGTAAATAATAAAGTAATTCAGCTTACTGCGTATAAAATCGCTGGTAATAATTATTTTAAATTAAGGGATATCGCAGGTATTATTGATTATGGTGTTTCTTATGACAGAAAGACCGGCACTATCACAATAGATTCATCCACGGAGTATACAGAATAGTCTATAGTAATTTGAAAAGTGGGATGAAAATTAAGAAGGTACTTGGATAACAGCAACTCATTCTGAAGTAAGCAAAATTAAAAAAAACCTGCAAGCTGTATGAAACATCTTGCAGGAAAGATTGCATTTTTGTGTTGTTACAATAGATCTTAAAATATTTTGTAAATTCTATTGTTTATAAAGATTACGCTTTTTCTTAATTTGAATTATTCACATATATCGATTATAAAGGATTAAAGAATACCCCCTTGATCTCCATTATAATATAAGTTGATATCTAAAATAACATTTTTTTGCGTACCATCCTTCATGTTCACTAAAAGACGGATAGAATAATCATATGAGGTGTTATTTTCTAATTTATTGTTAACTAAAAAGCCTGTGAGGTATATGTTTAATGTTTCGTCATAGGTATCATATATTGTTTGCTTTTCTTCTTCTGTCAATTCACTATAGTCAACGCTATTATCGTTTATATTGATTTCTATAATTTCGACTGAAGCTACTTCCGTATCTTTTTCGGCAGTCATTATCCAGCCCTGATAGTTTTCCCAACCTGCTACAAGTTCTGTTCGAATACCAAGCTGATAGGTTGTAGTTAATTGGTTAAGCGCTACAAGTTTTGTGATATTATCCCACGCAACATCAAATCTGAAGATATTCGCAAGATATCTTACAGGCGCGTATACTCGTGAATCTTTATTAATTGCTGCAGTATCCATTTTAATCTCTGCGTATCCACCGCTTACGGGGTTGTTTTCTTTAACAGAACTTTCTTTATCATACCAGCCAACATCATATATAGCGGTATTACTTCCAATTATAAAGCGAACCTTCTCATATCCAACGTATGTGTCATAGATACCATCATAATTATCATCTTGATAAAGAGGTGAGTTTTCCCAAGTATACTCCTTGGAAAATATCGCGGCGCTTTCAATAGGATCCCACTCTACAGCAAGTCCCATTGCTTCTCCTATAGCTCTTAGTGGAACGAGCGTTCGATTATTTTCATCAATAAATGGAACTGCATCAGTAAAGATTACGGTTTCACCATCAATAACAACATTAATTGAATCCTGTGCATTTACTGCAAATCCCATGCAAAACAAAAATAATAAAACAAAAACAATGATTTTTTTCATTTTCTTCCCTCCAATTAGTAATATAGTAAAAAGACTTTTGTCTTTTCAATAATTATACAACTTATTCCATGTTTTTACAAATAATAAATTATAATATTTGGATAGGGAACTGAAAGAATTTTTAAGCATGACAAAATACCAAAGGAAGTACTTAGATGTAGAAAAGAAACGTTTGTTTTTTATGTTGCATAGTAAAAAGATATAGTATATAATTTTTTTAGAGAGTATTTATAGGTGAATTGGATGAGAGGGTTTGTGACATTTAAAAGAAAGACAACTGGGAATAATTAATATATTTTTATAGTATATATATAAAATTGCCCTCGGTTAAGCGATAAAAAAATTTGTTGAAATACAACAAGTGATTTTACTGCTTTACTGAGGGTTTTTTCTATATTTTCTTAAAGAACAGAAAAGAATTAATCATAGTTAGGGGATGGCGTGTATGGCTCTATGAATAATCATAAAGAATTAGAATTCAAACTATATGGGTTTATGATACAGTTACTGGACATTTTCAAAGGTATGAAATTAGATTCCGAAGAAATCCAAAAGATTACGGATGTCATAGAATTGATACATATAAGAAAATATAAAGTGGCTGTAGTTGGTGAATTTAAAAGAGGGAAAAGTTCTTTAATTAATGCGTTATTAGGGATGAAGGTCTTGCCGTCTGATGTAACGCCAACAACAGCAACAATCAATCGGATTACCTATGGGACTGAACCATCATTAGAAATCCATTTTCACAACGGTGCAGTCAAAATTGTGGACATTTCTGATATTGGTCAGTACGTTACCATGCTTACGGAAGAAGCAAAGGAATGTGCAGCGCAAATTAAAGAGGCAGTGGTCCGGTATCCAACAGTATTATGCCAGAATCACGTGGATATTATTGATACGCCAGGTTTAAGTGACCATTATGATATGAGTAAAATTACGTTAGATATGTTAGAAGACATTGATGCTGCCATTGTAGTTATTTCGGCATTATCACCTTTTGGGGATACAGAATGTAAGTTTGTTATTGATTTAATAGAAAAAGATAATATTGAAAATATCATGTTTGTTGTGACTTATATCGATCAAATAGATGAAAGTGAGAGAGATCAGTTTATTTCTAAAATATACAAAAGGATATGTGATAATGTTTATAAATTATTAAATGATAAGACAAAAAAGGATTTATTAGAATTAGCAAAAAAAGAGTTAAGTCATACTTTTATTTTCGGGGTATCTTCGACAATGGCGCTGAAATCATTTTTAACGGGTGACAGAAATCTACTTGAACAAAGCCGGTATGAAACCTTTAAAACAGAACTATATAAAAATTTAACTTCTCAGCAAGGTCTTAATACCTTATCAAAATCGATAAAAACGATTATTAATTCTTGTAATCATTTTGATGTGATATGCCCAACTATGATAATGGCGTATCAAAATAAGATAGAAAACATTGATTATAAGATTTCATGTTTAAAAGATAACAGCATAAGATATAAGAAACAGTTTAGGGATGTACTCGTAGCTATTGAAATGACTGCTCATAAGTCCTCTACTGAATTATTTAAGTATAAAAATAAATTTTTGGAGAGGCTAACGCATATATTGGATAATAATACAGACAAAGACTCGACAGTGAACGCTTTGGAATTAGTTGCAATGGATTGTTCTAATGAAGCTGATCAACAAGGAAAAGTGTTAAGTGTATTATTTGTAAATCAATTATATATAGGATTAAATGAATTGATAGAAGAAAGAAGAAGCATAATATTAAGTCATACTCAATTTTTGTCGGAGGTGGAAACAAACTTATTAAAGGCTTATGATTATACTCATAAGGATTTGGAAGAAATCTTTGAGTCGTTTGGAACGCCAATGTTTCACTGGCAAGCATCACCAATACCAGTAAAGAATTTGTATGAATCTTATCATCTATTAAATAATGCTATTCATGCTGTAGACGTATCTGTTCAAACATTTTTTAATCACTGGAACATATTTTTTAATGCAGTCATTCAGTGGTGGATGAAGCGATTAGAAAATGAAATACTTGAGTTACAATTGAAGATAGAAAAAGATGCCAATGTTGAAAAAAGACGATTACAAAACGAATTAGCAAATCTCAGTGTGTTATACGAGAATAAAACAAAGAATATCGATGAAATAAGACAAAATGTGAAAGCAATATATGAATTAATTGAGGTGAATTATGAATAAAGCACCCCTAAGTAGCCACATTAAAAAAAGCTTTGTTTTGAGATGGGTTATTGGGTTATGCGTACCCTTATTATTGCTTTTAGCAACCGCTTTTTTATATCACTATGGGAGCATTTTAAAGTGTCCTTTTAATTTCTTTACAGGATTTTATTGCCCTGGTTGTGGTAGTGGAAGAGCTGCATATGACTTGATCCACTTGGATATTATTGGCGTAATTAACCACAATATTGCTTTTTTAATTATGCTTCCTTTTTTAGCTTATTATGGTTTAAAGGTTTACATATCAATTATCTTAGCTAAAGATATACTGCCCTTTTTTTATATTTCTTATCGGACGTGTATGATGGTGCTTATCATTATTTTTCTGTATGCAATTATAAGGAATATTCCAGTAAGTCCATGGAACTGGTTTGCCCCGTAACATTTTAAAATAATTTTTGGAGGGTCCTTCGTATGTTTTGTAGTCAATGCGGTAATCAGGTAGATAATTATTTGATTTTTTGCCCAAGTTGCGGTAAAAAATTAGAAAAGCCACAAGAACAGAACCAAAATCAATCCAGTAATTCTAGTCAAAACATAAGTTATCAAGTTCAGAATTCAACTCCAAGTACCAACCAACAGTCCAATTCTAATTTTCAAAAGCCCGTGGTAGATACGACATCCTTTTTAGTATGGTCAATATTAAATACGATTTTTTGTTGCTTACCATTAGGGATTGTGGGTATTGTTTATGTTAGTAAAGCTAATAGTGCGTTAACCCAAGTTGATGCTGATCAAGCTTTAGCAACTGCAAAAATAGTAAATATTATCGGAACAATATCGGGATTTCTAATTATGATCAGTATCTTTATTTTGAGTTTTGCAAGTTACTAGTTCAATGTATTTAGGAGGTAGGAAAGTATGAGTGTTTCAAAAGTTGACTTTAGTAATTTTATCAACTATAGGCAATTAATAATTGATTTAACGACGGATCTAAAAAAATTAAAGGAATTCTGTAATCTGCTAAAGCTTCATAGTAATAATGACCTTATTGATGAAGTACTAAAACGTATTGCAAATGACTCCTTTGATATTGCTATTGTCGGTGAGTTTAAAAGGGGAAAGAGCACGCTAATAAATGCTCTATTAGGTAAGGATGTATTACCCACAGATATTTTACCGTGCTCGGCTACACTTAATAGAATTACCTATAATATTACACCGATGGTAAAAATTGATTACAAAGATGGTAGAGTGGAAGAAATAGAAGTTGATGCGTTACCAGACTATGTTACGAAACTCACTGAAGAGTCAGAAAAGATATCTGAAACAATCAAAGAAGCTACGGTTTATTATCCAATAAATTTTTGTAGGAATAATGTTGATATCATTGATACACCCGGGTTAAATGATGATAAAAGTATGACAGAAGTTACACTTTCTGTTTTACCTCAAGTAGATGCAGCTATTCTGGTTATCATGGCCCAGGCCCCATTTTCAGAGTTTGAACGGGATTTTCTTGAAAATAAATTATTAACGAACGATTTAGGAAGAGTTATGTTTGTTGTGACAGGTATAGACAGATGTGAGGATGATGAAGTTGAAAGAGTATTGAAATCCATTTCAACTAGGATTGAACAATACGTAATTAAAAAGGCTGAGAAGACCTTCGGAAAAGACTCCGATGAGTTTGCGGTGTATAGAAGAAAAATTGGAAAACCAAAAGTTTTTGGTATCTCTGCTAAACAAGCTTTAAAAGCAAAATTAACCGGTAACAATGATTTGTTGGAAAAGAGTTGTTTTAATGCATTTGAAAAAGAATTAGAAAGGTTTTTAACTGAAGATAGAGGTGCAGTTTTCTTGCAAGTACCCATTAATAGAATTTTGAGTACATCAGCAGAAATCTTGAAAAGTATAGATTTACAGGAAAATGCGCTCTCCATGAAGAAGGAAGAATTTGAAGGAAAATATCAAGTAGCAGTAGACGAAATGAGTGCTTTACGTACAAGGAAAAAGGAAGAACTCTCCAAAATTAATAACGCTGCAAAAACAACTTTTAAGAATATCCAGCCCTTATTATCTAGGTTTTGGATTGACTTAGAAAATGAAACCAGTATCTTAATTGAACAAGCAGATATTACAATTAATGATTTAGATAAAGATAATATTGAAACAACACAGCAAAAACTCATTGATCAAGTAACAGAGAAATTGAAAATTTGTTCTCAAAACTTTACTGAAAAGATACAAGTTGAAATAGCAAAAGAACTTGATGCAGAAGTGTTGCGTCTTCAAGATTTTGAAAGTGATGTGGCATTAACCATGTCGAAGGTACATAATATGTTTACGCCACTAGGTCAAAGTACTGATTTAGTAAAAGAAGGGTTAGTTGCAACAGCTTCATCGTTTTTGATATCGGGTTTTAGTGGTGTCGTTTCTGGATATCGTGTTGCAGGAGCAAAAGGTGCACTTGTTGGTGGATTATCTGGCTTTGGGAGTGCTTTTGGTGGCGCGATGATTTTGAGTCTAATAGGGATTCCGCTTATATGGCCTGCCGTATTAGCACTGGGTGTTGTTTCCTTCTTCACAGGAAACTGGGTTACTAAAAAAGTATTTGCTAAGGATAGCATAGAGAAATTCAAAACTGGTTTGAAGGATTCAGTTCTTAGTGGATTATCTGAAATGAAAAGCAGTGATAATTTTGCATCTAAAGTTAGAGAACAGATTGATTCAGCTTTTAATGCGCTTAAATCTAAGGTTGAAGTTGAAACAGATACGATCATTAATGACACTCAATATACCCTTGATAATTTGAAGAGAAGTATTGACAAAGATCTTGTTATGACAGAACAAGAAAAAATCATTTTGTCTGAAGTTAGTAGTAATGTAAAAAAATTTATTAAAACGTCCTATGAAATCAATAACCAATTGGTAGCTTTACTAGAAAAATAAGCTTCTTATGAAATGATAAAAAGGGAGGAAATCACTTATGCAAATAAACCCAACAGATGATGTAGACATTAGTTTTAAAAACTATGTCAATACACGTCAAAAAAGTTTTGCTACTCATATGATCAATGGTGTGCCAGATTACTCATTTTCACTAGATTTTAAATTACGCCAAAAAATAAATGCTGCGCCAGGCATGTTCCAGTTTTTTAAAGCAGTTAATAAGTACTTGGTGCCTTACATGAAACAACAATACAATTTAAGTTGCATAGCAGTTGGGCCTAATCAATATTCAGATATTTATGAGATGGGTCAGGAATGTGCAAGAAAACTGGGAATTGGTGTGCCACAAATATTCGTACAACCCGATATTGCTGTCCTGAATGCGTTTACTTATGCTTCTGATGACTCAGCACCTATAATTGTCGTTACTAGTGAGCTAATCGAAAGACTAACACCTGGTGAATTAAAAACGGTTATTGGCCATGAATGTGGCCATATACATAACAATCATGGCATCTATAATGCTGCAGGATCTGTCATATTAAACACTGCGACAGTAGGAGCAATAGCTTTAATTCCAGGGTTGCAACAAGTATTGAAATTTGTTACAACAGGTGTTAGATGGATGTTCTATAGTTGGATACGTGCAGCTGAGGTTACCTGTGATAGAGCTGGTGCTATCTGCTCAAATTGTATAGAAGATGTTTCAAGAACAGATGCCAAACTGGGCTTTGGTGGCGCAAAATCTCTCGAACATATCAATATAGAAGAATATATCAAGCAAATTGATCAAATGATGGCAACACCTGTACGCTTTTTAGAAATGGAGCGAACACATCCATTAACAGCAAAAAGAATTTTAGCAAATAAAGTATTCGAGTCTTGTGATGTACTCTATACATGGAGACCTGAATGGAAAATGCCAGATATGAATCTAATTTCAAAAGAAGAAGCAGATAAAAGGTGTGAGAGCTTCATTTCTGTATTATCCAAGAAAAAAACAATAGATTAGGAGGGGTAGAGATGGACGAAAATATAAAAAATGAAAATTCAGCATTAAACAGATTGAGCGTAGACTTTGATCATGCAAGCGAAGATCTAAACCTCATCCTAGATGAATTGTTATTTTTTAAGTTCGATAACAAGATTCGTAAAGCAATGGGGGTAGAGTATACCGAAAAGCTGAATAAATGGAAGAGTAATATTGAAAAAAGGATTAAAGATGATTTCTCAATCGTTGTTATAGGCGATTTTAAAAGAGGTAAATCTACTTTTATTAATGCCCTTCTTGGTGAAAAGATTGTTTCAACCAACGTCACTCCTGAAACGGTTACAATTAATCGTGTTTCTTATAATGATATGTTTCATTCTGAGTTAGTATTTAAGGATGGTAGAAAAATTGAATTAACCTATGATGAACTTAAAAGAGAGCACTTAGAAAACATAATAGCTGAAACGTCTTCACCAGTAGAATGCATTGATATTAAGGTGCCAAATGAAATGCTTAAAGGGATTAGAATTGTTGATACGCCAGGAATTGGTGATTTATTGAATCAATTTGATGATCAAATTAAGGATTATTTAGTTCACGCAGATGCAATCATTTATATTGTTTCTGCACTTACACCACTATCAGAGAGTGAAAAAACTTTTTTATGTGCATCTATTTTGCCGCAGAATTTCTATAAGCTTTTTGTGGTTGTTAATATGATGGATTGTCTCGAATCAGAAGATGAGGTTTTCAAAATCAAGAACCTTATCGAAAACCGTGTTTCTGATATATTTCCTAATGCACAAATATATGGTGTAAGTGGGTTGGATGAATATTGCAGAATAAAAGGATTAAAAAGGCCGAATTCTGAAATTTCAGATATGTTAGCTAAGAGTTTTGATCAAATGCGTCTTGATTTAAAAGAAGATATTATTGTTCAAAAGGATATCATTCAAATACAACGTGCTTCTAATATGCTCAACTATTTAATTAATGAACTGTCAAGTAAAGTTCAATTTATAAGTAGTTTATTAGAATTAAACAAACAGAAACTAGATGATTTATCTGATGCATTCATGAACGATAATTCTGAATTGTTAAAGCGCGTCGCTCAACATAAACAAACAATAAAACTAGAAGTGAAAGAAATGTCTATAGAAGCGAAGGAGTGGATGACATTATTTTTATCAAGAATGTATTCAGAGATTAAGAATTCTGAAAGCATCTCTATTGAAACACTTGAAAAGTATTTTCATTTTTATATGATAGATTCTGTTCGTGGGGCAATCATGGAATGTACCAATGCACATATGAAAAAAATTGCTGTGTTAATTGAAAATGTGACAGAAGCAATGGCAAATGAAATCAATGTCTCAGTATCTGTGTCAAAGAGTATTTCAAGTTCAATTGTTGATGTTTCATGGACAAATTATGATTCGGCTATTGTACCTTTGAATTTTATTCCTGGATTTGAAATGTTGGCAGTACTTGGTCAATCCATCTTAGGGTTTGTAAAGCAGGCTAATACACAAGGACAACAAAAAAAGTATATCAGTGCTATTTTGGATGGCTATGATCAGTTAAAAGATATGGTGCTGGTTGAAATGGATAAGGTTTATGGACAAATAATGCGATTCTCAAGTGAGGAATTAGATAAAATTTATAAAAAGCAAATTGAGACGTCCTTAGAGGCTATTCAGCAGGCACAAGATATAGCACTAACGGAAGAATCTGATAAAAAAGAAATTATAGACGGATTAGCTTCTGCAAATGAAATTATAAACTTGACAAAATCAAAGGTTGAAGCATTTGAAAAGAGATTTGAATTATAATCTTATAATGGAAAAGTGAGAAGGTGGTTGAGTGGCTTTTTGTGGTCTTTGTGGAGGGCAATTAAATGATACAAGGTTTTTTTGTTTAAGCTGCGGATTGCTTATAAAGGAACAATTTATGAAGCTACCAAGGGTGGATTCTTCTTATGAAAAAATGCTTGAACAAATTTATGTATCCAAAAACATGGAAGGTTCTACGTTTATTTTTAGGTTTGAACAGAATAATTCATTATTATCCTTAGCTAATCGATTAAATGTTTCTATTGATCATAAACTTAATTTTAATGTATATGAAAATACAGAAATCGTATATAATATTGAACCAGGTCACCATGAAATTACTGTGCTGGCAATCAATTCAGCTGGATTAAAAACAGGGAATGCTGCAGCTTCATTTTTTATTGGATATGGTGACTTATTAAAAATAACTTATAAGCCTCAAGCATCAAGATCTAAGATTCCAGCAATTCAAAGTAGGAAAATTAAGTAAGTCGTCTATAACATAAGAAAGGGTAATTAAAGAAGAGCTTGAAAATAAGGAATTTACTGAAGAGGATATTATACAAATTTTAGGCATTTTATCAGGATAATTTTTTAATAAGCTAGAGATAGCTAGTAAATATTTTAGAGATAACTAAAGTCAAAAGGAAATGGAAAGCATTATTGATGAAGTACTTGCTTTATAACTTCTAAAAGAAAATTCCATGTTGGGGATGAATATGAGATGGAATAATAATTTTTTCATAATATAATAGGATTATTAAAAGGTAATACATGGTATTAAAAGGTATAGGAGGGAGTTTATGTTTGACAAGGTAGAACAATTAAAAAAGCAATTAAATAAATATAGGCCCTTGACTACTGAGGAAGTTCGTAGACTTAGAGAAGAATTCTTAATCAATTTCACTTATAATTCTAATGCCATTGAAGGAAGTACGCTTACATTGCAAGAGACAGCTATGATTTTAAAAGAAGGTATTACTATAAGTGAAAAGCCCTTAAAGGAACATTTAGAAGCAGTTGCACATAAAGATGCATTTTACTATATTGAAGAATTAGTAAAAGAAAAACAAGGATTATCAGAAAAAACTATTAGAGATATCCAGAATCTAGTTTTAATGGACAAGCCACAATATAGAGGGACTTATAGGAGAATTCCAGTAGTAATACAGGGAGCAATTCATGAACCACCTCAGCCATTTCTCGTACCAATACAGATGGAACAATTAATAAGAGAGTATAACGAGGAAATGGGAGATATACACTTGATAGAAAAAGTAGCGTTACTTCATTTGAAGTTTGAAGGAATACATCCTTTTATTGATGGTAATGGAAGAACAGGTAGATTATTATTAAATTTCGAATTAATGAAGGAAGGTTACCCACCTGTAAATATTAAATTTAAAGACAGAAGAAGCTATTATAATTGCTTTACAGATTATCAAAGTAAAGACAATAATTCTATTATGCTTACTCAAATGATCACAAAATATCTTGAAGAAGAGTTAGAAAAATATATCTCAATATTAGACACAGTTAGTAAAATTGAAAATAACTTATTATAATAGCGTTTACATATATATCGTTATAACATAAACATATAATTCAATCATATTCCCCAAATACAAGATCCATATAGATTGAAACGCTATAAAAAGGATATGGCAGGAGACGAATTTGAAAGTGAAGGTAAATATGAAGGTATTGCACCACTTTGCAATATCGTTGCAGTAAAGGTACTGGGGAAAGATGGTGCTGGTAATATATCTGACGTTCTAGCAGGAATTCAATGGGTATTAGATAATCAAGAGAAGTATAATATTCAGATTATGAACTTATCAGTTGGTATGGAGGATCTAGAAGGGGAAACTTCTGCGCTAGTAAGAGGGGTAAATGTTGCTTGGGATCGTAATATAGTTGTATTATGTGCGGCTGGTAACAATGGTCCATCAAATAGTACAGTTACTACGCCTGGTATTAGCAGGAAAGTGATTACCGTGGGTTCTTCAGATGATGCACATATGACACAGATAGATTATTGCTAATCTCAAGGAGGATAAGGGAAATGGCTAAAACTAGGGTAATAATCAGCTAGAAGGGCAGTGTTGGTAAAGCAACTACTGCCCTATAATTATGTTTAGAGATCAACCCAATATCTACCTGAGACATTAATATCAAAGACTATCGTATACATACATTGCATAAAGAAGCTAATGGTTGTTATGAATCAAATTTATTCTACATAAATTGATAACATTTGTCGTAATATATAAATTTTACTTGTATGTTAAAAGAAAATATTATATACTTTTCTCAGAGATATATTATATAGGTTGGTAATGGAGAGGGTATTGACATTATAAGAATTAGACAACTAGGATAAATACAATTTTATAGGTTTAAAATAAATATATATGAAATTGCCCTCGGTGAGCTGTTGAAATAGTTTGTAATAAATACTACAAATTCTTCAATTAAGTTTATTTCGAGGGCTTTAGTGTTATAAGGATATATGAGGAAAAAGATTATTGTATTATGTCTAATATTGGAAATTGAGTAATATACGCGCTATAGCAAAAATGGGAAGTTTGATTCCGTTACTTGTAGTTTTTGGATATTTGCTTCAAAATGACAATCCTAATATTAATATTTATCAGTACTTTGAAAATGAAGATAAATGGGTTTATAATGAACAAGATAACAATATAAAAATTGTTTTAGATTCGAAAGCGAATGGTTCAAAAATATTAGCGGTATCGGTTAATGTAAGCGCAGCTATTGATATTCGTGACATTGAATCAGCACTAAATGTAGATTTTGACCTTCTATCTATCGGGGTAGATAATCCGCGGTTATCATACTTGAATTATTATGCTGACGTTCAAAGGTTAAAGAAAACATTGAAAATTGAACTAGATAGGATTTATTACAATTACAATGAAATACATCTTTTCTTGGCAGCTCCAGTAGGAGTATGTATTGAGGTTGAAAAATATGTACCCAAGTACATTTGTATATAATTTTCAAAGGTTGCCAGAAGGAAATCAATATACAAGAATATATGATTTAAAGGCGATCCGAATATCTGATTAACACCAGGACTTAAATGGTATCGGAATCACCTAGACATTAGTTGACGCTGTCGACGGTGCCGATGGAACTAATGGGTTCTTTTAGAAATATCATTTGTAATATTTAGAGAGCTGTGTTTAAAGCTTTGGGTGTGGCGTGGAATCCATTGATTATGTAGAATGTATTTGAAAATATGTTTCTCAAAGAAATTAAAATAACAGAATTAATTATTCGTAGACAGGGAGTGTAGATATGGCCGTCATAGATTTAAAATTGGAAGCATGGAAAAACAAATTGCTTGACATTGGAAAAAGAAACCGATTAATCAATTATAAAGAGACCAAAAGGTCAAATTTAAAGATCGTTAAACCTGATATTTTGGATCTATGGCAGGACTTTGTCATTAATGAAAGGGCAATAGAATTTCCTTTTTTTGACGAAGAATCATCTGATACAAATAGTGAGCAATTGAGCTTGATAGACGATGAACCTATTGAAATGCAAAGCTATATTCAGACCAATCAAACAATTAAAGAACAGCATAGGACATTAAGATCACTAAGAGAAAAAGCTAAAACAGCTGTTGAAGAACTTGGTGTTAATATTCTATATTTGTCCTTTGGTTTCTTAAGATGGACCGAGTCAGGAATATCAGAACAGTATTTGATGTCGCCGCTTGTGTTAGTGCCGGCATCATTAACGATAGAATCTATCAATGATCCATATATTCTTAACATTCATGAAGACGAAATTGTTATTAACCCAACATTGAAATATAAATTGGAAAATGACTTCGGTATTATTTTACCCGAAATTGATGAAGATCAGGATTTGAAGTCTTATTTTAATCAAATAAGGGAACTCATATCGAAAAACAAATGGGATTTGGTTGAGGATGCCAGTCTTAGTCTGCTGTCATTTTTGAAAATAAACATGTACAGAGATATTGATAAACATAAGGATAAAATCAAGGCTCATAATGTAATCAGGACTATTTCAGGAGATGCAAGCGCATCCAGTTATGACGTCGATAGTATCAACAACTTTGATCATGATAAACAAACGAAACCGGTCGATGTATTCCAAGTGGTTGATGCGGATTCAAGTCAACAGGATGCGATTGTAAGCGCAAAGAAAGGCGTTAGCTTTGTACTGCAAGGCCCTCCAGGTACTGGAAAAAGCCAAACTATAACCAATATCATTGCAGAAAGCATTGCAGATGGGAAAAAGGTTTTATTTGTATCAGAAAAAATGGCAGCGTTAGAGGTCGTGCACAGAAGATTATCCATGTCAGGATTAGAAGATTTTTGTCTAACCTTACATAGCCATAAAGCAAATAAGAAAGAAGTCTTGGAACAACTTCGCACGGTTCTTGAGTTTACTCAAAATACAGTTAAATTGAATGATGAAGCTTTTCAAAAACTCGATCAATTACAGACAGACAAAGAGAAGCTAAACGCTTATATCAATGCTATCCATACAAAAGTATTAACTCTAGAAAAGACGATATATGAGGTTAATGGTATATTGGCAAACCTGAATATCTATGAGGATATTATTTTCAGTGTACCAGGTATTAATGAGGTAACATCTCAAAAATACAATCGGTTTATAAACCTGCTAAATCAATTCGTTCATACATTAGGGAAAATGATAGATGATTATAAGGCAAATCCTTGGAACAGTGCAAATGTTCAAGCCGTTACAAATGAATTGAGGCATGATATAAGTTCCAATCTGAAAAACCTGATGCCGAAGCTGGAAAAGGCGATTGAATTAGTAAATACCATTGAAAATACTCTTGGCATAAAAGGGTTTCATTCATATGTAGGGTTAAAGAATCTATCTGAAGTTTTGGAAGTTTCTTCACATTCACCATTAGTTCCTGTTAGTTGGATAACAAGTGATGATTTGACAGGGCTCTTTAAAGAAATCGATGAATTCTCAGCGCTCAAAATGAAATACCTTGAAACAAAAGAGAATTTATTTTCTGTCTATCATATGATTGAAAATGTGGAATCTCATCTGATCGGAAGTGAAGATCGTGAACTGTTAACTTCAAGCCAGATTGACCATGTTGTTCAAAAATGGAATGAATATATCGTTAAGAATCAATCCTATGCAACTTGGAATAGAACAGGTAGCTTTGAAAAGGCTAAAAATTTATATAATACCCTGAGCAGTAAACTTAATGAATATCGTGAACTAAAGGATGACTTACTGAGCACCTTTGAAAATGAAATTCTTGACATTGATTATCAGTCGATGTTTTTAAGATATAAAACGGAGTATACATCATTCTTCAAGATTTTCAAAAAACAATATAAATTGGATAAGAAAGAGATTCTAGGGAAATATAAATCAATTGTCAAAAAAAACGATGATGAAACAGTTGTGCAGACACTTATAATATTAAAGCAAATGGCAGAAATATCCGATTGGCTGTCTGAAAACACAAAAGAGTATCAAATGCAGTTCTTTGAAGCCTATGAAAGTAAAAATACAGACCTAAATACGTTGTCAGCAATGTTGGAACAGTATTCTAATCTCGAATTAGGACTTGTTTCATTGAACGATCTGAAAGAAATGACGAATTTGATTGAATCAAATGATATTAAGCTAAAGAATCACTATGAAGGCTTATATTGTGGGCTGAATACAGACTGGACACAAGTGACGAAAACTCTGGAATGGGCCAGTGACTTTAGAAAAACAATTGAAAAGTATGGTATTAATGTGGAATTTATAGAAAACATCTGTAGAAGTAGTGATAAAGTAAGTTTATGCGGTAGATTTTTATCGGAGGTAAACGATTCATTGCAGCAAATCGATCGAGAATTCACATGGGTCTTGGCACTTTTTGATGAAAAAGATGTGCTGCAAGAGTGTACTATTAATGCGTTGCTTGGAAGGATTGACAAATGTAAGAATGGTCTTGCAAGTCTTGAGGAATGGATTGATTTTAGAACTGCGCAGGAAAACTGTGTGAACGAAGGGCTTGAAGATTACATTAACAAAATCAAGGAAATGCAGATTGAAACCAGTAAAATCATACCGGTGTTTAAAAAGCGGTTCTATCGTTTATGGCTGGATGCAATACTGCCTCAATATCCGGAGGTTATGAATTTTAGAAGAAGAAATCAGGACTTTATTATAAATGAATTCTCTACACTCGACAAAGAACAATTGGATATTGCTAAAGCCAGAATTAAGAAGAAACTTATTGAAAATTTACCGTCACTTTCTAGGTTCACCAATGGCGCGGATGAAATCAGCATTTTGAAAAGGGAATTAAGTAAACAAAGAAGAATTATGCCCATCAGAAAGTTGTTTGCCCAAATTCCTAATCTGTTACTGACATTAAAACCATGTTTAATGATGTCACCGCTTTCTGTTAGCATTTTTCTTGAATCAGAAAGCTATGAATTTGATATGGTAATATTTGATGAGGCATCGCAAATCAATACTGAGAACGCCATTGGAGCAATTTCGAGGGCGAAGCAAGTGATTATTGCCGGGGACAGCAAGCAGCTTCCGCCTACTAATTTTTTCTCAGCATCAGTTTCTGATGAAGACTTTGACAATGACGAAGATGATGAAATGGATGATGTGTATGCCTATGAATCAATTTTGGATGAAGCTAACCTGCTGCCGGAAAGAACACTTTTATGGCATTACAGAAGCAGACATGAACATCTGATTGCATTTTCAAATGCAAAGATTTATAAGAATAAGCTGGTTACTTTCCCATCTAATGTGGAAAAAGTAAAAGACCACGGCGTTGAATACATCTACGTAAAAGAAGGATTTTATGATCGTGGTGGGAAAAAGGGTAATGTTATTGAAGCACAAAAAATTGCTGAGATGGTATTTGAAAATTTTAGAAAAAGTCCAATCCGATCATTAGGTGTCATAGCCTTTGGTGAAGTTCAGCAACAGGCAATCGATGGCGCTGTAAGACAGCTTAGGATGAAAAATCCAACGTATGAAAAATTCTTCAAGGAAGATTTGGTAGAAGCATTCTTCATTAAAAATTTGGAAAATGTTCAAGGTGATGAAAGAGATACAATAATTTTCAGTATCGGCTATGCAAAACCCCCTCAAGGTGGACAGATGCATATGAACTTTGGCCCATTAAGTAAATCAGGTGGGGAAAGACGTTTGAATGTTGCTATTACAAGAGCAAAACACAATGTAAAACTTGTGGGATCTATTATGCCGACGGATATTGACTTGAATAGAGTGTCTTCAGATGGACCAAAGCTGTTGAGAAGTTATATTGATTTTGCAATCAATGGTCCTTCTGTATTACTTTCTGAAACCATTGAGAATAGTATTATAGAACATGATTCAGCATTCGAAGAAGCCGTATTCAATTATCTGGATAGAAAAGGATATCACGTAGGAACTCAAATTGGTTGTTCCGGCTATCGTATTGATCTAGCTATAAAACATCCAACCCATAGTGGTAAATATGTACTGGGTATTGAATGTGATGGTGCTGCTTATCATTCAGCAAGAACAGCCAGAGAAAGAGATAGACTAAGACAATCTGTATTGGAAGATATGGGATGGAGTATTTATAGAATCTGGTCTACTGACTGGATTAAAGATCCTGTGACAGAAGGCGAAAAATTAGTCGAAGCCGTTGAAAAAGCACTACTTGATTATAATCATGAAACGGATAATTTCAATATTGAAAGTATTGAAATATCGGACCGTAAAAATACGGAGCAATCATATTTAACGATTGATATTAAAGATGTTCAGGAAGAAGAGAACGATAACCCGTATCAATTTGAGATAAGAGATGATGCAAACTTTAATAGTCTCCCAAGAAATTCAGGTGGTTATTTAGATCTTGGTGATTGTATTTTGGAAGTTGTTAACAAAGAGTACCCTGTTCATTATGATTTATTATGTAAGCGTATTGCACCGTTATTTGGGCTAGAAAAAGTATCATCGACCGTTAGAAAAGAAGTCGATTATAAACTTCCATATTTGAAGAACCATGTCATTAAAAAAGGTGATTTTCTTTTGCCGAATAAGGAAGTTGTTATTAAGCCAATGCAAAATAACACCAGACCAATTCAGCATATTAACACTGAAGAACTTGCTGTTGCAATGTATCATGTGGCCAAAATTTGTGTGGGAGCTACAGTAGACTCAATTTGTTCAGAAACGGCAAGAGCCTATGGATTTAAAAGAAAATCAGAGAAAATAAACAGTTCTATGTTGGAGGCCTATGAACAATTGAAATTAAGTCAAAAGGTCAAAGAAATTGATGGTAAAGTGATAGTAGTATAGAATTTGAACCTTACCAGAAAATTTGAAAAGGGGTGACATATGTATATCATCAATACGAACAGTAAAGAATCAAAAAAAATAGAAGCAATTACCTTCTCAGCACTAGGGTTAAAGGAACGTGATGATCTGCAGGAATGGATTGTCAAGGAACCGGCTATCTTGGGAGAAGAGTTACTCATTATTCAGAAAGAATTTAGTGGCTTTTCAGATACCAATGAAAGACTGGACTTGCTCGCCATCGATCGCAAAGGTAATCTTGTCATCATTGAAAATAAGTTGGATGATTCCGGGAAAGATGTTACATGGCAGGCAATGAAATATGCATCCTATTGCTCAACCCTTGCTAAGGATGGCATTCGGAAGATTTATCAAGAATATCTGAATAAGACTGAGCCTGGAATTGTTGCTGAAGACAAAATCTGTGACTTCCTGAACAAATCAGATTTTGATGAAGTGCAGCTGAACCATGATTTGTCCCAGAGAATCATACTTGTAGCCAGAGAATTCCGAAAAGAAGTAACATCGACTGTTTTATGGGCAAGAAAGTTTAGGATTCAGATTCAGTGCATCAAGGTAATACCATATCTTTTTGAGGGGCATTTGTTGCTTGATACTGAACAGATCATCCCGGTAAAAGATGTGGCAGATATTACGATATCTTTAGATGAAAAAGCGCATGATGAGATTGTAACTGGAGCAGAAATAGCTGAAAGGGAAATTATTCGTAATCGTTTCTGGAATGAGCTACTTCCTAAGATGAATGCACGCTCACAGTTGTATAGTGGTATTAGCACAGAAGCAAACCATTACGATCATTGGCTCACGGCTGGGGCAGGAATGAGTGGGCTTGGTTATAGCTTTGTTATTACCAAGAAGTACGCTGCGGTTGAGTTAGGTATCAATAAATCGGTCAAAGAGGATAATAAAGCAATCTACGATACACTAATCGCACATAAGGATGAAATTGAAGAGGCATTTGGAAAAGACTTATCGTGGCAGCGACTTGATGATAAAAAGATGTCTAGAATTACATCTATATTAGAAGGTGTCAATGTCTTTAACGATGATGATTGGCCTGAGATGCAGGAATTTTTAATAGAGCATATGATTCGCTTAAATGATGCATTGAAGAAACATATCGGCAAATTGAAACAAACTTTATAATCACTATCCGTTTTAATGGATACCTCTCCTGATAATATGATTCATTAGAGGTGTTATTATTTGGAAAAAATCTCTGAGGTGATTGATATGGCCAAAAGCTAGCACCAAAAACTGAAACTGATATACTTGCTTAAAATGTTAAATGAGAATACCGATGAAGAAAATACCATGACGATTAGCGATATGATTGATGAATTGAATCGGTATGGCATTACAGCTGAACGCAAATCTATCTATGATGACTTAGAAGCGCTTAGACATTATGGTCTCGATATAGCCATGCGGAAAAGTAAAACGACAGACTACTATGTGGCTAGCAGATTATTTGAGTTGCCGGAGCTGAAATTCTTGGTAGATGCCGTACAATGTTCGAAGTTTGTGACCCATAAGAAAAGTAATGAGCTGATTAACGGAGGTGGAGTGTATGATAGAAATATTAAAGAAAAGCAGAAAGAAAACGATTGATATTTACGAACTAGCCTACGAATATAGGAAAAAGCCATTTTATGAATGGTCTCGTGAAGAGGTTCGTGAGTATATACAACAACTGCAAGAGTTGAATGACAATAATATAATACAAATTACGCGAAGTAAAAAAGGCGAAGTGAACCTTGATACCATTCATAGAAGAATTACCATAAACAATTGGAATTTTGCAGGGCAATCAGAAAATATGTCCTTTGATTTGATTCGTTTTGATTTAGGAATGGATGCATCTTATTATTTGAAAAATACAGATGAATATCGTAAGGATTTGAAACATATCGAAAGACTTAGAGACTATCTGAAAAACAAATCAGACGAGTTAACACTGAATGAGATAGCTTATGAGATATTTAGAGACGAAAAAGCATTATCTCAGCCAGTTAAATCTTCAGTCGATGGGAAAAAGATACTCAGTAAGCTGGGACTAGACATAGCATGCTTAAGTGGTGCTGATACAATATCCCCGTTTTATTTTCCAACTTCTTCAACTGGTGATGCTGTTTTAGTTATTGAGAACAAAGATACATGCTTTACGCTGTTGCGTCTGCTAAGCAAAAGACAGACAAATATTAAAGGAATAATATTTGGTGAAGGTAGAGCGGTAGTTAAAATTTTTAGTTTTTTACATATCTACGGACTCGAGCACGTTGGAACATTTTTCTACTATGGTGATGTAGATCAAGAAGGCTTTGATATAGCAAGATCTCTGATTGAACGTTATCCAGAGTATAACATTAAATTATCGAAAATACTGTATCATCACCTTCTCAAAGATGAAGGTAGGTCTTTAAATTTTAAAAGACAGATAGACAAAACAAAGTCTGAAGGTATACTTTTAAGTTTATTTGATGAAGACAAGTCTGTTGTTATGTCAATCCTAGAAAACGATGGATGTATACCTCAAGAAGCTTTAAATTATGATGATATGAAGGTGATTATGGATGAACTACAATATAGATTATTCTGATGCGAGCAGTAGGCAAGAGATTATAGGCATATATTCCTTGTATTTTTATATTGTGACGACAACATCTTACGCATTTGAAGTAGGAAATTTGCTTATAGCACTCCTTATATACATGGTTGAAGAAGGACGTCTTAATTCATATGCAATGAAGGTATATGAAATTAAGTCTTTTATATATGATTACTTGATCGGAATCGAGTATAAAGAAGAATATAATCTTGATGAAATTGCAGAAAATTTGATATCAAAGCTTCAGGGTGCAAAACCAAATGGCGATCCAATAAAATTTGAATACTATGATCATGAAATAAGAGCAACGAAATCAGTAAAGATTGCCTACATTGATTATAGTCTGAAGGATGAGGGTTTTAAGATTACGGATAAAGGATTAGAATTTCTCATTTCATCAAAAGAAATACCTCAAGAAGCTAAGTTGACAGTGGCATTGTATCTGTTCAAACTTCAATTGGAGAAGAAAAAATATAGAGCTGCCTTAAATACAATTAAAAATATTAACCTGGAAACGTTGAGACAGTTGGATGTTAAAAATGAGATTCTGTCGATGAACCGATATGGAAGGGATGAAGCAAGCCGATTATATCAAAAATACTGGGGTGATTTCTATGAACTTAGAAGTGAAGAGTCAAGTCATTACGAGGGAGCTAAAGAACGCTTACAGCTGTATAAAGAAAGTGAGTACTTAGAGAATAACAATATTAAGCTGACGCCTGAAGATATTGAGGTGCTAAAGGCTATAGAAATTGAATTAGGAAAGAGTTCAAATCTTCAGGCAGTCTATACGAATGAGATTTCAAAAATGCCAGTGGAGATGCTGGAGATTGACAAATCATCGATGATCAATATTTTCCTTAGTTTGTTTAACTTGAAAGAGCATTTTGAAGAATTGTCCAAAGTGGATACTCCTATAGAGGCATTTTTAAACTCGATTCAGCCTTTGTTGTTGCCTAAACGAAATAAGCGCTTCGGATTAACTACGGCTTTAGCAGGACAGAAGGTTTCAAGACAATTTGATAACATTCCGGTAGAAGAGATTAATATCAAGACGCAAAAGCATGAGGACTATGAAGCGCTTTTTGAAGGTCGAATGAAAAATAATTATTTGAAATTATTTGAGCTATTGATTGAATACTTGACAAAAATAGATTCAGAGATTGAGGATGTATCGGATTTCTTGGTTTATGTGGAACAAGGAAAAGGTAGTGTGGCAATTTCATCCATAGATTTCTTGAGCTTTTTGTTAAGCTTGAGTTATTTACCTGATGCTCAAAGAGAAAACGGCTTTGGTACTGAAAATACTCAAGTTATTCAATTGAATGAAAATAGATGGATTCAGAATAAACCTATTGAGGTATTTCAAGTTCAAGAATTATTGACATTTTTCTGGTTTGATAAATTAAAAATGGATTACAATGCTGAAATTCATGTATCAACAGAACCAATGAAGAAGATACAGATTAATGGAGATATGGATAGGACTATTGGAAACATAAAAATTCGTTTGATTGAGAAAGGAAGTTTGTAGAATGGCTAAAAATATCGAAGCAGTTGGGAATGCATTAAAAATACTCATCGAAAAGGGCAGCCTTTCTAGAGATGAATTTCCGATAATCCATGAAAATATAATTAGTGATGGAGATGTTCTCGGTGATTTGGAGAAAATATGCCAAACGTTGGGACTTTTTCTCAATGAAAGAAGCGGTATTTTCTATGTATCACCGGTGCCTGGGATGAGAACATTTGGATATACAAATGAGGAGTTGCGTAAGGAAATCTACTACCACTTCAAAAATGAAGATCTTTATACTGCACTCTTTATCATTGCAAATGTAATAACCGAGTTTTTTCCAGAAGCAAGTCCGTCTCCAATTAAATCATTTCTGAAGAGTAATGATTTGATGGATGTTATTGATAAAAAAATTGAAATTCTTGCTGAACAGGTAAATCTTGAGGAAATTTCATACGAACAGTCATATAACTTTGAAGTAGTGGTTAAAAAGTGGATGGACTTACAGAGAGTAAAGCTTGATAAAGGTGAAGGCGATAGTAAAAAGGAATATGGTAAAACCTCAAAAATTCAACTTCTTAATACAACACTCCGGTTCTTGGAAAGCCAAGAGTTGATTCAATTGGTTGAAATGAATGGAGACAAAGCGATATATATTACAGAACGCTTTAATGCTACTATTCTTAATGCTTATAATGATGATGAGATTCAGAACGAAATATATGATTATTTGGATAATATGATTACAGAATAAATGATAAATCGGTAAAGGAAGGGTGAAGTATGGCAAAATTGCAAGGGTTCAGGTTAGTTAATGTACATGCAAATCATAATAGGATTATTTACCCCAATGAATGCTTTTTTGTTGATGGAAAGAATGCATTGCTTGATATGAAGAATGGCGGTGGGAAGACTTTAGCAGCGCAGATGTTATTTCAGACAATCTTGCCAAATTCTTATTTTTCGGATAAGAATCAAGTCGTAAATTTGTTTGCTGGAGTAACTGGCGGATCTACTGTGCATACGGTATCTCACTTTAGTATTGAAGGACATCAATTCAACAATTTATATTTGGGTTTTGCTGCAATGGCTGAGCCGAGAAATAGTGATGATAATCTGGATTCTGTTGATAGCACAGATCTTGGTCTTAAATACATGAATTATGTCATAGCAGGCAATAATTTAGAAACAGATTCTTTGTCAATGGATACACTGCCGTTATGTAAGAACGAAGGTGAAAGCATCACGCCTTTAAGCTATAAGAACTTAAAGGAATTCTTACAAGGTAAAATGAAAAGTGAAAAGCATGGCCGGTTTTTCTATATACAAATATTTGAAAATGAGAAGGGTAAGTATTACCAAGAGTTGAAGCGGTTTGGTATTAATTCAGAAGTTTTCGAATTCTTAAGAGAAATCAATAAGGATGAAAACTTTATAAAACAATTTTTTGAAGAGAAATGTAGAAAGCCCAAAGATCTACTGATGAATTTTATTGTGCCAAATACGGAGAAGGCACTTGATTCAAGAGCTTTCGTTATGAAACTAGAAAAAGTTGATAGATCTGGTCAATTGGCTGAGTCTCTTTTTGAAAAATCCCAGAGCTTGAATGAACTTAATAAGTTTCAAGCGGATAAAGCAGAATATGAAAGATTGCGTGATGAAATCTCAACTTTCATTGAATTTGTGAATGGAAAAGTTCATATTCTTGAGGCATATGATACACATCTGAGTGAATATCCGAAACAAGTAGCTGTTTATACATTTGCGCTTCGACAAATGGAAGAATTACATAGATACCACGAGGCAGAGGGGATTAGGCTGGAAGAGAAAAAAGGTATTCTGGACAAAGAACTTGAGAATATTGGAATTCGGAAGATTCAAATTGAACTTGAAAATCTAGAGAAGATATTTTTGCAAAAGAAGAATTTGCTGAATCAACTCACCGATGAGATTGATGAAAAGAACTACGAAAGAATAAGGCTTGAAGCAATCAATTTAGTCATTGACTATAAGCAACATGAATCAGATAAAATTGGAATAGATGAAAGACTTGAAAAGCTCACTAGTGAAAATTATGACGAAAAAAGGGTTGCTTCTGAACTTGCCAATACCATATGCAAGCTTGCAGAAAATGAAAAAAGTAATCTTGAGATTGAGAGAAAAGGTCATGAAGAACGTCGTGATGAAAATGAACGCGTATTGGGTCACTTAAAAAAAGCGGAAGGCAGATTGGAGAACCAAATCGACCAGTGTAAGAGCAGCCTTTTAAAGTTGAATGATCAAAAATATGAGGCTGAGCGAGAATGGGCTGATATTGAAAAGGATATCAGTACATTCCCTCATTATAGTAATTCACTCTTTGATGAAGATGAACTAGCTACGTTAGAAGAACTTAAGGTAAGCATGGAAGAGGAGCTGAGTGAGGTCAAAGAAGCTATATCAAAAAATAACACGGATCAAATTGCAACTGGTAAAGATAAAGAAAATACAGAATCAATCATTTGGGAGAGAGAGAAAAATTTAAAAGAAAAAACAGACTGGATTGATGAGTATGAGGCCTCATTGCAGGAAGTTAAACTTAAAACAACAGCTAGTGAATCTAATATAATAGAATCATCTGAACAATTGAGATCACAAATTGAGCAACTTATTAGAAATGAAGCTTATATCAATGAAATGATAGAAAATTTAAAAAGTGAAATATCGATACTCGAAGACTATGGATTTCTAAGAACAAGATCAAAGTATGATGCGTTGAATTCTGTAATTGGTGACTGGAAATTTGCCAGATTCGGTTCGGATCTATTAAGAGAAATGGAGGAAGATAAGGCTATTAGAATACTAGACCGATTCCCTGGGTTCGCTGAAGTTGTCATTGTGCCGGATGAAGATTATAGCCGGGTTTCCATGGGCAAGAAAATTGTAAGTGTAACAGTTGCAAAAGAAAATTTTGTTATAATGCCTTGGTCTGTCATAAATAGGATTGATGATAGTATGCAATTTGAATCGATGTACCTTCTTACGCGCAATGGAGAGTATTATAAGAATCTTCTAAATCCTAAAGAAGCTATTAATGACAGGAAGAATGAAGTTAGCAAGCTGTCAGTAAAGCTGAAAATGCTAGGTGAGGAAAAACAAATCATTGAATCACAAATTGAGTTGATGAGTATGCATGTTCATAAGTACCCAAAGAAATTGACAGCTAAGTATTTTGATGAGGTGAAAAAGCTAGAGAATGCAATCTCTGATCTAAAAGCACAAAAGCTTCGTCAAGAACAATTGATAAGAGAGCTAGAACTAAAAGTTGAAAAACTCAAAAATCAACAAAAACAACTTGAGCAAGAAAAAATCGAAGTTTTTGAGAAGCATAAATTGCTAAGTGAAAAAATGTTCTTGGATGAAACGCTTAAGAAAATAACAGTACAATTAAAAGGCATAATTGAAGAAAAAGCTGAAGTCGAATATGATCTTGATAATAATCAAGCAGATATTAGTAAAGCTCAAAAAGAAAAGAAACAATTTGCTGAAATTCTTGCAAGAGTTAATGAAAATATCAGAAAATACAATGAGTACATTCGTGATGCAGAAGGATATAAAGATGACAGGTTTGACTTTGTAGATATTGAGGACATTACTAATATGTACAGTAAGTTTCTGGCAGCTAAACGCTCATTTGATATTAAAGTCCAAAATTATGAGGACTTAGTCGAGCAACAAAGAAAACTAGATAATTATATGAAGGGAATCCGAGATGACCATCGATTTTCCAAGGTTGAGTTCACAGAAATTTATGGACTGAACAATGTCAAAAAGATAAGTTCAAAAGAATTTGAGCTCTTAGAAATGAAAATAAAGGAATTAACCGACAAAAAAGGGCATCTTGAAGAAGAGAAAAGCACAGCGGAAGCTGAAGTGATATCTTGTAGGAATAATTATAAAAAACAAGAAGAAAAGATTACAGTATATTTTGAAAAATTCCAAGCAATGGATTCCTTTGAATTATCAGGTCTTGAGAGGGAATGCAAAGTTGCAGTATTAAAAATAATTGATCAACAAAATGCGAATAAAAGATCCATCATAGAGGTAGAAGATAAGCAGAGAAATGATGATAGCGAGCTTAAGCAGTATAAAGTTTTCTGCGATACAAACTTCTTAAAATGGCAAACAGCTAAGCAAGCTGATATCAAGTATTCATATGAAGATATGCATAGAAGTTATGCAATTGTCAAAGTAGATTATGATAAAGCTATTGGTAAAATCAATACAGAAATCAAAAAGCTTGATATTACTATACAGAAACTGAGTGTCAGCGAGCAACTGAAGTCCAAGCTAAAAGAATACCTTAACAACAAACAGTCATTTAATGAAACAACGCAGCTGATAAAACTCCTTAATCAGACAGCTGATATAATCCGTTCAACGATACGAAATCTTGAAACATCGATAGATAATATAGGCCGACTTGATGAAGAGATTGCTGAGCAAGTGTTCAGAATGCTTAAAACAATATTGGATGAGATTGCAAAAATTCCTGAATATTCAAAGTTTAAGTACGGAGAGTATACGAAGGAGTCATTTAGAATCAATTTGAGCGATGAGAATAGCTGTAGGATAGAAAATGATATTGCGCTAAGTCGCCTGAAAGCCTATGTGTACGAATTGGCAAATTCTGTTCAAAATGAGGGTATGACTAAAAAAGACATCAAGAATCGACTAAGCATTAATAATATCATGCAGTATGGTATTGATTTTGAAAAACTAAATATTCAGATACTAAAAATCGAACAAGAAAAGCCTAAATATTATCGATGGGGGCAACTTTCAGCATCATCAGGACAAAGTTATGTTACCTACGTTATGTTTGCCATAACCATGATAAAATATTTCAATAATGTAACAATTATTAGTGATAAAATGAAAGCGCCTATTTTTATATTCTTGGATAATCCATTTGCTTCAGCTTCATCTATAGAACTTTGGGAACCAGTAAGGCGATTCTTAGATAAGAGCAATGCTCAATTACTATGTGTTGCGCATAATGTACCAAGTTCAGCACAGATACTATTTGATAAACACATGATTATTGAACAAACCAAGAATGAAAAAGGTCAGTTCATTAATACAATACGAAATGAAAAAACGGAATCAAAAGAAATCATTCAAATGCAGTTATTTGATCATATGGAGATTGATTGACATCATTAAATATAATATGGAGGAAGAGACTATGAGATTTACATTAGTTTTTGAGAACAATCAAGAAGGTATTGGAGCATCCTACGATTTGCTGTTTGCACCTTCTCCAATATGGTATGCCTAGAGTAAAGTGATTTTAAACTTGAATTCACAAGATCCATACTTAAACCCAGGCTGCGTGGAAAGACTTATTGAATAGGAGCATCTTAAAGGTGTAGAAAAATGTGTGCTTGTTATTCATGCTATCGGTCATGGCGATGAGAAGAGCCTGAAAGTTCTTGAGGCGGACCTAGATGCACTGAAAATCATTTTTTCTGCCTTTAGCCGGTTTTTCAGTGGAGAGTTTGATGACGTTTTTGCTACGGACATAGATTCATGGGAAATGACTATAACCAACGAAGAGGACAGAGATTTTTCATTTAGAGGATCTCTTTGTGCGGAATATGAAATCGATGGTACGGATCTTTCGGATCTATTAAGGGAAGAACTTGGCATAGAGAACCTATTTGTCTTCGATGGCAATGATAAGCCAGATGAAGTGAATCGTATTACAATCGACATACACGGATTAAAACCAATGCACCGGTAAGTGAAACAGTGGACCATGTCATTTGGGATTATTCCGAACATATTGTCAAAGGTGGGCGAGGAAATTGTCCACGATGAAAAGGGAAAAAAAGATTATAAAGTTGAAAAGTATGAAAATACTACAGTACTATCAACTGAAGTAGTCGATGGTACTAAAGTTGAGAAGCTACAAACAGATTATGTTTCTAGATACGTCATCTATGACGATGAATCAGATTCGCCTATTGGTTTAAATAAATCATCTGGACTAATGCTTGCTTCATTGAATCAAGTAGCAGTAGCAGTAGCAGGTAGCCAGTCTAAAGGCGAATATGATGATAGTTATGGTGTATATATGTCTTCGACTATTAAGTACGATAAAAAATCTGTAAATGGATCTTATGCCTATAAGTTGACTAGCAGCAGCTCTGGCAAATTTCAAGTTATAGACCCAGAAATATTCTCAATCACCAATAGAGAAGTTGTGGCAGCAAATAAAGATATGAATAATGACGTACTTTGGGTAAAGAAAACTCCAACAGCTAACACTTTTAATTATTCTTACTCATTTACTAACTATGTATCTACAGTACCTAGTGCGCATGGATTTTGTGGTATAAACCAGTCAGTAAAAATCAAAAGAGGAACAAGCACTTGGATATTTAGCCTTCATAATGAAATAGTAATTGGTTCAATGTGGCCTTCACCATTTTAATAGCATAGTTAATTGCTAATTGACGCAAACTTCGTACGTCTAAATCATATTATAACTTATACATGTGCGAAGTTTGAGTAGTTAGTACTCAAACCATATTGATGACATTTAGGCACCAACATTAAGGCAATCAGTTCATTGTTTTCTTTAAATAAGCTGTATTGATATCGGTCTGAACGAATGACACAAGAATTTCGAAAATTGTATAACTTAGTCTGTTCAGATAAGTCGATGCAGCGTATCATATTATCATGCACACTGTTATTGTCTTAGATGAGTGTAATTAGACTTTAGTTAAGATTTGAAAATAACATTTCCTATGAAAACACTTTATCAGTGTGTGTGGGAAGTTTGAGCTAATAAATTGACAAGGCCTATAAAAATATCCTTATGTGGAGGTTTGGAAAATAATGAAAAGAAATTTAATGTATTTTATCATTTGGAACAGTATAATCATATTAGGGAGTCACTTTTTGGGAAACATTCTTGCCATTTTTAATAAGGAATTACAAATGACATATGATTATAAATATATTACATTTGGCTATTGGTTATCGATTGGTGCGTATATAATATTAGGCATCATGATTACTTCACTTTCGAAACAATTGAAAACAATGAAATTGACAATTCAGATTATATTTGCTTTTTCATTTATCTATTTTAGCTTAAGTGGAGTTAGCGCCCTCTTTGGTGCACCTGAAATATATGAAAAAATTTATCCGACTTGGATTGCAAATTCTAGAAATATGTTAACGGGCATCGGTAGCATAGCTTTGGGGATGATTACTTTTCAGAATTTTTTTAATTTTATAAATAAGAATACGAATGTTAGCAACTCGTCTACAATAGAAGAATAGATATAATTTTACCAGATGAAATCAGTTCAATGAGATGTGATGGAGTGGTTGAATACATATATGAATGGTATGGTTATCGTGTATATGGATCAAATGATTATTGGGATGTCACTGAGCATTCAGCAAAAATTAAAGATCATCATAGTGGGATTGCAATTACTCTTAAAAAACAAACAAACTATCTTGCATTGGTAAAGAGTTCTCTACCAACAAATTAAGAGGTATAATAAATGATCAATAGAAATAAGAAACTAATTCTACTATTTAGTATTACAATCCTTTCATCGTTTATTAACTTTAATGCTTATTTAATGGGGTCCATGCCGACCCATTACAAACTTTTTCTCGATATTATATATTTTTATATGGAGCGGAATAAGTTTACAATGTGGATATTATAAGGAAAAGTGGTATTTGCTTTTCAACAGTTTATATTGGGGTATAGGGGTACTCTTATTTGCTCTGGGATATTATACTGATGAGATATTGGTAAGTCTGCCTTCAGTATTTATAACGTTTGGACCAATATATGGATTAAGACAGTTTATAAGAATACCTGCAGATATTAAACTTGTATTTTATTGTGGTTCTATGACATATTTAACTATAATTTCAGCTTATTTGGTAGGAATATTTGCCAAAAAGAGACATATAAAAAAACAATCTAGAGCAAAATTTGACTCATAGGTGATTTTGGGAAATTTTTTTTTGTTTAAGTTATTTATCATTCAAAGGTCCAAGTCAATTATAATGCCTTTCACGCTCCTATACGATGATTTATTAGTATCATCATACAGGAAAACTTAATGGAGTGGCTCAAAAATTGATAATCGTTTTTGCTGAAAGTGGCTCACTATTATAATAGCGTTTGCAATATAGTTCACTATAACATAAACAGATATTTAAATCATATTCCCCACAATACAAGAATACATATAGATTGAAACGCTATAAAAAGGATATGGGGCTTATGAGCTTATTGCCGTTACTACCAATATTATTAAGGCAAAAAGTGACGAGTGCACAAAATAACCTAAAAGATGAGCAACTTAAAGATGAGCAACTTATAAATGAGCACCTAGAAAGTGCCCATCTAGAAAATGAGATGCTAGTAGGTGAACGTGAAAAAATACAAGTCATCGTCAACTGTCAAGAAAGTGAAATGTATAAAGAAGAATTAGAAAAAATAGGAACCTTAAAATATTCACTTCCAATGATTAATTCCTATGTTTTAGAAATCTATGAAGAAAATATAGGTCAACTCCAAGGTCTTAAAGGCGTGGTAAAAGTTGAACAAGATGCCAATATTACAGCTCAGATGGATTCTGCTAGAGAGAACATCCACGCCTCTTGGCAAGCAGAATCAAGTAACATGGGAAAGGGCGTTACTGTAGCAATATTAGATACTGGATTATATCCACACAATGATCTTGTAAAAAAAAACGATAGAATTCTTGCTTTTAAAGACTTTGTAAACAATCAACAATACACCTATGATGATAATGGTCATGGCACCCACGTAGCAGGTATAATTGCAGGAGACGGCTTTGAAAGTGAAGGTAAATATGAAG
The DNA here is from genome assembly GCA_002841375.1 of Firmicutes bacterium HGW-Firmicutes-7. GTDB lineage: Bacteria > Bacillota > Clostridia > Lachnospirales > Vallitaleaceae > HGW-1. The sequence continues at coordinate 35,098 of PGZO01000003.1, read as the reverse complement.
GTATTGCACCACTTTGCAATGTTGTTGCAGTAAAGGTACTTGGGAAAGATGGTGCTGGTAATATATCTGACGTTCTAGCAGGAATTCAATGGGTATTAGATAATCAGGAGAAGTATAATATTCAGGTTATGAACTTATCAGTAGGTATGGAGGATCTAGAAGGGGAAACTTCTGCGCTAGTAAGAGGGGTAAATGTTGCCTGGGATCGTGATATTGTTGTATTATGTGCCGCGGGTAACAATGGTCCATCAAATAGTACAATTACTACGCCTGGTATTAGCAGGAAAGTGATTACCGTGGGTTCTTCAGATGATGCACAAGAAGTTAGAATCTTAGGTGACATGATTTCAAATTATTCAAGTAGAGGACCTACTAAAAGTTGTGTTAAAAAACCCGATGTAGTGGCGCCAGGTTCTAATATATTTTCCTGCCATTGCAATCCAACATATTTATTCAATGGATTTCAATATCCAAAAGAAAACATAGGGTATATTAAGAAAAGCGGTACTTCTATGGCAACACCAGTTGTCACGGGGATTATAGCACGTTTATTATCAGATTATCCTAATTTAACCAATAAGGATATTAAGTTAAGCCTTAAATATTCAACAAATGATTTGGGATTTGGGCAAGAACAACAAGGATGGGGGCTAATTGATATAAAGTCGTTATATGAATATATTGTTAAAAATGAGTAAGTATGTACTTAAATTGAAAAGTAAAACAAAATGCCTAGGGAAAAACCTAGGCATTTTAGATGTTTTAAACCTAACGAAGTAAGTTCCATCTTAGACTGAGGGGCTTCCAAGCGTTAACTTGGGCAAGTAGAGCTTGCGTTTTTGCTTATAGTAGCTTCGCTACTATTTGGGATTACAAGCTCGTAGCGAATGCAGAGGATGAATACCCTGATCAACTCCGCATAAGTAATAGCTTAGAAAAATGACACGTACATGTCTCTATTAAGAAAAGCATTTTTAAGAAATTTCATAGCTTTTCCGTGTAGTCAATTTTTCTGTCAATTTTTACAAGTGACAAGCCTAGTAATGGCCCATACCACCAAATAACATCATAAATAACAATAAGAAAAAGAATAAACTATTTTCTGCAAAGGATTGCTTGCCACCACCACATGGTGATCCATTGTCATTGAATAATAGTAATAAGAAGAACAAAAAGAACATATTATTTCCTGAAGAAAATTGATTCATGATATACCTCCTTTCAAAACAATGTATTCTTTCTCTTTTGTATAATATATTGTATGAAGCTCATTATTGATTTGTGAAGAAAAAGATGTAACGGTAATATTGGAACAATAAGAGAAAATGCATACGGATATAACTATATTTGATGAAAAAAAGGAAATTGCATGGAAATGGAATATGATTTTTGGAAACTGTGAATAAGAGTGTGGATAATGTGGAAAAGAATGCTTATATTCAGAAAACAATAAAAATTGTTTGTAAATAAGCTATGAGAAATTGAATTGTACTAGCTTTTTCACTTGACACGCAAAGTATTATTGTATACAATGATACATAAGAACATTGTTGCTGATTATGGAGGATACATATGATTAATTATGACAAGAGATTAAATTTATTAGAGAGAACAGAATTTAGCTACCCACTTCAGGATGTTACTGAGCCTAATCTATATAGAAATTTATTTCCATATGATGAAGCACCTAAAGTCGCATTTAATCATCGCTTGGTACCTATTAATATGCCCGATGATATTTGGATTACAGACACAACCTTTAGAGATGGACAACAATCTAGAGAACCTTTTACTACCGAGCAAATTGTAAAGATTTATGATTACTTACATGCATTAAGTGGAGATCAGGGAGTCATTAGACAAAGTGAGTTTTTTATTTATAGTAAGAAGGATAGAGATGCTGTTTATAGTTGTCTTGAAAGAGGTTATAAGTTTCCAGAAGTAACCACTTGGATCAGAGCGTCAAAAAAAGACTTTGAATTAGCGAAAGCAATTGGTATTAAAGAAACTGGTATTTTAGTAAGTTGTTCTGATTTTCATATCTTTTATAAAATGAAAATGACGCGTAAACAAGTGATGGATTATTATTTAGGTATTGTAAAAGAATGTATGTCTTATGGAATTAAACCAAGATGTCACTTAGAAGATATTACAAGAGCTGATTTTTATGGTTTTGTTGTACCTTTTGTAGCAGAATTAAATAAATTAAGTGTTGAATCAGGAATTCCAGTTAAAATTAGAGCTTGTGATACGATGGGTTATGGGGTTAGTTATCCAGGTGCAGTTCTACCAAGAAGCGTTCCAGGCATCATTTATGGACTACATCACCATGCAAGAGTGCCTTCTGAGATGCTAGAATGGCATGGACATAATGACTTTTATAAGGCTGTTCAAAATTCGTCTACAGCTTGGCTATATGGATGTTCAAGTGTTAACTGTTCTTTATTTGGAATAGGTGAGAGAACAGGGAATACACCACTAGAGGCAATGATTTTTGAATATGCTCAATTTAGAGGAAGTTTTGATGGTGTTGATACAAGAATAATTACTGAAATTGCAGACTACTTTGATAAGGAATTTGGAAACGAAATCCCAGCAAGAACGCCTTTTGTAGGGAAGAACTTTAATGTTACACGTGCAGGTATTCACGCAGATGGGTTACTGAAAAATGAAGAAATATATAATATTTTTGATACAGATAAGTTGTTAAACAGGCCGGTTAGGGTAGCGGTAACGGATACTTCTGGTTTATCAGGGATTGCACATTGGATGAATACCTTTTATCGCTTAAAAGGGGACAAAGCAATCGATAAGAAAAGTCCAGTCATTGCAAAAGTAAAGGAATGGGTAGACGCTGAATATGAAGCAGGAAGAGTTTCATTTATTGCCGAAGAAGAGCTCGTAAGAGAAATTGATAAAGCGTGTATTGAATTGAATATAAAAGTAGTAGAATAAAAAATATGTTGTTATACCTTGCTAAAACAAGTTATTACACCTATAATAGTATAAAAACATTGGAGGAAAATTAAGAATGGATTATATTGCAAAGTTTGAACAAATTATTAAAGAGCAACTGGCTAGAGTTGAAATGATGAAACAACAACAGGACTTTATAAAATATGAGGAATTAGACAAAATTATTATTGGTGTATGTGGCGGTGATGGAATTGGTCCTGCAATAACAGCACAAGCTCAAAGAGTACTTCAATATCTTTTAAGTGATGACGTAAAGAGTGGAAGGATTGAATTTAGAACGATTGAAGGCTTGACGATTGATAATCGTGTAAAGGCAAACAAGGCAATTCCTGACGATGTTTTAGCAGAGCTTAAAAAGTGCCATGTAATTTTAAAAGGACCAACAACAACACCTAGAAAAGGTGATCCATGGCCAAATATTGAAAGTGCTAATGTTGCTATGAGAAAGGAATTAGACCTATTTGCAAATGTTAGACCTGTTAATGTACCAGAACAAGGTATTGACTGGACTTTCTTCCGTGAAAACACTGAGGGTGCATATGTACTTGGAAGTAAAGGCGTGCATATTGATGAAGATATTGCTATTGATTTTACAGTTGCTACGACACAAGGTACGGAGAGAATTGCTAGAGCAGCTTTTGAATTTGCTAAGAAAAATGGTAAAAAGAAAGTCACTTGTATTACAAAAGCAAATGTAATAAAAACAACAGATGGTAAATTTTTAGACATCTGCAAAGAAATGGCAAAAGAATATGAAGGTATAGAATTTGATGACTGGTATATCGATATCATGACAGCTAAATTAGTAGATGAAAAAAGAAGGTCCCAATTTCAAGTAATGGTACTTCCTAACCTATATGGAGACATCTTAACAGATGAGGCAGCTGAATTTCAAGGTGGTGTTGGCACAGCAGGCAGTGCAAACATTGGCAAGGTATATGCTATGTTCGAAGCGATTCACGGCTCAGCACCTAGAATGGTTGACGAAGGTAGGGATATTTATGCTGATCCTTCAAGTGTTGTAAGAGGTGGGGCTATGCTTTTAGCTCATATTGGCTATACGAAAGAGGCAGACAAGCTATATAAAGCTTTAGATATATGTGGCAATACAGAAAAGAAATTGGTAATAACTGGCAGAGAAACTGGTGCAACAAGTGCTGCATTTGCTGACTACCTCATGGAAACCATTGAAAAGCTATAATTAGCTTTAGGAGGAATGTTATGAGTAGTTATGTTGGTGGAAATGAAGTTTCTGATAATTATTCCCTGCGAGGACGAGTATTTAATAGAATTAGGGAAGATATTTTGCGAGGAAGATACAAGCAAAATGAAGCATTAATAGAAGTAAAGATTTCTGAGGAGTTAGGAGTAAGCCGTACGCCGGTTAGAGAAGCAATAAGACAGTTAGAGCTTGAAGGTTTAGTTACAAGTATACCTAACAAAGGTGTTATAGTATCAGGAATTAATTCTAAGGACATTGAAGACATATATGCAATTAGATCTTTAATTGAAGGTCTATCTGCTAAGTGGGCAGCACAAAATATAACTACTGAGCAGATTGAAGAGTTAGAGGAAATTGTTTATCTTTCCGAGTTCCATCTAAGTAAAAATCATTTAGAACAATTATATGAACTCGATAATAGATTTCATGAGAAGTTATATGATGTTTCTAATAGTAAAATATTAAGACATGTTTTATCAGATTTTCACCATTATGTTCAAAGAGTTAGGAAAGCTTCCTTATCCTCTTATGAAAGAGCAGAGAAATCAATTTTGGAGCATAAGAATATTTTAGAAGCCATTAGGGAAGGAAACTATCTAAAGGTAGAAGCCCTTACAAATGAGCATATCATAAATACGTCTAAGAACGTTGTTGATAAAAAAATTATGGAAAATTTGAAGTTAGATGAATAGATGAATAAGGGGCATCTCAGAATAGACGGTAATGCTATATAGGGATACCCCTTATATTTTTCGTTTTTGTTTAAAATACTTTATACTGATTAATAAGTTTGACAATATTAAAGAGACAGAAATAGAATAGACTCTTATACTATTTTGGTCATATCGGGACCAAGAGGATGAATCGAAGCAATAGGATATACAAAGACCAATAACAATGAAGATAAGAGGAAGTGCGAAGTTAAGAATTCTTATATTTTGCCAATTTAAAAGTTTAATATCACGTTGTTCAATGGTAATTAATTTATTATTAGTTAATTTGTTATTATTAGTCTTATTGGTTGCTTTGTTCATTTGATCTCTAGATGAATGGATCTCTTGTTTTAAGTTCCATGATAATAAGTACCAATAATATAGGGCAACATAGATTAATAGCATTTGATTAGTGAATATGCTTATATTCCATATAAAATGTAACAGAAGGATTGAAATAAGCCATAAAAAGAGAAAAAGTAAGGTAGGCAAAAAGTGGATTAATAAAAATGTTGTAAAGTATTTATTATCTTTATTCATAGAATACCTCCAACTTAAGATTCATGCTACTTTTAATATTATGGCTTTTATCGATGAAAATATTGCATTCTTATTTTAAATTGATTTTTATTTAGGAGGTATTTTGTAGTATAATGGTGTATAACCATAAAATAGATGAAAGGAAGATGAATATGAAAAAAAACAATATGTCATCACTCAGACAAAAACTAAAAGAGAATAATAAAGAATACATTTACTATTCACTTCAAGCACTTGAGCAGGAAGGTTTTGGAATCGTTTCTAGACTGCCTTTTTCTATGAAGGTGTTGTTAGAGTCTACAATTCGCCAACTTGATGGGAGAGCAATTACCCTTGACCATATACAACAAATTTTAGATTATAACAACATTGAATCAAAAAAGGAAATTCCTTTTATACCTGCCAGAATTCTATTACAGGATTTTACTGGCGTTCCTGTAGTTGTAGATTTGGCAGCGATGCGCGACACAATGATCAGTTGTGGTGGTGATCCGGAAAAAATCAATCCTATTGTACCAGTTGATTTAGTTATTGACCATTCTTTGATGGTAGATCATTTTGGAACAAAGGATGCGCTAGCATACAATGTAAATAAGGAATTTGAACGTAATGATGAACGTTATCGTTTTCTACGATGGGCTCAAACTGCTTTTGATAATTTTAGAGTAGTGCCTCCTGCGACAGGTATAGTGCATCAAGTTAATTTAGAATACTTAGCCTCCGTTGCTGCAACAAAAAATGTGGAGGGTGAAATAATTGTATACCCGGACTCACTTGTTGGAACAGATTCTCATACAACGATGATAAATGGGCTCGGTGTTCTCGGCTGGGGTGTAGGTGGTATTGAAGCGGAAGCTTCAATGTTAGGACAACCGCTCTATTTTATCACGCCTGATGTTGTGGGCTTTAAATTAATGGGAAAATTAAGTGAAGGTGCAACAGCCACAGATTTAGCTTTAACAATTACTCAAATGTTAAGAAAAGTTGGTGTAGTTGGAAAATTTGTGGAATACTACGGTTCAGGCCTTGATAATATCAGTTTGGCAGATCGTGCAACAGTTGCAAATATGGCACCTGAGTATGGTGCGACAATTGGATTTTTTCCAGTAGACGAAGAAACGCTGAATTATTTACGAGCTACTGGAAGAGATGAAGAACAAATTGCTCTTGTAGAGGCATATTATAAAGCCCAGGGAATGTTTAGAACAACGACTACACAAGATCCGGTTTTTAGTACTACCCTTGAATTAGATTTATCAACAATTGTTCCGAGTTTAGCTGGACCTAAAAGACCTCAAGATTTGGTCCATCTTACAGCGATGAAAGAAAACTTTAACGCAATTATAAGAACACCTATAGAAGCTGGGGGATATGGCTTATCAGAAGAGAAAATAAACCGTGAATTCCCACTGGAGGTTTTAAATAAAAATACAGAATTTTTGAAAAATGGTTCTGTTGTAATTGCAGCGATTACTAGTTGTACCAATACTTCTAATCCTAACGTTATGCTCGGTGCGGGGTTAGTAGCTAAAAAAGCTGTAGAACTTGGCCTGAAGAAGCCTGGGTATGTAAAAAGTAGCTTAACACCTGGATCTTTAGTTGTTACAGATTATTTAAAGAAATCAGGGTTGTTAGAATATTTAGAAATACTTGGTTTCTACGTTGCAGGATATGGATGTGCAACTTGTATTGGAAATAGTGGGCCATTACCAGAAGAAGTAAGTAAGGTAGTGTTAGATAATGATTTAACAGTTGCATCTGTTCTAAGTGGAAATCGTAATTTCGAAGGACGTATCCATGCTGGCGTGAAAGCAAATTACTTGGCGTCACCAATGTTAGTTGTTGCTTATGCACTTGCAGGTACAGTGAATATCGACTTAACAACTGAACCCATTGGCTATAATGGTGATGACAAGCCAATTTATTTAAAAGATATTTGGCCAACATCTAAGGAAATTCAAGAAGCACTATTAAAAGCAATTAATCCACAAATGTTTAAAGAAAAATATAGTAATGTGTTTAAGGTTAATGAACGCTGGAATGATATTTTGATTAGTGGAGGAAAAGGATATAGCTGGAATCCAGCATCGACCTATATTCAAGAACCACCTTTCTTTAAAGACCTTCAGTTAAAGGTTGGTGATATTGAAACAATAGAAGGAGCAAGAGTATTGGCACTATTGGGTGATTCTGTAACAACAGACCATATCTCCCCTGCAGGGAATATCTCTGAAAAAAGCCCAGCAGGTACGTATCTAGTTGACCATGGCGTACCAAAAGAAGGCTTTAACTCATATGGGTCTAGACGTGGTAATCATGAGGTCATGATGAGAGGAACACTAGCCAATATTAGGATAAGAAATCAGCTAACACCAGGAATAGAAGGGGGCGTTACAACTTATTTTAAAAATAATGAAGTGATGTCAATTTACGATGCTTCAATGAACTATCAAAAAGAAAACAACCCGTTAATTATTCTAGCTGGCAAAGAATATGGAACGGGTAGCTCAAGAGATTGGGCTGCAAAAGGCGTTTTATTGTTGGGTGTTAAAGCAGTTATAGCTGAAAGTTTTGAACGAATACACAGGAGTAATTTGGTTGGAATGGGCGTATTACCATTACAATTTTTAGAAGGAGAAAGTTGGAGAACGTTAGGTTTATCCGGAAAAGAAACGTATAACATTATTGGTCTATCTAATGAGCCTGTTCCGGGAGAAATTATAAAAGTACTTGCCCAGGAAGACGATAAGCATATAGAGTTTTCAGCAAAACTACGATTAGATAGTTTGATTGAAGTCGATTACTATCGCAATGGTGGAATTTTACAAACGGTATTAAGACAGTTTATGAAATAGACATTGACCAATTAAAGTTTCAAGGGTTAAAAGATTTTCGGATTGAGAAAAAAGCGTTTTTTTTAAAGTTACTTGTCAACAATGTATAAAAAAATAAATGGAGGTAATGAATGAAATCATTAAAAGGAACAAAAACAGCTGAAAATTTACTAAAGTCATTTGCAGGGGAATCACAAGCAAGAAATAGGTATACATACTATGCTTCTGTCGCAAAAAAAGAAGGGTATGTACAAATTTCCAATTTATTCATCGAAACTGCAGATAATGAAAAGGAACATGCAAAAAGATTTTTTAAATTCTTAAAAGAAAGCTTAAATGGCGAAATGGTAGAGATTCAAGCAAACTATCCAATCGCTTTAGGGGATACAAAATTTAATCTTTTGGCTGCTGCTAATGGTGAAAATGAAGAATGGTCTGAATTATATCCTGAGTTTGCAAGGATTGCAGAAGAAGAAGGATTTAAAGAAGTAGCTGTAGTATTTAATAAAATCGCTGAAGTTGAAAAACATCATGAAGCAAGGTATCGCAAGCTATTAAATAACATTGAAGTGGATCAAGTCTTTAGCAAAGAAACAGTGGTAACATGGAAATGTAACAATTGTGGTTACATACATGAAGGTACAAGTGCGCTTGACCTATGTCCTGCTTGTGCACATCCAAAAAGCCATTTTGAGTTATTTGTTGAGGCCTATTAAATAAATATAATTAGATTAAAGTATTTCTAAATATTTAAAATCTCTTTTATGATAAGTAAATTATCAGAAAAGAGATTTTTTTAGCTTAATTTGAAAGAAATATTATAAACATATATAGAATCTATAAATAATTCTAGAAATATTACGACAGATAGGTTAAAATATTTATATAACAGAAATGGGGATAAACATGATGGGAATATTCAATACACAGACCTTATTAATAGGGGGTGAAATACAATATGATTAAAGTCGTAGTTGTGGATGACGAAGAGTTTATTAGAAGAGGAATGGTTTTGACAACGCCTTGGGATGATTTTAATTGTGAAGTAGTTGGTGAAGCAAAAAATGGCAAAGAGGGTATTCAATTAATTAGAAGGTTGAATCCAGACATTGTTATTACCGATATTAGAATGCCAATTATGGATGGCATTGTGATGATAAGAGAATTATTTGGCAACGTAGATTCAGAATATATTATTATTTCTGGATATGATGATTTTAAGTATGCACAACAAGCTATTAAACTAGGCGTTCAAGATTATTTGTTGAAGCCCATAGAGGATTCAGAGTTTTATAATACCTTGAAAAAAATAATTGACGTTGTAAAAATGAAACAGAAGCATCTATATGGTGCCAATCATTGTGCACAAATGGAAAACTGTAAGCTACAGTTATTCAATGAAAACTTTGTTGAGAATAATTATGATGGCAGGATAAAATATGTCTCGGAAGCAGTTGAATACATAAAATTAAATTATTATAAAGAGATCACAGTAAGTGATGCTGCCGATTGTCTTTATATAAGCAAAAGCTATTTAAGTAAATTATTTAAAGCGTATACGAATTATACATTTATTGAATACGTAACAGCCTACAGAATAAAAATGGCAATTTCATTGTTACAGGATTATAGGATAAAAGTTTATGAGGTATCTGAAAAAGTAGGGTATAAGGATTCGAAATACTTCTGCGTTATATTTAAGAAATATATTGGCGTTACACCAATGGAATTTAAATATGGTTTATCACATTAAAGAACAGAATATTATCTGTTTTTTTTTGTTTATAAAAGTGTATAGAATATTTAACTATAAAAGATAATTTTGGATTGAGCTTATGGCTGAAAATCTATAGTATTTTTAGTAACTAATTATAGCAGGACTGTTAAATTAGCAATAAAACTTAAAGGAGAATTATTATGAAAAAACGTAGTTTGGCATTATTTATGGTACTAATTTTAATGATTACATCTATGAATTTTATTTTTGCTCAAGAAGAGCAAGAAGTAATTCTAGAAGTTATTCAAGAAGCAACGATTAAAAATGTAATTATTTTAGTGCCTGATGGAACGAGGATGGATTCAATAACATTAGCAAGATGGTACAATGGTGGGGGCCCGTTAGCCATGGATGAATTTGCTTGTGGTCTTGTAAGAACATATAATTCTGATTCTCCAATAGCAGACTCAGCTCCCGCGGCAAATGCGATGGCAACTGGATTTAAAAGTAAAACTGGATTTATTGGTGTACTTCCAGATGAAAATAGTATGCCTGGGCTTGCCCCTCTAGCAGAGGGCGATAAAAGAAGACCTGTGGCATCTGTACTTGAAGCAGCGCAGTTGGCAAATAAAGCAACGGGCTTAGTGGCAACCTCAGAAGTTATGCATGCTACACCAGCTGCATTTAGTTCCCATTATCCTGATAGAAGTGCATATGATATCTTAAGTAAGCATATGGTCTATAATAATGTTGATGTAGTTTTCGGTGGTGGTTATGAGTTTATGATGCCTGAAGGCCGTGATGATGAAGAAAATATGGTAAGTGTATTAGAAGCGAAAGGCTACGAGGTTCTAACTTCAAAAGAAGAATTTACAAGTTTTGATGGTGATAAAGCGTGGGGGCTTTTTGCTGACGCGTCACTTCCTTATGACTTTGATAATAATGGTAGTGTACCAACACTAGAAGCTATGACAGAAAAAGCAATTAGTACATTAAGTAAGGATGAAGATGGATTTTTCTTATTAGTTGAAGGTAGTAAAGTGGATTGGGCTTCTCATGCTAACGATCCTATTGGAATAATTAGTGATTTACTTGCCTTTGATAAAGCAGTAAAAGTCGCACTTGATTATGCAAAAGAAAATCAAGATACAGTTGTAATTATTGTACCAGATCATGGAAATGGTGGTATTAGTATTGGAAATTCCAGTTTGAATAAGGGGTATGATAAGGAACCATTATCAAGCTTCCTTGACCCTTTAAAAGCAGCAACCCTAACAGGCGAAGGCATTGCAACAAAATTAAATGCCGATAGAAGTAATATCGTTGAAGTAATGGCTACATATTATGGTATAACAGATTTAACAGAAGTTGAAATTGCTGCTATTAAAGAAGTAAAGTTAAGTAGTATGAATGCTACAGTTGGACCAATGATTAGTGAAAGAGCTAAAATTGGGTGGACTACAACTGGGCATACAGGAGAAGATGTTGTGCTTTTCATTTATGCTCCTGATCAAGATCGTTTAACGGGAGTAGTAGAAAACACTGATATTGCCTTATATATAGCTAGAAAACTAGGCGTTAATTTAGCAGAAACAACCAGCGCATTATTTGTGCCCGCAAGACAAGGGTTTGAAGCAAAAGGTGCAACTGTGGCTTGGAATGGAACAGATATAAACAATCCAATTATTTCAGTAACAAAAGGAGAAAATTTATTAGAGTTGTTCGTACATACGAATAAGGCTGTTTATAATGGAACAGATGTAGAACTCAATGGCGTTATTGTATATAATGGAATAAGCACATATGTACCACAAGATGCAATAGATTTAATTCAATAAAATAAAACATTTTTTAAGTAGTAAAAAATCTCCTTTTTGGTATAGTTGAAAAACCATAAAGGAGATTTTGTTTTAATGCTGTACCCATTATATAAATTTGTTTTACTTGAAATATGGTTCTGAAATCATCATGATATCTGGATTTGTACTTTTAGGAACTCTATCTGAAACTAGGTTCTGGATGTAAATTGTATCAATACCTGGAGTCCCCCTTATAATTGTTCATATAGCTACTGAAAGCTTTTAATTTCTTCTTCTAATAGCATGAAATATTCTTGCCGTTCCATTTTATATAAAAGATCTTCTTCTGTCTTATCTTTTTTCTCTGTTAGCTCTTGTAGCTTTACAAAATCCGTTGCATTTTGTTGTAGATCTTCATCAATTTTAATCAAGATCATCTCAAGGCTTTCAATTTCTTGGTCTATTTTTTCAAACTCCAATTTTTCCTTGTAAGTAAATTTGGGCTTTTTTGATTGATTATTGATATTATCTTGCTTTGACTTTATCGGTGCTTTTGATTGATTTAAAGCAAGGGAATCAGGTTTGTTTAGTAAGTAGTCAGAATAATTGCCTGGATATTCTGTGATTTTCCCTTCGCCTTCGAATGCAAAAATCTTTTTACAGGTCCGATCTAAAAAATAACGGTCATGAGATACTGTAACAACTGCGCCTTTGAACCCATCCATATAGTCTTCTAGAATTTTCAATGTATCGATATCCAAATCATTCGTTGGTTCATCTAGAATGAGGATATTTGGTTCTTCTATAAGAATTTTTAGAAGGTATAAGCGTCTTCGTTCACCACCGGAAAGACTAGAAATAAGTGTCCATTGCATATCTCCAGTAAATAAAAAGGTTTCCATAAGTTGAGAGGCACTTATTTTTATTCCAGCCCCATTTGTAATATACTCGGCAGTTTCTTTAATATATTCTATGGCGCGAAGGTTTAATGGCATCTCTTCTGATTCTTGAGAAAAATAACCAATTTTAACCGTACTACCCATATCTATTGAACCTTTATTAATGGTGACTTTTCCAGTTATAATATTTAATAAGGTTGATTTGCCGATACCATTATCACCTATAATGCCTATTCGATCATCCCGTAGTAAAATATAACTAAAATCCTTTATTAAAGGTTGTTGAGTGTAGGATTTGCTAATGTTTTGTAGCTCTATTATTTTGTTGCCTAATCTTGAATGACCAACAGAAATATTAATTTTATCATTATCTACTACTTTTTCGTTATTTTCAATGTCTTCAAATCTTTGGATACGCGCTTTTTGTTTAGTCGTTCTTGCACGAGCACCTCTTCGCATCCATTCTAATTCATTTCGATATAGATTTAGACGTTTGCGTTCGCTAGCATTTTCAAGCGCTTGTCTTTCCATCTTTTTTTCAACAAATAATGTATAGTTTCCGTCATAGGAATACAACTGGCTTTTATCTAGCTCAATCGTTTTATTAACGACTCGATCTAAAAAATACCGATCATGGGTAATCATGAGCAGTGATCCTTTTCGGTTTTCTAAATATTTTTCTAACCAGTCAATGGTGCTGTTGTCCATGTGATTTGTTGGTTCATCTAAAATGAGCAGATCACAAGGTGTTATTAGTGCACTAGCAAGGGCAACACGTTTTTTTTGCCCACCTGACAAGTGCGCCATTTTTTTATTAAAGTCAGTAATTCCTAACTTTGTAAGAATTGTTTTAACTTGGCTTTCGATATCCCATAAATCTAAAGCTTTCATTTCATTAGATAGTTTGAGTAGTTGCTGCTGTAAAAGGACATCAGAAGGCTTATGATCTATTGCTAAAAGCACTTCTTCATAGCTTCGTAGTAATTTCATAGAGGGAGAGTCGCCTTTAAAAACTTGTTCAAGAATCGTGGACGCTAGGTCATAATTAGGGTTTTGGGGTAAATATTCAATTTTAACGCCTCTTGAATAACTTATATTACCAGAATCAGCGGTTTCTAAACCTGCAATAATTTTAAGTAATGTCGACTTTCCTGTTCCATTAATGCCTATTAAACCAATTTTATCTGCATCCGTGACTGTAAAGGAAATGTTATCAAAAAGCCTTTTAATGCCATAGCTTTTACTTATATTTTCAATAGATAGTATTGTTGTCATATGAAATCGTCCTTCATTTAATGAGTATTTATTAACCCTTATTCTATCATAAAAATGCAAGAAAAGGAACAATTAGTGTCTGTATCTCAATTCATTATTAGACTGCCCATTCTATTACTAAAGTGTGATAGGATGAGCAGTACGTCCCTTACCTTTGTCATGATTTGTTGACAAATATAGGCGTCTAGTTTAATATTTATAAGGATAAACTAGATAATTATCACAACATACGATAAAATGTTTATAATAGATCTTAAAGGAGTACATAGATGGGCGTTTCATTTACAGACGAACAGATTAAGGTTATTGAAACTAGAAATAGAAATCTATTAGTATCAGCCGCAGCAGGTTCAGGCAAGACGGCTGTATTAGTTGAGCGAATTATTCAAATGGTGACAGATAAGGATAATGCTATTGATATAGATCAACTACTTGTCGTAACTTTTACAAACGCCGCTGCAGCAGAAATGAGAGAACGTATTTCTGATGCAATAGAAAAAAAAATAGAAGAGAATCCTACCCAAAAGAGATTACATAAACAACTCGCCCTATTATCTAATGCGAATATAATGACCATTCATGCCTTTTGTTTGAAAGTAATAAAAAATCACTTTAATGAGATTCAATTAGATCCAAGCTTTCGAATTGGTGATGAAAATGAACTAATGCTTCTAAAGAATGATGTGCTAAAAGACATCATTGAAGAAAAGTATGAAGAAAGTACTGAAGATTTTTTGAATTTTGTTGAAAGCTTCTCTAGTTCTAAATCTGATGTAATAATTGAAGAACTTATTTTAACGCTTCATAGATTTTCAACGAGCAATCCTCGCCCACAGGTGTGGCTTGAACATCATATAGAGAATCTGAATATTAAAGATGAAGAGGATTTGTTAAATGCAGATTATTATAAAAGTCTATTGTTAAATACAAAAACCTCTATAGATGAAATTGTCCAGCTTCTTACTGAAGCAAAAAGTATTACGTTACTCGAAGAGGGACCGCTACATTATAAAGATACCACCGAGGCATATATAGATCAGGTTTTAAAAATACGAGAATTATTAAGCCAAGGTTATGTTCATATTAAGCAAGGGCTTGATTCATTTGAGAGCTTAAGGCTTCCTGGGAAAAAAAAGGGCTTCGACCCAGTGCTTAAAGATCGAGCCAAGAGTTTAATCGATTTAGCAAAGGACAAGCTTAAAGAAATTAAAGAAATTAATTATAAGCATGAACTATCAGATGTAATAAATGATATTCAAGGTACGTATAAAATGATGAAGGTTCTTGTGGATTTAACGAAGCTATTTGCAACCCATTATCAAAAGGCAAAAGAAGAAAAAAATATTATTGATTTTAATGATATAGAACATTATGCACTCGATATATTAGTTGCCTATGATGAACAAGATGAACTTCAAGCGACTGCAGTAGCAGACATCTATAGTGATTTATTTACAGAAATTTTAATTGATGAATACCAAGATAGCAATTTGGTACAAGAGACAATATTAACTTCAGTTTCAAAGGAACGAACCAATTCTCCTAATATGTTTATGGTTGGTGATGTTAAACAAAGTATTTATAAGTTCAGATTAGCTAAACCAGAGCTTTTTATGGATAAATATTCAACGTATAGTAAAGAAGATAGCTGTTACCAACGGATTAATCTACATAAGAATTTTAGAAGTAGATCACAAGTGATCAATACCATTAACTTCTTTTTCAAGCAAATAATGTCTAAGGAGGTTGGTGATGTAACTTATGATGAAGAAGCAGTTCTTAATGTTGGAGCAAATTATGAAGAGCTTATTGAAACAAATTATGCGACTGAAATGATTATAGTTCATCAAGAAGACGCCGAGGATGATTTAGAATCTGAATTTACACAAAAGCAGCTAGAGGCAAAAACTATTGCCAATAGCGTATATAACCTAATTAACTGTGAAGAGAAGATGAAGGTTCTTGACAAACAAACCGGTGAGTATAGAGAAATACAATATAGGGATATTGTTATTTTGCTTAGAACAACTTCTGGATGGACGGATATTATTTTAGATGCATTAAGTGAACGAAGTATTCCTGCATATACAAGTACGACAACAGGCTACTTTGAGACGCTTGAAATAAAAACGATGATGAATTTGTTGAAGCTTATAGACAATCCAAGGCAAGATATTCCCCTTGTTGCAGTGCTAAGATCTCCAATCGTGGGACTTAAAGGAGAGGAATTAGTCAAAATAAGAACTGCCTTTGATGCTGAAATGTATGATGCTATGCTTTATTATGTTGAAGGTTGCCTTGAGGAAGATTTGTTGGGTATTAAGCTAAACAAATTTATGGATAAGCTCAATTACTTTCGAAGGATATCTCGCTATATGCCAATGGATGAGTTGATAAATGAAATATTTGAGAAGACAGATTATCATCATTATACGGCATTAATGTTAAATGGCGTTCAGAGAAAAGCAAATTTAGATATGTTTGTTGATAAAGCTGTTGCCTATGAAAAGTCTAGCTATAGAGGTGTTTTTAATTTTATTAGATATGTAGAAAACATTCATAAGTTTGATATTGATACAGGAGAAGCCACTGTTTTTTCTGAACGAGACGATTTAGTTAAAATAATGAGTATTCATAAAAGTAAGGGGCTAGAATTTCCAGTTGTAATTGTGGCCGCACTTGGAAAACAATTTAATAAACAGGATTTAAGACAATCTATCGTATGTCACCAAGATTTAGGAATTGGTACAGACTATGTTAACTATGAAGACCGATATAAAGTAGAAACACTACCTAAACGAATGATAAAGGTTCAAATGATGAAGGAACTATTATCAGAGGAATTGCGGATTCTTTATGTTGCTTTAACTAGAGCAAAGGAAAAATTAATTTTAGTTGGAGCTGTTAATAATCTTGAGAATAAAGGGATAAAATGGTGCGAAAGTCTTTATAATAATGGAGAAGCCATTAATCTCAACTATATAAATAACTGTTCATGTTACTTGGATTGGCTAATGGGCGCGTTTATAAGACATCCTCGGGGAAAAGAAATTAGAGAATTGGTAGGTTGTGAATTGAATGGGCCTATTGCCTTTTTAGATGATCCATTACTTCTTGAGTTTCAATTAATAAGTGCTAGTAATTTGCTTGAATATTCAAATGAAAAGTTAACGACGAAAGAAGATGTATTAATTGATATTTTAAATCAATGGAAGCAAGAAGCGGCTATTGTTGATGATAAAATTTCGAAAAGATTAGATTATAAATATGCCTTTAATTCACTTATTCATTCTAAGGTGCAGATGTCTGTATCTGATGTGAAGAGAATGCACGAAATAACTGTTGAAGATGGTTTTGAAAAAACCGCAATTAAACCGAAGTTTATTGGAGAAGAAGAAGGCCTTACAGCAGCTGAGAAGGGTACAGCATATCATAAAGTTATGTGTTATATTGATTTATCACTTGAACCTAGCTTGGAAAATATAAAACATTGTTTAAGTAATTTACAAGAAAGAGATATTTTAACTCAACTGGAAGTAAGGAGTATTAATGAAAGAGCAATTATGAATTTTCTGAAAAGTTCCTTGTGCAAACGAATGTTAAAAGCTTTAGATACATTAAGAAGGGAAACGCCGTTTGTAGTAGGCGTTCTTGCAAGTGAGATGTATGCTGATTTAGAAAAATCAGCGACGGATGTAATCATGGTGCAAGGTGTGATTGATGCTTTTTATGAAGAAGATGGTGACATTGTACTCATTGACTATAAGACTGATTTTGTACAAGTAGGACAAGAACAAATACTAGCTGATCGCTACAAAGAACAAATGAATTATTATAAAAGAGCATTAGAGCAAATCATGGGCAAAAAAGTAAAAGAGGTAATCATATATGCATTAAATGCTTCAGTACAAGTGCAGGTATATTAACAAATCAGGAGGAAAAATATGTTTTTTAAAATTAATAAAAATATTGAGAAATGGATTGTAGTTTATTTAGAATCTGTTACGAACAGCTTTACATTTTATATGCAAGCAATGGAGCAACTTTTTGAAGATGCAAATATTGAAACAACGCTACAATTAATGCAGAAAATGGAAGAGTATGAGAAAAAGTCAGACGAAATAAGACATCAGATTATTAGGCAAATGTTAGATGGTGGTATTATTGTTGACACACGCGTATCATTGCTTAGGATGATTGAAGACATTGATAGTGTTGTAGGCGTATGTGAAGATATAATTCAAGAAATTTATATGCAAAATATGTGCATACAAGATATTGTAAAAGCACCTATTAGAAAAATTCATGAAATAACAAATAAACAGCTTGAGTTGCTCGTATATGCAGTTAGAGGAACAGTTGAAACATATGATTTAAAAGAAATGCTTGAGAACATTAGTCAAATTGAAAAGCTTGAAACAGAGGTAGATGCTATCGAACATAGTATTATCAAAGCAGTGTTTGACTTACCAATTGGACTTGCGGAAAAAACGCAAATGAGAACATTAATCGGGCAAGTTGGTAATTTAGCTGATATTATTGAAGATGTTTCCGATGAAATAGAAATCATCATGATGACGAGAAGGGTGTAGCAATTTATGAACCCATTATTACTTGCAGGGATGTTTTTAGGTTGGGGTTTAGGAGCAAATGACTCAGCAAATATTTTTGGAACAGCAGTATATACTAGAATTGTAAAATATTCTACAGCTATTATTTTAACAGCTGTGTTTGTAATTATTGGCGCCTATCTTGACGGTGCCCATGGTATTGAAAAGTTAAGTAGCTATGCATTTAACGGAGGAATTGATACGGAAACAAAGGCATTTTTTGTTATGATTGCAGCTGCTTTTACTGTTGCCGCTATGACGTTTCTAAAATTACCTGTATCCACCTCCCAAGCGGTAATAGGGGCTATAATTGGTGGCGGAATTAACCGTGGTACAACAGATTTCTCGGCAGGAATACAGTTTTTTAGCGCATGGGTATTTACGCCAATTGGCGCTATGATTATAGCTAATTTATTATATAAATTAATCAGTAACAGGATTGGAACGAGACTAACAGCGTATAGATTTTATGAAGTCTTTATACGTTTTGGATATATTATTGCTGGAATTATGGGCGCATATTCTCTGGGCGCAAATAATGTTGCAAATGTAACTGCAGTTTTTGCGGGTAAGCTTAATATGTTAAATGTTCAACAAGCAGCACTATTAGGTGGAATATCCATTGCATTTGGTGCTTTGACCTTTAGTAAACCAGTCATGTCTACAGTTGGACAAGGTATTGTTCCACTTTCTAAAGTAGCGGGTTTTATAGTTGTTATTTCAGTAGCAATAACTGTATATATATATGCACTTATAGGAATTCCGGTGTCCACATCTCAAGCGGTTGTTGGGGCAATTATTGGTATTGGATTTCAACTAGGCATCAAAACAATTAATTTAAAGCTATTGAGAAATATTCTATTTGGTTGGGTTGGAACCCCATTGGTTGCAGGCGTTTTTAGCTTTTTGTTAAGCTTATTTATTTGAATTTAAATTATCATGTATAAATCGACGTGAATCATCCTATAATCAAATTATATAGAATAAAAAGGGTGGTTTTATGAAAGAAAATACAAAAAGAAATATTGAAAATGATCTGCTCAAGTATGAGATTGCAGAAGAGCTTGGATTAACGGATAAAATTAATCAAACTGGATGGAAATCATTAACAGCAAAGGAAAGTGGAAGGATTGGTGGATTAATGACTAAAAGAAAAAGAGAAAAAGAAAATAATCCTAACCAGGATCAATAGAGGTGAATATTTGTGGGATATGAAAAGTTTGCTAGTGTATATGATATTATGATGCAAGACGTTCCATATGAGCAATGGGCCAATTACCTAGAAGCAATTATGGTAAAGTATGATGCTGTTCCTGAAATGATATTAGATTTAGGGTGTGGCACAGGGACTATGACACAACTATTGGCTGAAAAGGGCTATGAAACGATAGGGGTTGACCTATCCGAGGATATGCTTATTACGGCAAAAGAGAAAGCTCATAAGTCAAACCTTGATATATTATATCTTTGTCAAGATATGACTTGCTTCGAACTCTATGGTACAGTAGGTTGTGTCGTGTCAGTTTGTGATAGCTTGAACTATATTACGGAAGAAGAACAGCTCCTACAGGTATTTAAGCTGGTTAATAATTATCTAGAACCTGGGGGGCTTTTCATATTTGATTTAAATACAGTGTATAAATTCAAAGAAGTACTAGGAGATAATACCTTTGCTCAAGCTTATGAAAAATGTGCTTATATCTGGGATAATTATTATTATGATGAAGAGAAAATGAATGAATATAATTTAACCATATTTATTGAAGAGAATAATAAGTATTCAAGATATGAAGAATTGCATTATGAAAAAGCATATAGTATAGAAACTATTAAGTCTTTATTAAAGTCAGCGGGGCTAAAAGTAGAAGCGATTTATGATGATAATACATTTGATGAAGAGGTAGCTACATCAGAGCGAATATACTTTGTAGCGAGAGAACAATTAAAGGAGAAACAAAGTGAAGGATTACATAATTAGAGGTATGGCAGCAAACAATCAAATAAGTGTTTTTTCGGTAACGAACAAGCAAACCATTGAGAAAGCAAGGCAGCTCCATCAAACGTCACCAGTTGCTACGGCTGCGCTTGGAAGGCTTATGACTGCTGCAGCTATGATGGGAACTCAATTAAAAGGTGAAGGTGACTTATTAACCTTACAAATAAAAGGTTCAGGTCCAATACAAGGAATCGTTGTCACAACGAACGCAAAAGCAGAGGTCAAAGGTTACGTATATAATCCGGATGTGGATATTCCACTAAATCAAGCTGGAAAACTAGATGTTTCAGAAGCGTTAGGGTTAGGTATAATGTCTATTATTAAAGACATTGGCCTAAAGAATCCCTATATCGGACAAACTCACTTGGTTACTGGTGAAATAGCAGAAGATTTAACTTATTATTTTGCAACTTCAGAACAGGTTCCTTCAGTTGTTGCGTTAGGCGTTCTTATTGATCGAGATGGAAGCGTTAAGCAAAGTGGTGGTTTTATTCTTCAACTGCTGCCAAATGCAGAGGAATATTTGATTGAAAAGTTAGAAGGAAACCTAACAAAAATGCCGTCAGTCACCACCCTGTTAGAAAAAGGCTACACACCTGAAGATATGATACAGCTTGTATTGGGTGATTTAGAATTTACAGTACATGAAAAACTTGAAACAAAATTTTCTTGTAATTGTACAAAAGAACGAGTAGAAAAAGCTTTAATTAGCGTTGGAAGAAAAGATATTCAAGAAATGATAGATGATGGTAATTTAATAGAGTTGAATTGTCATTTTTGCAGTAAAAAATATAACTTTACCCCGGCAGAACTAGAAGATATTTTAAGAAAATCTTAATATGAAATATTTCCTTCTTATGGGAAAAATAATGAAAATAATACTTGCAAAAACGAAGTTTCAGGCGTATAATATTGTTAAAGGAACTTTCCGGAAAAGCCTTTTAAACGAATAAATGTCATAGGTAAAGTAATTTACTAAAACATTTAAAAGGAGTGATTGTATGAAAATGATACTCCAATCGGTAGGTCGCATAAGGGCAGTGTAATACGGCCCATTAGATTTCATGGGCGAAGAAGCAGTATATTTTTATACTTTATCGTAAAGAAGATGAAGTGTAAGTGCCAATAAGTTTGATACTTAAATAATCATGGTTTCTTAATGAAAAAGAAGGTCACTACTATTGGCAAGCTAAAATAGTTATTGATGGAGATAGTGAACAGACATTTAGTTGAAATTAATTATTTAATAAAGTGTAAAGTAATTAAGAGTGAGTATGATTTAATTATAATAATGAGTAAAGAATTATTTTGAATTAGTTTAATTTATTTAGAATTAAGAAGATGTTTAATTGTAAGTATAGTGAGAGGTTATTTAAGGTAGTTTTGTTATTATGATTTTGATAGAAAGCTAATTGTAAAGAATTATGATTTTGAACAGATGTTTTGGGTATTTAGGTGTTATCAATCAATAGCTAATATACTGCGGAGAATCTAATATTTTTATCTAAACAACTTAATGTTTTAAAATATCAAAGGGCTGGAATCTTCTGGCCCTTTGTGGTTTGCGCTTTTGAAGGGTGGACTTTATGGAGATCGTAATATGAAAAGGAATCATTGTTTTAGGAGTATTTTTGTACTTGTTATTATAGGTCTTTTTGTATTCGTTGTTGATTTGTTTCAGGTTAGAACGAGTTTCTTTATTACGTCCTCTGACCAAATTATATCCTATGATGTTGCTGAAGTATTAAGAATTATAGATGGTGATACGATTGAAGTGTTTGTAAATGGGTTTAATCAACAAGTGAGATTTATAGGTGTCGATTGTCCAGAGCTTAATACGCAGGGTGGCAAGGAAGCCAAGTCATTTACAAGTGATCATTTACTTGGAAGCATAATATATCTAGAAAAGGATATTGAAGATCAGGACAAATATAATAGATTGCTAAGATATGTATGGACAAGTAAACCAGATAATGAAAAAAATATAACAAACATGTTTAATTTTCAACTATTAAATGAGGGCTATGCAAGTAGTATGAGTGTTTCACCGAACAATAAATATTCAAAACAGTTTATAACAATAGAAAAGGAAGTTCTGAAGAATGAAAAAAACAATTGGTATTTAAATGAATAATAGTTCTGTGTGAACGACTCAGATGTCTTGACAAATACGATGTGGGTGCTATAATAGAATAAAAGAATACAAAAAATACGATGAAGAGACGAGTAAAATGCGTAGAATTGTAGAGAGAAGGCCATATGCTGAAAGGCTTTTAATTTGAACCATTTGAAGACTACCTCTGAGTGACTTTTATACAGTCCGTTGATTACGTTATCATCATAACAAGTGGTTTCTATGGAACAATGAGGGTGGAACCGCGGGAAATGATTCTCGCCCCTTACTAATATATAATTAGTGAGTGCGAGTTTTTTTGTTTTCTAAAATTAAACACATAGGTTAACGAGGAAGTTTTTTTGCTTCCTGCTAAAATAATATTTACATAATTGGAGGACAATAAAATGATGTGGAACGACAAATTCCTTTTAGGAATTACAGAAATTGATGAGCAACATAAGAAATTAGTAGATTTAGTTGAGCAAACGAAAGATTTAGTATATGCAGCAGAAGATGGAGATGATTGCTATGATGAGGTTGTGCAAGTATTAAAAGAATTGGTGGATTATACAGTTTATCATTTTAACTTTGAAGAAAACTTAATGGATTCAGTTAATTATGATGGATTAATTGGACATAAAATGGAGCATAAAATATTTGTTAGAAAAATTAGTCAGTTTATGAGTGATGATTTAGATGAAGATCAACTTGAAAAAATCGAACAAATTACATTTTTCCTATTAGATTGGATTACGAAGCACATACTAGATACAGATAGCAAGTATGTACATTTGTTGAGATAATTAATGAAAAGGAGTTAAAATAAATGATTGTACAATTAAAAGATGGTTCAAAAATAGAATTTGATAACAAAAAGAGTGTATTAGATATTGCAAACGGCATCAGCGAGGGGCTTGCTCGTATGGCTTGTTGTGCGTTAGTTAATGGTGAGGTTGTTGATCTAAGAAAAGAAATAGATGAAGATGTTGAACTAAGTATTTTTACTTTTAATGATGAAGAAGGTAAAAAAGCATTTAGGCATACAGCTTCACATGTTTTAGCTCAAGCAGTGAAACGCCTTTATCCAAATACTAAGCTTGCAATTGGTCCTGCTATAGATAATGGGTTTTATTATGATTTTGATCGTGAAGAGGCCTTTACTGAAGAGGAATTAAATGCAATCGAAAAAGAAATGAAAAAGATTGTTAAAGAAGGACTAGAGATTGAACGTTTTGAGCTTCCAAGAAAAGAGGCTATTACACTTATGAGTGAAATGGGAGAAGATTATAAGGTTGAATTAATTAAGGACTTACCAGAAGATTCTAAGATATCTTTTTACAAACAAGGTGAATTTCTTGACCTTTGTGCAGGTCCTCATTTAATGAATACGAAGGCGGTAAAGGCTTTTAAACTTTTGTCAGTGGCAGGTGCATATTGGCGTGGCAATGAAAACAATAAAATGCTTTCAAGAATATATGCTACAGCGTTTGCTAAAAAAGCTGATCAAGAAGCGTATCTTCAAATGCTTGAGGAAGCAAAGAAACGTGATCATCGAAAATTAGGTAAAGAGCTAGAACTTTTTGCGCTATTAGATGAAGGCCCAGGTTTTCCGTTTTTCCTACCTAAAGGTAGTATTTTAAAGAATACGCTAGTTGATTATTGGAGAGATGTTCATAGGAAAGCTGGTTACATGGAAATCTCTACACCAATTATACTAAATAAAGAGTTGTGGTTACGTTCTGGCCACTGGGCCCATTATAAAGATAATATGTATACAACAATTATTGATGAAGCCGATTTTGCTGTTAAACCGATGAACTGTCCAGGTAGCTTATTGGTGTATAAAACAAAACAACATTCTTATAGAGATCTTCCAATCAGAATGGGAGAGTTGGGGCTAGTTCACAGACACGAAATGTCTGGAGCTCTTCATGGGTTAATGCGTGTAAGAAACTTCACCCAAGATGATGCCCATATTTATATGCTACCGGAACAAATCAAAGATGAAATTAAAGGCGTCATTGAACTAATTGATCAAATCTATAGTGTATTTGGTTATAAATATAAAATGGAACTTTCAACCAGACCAGAAAATAGCATGGGTAGTGACGAGGATTGGGATAAAGCAACAACAGCCCTGAAAGAAGCGTTAGATGAAAAAGGTTTATCCTACGTTGTTAATGAAGGTGATGGTGCATTTTACGGACCTAAGATTGACTTTCATTTAGAAGATTGTCTAGGCAGAACTTGGCAATGTGGAACAATTCAATTGGACTTCCAAATGCCTGAAAGATTTGAAATTGATTATGTTGGAAAGGATGGAGAAAAACATCGTCCGGTTATGATCCATAGAGTAGCATTTGGTAGCATCGAAAGATTTATTGGAATACTAATAGAGCATTTTGCTGGAGCGTTTCCAACATGGATATCACCAGTTCAAGTAAAAATATTACCGATTTCTGAAAAGTATCACGATTATGCACATAAGGTAAGGGAAAAGCTTAATGACGCAAACATTAGAGTTGAGCTTGATGAAAGAGCAGAAAAAATAGGTTATAAGATTAGAGAAGCTAGAATGGAAAGAGTGCCTTATTTGTTGGTAGTTGGTCAAAGTGAAGAAGAGCAAGGTACTGTATCAGTTAGAAGTAGAGCAAAGGGTGATGAAGGTGTTTCATCCATTGATGACTTTGTTATAAAGATAAAAGATGAGATAAACAAAAAATTAATTATTGAAAGAGAAGTAGAGGAAAACTAAACAATTCAATACAGCACATATATGCCCGCAAATCTTTTGCGGGTTTTCTATTAGTCAATTACTAACACACTAAAAATAACATGATTTTATAATGATAATATGAAAAAAATTATATTGGAAAATGTTTGACATGCATGGCAAACCATGTTACAATTATTCGAGAAAAGAAGAAGAGTATCCACTCTCACCTTATAGTGTTAGAACTGATAAGGTTATATAAGTTTAAAGTCCAACTTGTTTAAGTTGGTGTACTTGTATATGTGGATAGAATAGCTATCCTTTTTTTGTTGTCATAAACGAACCAAATAATTATTTTAATGGAGGTGTAGGACTATTAGTGAACATATGATTAATGAGCAAATTCGAGATCGAGAAGTTCGACTTATTGATGAAGATGGTAACCAGTTAGGCATAGTGTCAGCAAAGGATGCCCAAAAGTTAGCAAGAGAAAAGAACCTCGATTTGGTGAAAATTTCACCAAAAGCAATTCCACCAGTATGCAAAATTATTGATTATGGTAAATTTCGTTATGAGCAGGCTAAGAAAGAAAAAGAAGCTCGTAAGAAACAAAATATCATAACTTTAAAAGAAGTGCGCTTATCACCTAATATTGAGGAGCATGATATTAATACTAAGAAGAAACAGGCCGAAAAGTTTTTAGGAAACGGCGATAAAGTTAAGGTTTCTGTACGCTTTAGAGGTAGAGAAATGGCACATACTGGAGTCGGAAGAAAGATTCTTCTTGAGTTTGCAAAAGGGCTTGAAGAAATCAGTGATATTGAAAAGCCACCAAAAATGGAAGGAAGAAGCATGACGTTGTTTCTTAATCCAAAAAAAACAGTCTAAATTTGAAATAATCTATTTTTTAGATTAACATACAAGGAGGAAAAAGAAATGCCTAAAATGAAAACACATCGTGGTGCTGCAAAGCGTTTTAAAGCTACAGGAACTGGAAAACTTAAACGAAGTAAAGCTTTCAAAAGACATATATTAACTAAAAAAAGTTCAAAAGTTAAAAGACAAGCTAGACCTGGCGTTGTGATGTCACCATCGAATGAAAAAGTAATTAAAAAAATGTTACCATACTTATAAATCGTGTTAGGAGGAAAATGAAATGGCTAGAGTAAAAGGTGCATTGCACACACGCAAGAGACACAAAAGAGTACTGAAGTTAGCTAAAGGATATAGAGGCGCCAAATCAAAACAATTTAGAACTGCAAAGCAAGCTGTTATGAAATCAGGCGTTTATTCATATGTAGGAAGAAGACTTAAAAAGAGAGATTTCAGAAAATTATGGATTGCAAGAATTAATGCTGCAACAAGAATCAATGGTATGTCATACAGCACATTCATGCATGGTTTAAAATTAGCAGACATTAACATTAACAGAAAGATGTTAGCAGAAATGGCTGTTAGTGATGCTACAGGATTTGCAAAGTTAGTTGAAACTGCAAAAACAAAAGTAAACTAAATTTATATATAGTGAAAACCCAGTAAAAGACGTATAGATACATCTTACTACTGGGTTTTTTGTTAAAAATAAAAGGAACCAGAAACTATAACTTCAATATTTTTGGTGCCATCGGAGCTCTAAGTCTATGAGCTGTCGCGAACCCGGAACCGAGTAGCGGCCTTAAGTAAAATTTAAAAGCATCTGTAACATTATTTTCGTCTGCGTTAATGAATTCATTCGGCATGATTTTTGTTTTTCCTGCAACGTGTTCGAGAGGAACTAATTTATAATCAACAGAGTAAAATCCTGTTCTTTCAATGATGATTGAGCCATCAATTTTATGCCAAATGGCAAATTGTGCGGCCTTTTCCCCAACTTCCCTTGCTTCATGTTGGTCAATATCTGAAATACTGCCAATAAAGTTTCTTTGGGGGTATCCTAAAGTATCAGATCGTACACGACTTATATTTAATTTTTCTTTCACAAGCTTTGAAAGCATATCGCCAAGTGCACCAGTACCAGAAAGTTGGATATTACCATGTGCATCTTTTTCTACAGAGTCACTCAAAGAAGCTACAATAGATTGACCATTTTCATCAACAATTCCTTCGGAAACAGCTACAATGCATTTTCCGTATTTTTGATAAACCGTGTGTACATCTTTAAGAAATTTATCCACATTAAAGGTTCTTTCTGGCAAATAAATTAAATGAGGACCATCATCAGGATATTTTTGTGCCATAGAAGAAGAGGCAGTTAAAAAACCAGCATGTCTTCCCATAATGACACCAATATAAACCCCTGGTAATGCCCGGTTGTCGAGGTTTAATCCAATAAAAGATTGAGCAACATATCTTGCTGCTGAGCCATATCCGGGTGTGTGATCGTTTAAAACCAGATCATTATCAATGGTTTTGGGTATATGAATTGCTCTAAAATCATAGTCGGATTTTTTGGCATTTTCATTTACAATTCTGACAGTGTCAGCGGAATCATTTCCACCAATGTAAAAAAAATAACGAACATCATGTGCTTTTAAAACGCTAAAAATTTCTTTGCAATACTGTGCATCAGGTTTTACTCTTGTTGATAATAATGCTGATGCAGGTGTTAAACCAACCTGTTCTAAATTGTGCGTTGTCTCTTGAGATAAGTCCATAAACTCTTCATTAATAATTCCTTCAACACCATTGATAGCACCATAAACCCTAGTGATTTGTGGAAATTTTCTAGATTCAAGAACAGCTCCAACTAGACTTTGATTAATAACAGCTGTTGGACCTCCACCCTGTGCAATAACAACTTTTCCTTTAAGTTCCAATACTATAATCCCTCCTGTAATATTTTTGATTTCTACCCATTACTTCCATGGAAAGTGTCATATAATGTTAAAATGATTATGTTGAGTATATGTTGTTGTTACATTTATTATACAAGATATAAGATTATAAATAAAGGGTGAATAATATATTTTTATCTTGTTATGGATCTTGCCATACGAGTATAGGTGTGTTTTTTTCCTTTTATTGCAATGCTATAATCCATGATATTTTCGGGTATTGCTATTCCAGGAAATCCATTATCGCCTATGTGATGTAAGTCTGTTCCGGTCATTTTACACATTAGTGCAATGTGTTTTATCGTACTTGAATCCGCGCCTTCTTGTGATGTGCCAATAGCAGTAATCGTTAACTTATCTAAACTATGAGTATAAGTAACAAGCTCTTTAATATATTCAAGCGTAATGCCAGGTACTGTACCAGGAGCAGGTAATAATATAATATCAGCACCAGCCTTAGAAAATTCACAAATATCTTTCTTAGCTATAATATTTTCGCCAGCTTCCCTTAAAGAACCTGCTGCGTGCATCTTTCCTGCTACAAGAATTACTTGATTACCAACGGCCTCGTTAATACTATTTAGTGAGCTTACAATAGCTTTATTTGTAACACCAGTACCAGGATTACCGGTAAGTACTAGCATATCAGCGCCCATATCAATAGCCTTTTTTGCTGAATCTACTGTTGCTAACCTACCGCTTGAAATGGAGGTGATTTCTCCAATTGTTTCGGCATTTAAATCAACGGGCTCTAAGTTAATTCCAATAAGCCGGCCAGTAAGACTTTTGATTTTTCTTATGATCTCCTGTTTTTCAACCTTTGGTATGCCGTTGAACACAGGGTTATAAACGTCAAACATATTTAACAGCAATATGTCAGCACCAAAAGCCGAAGCTAGTTCCGCATTGCTAATATGTACAAGTACTGGTTGCAAAAGTCCAATTATTTCTGAAACCACAACTCTGCCTTCGCTTGCGACAATTGATTCTAGCTTCATACGTTTGGTTAATTGTTGTAAATCTGAAGTATTACAATCTAATAATCTTTTTTTCATTCTGCGTGCCTCCTAATAATTATAGTCAATGATACAAAACCTCCACGTTCGTTAGGTTAAATAAAGGCAGGCATGAGTCCTCAGAACTCATGCCTGCCTTACCAGTAACACGTTAATATGATATGATGATAAACCAATTTATTAGGTATGTCAAGAAATAATTGTTGACAAATAAACACATATGATGTTAATTTGAAAACAAGGAGAAGTTGAGCTAATTATTTAAAAGTTAGAAAAAAGGGAAGGAGCTAAACAATATGAAGGCAATCATTAATGGTGTTATTTATAAAGATCATCAGTTATTAAAAGATAAAATACTCCTATATGATACAAAGATTAAAGCGGTAATTGATCATACAAAAGCCGTAATAAGTGATTATGATGAAATAATTGATGCAAAGGGCTTATTCGTACTTCCAGGGTTTATTGATGTACATATTCATGGTTACGGTAGTTTTGATACAATGGATGATTCACAGCTATCGCTAAGTAAGATTAGCGAGGGAATTATTAAAAATGGTGTGACTTCTTTTTTACCAACGACCATGACCATGTCCGAGGAACATATTCATAAGGCATTAAGACGATTAAGGCATATGAAGACCCAATGCCATAAAGGTGCTAGAATTCTAGGTGCACATATTGAAGGGCCATTTATTAGTAAAGATTATAAAGGTGCTCAAAATGACGAATATATTACTACACCGAACGCTGATTTGTTGATGGAATATGAGGATGTTATTAAAGTTATTACAATTGCGCCTGAGATGGATCATGCTATGAGCTTTATTGAAAAAATGGCAATGAAAGGTGTTACGGTTTCAATTGGACATACAGGTGCCGAGTATGAGACAGTTCTAAACGCTTATGATCATGGCGCAAAGGGCATTACTCATATATTTAGTGCTATGACTGGGCTGCATCACAGAAAACCTGGTTGTGTAGGCGCAGCTTTGTTACAGGATTTTTACTGTGAAATTATTGCAGACAATATTCATATGAACCCAGCTATGTATGATCTATTAATTAAAATTAAAAAAGAAGAGCATCTTCTTTTAGTAACTGATTGTATGAGAGCCGGTGGTATGCTTGATGGACAATATGACTTAGGTGGTCAAAAAGTAACTGTACAAGATGGGAAGTGTGTGTTAGGGGATGGTACTTTGGCAGGAAGTACATTAAAACTCAATCGTGGACTAAGAAACTTTATTCATCAAACATCCATTGATTTTGAGAAGGCAGTAAGATTTGTTACAGAAAACCCAGCAAAATATATTAATTCTTTTGAATATATTGGTTCACTGGATCATGGAAAATTCGCAGATATTGTAATAGTAAATGAACAAGTCGATGTTTTTTATACCATCAAAGAAGGCGAAGTTTTGTATGAAAAGAAAGATTAAAGTGATCGAAGAGCATCCTTTGTTTTGATAGGAGCTAGCAAGAAATATTTGTATATAACTAGAGAAGCGCTGGCTAATGTGTGATTGGTAAATATTCATATAAAAAAAAGAATATCCATCATGTGAGCCTATATGTGATAGTCAATAATAACAAAAAATAAGAGATGTAGGTTTGCTGGTTGACATTTAACACAAATCATGTTAACTTATAAGTACGCTATAATTAAATAATTTCGGTGTGTTACTGTTAAAGCAGGCATAAACCTACATGACGATTTAGAATCAGGTAGTTTATGTTTTTTTAATTTACGGATTTATTTTTTTGTTGGGGTGCTATGGTACAAGGATTTGGGAAAAACAACATAATTGTAAGAAACGAGGTTGTAGCATGGAGCATAAGTATGAGATTGCAAAAATAATGAATAACAATGTTATCCTTGTGAGGCGTATTGAAGATGATTTGGAAAGTGTATTGATTGGAAAAGGACTAGGTTTCCAAAAAAAATGTGGTGTAATAACAACAATACCTTCTGAACAGATTGAAAAAGCTTTTTATACTTATGATGAAAAACTAAAAAATGATTATCATGTTTTATTTAGAGACATGGATAGTAAGGTTTTTGGAACTTGTGCTGAATTAGTATCTTTAGCTGAAAAGAAGCTTGGAGAACTAAGCCCAAAATTACTCATCGTCTTGACAGATCATATTAGTTTTGCGCTCGAAAGAATTAAAATGGGGATGAAGATAGAGAACCCTTTTATCTACGAGATTAAGAACATATATCCAGAAGAGTATACGATTGCTCAAATGGGACGCGAACTATTTATTCATTCAATGGGTATTGATATTTCAGAAGATGAAGTTGGTTTTATTGCATGGCATTTAAATGCAGGGAAGCAAAATAAAAATGTTGCTGAGAATGTAAAGTCTACAAGGCTTATTAAAGCCATTATCGAAACAGTTGAAGAACGGATAAATTACACACTAGATGTCAATTCTACACCGTATAATCGATTTATTAACCATTTAAAGGGTCTTGTGTTTAGAACACAACACAAAGAAAATATTGTGAATCCGTTACAAGAAGCTGTGAGAGTAGAGTTAAAGGAAGCTTACAAGATTGCGTTAGAGGTGAAGGAAGAGATTGAGAATAGAGTACAATTAGTAATTACAGAGGATGAATTAGCTTATCTTGCAATACATATTAATAGATTGCAATTACTTTCAAAAATTCAAAATAGTTAAAGCGTGTTACTGTTTAATCAGGCATGAGCTTATGGATGGTGTTGATCACATTCAATAGGCTCATTTTTTTTGCTTTATTGGGAAACTGCCCAGACTACATAATTATTATGTTAGTGAGTAATTAAGAAAAGCGACAATAGCTTCGGGATTTTATCTTAGCATAGTCGATTTTCTTAACTATAAAAAATGATCTAAGGAGGTTATTATTCTATGAACAAAACGTTTGGTTCATTACAAAAACTAGGTAAGGCGTTAATGACACCTGTAGCAGCTTTGCCAATAGCAGCATTGTTATTAAGGCTAGGTGTGCTTTGGGACATCCAAATTGTAACAGCAGCGGGGGCAGCTATTTTTGACAACTTAGCAATAATCTTTGCAATTGGTGTAGCTTTTGGGTTAGCAAAGAACAATCAAGGAGCAGCAGCTCTTGCAGGAGCAATAGGGTACTTAGTTATTACTAGAGTAGCGCCTGCAGCAGCATTAACCTTTGGAATTGTAGAAGAAGCATTTGTTCTTAATAACAATGTTCTAGCAGGGATGATTGCTGGAGGAATTGGTGGTTCGTTGTATAACAAGTTTTATAACATTAAGTTGCCAGAGTGGTTAGGTTTCTTTGGTGGAAAAAGATTTGTTCCGATCGTTACTTCAGTCTTTACAATTTTTGTTGGTATAATTTTTGGTGTATTATGGCCAGTAATTGAAAAAATTATTGGTAGTACTGGTGAATGGATGATCGCATCAGGTTCTGTAGGTGCTTTTGCCTTTGGTCTATTAAACAGATTATTAATTCCAACAGGCTTACATCATGTTATCAACTCCTTTGTTTGGTTTGTATTTGGTGAATATAATGGAGCAACAGGTGACCTTAGTAGATTCTTTGTTGGAGACCCAACTGCTGGTGTTTTCATGACAGGTTTCTTCCCAGTAATGATGTTTGGTTTACCAGCCGTTGCACTTGCTATGTACACTACAGCTAAAAAACAAAACAGAAAAGCAGTTGGAGGCTTAATGTTTTCAGTAGCTTTTACAGCATTTCTTACAGGAATAACTGAACCATTAGAATTTATGTTTATGTTTTTAGCACCAGGTCTTTATGTAATACATGCGGTTTTGACTGGTATCTCAATGGCAGTATGTCATATGTTAGGAATATTAAGCGGATTCGGATTTTCAGCAGGATTTATAGATTATGTAGTTAGTTTTGGGTTAGCAAGCAAACCAGTTTTATTAATTGGTGTTGGACTTGTATTTGGTGTTATTTATTATGTAATCTTTGTATTCGCTATCAAGAAATTCGATTTACCTACGCCAGGAAGAATGGATGATGAAACAGGTAATGAAGAGTTATTGGCTGAAAAAGGTATTTCTTATATTGCTGAAGAATATGTAAAGGTTCTAGGTGGTAAAGAAAATATTCAAGAAATCGATGCTTGTATTACCAGACTTAGAATTACGCTTAAAAATAACGAACTTGTAAACGAACAGGCTTGTAAAGCATTAGGTGCAAGTGGTATTATTAAGCCAAATAAATATAACATTCAAGTTATAGTTGGAACCAAAGCCGAACTAATAGCTGAAGAAATTAAAAGCTTATTATAAACAATGAAGCACTAGACAATTTTTAAAATGTTTAACTTAGTGCTAAATTATATTTAGTACTAAGTTTGAGTAGATGTTTTAGTAGGTAAGGAAAGTTCAAAAATGATTTGAACCTTTCCTGCCTGCCAAAACAAATGCTTTAAATAATAACATATACATCAAATATATGATTAGATTAATAAGTTTGAAAAGGAATTTAGCATTTAGATTGTTTTTCAAAGTCATTTATCGATACTGGAAAGATAAACTAGTCTTCCAATTGATTGACCCATTATAGAAAGTGCTATAAGTGCTATGAGTGCTATAACTGCTATCTTACCGTTAATATTTAGGTAAACAGAGACAAAGACAAAAAATAGACTTAAAATTTTCTAATTAATCGTTACAAGGAGGAACCGTATGTTTAAGTTTTTTAAAAAAAGTCATAATAAAACATGCCATTTTGTTGCACCAATGGAGGGTGAGATTATACCAATTCAAGATGTGCCAGATAAAGTTTTTTCGGAGAAAATGATGGGCGATGGATTTGCAATAAAACCTACAAATGGACTTGTATGTAGTCCTTGCGACGGTGAAGTACTGCAAATATTCCCAACAAATCATGCATTAGTCATACATTCTACTCAGGGATTAGACATTATTCTTCACATAGGGTTAGACACGGTTCAGCTGAAGGGGGAAGGCTTTAAAAGATTGGTTGAAGTAGGTGCGCATGTAAAGAGTGGAGATTCACTTCTTCAAATGGATATGGAAATAATGGAAAAGCATTCAAAGTGCATTATTTCTCCAATCGTAATTACTAATATTGAATGCATTGAAAGCATAAAGATTAATTATAAGACGTAT
This sequence comes from Firmicutes bacterium HGW-Firmicutes-7, assembly GCA_002841375.1. Taxonomy (GTDB): domain Bacteria; phylum Bacillota; class Clostridia; order Lachnospirales; family Vallitaleaceae; genus HGW-1. The sequence goes on along the minus strand of PGZO01000003.1, from coordinate 705 downwards.
AAAATTAAAGATAACATTGGTAAGGTAGTGATGAAGGAGGAGTGAAGAAAAGTATGACAACTGTAGTAATTAAAAACAAAGCTGGTCTACACGCAATGCCAGCTAGTCTCTTTGTTGACTTAGCAAAAAAGTATAGTTCAAATATTACAGTAATTAAGGATGCCAAGGAATATGATGGAAAAAGTATCGTCAGCATAATGATGGCGATGATTGTTGAGGGAGAAACCATTCAAATACATGCAGAGGGTTGCGATGCAAAAATTGCAGAGAAAAGATTGGTGCAGTTTGTTGAACAATATAAAGAATAAACAATTAAGAATATCCAAAGGAGATAAAAGATGAAGCAAATAGTCATAAAATTAAAAAATGAAGAAGGTATTCATGCTAGGCCAGCTAATTTGTTTTCTAAGACTGCTATGAAATTTGCGTGTGATATCCAAGTGTTAAAAAATGGAGAAGCAAGCAAAGTATATAATCCAAAAAGCATTATATCAGTTCTAAGTATGGGTGCAATAAAAGGAGATGAACTTACAATTATTGCAAATGGTGCAGATGAAGAAGAAGCAATACATATAATTACTGAACTTTTTAAAAATGGTTTTAACTAGGAGGAACGATGATAGAACTACAAGGTATTCCTGCCTCTAGTGGTATTGGAATAGGATTGGTTATGATCAAGAACGAGATGATCAATCCTAATTTAGA
>PGZO01000028.1 GCA_002841375.1 Firmicutes bacterium HGW-Firmicutes-7 | reverse complement strand
TGATAATTCAATTTTACCATAATCAGGCGAGGAGTTATATGTTTTTGTGAAGAAAAAATCCCGTATTTATGCGGGTTGTGGCGTTTCGCAAACGCCTAACCTATAATAATAATTGGAGGTTTTGATATGGATAAAATTATTGGAAATGTGCACTCCATAGAAACCTGTGGAACTTTAGATGGACCTGGCATAAGGTTTGTTGTTTTTATGCAAGGCTGTAACTTACGATGTCGATACTGCCACAATCCAGATACTTGGAATACGGATGGTGGTACATTATACACCCCAAGGGATTTGTTTAATGAAATAGTAAAATATGAATCTTATATGCGTTTTTCTAATGGCGGCCTAACCATTACCGGCGGAGAGCCCTTATTGCAAGCTGACTTTTTAATTGAACTTTTTATGCTATGCAAGGAACATGGAATTCACACTGCACTCGATACTTCTGGTTCAATTTTTAATGATCAAACTAGAATCCTTCTTGAGTGGACGGACTTAGTAATCATTGATATTAAGAATTTTGATAAGTTGCAATATAAAGATCTAACTGGCTTTGACTTACAGCCTACACTTAATTTTCTTGATTATGTAAATACCCTACAAAAAAGAATCTGGGTTCGTTACGTTCTTGTACCTGATTTGACGGATGATTTAGCAATTATTTCCGACTTATCTAAATTTATAAGTCTTCATAGAAATGTTGAAAGAATCGAAGTGCTTCCATTTCACAAAATGGGCGAATACAAATGGGAGACGTTGAATCTTCCTTATACCTTGCAAGATACAAAAATACCTACTGAAGCTGAATTGTTAAAAGTATTAGAGGTGTTTTATAAGCACAACAGAAATGTCATTATTGTATAACAACTAAAAATGACCAATTTCTTCTTTGCCTTAATTAATTATCGTTTGTCAAAAAAATAACTTGTCATCTACTTATTTATAGTTTAAAATGGTACTGTATTATATTATCTTTCAGGAGGTGTTAGATATGGCATATATAATTAATGATGAGTGTATTGCATGTGGCGCTTGTGAACCAGAATGTCCAGTAGGATGTATCGCTGAAGGCGACATTTATGTAATTGATGAAGCTGTGTGTATCGATTGTGGCGCTTGTGCTGGTGTTTGTCCTGTAGACGCACCTCAACCTCAATAAATACAAATTAGTAATGAAAGTAGTTTAACTACTTTAAGTAGACAAGTTAACGCATATTAATGATTGCTTTTCTAGTCTATAAAAGGATAAGCCCTATTTAAAGGGCCTATCCTTTCTTTTTGTAAAAAACCAGCTTTTATTATTTTGTTTGTTTTCTGCGACCGCAACCTCTTGGCGCACTTTTTGCATTTCTCTTATGGTTTCGTCAAGCTTTCTGAAGCGTCTTTCATCTATTTCCTCCTGCTGCGTAAACAATGGCTGAATTTTTGCTGTCAGCTCCTCACTAATCTCTTCCTTTAATTGTCTGTTGTTTTCAAGTAATATTTCTTTGAAAAATAGTTCAAATTGCTTTAGTTTACTACCATATCCATCAATACTAGTGTTCGTTTGAGTTACTGCAGTGCTTTGATTCTGTGTCCCTCCAGATAACATTAGCTTAATAGCCCGTAGTTGTAAGCCTTGTTCCTTTAACGTTTTAATCTTTTTAAGCACCTCTAGGTCTGAATTGCTGTAATATCTATGTCCTAATTGATTTCTCTCAATGTTAAGCGCGAGTTCCTCTTCCCAATATCTTAATACATGTGGTTCAACCTCTAATATTTTTGATACGTCAGAAATTATGTATTTGTCATCCATTATTATCTCCCACCTCCTCTATATAGTACTTACCGGAATACTATCATGCTATTGATTATTATAACACATTCATTATAATTTTCAATACAATTTAGTAAATTTAAATATATTTTACTCATAATTAGTTTTGTTTGACATTTATTTATTGTTTGTGACAAAACTTAACAAATATATTAATCTTATTGCAAATTAGCTTCGCAAAAAAAAAGCCAAGATAAGTTTATTTATCTTGACTTTTTATTTATTATTATCGTGATTCTTATGCTCTAAATCCTCGAGAGGACGTACTATCGTATACCATCTCATTAAGTGATCCTTTGCCGTAGGTTAATCCAGCATATACCTTTTGACCATTTGCAATCATTGGCTTTTGCTTGTCCTCTGTCTCACTCGCTTTTAACCATCCTGTATATAACGTATTCAATACATTTTTAGCACTAATGATCGGATCTTTGCTAAAGATTATTGAAGCATCTATTAGTTGTTTGCTTACGAATATGTAGATCGCCATCAAATCTTTTGATATGTCATAATTGAAATCTAAATTATCACTTAATTCTCGAAGTAATCTGTTCGCTTGAGACATTGCCTTATTGAAGGCCCCTTCTTGTTCCCCATCAATGGCTTGAATTGCTTCGTCAAGGGTTACAAATAGCATTTCATAATTAATAAGTAATAAATCGGCTTTACCCGCATTAACGATTTTATTTTGAAAATCCTTTACCATTGTATCATTCATATGATTTCACCACCTAGCCTTGTAGTAGTTGTAAGAGTGATTGAGGTCTTTGATTCGCTTGCGCAAGCATTGATGTTCCTGCTTGAGCAATAATATTTTGTTGTGTAAAGTTTGCCATTTCATATGCCATGTCTGCATCTTGAATTCTTGATAATGAAGCCGTCATGTTTTCTGAAGCAGATTCTAAGTTCGCAATTGTATGCTCCAGACGGTTTTGGTATGCACCAAGCTTTGAACGTACTGAGGATATCTTTTGTATTGCATCATCAACAATACCAATAGCCTCCTGCGCACCTTCTGCTGTTGAAAGGTTCATTTTTGTAATACCAAGTGCGCTTGGTGATAAGTTCTGAATTCTTATTTCCATAAATTGGCCTTCATTTGCGCCTATTTGCAAATCAAGAGGACCAGTCTCAAGAATATTCATCGTCACTGCGCCTGTTGCAACATTGCTTGATAGTCTTAATTCAAAGTTATTATTTGATCGGAAAATTAAGTCTTTACCAGATCCTGATACAGTTGTTCCAGTTGGAAATCCAGATGTAATTGTTGCTGCAGCATTAACGCCTGTTGTATTCGTTCCCGCTGAAAGACCTAGTGCTGTTAATAATAAAGTCGTTCCAGTTATAACAATAGGTTTGGTTCCAAATTGATTATTTTCTAAGGTAAGGGTTGCTCCATTGTCAAATGGCATAACTGTTGATGTTAAACTAACATCTACCGTACCGCATAAATCCCTAAGCTTAGCAAATACTTCTTCATTCGTATCATTTTCATCAATTACTACTTGCTCACCATTTATGTTGATCGTACCGCCTTGGTTAATTTTACCACCCGTAAACGTACCTTCATCTACTAGCGGAGTTAATACATCATCGATTGGAACAGCAGTACCTACATAATTTGATTGGGTTGCAGCCGTCGTTACATTTAGCACATATGCACCTGCATCAACGGTGTCACTCATAGATATAATATCCGCTCTGGTTTCATCCGTTGAAAATGCTCTACGATCTAAATCACCATTAAGTAGTTTCATTTCATTAAATTCAATATCTGTGGAAATTCTTTCTATTTCATTTAAAAGTTGACCTACTTCGTCTTGTACTGCTGTTCTGTCTTTTGCATCGTAAGTGCCATTAGAAACTTGAACCGATAATTCCCTTATTCTTTGCAGCATAGCGTGTACTTCATTTAAAGCACCTTCTGCTGTTTGTATTAATGATATGCCATCCATGGCATTTCGACTCGCTTGTCCTAATCCTCTCACTTGCGTGTCCATTTTTTGAGTAATTGCTAATCCAGCAGCATCGTCCGCGGCATGATTAATTCTAAGTCCAGAAGACAGTCTTTCCAATGTTTTATCCAACCTACCATTAGACCTGTCTAATTGATGCAACGCTCTAAGAGCTGGAATGTTGTGGTTAATTCTCATAGTACACACCTCTTTATGATAAGATTTTTATTCATACACTTTGATAGAAGCTCTTTCAGCCCACCCATCAAAATGATAAGCTACAAATTGTATCGACACATTTTCAAATAACTTTTAGCTTTTTATTTAATTTGTTTTTTTGTTAATTTCTTCTGATCGATTTCATTTACAATTATCGCCAATTCTTTAGCAATATCAAAGATGTCTTTTCGTAGCTCAATATCTGTTTTTTTATTATTTGCCATAATAACATCCTCTCTTGATTATACCGTTTTTTCGAATTTTGAATCTGTATGCATTTTCATAGGATCTTTTTTGCTGTCTTTAAGTGCTTCTCCTATTGGGCTTTTGGCCTCGAAGAACCCGAAGTTAATATTTTCAACTGTAAATTCTGTACTAGTTAACAAGGTTTTTATTTTATTACCAAAGCTTTTTACCAATTCCATATCTTCAGGATCGTTCGCATACATGCTAAAATCCATTTTATCACGATCTAAACGAATATTTGCCTGTACCTTCCCTATATTATCAGTGTGGAAAAACATATAAATATTCATTGAAGACTGCTCTTCTTCACTCTTTTGCGCAGTGTTCTCTCGAGAATAATACATATTCATTTGTGTGATTTTTCCACCGATCATGATAGGTATTTGGTAATATTCATCTCTATTATGAAGCGCCTTTTGATAATCCACTAGCTTAATTGTTTGGTTTATTGACTTGTTAATTGTCCCTTTATCAACACCTTGGGTTTCTAAGAGCTCTTCTTGTAGCTTACTGAGCTGCTCCTTGACTTTTTCAAGGGTTTCCTCGTATTCTCTTATAGGATTCGTTTCATTTTTATGTAATAAGGTTTCACGTAGTTGTTTCGTGTCTATGGGCAACCCATCTAAGGTCTTGATTAAGTCCTTTATTTTGTCCATAAGCATAAATGGATTTTTCTCAATCTCATTTGCAGTAATGAGATTGGGAAGTGTTTTATTTAACCCATACTTTTCAAAATTCTTCAAAGTTTCAATGTCTATTTGAGCTAATGACTTCACTTGTTTGAGCACATCGTCATATTCTATGGACTCCCAAGTGCTATTCCCTCTTTCATCTATTTGATCCATTAGTTGATCTATGCTCATTTTTCCATCTTTAAGAAAGCCCTCTTTAAAAAGCGATATAATTTTATCATAACTTGTCTTGTCTAAAAAGGTTTCTAATAACTTTTCATTTACTGCTGCTTTTTGCAAGCTCTCCCCATCAATATTAATTCCAGCCTCTTCTAATCCCTGAATCAAATTCATAAGGTTTTTCGTTGGTGCAAGATTATCCTTTTGAATTGCTGTTTCAATCTGCTCCTTAATATTCTTACCTTCATATTTTATGTCCGTTAATATGCCAAACCCATCATCAATATCTACTTCAATGAGTTTGTGATCACCTTTCGTGTTTTTAATGTATTTAGCCGCTTCAAATAAATTTGTCAGGTTTAAGGGAAAGTTATTTTTTATTAAAAATCCTACAGCTGCTCCTTTTGACTTAGAAACAGTTGTAAACATTCTATATATACCTATTAGGCTTTCTCTTTCTTCTTTGGTGAGCTCCTTGCTGTTGTCGAGCTCTTGTATTGCATTCGCAATTTTCTCATCAGAAGTAATGCCTAATCTCATTTCAAAATCAGTCATATACTGTAACACTTCGTCGACATGCATATCTATCGGTGATCGTTGTTCCTTAATCATATTAACCACGATACTTGGATGTAATTTTTCTGTCACTTTGACAACCTTCATATCGATAAGCCTTACTGCATCAATATTCTCTTTTGTAATAGGCATTTCATTTTTAGCTAATATTTTGGCTGCTTTAATATTGCTTTTTGTAGGTTCAATTTTAAGTTCTTCTAGCAACCCTTCAATTTGTGAAAAGGTTTTTTCTATCGTATCACCTAAATCTCGTCTTGGTTTGGTGCCTAATAATTGGTAGCTTTTCTGTGCTTTTTCTTGAACCATTTCATCTCTAACTTCGTTTGCTATTTCCTTTATTGTAAAGTCTAGTTCTTTTGTCATGACCTTAGCCATAATTTGGGGTGATATACCTTTCATCAAATCAAGCTTTTCATATACAGCTTCTACTTTGCTAATATTTCCCGGTGATGGTTCAACAGAATTGTGTGCCAAATGTTTGGCATGCGATTCTCTCTCAAGTTGCCTTAATGCTTTTACCAATTCTTCTAAGGGCTCTAACTCAACCTTTATTCCTTTTTCTGCCATTCTACTAGCAGATTCCACTGTCATTTTCAAACGGATTTCTTCTAAGTTCAATGCTGCCTTAATCATTTTCAATTCATCTATTGGTATGTTCATATCTTTTGTTTGGGTATCTTTTGTTTGGGTATCTTTTGTTTCTATTTCTACTGTAGCCTTTTCTTCCATAGCCATAATCAAGTGTTTAAGATTTATTTCTTGATTATTTCTATGCACTTGATGTATATGTTTGTTTTCTATCTTATGAACTTGCTTTATAAGCTTTTCATGAGCCGCTTCATCAATAACCTCTTTTGTGTCAACATTAGCTTCCTCATTTATTGGCACATTACCAAGGGGCTTGTTATGCGCAAGGTTTTCAACTGCTCTATCAATTATATTCTCCACCTTAAGCTCTTTAATGCCCTCTTTTAATACCTTGATTTTCTCAAAGGTCTGATGATCAAGCGGGACTTTGTTTTTAATTAACATTTTAGAAAGTGTGACATTTTCTTTAGAAGCTTTAAGCCCTTCACTTTTCAGCAACGCCTTTATTTGTGCGTCTAATTCTTTTAGGTCGTCTGCTTCTCCAGTTTCACCCGATCTATCACCCATATACTTTGCCTTGTAAATATTTTCTATCGTAAGTTCTTTGTTTTGCTTTAATAGATTTACAATCGTTTGGTTGGATATTTTCTTAATGTCATCTGCTTTGTTTACAATCTGCTGTATTTTTTCAATATTTCTTCTATCTACTGGCAAATTATTTTCCTTCAAGCTTTTTATTGTTTGCTTTAAGGTTTCAATATCCGAAAATTGGGCTTCAAAAATCTTAACTTGCTCTTCAACTTCGGCTTTAAGCTTTTCAAAATCATTGATTTTAAAAGCTACTTTGTTTTCATTAATAACCTTACATAACATATCTATACTTAATTTTTCTGGATTGTAGTTTTCTTGAATTACATTTTTTACATCTTCTTCTGTAATTACCCCAATTAGATTTTCTATTGTCCTTTTTAATTCTAGCGCCATTTCAACGTATTTATCTTGTTCTGGTCCCTGTACAGATGTAATTTTATCTCTAATTTTTTGGCTGTACTCTGAAGTTTCAGTTAAATGCTTTTCAAGTGCTTCCTCGGGGTTTGTTGGCTTAATTTTGGCCTGATTATTAGAAGCTTGAGTTTGCAAGCTTTCTTCTTGTACTTCCATTTGTGTTGTTTGAGCCTCTTGTGCTTGGGCTGCTTGCCCAGATTGCTCTATTTGAGTTTCTTGAGACTTCTCAAGGACATCTATATTTTCATATGAATAGTTGTTGTTAGAAACACTTTGTATGGTTGGCATGTGATCATCTCCTGTCGACTTCCTACTATTTTAATCGGCATTTTAATGGATAAAAATAATAGGACTAAGAGATGAAATGAAAAGAAATTGGATATATTCCTGAAGCAAAAGTACATATCTAATCTATTACCAATCCAGAATTACTAAAGAACACCATCATTACATTTGATAGAGGAATATCCGTCATCACGTAGTATCTGCTTTATAGCAATAGATACTACCTTTTTATAGGGTAACCTTTAAACTTTTGTAAGTGTTCTATTAAACCCTGTTCTAAGTCTTTTTCATATAGATATTCATTTTGTTCTAAACCTAAAAATTCCAATACATATGGATCTTTAATTATGTCTTCTGGTTTAGCCTTATCCATTTTTTCTTTCATGTTATTCTTAGCTATTTGCTTATTTTGAGTTGATAAAAGGCGCTCGTAATAAAACGAATTAATCTGTCGCTCAAGTTCTCTTACACTCCAATTATTCTCTTGCGTTTCTTTATAATAAAAATTTTTAACTGCTTCTTTATCAATTCTTGAAAGCAATCTATAATGCGACCAGCTCAATTGGTCACACAGTGTGTGACCAATTGGAAACGCCATATAAAATTGTCTCATATATTTTAGTTAGTAGTAGTGAATCCTTTGCCGAATTCAGTAGTTAATTGTTTAGCCAAATCTTTTATGAAATAATTACCATAATCGGCTTTTTCTTGTAAAAAATACTTTTATCACCTATCTAAAAAACACTTGATGTGCTTCGTTTAGTATATATTTACTCCTAGTAGGGGCTTTTGTTGAAAAAATTATATCTTTCTTTTGTGAAACTTTCTATGTCAATGGGTATTTCATGAGTAGTGTCATCTCTTTTATCCGTAATTTTTATCGTTAGTGGCTCATTGATTCTTTCTATTGGAAACATTTCGCCTCTAATCTCATGATGTATTACATTACTATTGGAATCTGTGCTCCAACTTCCTCCCTGCGAATAAACGACGCCAACATGATCAACAAGGCTTATATTTATGTTATCGCGTATTTCCAGTCTTTCTGCTTCACTTTTTTCACCGATCGGTTCGTCTATCAACAATCGTGTTTTTAATAATGTATATTGAAGCTTATTGTTAAATTCATATGGCCTAGTATAAAAAGTGTAAATATCATAAACCGGTTCTACTAAAAACTTCGGTATTTTTTGTGAAATTTTATAAAACCCATTATCAAAATCAAACGGCTTCATTTCATAATTCCGAATGATGACTTGGTCAACGAATATTGTCATATCTCCAAGATTAATTTCCTCTTCAACATTACTCACTATAACAGTTACATTATGTTGGCTATAAAAATATAACGTACCACCAATCCAAGTAATCCCCATAATAAATAACACACTAAATAATACCTTCTTCATATTATATCCCCCTAAATAATTTTATTTATATTTGCGTTGAGCCTTCAACTATTATTCTATGTCGATTCCTCATTACTACAATAAATACTATGCATTGTATAATAATACCTTATTTTTCTGTAACTTTCCACTCCAATTTCCTAGTATGTCTATGTAACTTAAGTGTTGATGTTGTTTTAGCGCAAGTATAATAGATTAACTGTTACTAAATAGCTAAAAAATGGACATAATAACCTATGTATTATTGTAGTTTCAAAAGTAAGTTCGTTCTAATTCTTTCTCAACATATAGTGGTTAAAGCATCCATATACTAAATATTGCGCAAGAAAAGAACAACTACCCAATCAATAATTGCAAAAGGAGGGCGATCTATGGGAGATAAAAGTCCAAGAAGTATCAAAAAGAAAAAAAGAGCTATTGAATCTGCTTCGTTAACTACGGCGATTCCAACCGGAACCCCAGCAGCTAAGAAAAACAAATAAGCTAAAAATGGCAGTTACACAATGTTATAGTTGTATGACCGCCATTTTTACTATTGCTCCGTATGTACATTTTTCTGTTTATAACTTGCGAGAGCAAGTATCATTTAAATTACTTCTTTCATTTTTTTCAATAAAATTACTACTTGATTTGATACTTCATCCATTCTAGATAAGTCACTTTCAGCACCTTTTACATCATTAGGCAATATTTACAGGTTGTTCACATCTAATATCACTGAACAAATTCGACTATTTTTATTTGATTACAGTTATTAACTTCAAAATACTCATCATCCACCTTTATTGTTGGGTAAATAATGTTATGTGGATGTATAAATATTATTTCTCCCACTCTATTATCACTTAACCTTACTTTAGACCCTACGTAGTAAAAAGATATGTAATCGAGAAATGTATTAAGAATACCGATATCATATTTTTGATATCCTTCCCGAATCATATGCTTAAAGGTATCAAAAGGTGTCTGTCTAGGTTTATAAACTCTTTCGGATGTTAACGCATCATAGACATCTGCAATGGCAATAATTTTTGAATACACACTTATTTGTTCTTTTTTTAATCCCCTCGGATACCCACTTCCATCTTCTCTTTCGTGGTGAGATAAAACTGCTTCTTTTACTTCACTATGAAGCCAAGTAGAAGCTTTACAGAAGTTATATCCGTCGTTAGAATGCTCTTTAATACGTGCAAACTCTTTTTCTGTTAAAATGTCCGGCTTATTCAAAATGGTTAACGGAATTTTTATTTTCCCGATATCATGTAAAATACCTGCATGGATTAATATTTTTATTTCCTCTTCATTTAGATTCATCCACTTACCAATAAACATAGCATATAGTGCAACATTAATTGAATGTGTATACGTATATTCATCATGATTCCTCATAATATCAATTACTTCAATTACTTTAGAAACGACTTCTGAGTTACTTAATACTCTATTGGTTAACTTCACGAGATCATCTTCAATGATACTTTTACCATTAACAGCATTATTAAACATTAATTTAACTTGTAGCACTAAGTCTTTATATTCTTTAACAAACCTCATTTGTTGCTTATAATTGTCCGTTTCTAATGCATTGATATCTTGAATAACTTGAATCGACTTAATATTATAATTTATAAGTTTAGATTTAATATAGTCATTAATTATAGAATTTCTAATAACAATGGGTATATTTATACCCTCCATTCTAACGTCCTCTGCAATTACGTTACCATCAATACACTCATCAATATCTATTTGCTTTATCTTAACCATTATTTATACACCTCTCCCTTTGATATACAGTCATAATTTCTCCCCTATTAATGTGTGGGTACTTATACCTATTTTACTCATCACATTACGTAGTGCTTTTCACCCACGTCAAAACAATAACATACTTGTTTATTTTATTCAATACTATTATTTTATTGGGTTGAGAGGGAAAGGTTTATAATTAAAAACCAAGCCTTTAAAGAATTTTAATTCTTTAAAGGCTTGGTTTGAATAAGACATTATCATCAGTGATAAAACTAGCTTTTTAGGGAAAAAAGGATATTATTTCTTTTCTTTCTTTTATTCTGGCAAAGGGGTTTAACAGCGTAACGTTTAGATACCCACAGGAAGATATTAGTTCTTTATTTCCACTTCTATCAAGAGAATAGATTTTTACATTTATATAAATACTTCCGAATCAATTAATAAGGTGTATCTGCACATTTTATTCTTTTTCAGTAGTTTAAGAGATACTCCATAAGAAATTTTTATACTGAGTAGTATATCAATACTATTCACTCATTAGATAAACTAAATTTTTCATTTGCTTAACTCAATCCCATACTCAGCAACAATTTGTGCAGGATATGATTCCATTACCAACCCGTTATAACCAATTAAAACGGTTACGCCTTCGTGAAACTCAGACTTTATATCTTCTGATATCTCTATTATCCCAACAGTTATTTTATCTGCTGACTCTAATTCCCATTCATTTTCACAAGGCTCAACTGTTATTGTATTTTCAGCAACCTCAAGAATAGTTGCCTTAAGCACAGATACATATTTTAACTCTAATATTTTATCTTTGTCATTATAGTAAACAACTATATAGTCATAGTCATCCTCCATACTCCAAATATCTCCATACATGCCTGATAATGTACCAGAAGGGTTGCCCCAAATCTCCATTATATCATTTCTTGTAAATCCTTCTAATTTTTCATTGGTCCACTCTTCTCCATATTGCTTAACTAAATTAAGAGAAGGAATATGATCCGAATTTTTTGAACAGCCTGACAATCCAAAAACACAGATTGTTAATAATATGGATACAAAACTAATTATTGATATTTTCATTGTCTTGTCTACACCTCCATTGATTCTAATTTGCTTTAGACCCACAAGGTATTGCAGGTCTGTTTCATATATTTTTACTAATTTCTCTTTTATTTGCAGTCATTACAAGGATTATATAAATAGGCAAGAAAACGCACTCATTTATCTGGTTAGTAAATTGTAAACGTCGCACCCAAATAATAAGTATCATAATCTCCGGTACCTCTAAAATCCAATATATCTTTCACTATACGATATTCACCTGTCTCCAGACTTCCATAGAGCCAGTTCCAATCGACTAACATTTCACCCATGTCCCCAGCCGCCAAATTATAGCCAATACTATTAAATCCATAGTCGCCAGCTATGGTCACAGGAACCTGATACCATAGATCATTGATTTTCTTTTCCAAACAAAAGTAATCTCCATAGATACACTCACTATTGGTGTTATTCTCAAATGTTACTGTCAATTTGGTAGAAGACTCGCTTCCTTTTTTTACAATCATAGTAACATCATCAAAGTTATTGACAGTTTCATATTCTGAAGGTTCCCAGTTAGTTAAATCAATTTCTTCGTTGTTTTCAATACTAACATTTACTATATTCATTTCATCAATCGGAATCTGTGTTTTTGGTTCTCTTGAACATCCCATAAAAGAAACGCTAACATATATAACAGATATCAATAGACACAGTTTTTTCATTATTTATTTCCTCCTATAAAATACGTCATATATTACTAGACGATTGAAAACTAAAAAAGTTTCATTATCGTATACCCAATTTTGAATCATAAAATAATGGCTTATTAATAGTCCCTAAAAGTTGTCTGCAAATGAACTCACTCCCCTATTAACATATAAATCGGGACATAATAAATGATATGAAATCACAAATTCAAATTATGAGGTTAAAGTAAAATGATAACTAGGTTATTTGAGAAATATTCAACCATAAACTCAGAGCGTTTAATGATCCATTTGCTGGGGTTCTGGTATCAATATAATTATATATAATATGATATTTAATATTAATATTATTAAACATAACATTGATATTGACTTTAATAATGTTAAATGGTATGCTTAATATTATTAAAGGGAGGTGATAGGAAATGACTTTAGAATTAATTCCTGAATGGATGACGAACTTGGAGGATGAAGATGTATCATTTATAAAAAAATTTATTATGGCTTCTGGGTCTTTGAAGGAAGTTTCTAATCAGTATGGCGTAACATATCCAACTGTTAGACTTAGATTAGATAGATTGATACAAAAAATTAAAATTAGTGAAGAAAATGCAAATGAACCATATGTTGCTTTGATAAAAAGACTTGCAATAAATGAGAAAATTGACTTTGATACAGCAAAAATCTTAATTTCAGAGTATAAAAAACGAGAAAGGTTGGTAAATAGTTATGACTAATGTATCTGTGGCACTTATGACTTTAATGATAATCCCTTTAGTTTTATTTTTTGTTGAGTATCTCTTAGCAAAAAAACAAAGCAAACTTGCTGTTATATTACCAGTTGTTGTTTTGTGCTTTGCTGTTTTAATACCCTTTATTGCCATAACTAGCATTATTATGTTTGTAATTTACTTTGTAGTAAAGTATTTAGATAAAGAGAAGCAAGAAAAGTTGTCCGAAATTGATAAAATGAATATTCAGGATTTAGAATAATTTTCAGTAATTAATTTAATCAGTATAGCAACTCACTCCCCCCTTCTCTAAATCAGTAAAAGATTTAATAGAAAAATTCTCTCTGAATGTAAGGTCCTACTGCACTTACTGGTTTTACTGCCGTTACTGATTTTACTGGTCTTGCTTTTAATCGGACCTGTGCTGTTAAAAGCCCGTACTTCCTTGTACTTACTGGGTTTGTTACATCGACTTTCTATGGTAATAGAAAGTCGGAATCATCCATCATATTTTTCAATACGCTCTTCCAATACGGTTTTAAGGGCTTTGGTGAATGCTTGTATTCTATGTTAGGAATCCATTAGATCTTTCTAATTGGGGGTCTTTTAAGGGCTATTGAAGAGGCTGTTGAAGAATAAAGCGGGACAAGTTTTAGGCATTAAAAAACATGCATTTAAAGAGGTTTGAATTCTTTAAAGGCATGTCTTTGATAAAACTTCGATCTGTTTTCAGCGAACTGATAAAACTTTTTTTACTAGGGACATTAAAACAACGCTTATGATAAAATTATTCGTCCTTCTAGTGCTCTTGAAAGGGTAATTTCATCTACATATTCTAAATCTCCGCCAACGGGAACGCCGTTTGCAATTCTTGAAACTTTAATGCCCAATGGCTTAATTAGCTTGCTTAAATAGACCGCGGTAGCTTCTCCTTCAACTGAGGAATTGGTTGCTAATATAATTTCTTTTACGTCTTCTGCCTCAAGCCTTAGGAGCAACTCACGCATCTTTAAATCTTTAGGTCCAATACCTAGCATAGGAGATATTGCTCCTTGAAGGACATGATAAAGTCCTCTGTATTGTTTCGTACGTTCATAAGCGGCCATATCTCTTGATTCTTCGACTACCATGATCGTGCCTTGGTCTCTCTTTTCATTTTGACATATTGGACAGTACTTTGCATCGGTAATTGCACAGCACTTTTCACAATATTTTGTATTTCTCTTTGCCTCTATAATCGAGGTTGCAAGATTGGTTGTTGCGCTTTCTGGCAAATTAATAATATAGAAAGCCAACCTTTGTGCAGTCTTAGGACCAATACCCGGAAGTCTTGATAATTCTTCAATTAACTTGCCAATATGTGTACCAAAATAATCCATCCCCATAATTAGAATAGACCACCTGGCAAATTCATACCCCCTGTTAATTGTGACATTTGTTGATTCACTTGTTGATCCGCCTTTCTTATTGCTTCATTTACTGCAGCAACAATGAGATCTTCTAGCATTTCAACATCATCAGGATCAACAGCTTCCTTTTGGATTGTAATTTTCTTAAGCTCTTTTTTACCATTAACTTCTGCTTTCACGACGCCGCCACCTACAACTGCTTCAAAGCTTTTAGTGTCTAACTCTTCTTGCATGTCTTGCATTTGCTTTTGCATTTTTTGTGCTTGTTTCATAAGATTATTCATATTGTTAGGCATTCCGCCTCCTGGAAATCCACCTTTTTTTGCCATTTCATTTCCTCCTAAATATTAAATATTTTCTAGATTTCTTGTATATCAAAATTAATTTGTGATTTAAGTTCTTCAAACAGATTTTTTGCATCATGTGCAGCAGTTGTAATATCCTTGGTTGAATGGGCAAACGTATCATACTCCTGAACAGTCAAAATCTTAAGCTTAAAGTTTTTTTCATGAAGACTTCCTAATATTTCATTAATTTTACTTGTATTCTCAGGTAAAATCAAGCGATTTTTTTGTATTTCGTCTTCACAAATTATATATAGATAATCATCCTCTAAGTATGCAGGAATCGCTCTCGTTAAAATTGCCTTTTCAAGTCCTGTGGTTCTTGAAACAAGTTCTTCAAACCTAAGCATCGCTTCCTTAACATCTTTTGGAATAGCATCCTTAAGAATCTTTTTTTTAGGTGCTTTTGGTTCTGTAATGGCTGGTTGTTGTGTTACGACAACTTCTCTATGAACGCTACCCTCTTTAACAAGCTTTTCAAGGTGTGCCAAACGATCCATCACACCTGCAAGTGAGCTTTCTGTTGAAGGTTGACATAGCTTCATAAGCTCAACTTCAATTAATACTCTTTTTTGAGATGCCTGTTTGATTTTCATTTCTAGTTCAGAGAAAGCCTTTATATAATATATGATTGCTTCTTCTGTTAATGAATGTCCTTGTTGCTTAAGCACTTCTAGGTTTTCTTCTGACATTTCTACGGTTGCTTCCTGGTCACCAACACTCTTAATAACTATAAGGTTTCTAAAATAGTGTATAAGATCCATTATAAATTGAGAAAGGTCTCTACCTTGCACGAAAACCAATTCCATAATATCCATGCATTTCTTAATATCTTTTTCTACAAGAGCTGTAACAATATTCGTAAAAACAGAAGTGTCTACAGCGCCTAATACATCAAGCACCTTGTTAAAGGTAATCTCTTCTCCTAAATAGAATGCAATACATTGATCTAACACACTTAAGGCATCCCTCATGGAGCCGTCAGCCACCTTTGCAATGTATTTAATGGCAGCTTCTTCTGCTACAATTTTTTCTTCTTCTAGGTACTTCATAAGTGTTTGTGTAATGATACTTATCGAAATTCTTTTAAAGTCATATCTTTGACATCTTGAAAGTATTGTCGCTGGAATTTTATGTGGCTCGGTCGTTGCCAGAATAAAAATAACGTGGCTCGGTGGCTCTTCTAAGGTTTTAAGCAGTGCATTAAAGGCTCCTTGTGATAGCATATGAACCTCATCAACAATATACACCTTATATTTGCCTTCTGTAGGCGTATATCTTACTTCCTCTCTTATTTCTCTAATATTATCAACACCATTATTTGAAGCTGCGTCGATTTCAATAATATTCATGCTTCGATTATTACTTAGATTCTCACATATTGGGCAATGATTACACGGACTACCGTCAATTGGGGCTTCACAATTAACCGCTTTTGCAAATATTTTTGCTATTGAAGTCTTCCCCGTTCCTCTTGTACCACAAAATAAGTAAGCATGTCCAATTCTTCCAGCCTTAATTTGATTGGTTAGCGTCTTTACAATATGCTCTTGTCCAACTACATTCTCAAAAGAATCTGGCCGCCATTTTCTGTATAAAGCTGTATATGCCATTTTGCACTTCCTCATAAGAGCTATTTTATTTCAAAGATAATTATAGCATATTGATATGTGTGCGACAAGTAATTGCTTATCGGTCAGTTTACACCGGTAAAATGTGGCAACACTGTGGCAAAATAATCATATGCCTTTTACCAAAAGCTAATTTCACTAGATTATGGTAAAATATATGGGAGGTGAATAAAAAAAAATGAATAAAAAATTAATTTACATAGCAGATGACGAAATAAATATATGTACTATTATTAGCTCTTTCCTCCTCAAGGAAGGCTTTGAGGTCAAAACCTTTCACGATGGAAGTGCGCTACTAGCGGCCTTTAATTTAAGAAAGGCTGATCTATTGGTGCTAGATATTATGATGCCAAGATTAGATGGTTATACCCTCTGCGCTACAATTCGTAAAACTAGCTCTGTTCCAATTATTATCGTATCTGCAAGAGACACTGAAGCAGATAAGATCAAAGGCCTAACGTTAGGTGGTGATGATTACCTTACCAAGCCCTTCAGCCCTATGGAGCTCGTTACAAGGGTGCATTGTATTTTCAGAAGAATTGAATTTAATCAAGAAAAACATCTTCCTCAACAGCCTATTCATATCCATGATCTTTATATTAATCCGGATTCAAAAATTGTTGAGTGTTGTGGACATATCATTAGCTTAACGGTTATGGAATTTACCGTTTTATACTATCTATCCTTACATAAAAACAGAGCAATCAGTCGAAGCGAATTATTAGATAAGGTATGGGGCTTTGAAGGCGAGGTTGAAACAAGGGCAACCGATGATATGATCAAAAGACTAAGACGCAAACTAACTGACGCTGGATCTAACCTTAAAATAGAAACAATTTGGGGCTTTGGTTTTGCAATAAAAAATAATACAGATGCAAAGGAATAACTTAACTATGAAGAGACATACAATCAAATGGCGGATATTTAAATATAATCTTGTTGTAATCATCTTACTTATATTTATGGTTGCAATTATTTTCAATATTACTGTTCGCTTATATATGGAAAAGGATATATTAAGACAATTAAATAAAATTGCTTCCCATACTGAATTTATTGCCCTTCAAAAAGGTCCTTCCTTCCTTCCAAAGCATAAAACACCACCTCTTCCTTTTAATGGAAAAGATACTAGTGATGTTGGATTTTATTTTATGTTAGATCGTTCATTAAGGGAGCCCCTTTCTGTACTAAATGCAAATTATATTTTATTAGATAAAGACAAATCTATTATTAATTTGACGCCAAAAGATTATTCAGATTCTTATGATGTACTTTCTAATCAAATCATTAGCGAAATAAACCCTTCAAATATCAAGACAATAGAGTCCTATACAAATTTTCGATATGACAACAATGCATATATCGCTATTATTAAACCCGTTTCTGATAAAAATACCTTTGGTTTAGGATGGATTATCATATATTCCAGCCTACAAAAAATCAATCAGTTACAGCTACAGATAAATATCATTCTTCTTATAATATTAATTTTTTCTTCTTTAGTGACTGTATATATTTCCTCTCTTGTTGCAAAAAAAATATCATCCCCCTTATCTTCTCTCAATCAACATGTTCGTGCACTATCTGAACGAGATTTTGGAACGAAGATTGTAATGCCCGCAGATGATGAATTAGAAGAATTTATACATACAATTAATATTATGTCTGAAAAACTACACTGTTATGATCAAGCCCAAAAGACCTTTCTTCAAAATATATCTCATGAGTTCCGCACACCCCTTATGTCTATTCAAAGCTATGCAGAAGGGATGAAATATCATGTGATCGATAATGAAACAGCCCATACCATTATTATCGATGAGACAAAACGCATGACTAAGCTCGTGGAGGACCTATTATACTTGTCTAGGTTAGATTCGATTGAAGAGAATTACAATTTCTCTAATCTTCAAGTAAATGATCTACTTAAAGCTTGTTTTGATCGAATGAAGGGGATCGCAATAAATAAAAATATTGTTATGCGTATCAACTATTTTCAAGATCAGTCCTTGTCCATATTTGCAGATGAGGAAAAAATTGGACGAGCAATTACAAATATAATTAGCAACTGTATAAGACATGCTGCCCAAACTGTTGACATTGATTTAAATTATTCCAATGCTAATTATTTACAGATTCGTATTTATGATGATGGAGATGGTTTTGAAGTTGAGGAAATTCCCTATATATTTGATCGGTTCTTCAAAGGAGAAAAAGGGAATCTGGGATTAGGATTAGCCATTAGCAAATCCGTAATTGAAAAGCATAAAGGTAAAATCACCGCAGAAAATACTTTAAATGGTGCTCTTTTTGTAATTCAATTGCCTGTTTAAGCATCAAAGGATACTCGCTCTCCCATTCGCTACGTTAAGAACACAAAAAAAACATCTATATTGTTATGTATAAATGTTCTTTGTATTATTATATATTAAATTCCGCGCATCTCACTTCGACAATCATCCATAAGCGTTACCTTTATAGTTAACTCAAGCCAGGCTACCTTACGGCACACCAGAGCTTCTAGTTAGTGCTGCTTCCTTCCGGACCTGACACGGTTCGTAGATTCTAGTTGCGTAAGACCCAATTATCATCATCACTTGTAAAGGGCAGCCCTACAAATAGAAGGCCTCAGATAGATATCACCCCTGCTATAGCGGATTGCAGGTTCAGGGCACCGCTATCTCCCCGGCTTGCGCGGAAACTTTATGACAGTGTAGCAACGACTAGTATATTACTTTTCGCTTCATATGTCAAGGCATTTTGCCTGTAAAATAATACCTTAATATAGTTGTAATAAACCCATCACTCTTTAAAAACTTCAAATCTTAAAAACATATTACGTAGCAAAATAGCCCACTTTATTCGGGGTGGGCATATTTTGCAAGAAAAATCTATTAATAGGAGGGGGGGAATTGGTTATCTTATTTTAAAATATTAGATTTACTAAAAACGCTTGTACTATGGGCGTAAATATTAATGGTAAAGATAGCTATATTACACACCCGAGTACGCCATAAAACCACCATCAACAGGTACCACAATGCCAGTTATAAATGCTGACATGCTATGATCACATAGCCATAATAAGGTTCCTAGTAGGTCTACTGGTTCTCCAAAACGTCTCATTGGTGTATGATCAATAATTTTTTGTGAACGCTCCGTTAATGTACCATCTTCATTAACCAATAACTTTTCATTTTGTGCGGTAATAAAAAAGCCTGGCGCAATGGCATTCACGCGTATACCTGCTTCTGCCATATGAACAGCCAACCACTGGGTGAAATTACTGATAGCTGCTTTCGCAGCGCTATATGCTGGTACCTTCGTCATTGGACAAGGGGCGCTCATTGAAGAAATATTCAGGATTGTTGCCCCTTCTTTTCCTACCATTGGTTTAGAGAAAACTTGTGTCACAATAAGTGTTCCCATAAAATTCAAATTAAATACAAACTCAAAACCTTTAAGATCTAAATCGAAAAAAGTTGTTACACCATCTATTTCTTGGGTTAAGTCACTTACTGATAAGGTCTCTTTTGTTGTTGAAGCCTTAGGGTGATTTCCCCCTGCACCATTGATAAGTATGTCGCAACCACCAAAGGTTTCTATCACTTGGTCTTTTGCAGCTTCCACGCTCTTAACTTCTAGCACATTACAACCAACGGCTATTGCAGTACCACCTTTTTGATTGATAATATCTGCAACGCCTTGTGCTGCTTCTTCTGATAAATCCAATAACGCTACTTTGACACCATACGTCGCAAGTTCTTTGGCAAAAGCACCACACAAAATGCCACCCCCACCAGTAATCACTGCAACCTTTCCTTGTAATTGGTCAAACATACAATCACCTCTTTTCCAATCTTTCAATTGCTTCCCATAACCCGCTTCTATTCACTAAATAAATGCCTGTTGGCGTTTTACTTAAATAGTAAATTTGGTACAAACATAACGATTTGAGGAACAAAAGTAATTAACAACAATACTGATACCATTACTGCGTAAAATGGTAATAAGGTCTTGGTCATTTTTTCTATCGAAACCCGTCCAACAGCACAACCTACAAACAGTGCGCCACCTACTGGCGGTGTACATAATCCTATTGCTAAGTTAAGAATTAGAACCACCCCAAATTGTATTGGATCCATTCCTAAGCTTGTTACAACCGGGAGTAATATAGGTGTTAAAATAAGAATCAATGGTGCCATGTCCATAATACATCCTAATAAAAGTACGAGTAATAAAATTAATAACAATAAAACATTTCTATTATGTGAAATTGTTAATAATGCATTCGTTGCTAATGCTGGCACTTGCAATAAAGCAAGCATATGTCCAAAAGCTTTTGCAGCTGCAATTAGACTAAGTACTAACGCTAACGTTTTTAATGAATTATATAATATCTGGTTCATTCGTTTAAGCGGTATTTCTCTATAAACAAAGAAAGTTATAATAAATGCATAGAGACAAGCAACGGCTGCGGATTCTGTAGCTGTAAACACACCCGTCAAAACACCACCCATAATAATAATGGCTGTAAATAATCCAAAGAAAGCATTAAAGGAGATTTTAATTTTATCGATAAAAGAAATTTTCTCGCCTTTTGGATAGCCTCTTTTTACTGCTATAAAATAGCTTAGAATCATTAATGCGATCCCTAGAATAATCCCTGGTATGAGTCCTCCTAAGAAAAGTTTTCCAACAGATACGCCACCTGCTGCCAAAGAATATATAATCATATTATGGCTCGGAGGAATAATAACGCCTTGACAAGAACTCGTAACTGTAACCGCTACAGAATAATCATCATCATAACCGCTCTTTTTCATCATTGGAATTAAAATCGCACCAATAGAAGAAACATCTGCAACGGCAGAACCTGAAATTCCACCAAAAAACATACTTGCTAATATATTAACTTGGGCAAGGCCACCTCTAACACGACCTACCATAACATTCGCAAATTCAATTAACCTTCTGGAAATACCTCCAGCGCCCATGATTTCACCTGCTATAATGAAAAAAGGAATGGCCATTAAGGATGAAGATTCAATACCTTTAACCATTTTTAACATAATGGTCATTAACGGAACTTGATAGTATAACGCTGTCAGTACCGTTGAAAGTGCTAATGAAAATGTAACGGGTACTTTAAGCATCAATAAAATAATAAAAGATATTAATAGTATAGCAATTGCAATACCTGTACTTGGCATTATTCTTTACCTCCTAATGATAAACTTTTTAAGGCCTCACTAACCTCATCTTCTTTTTCATCTGACTTATTTAAACCCAATAAATTCATAAAGCTATCATAGGTAACCAAAATCCCGGATAATGGCACAATACCATATAAGTATCCTGTAGGCATTTTTGTAGCTGGCATAGTAGATTGCATCGTTATAGCAGCCAATTTCCATCCGTAAACAACCATAATAATTCCAAAAGTCATGATACTTAAATCCACAAATTTAAGCAACCATTTTTTAATGTAATCAGGAAATATATTAAAGAATACTTCAATAGAAATATGAAGTTTTTTCTTTACACCGATGGCTAAGCTAATAAATCCGAACCAAACCATCATAATCAATGGCACTTCTTCTGACCATCTAATACTAAAATCCAGAACGTATCTACAAAAGACCTGGATGCATGTTAAAACGGTCATAAGAATAAGCAATAACTTTCCAAAAGAAACCATGAGTTCATGAAATTGATCCACAACTTTTCTAAATACATTCATAACTCTTTACTCCTTTATATTCTAATATTCTATGTTTTAATATTGAAAGCCGGATTGCTCCAGCTTTCAGTATTGACTTCTTTATTTTAGGTTATAAAATTTCTTTTATCCTTTTATGCATTGTTGCAAATTGCAAGTATCTATTTCATTTCTTGAATTTGTTTAATAACATCTGTATAGTCTGCTGCATATTTGTCATATAATGGTTGCATAGCTGCTGAGAATTCTGCTTTTGTTGCTTCATCTAGTTCAGTAATGATAGAACCTGCTGCAACTACTTTTTCTCTAGAAGCCAATTCTTTTGCTTCCCATTGTTCAATTTGATATGCTTGAGCTTCTTTTGCACAAGCTTTAATAATTTCTAAATCTTCTGCTGAAACTTTACCCATAGCAATTTTACTTGCAACAATAATTTCTGGTACTCTCACGTGACCGTCTAATGTGTAATATTTTGCTACTTCAAAATGAGAAGAAGTGTCATAACTTGGCCAGTTATTTTCAGCGCCATCAATTACACCTGTTTGAATTGAACTATAAACTTCACCATATGGAAGTGGTGTTGGTGACGCACCCAGTGCAGAAACCATATCCATCATTAATTCGCTTTGCATAACTCTTATTTTTAAACCTTTTAAGTCTGCTAAAGATTTAATTTCTTTTTTTGAATTGTAGAAGTTTCTTGCGCCTGGATCAAACCATCCAAGTCCAACAAAGTTTGCATCTTCAACGCTAGCTAAGAAATCATCCCCTATAGAGCTGTTAAGTACTGACCACATATGATCGCCATCACGATAAATGTAAGGTAATTGAAGTACATTTAAAGATGGGGAAAACTCTGTTAATGGTGCGATGCTTGTTCTAGTGATGTCAATAGCACCAATTTGAACTTGCTCGATAACGTCTTTTTCTTCACCTAATTGCGCCGCTGGAAATACTTCGATCTTCACTCGGCCTTCAGTTTTTTCTTCTACCAATCTTGCAAATTCATAATCACCTAACGTTGTAGGATAATCTGCTGGATGCGTTTCTGCTAATTTTAAGACTACAGCTTCAACTGGTGCAGTAGTGTCTGGTGTTGTTGTGTCGGGTGTTGTTGTATCAGGTGCTGGTGTTTTTGCACATCCAACTACAACAGCAGAAAATAATGTAACTGCTAAAAGAATACTTAATAACTTTTTCATTCGGTATTACCCCCTTAGAATTTTAATTGATTGAGTATCTTACTATGATTATGATACGCTAATATGATTAAAATTACTCTATACAATTTTGCTCTTTCCAAGAATATATTGCTCAATTTCATTTATTTAAAGTTCTAAAAGATTTAGAACAGGATTATCTTGTGATTTAAGCATTATATTGCATTAACATACTTTTATCTCATTTCTTGAATTTGTTTCACAATACCCATATAGTCTTTTGCATACTTTTCGTAGATTGGTGATACCGCTTTCACAAAATTTTGCTTATCTTTAATCTCCGTAATAATACAACCTTCTTCTCTCATTTTCAACTCTGACTCACTAACTTTCTCCTGCCATTTTTCTCTTTGAAACATTTGTGTATCGCTTGCACACTCTTTAATAATAATTAGATCCTCTTCCGAAATACGGTCTAATACCAATGCACTTGCAATGAGTACTTCCGGCACCCTAACATGTTCATCCACTGTGAAATACTTGGCCACTTCAAAATGTGATGACGTATCATAACTGGGAAAATTATTCTCCGCACCATCTATGACTCCAGTTTGAATGGCACTATATACTTCGCCATAAGGCATCGGTGTAACTGAAGATCCAAGCGCTTTTGCCATGTCTATCATTAACGCACTTTCCATTACACGAAATTTAAGCCCCTTCAAATCATCTATGGTATGAATCTCTCTAACGGAATTATAAAAGCTTCTAGCGCCTGCATCATACCAACCTAACCCAATAAAGCCTGCACCTTCAATACTATCTAAAAAAAAGTCTCCAATAGAACTATTAAGTACCTGCCACATATGGTCGCCGTCTCTGTAAATATAAGGAAGCTGTAAAACGTTAAGTTCTGGGGCAAACTCTGATAAAGGCGCTAAACTTGTTCTTGCAAAATCTATAGCCCCAAATTGTACTTGTTCTAGGACAGCTTTTTCCTCTCCTAATTGTTGACTATCATATACTTTAATAATAATTCTTCCATTCGTCCTCTCTTCTACAAGTCTAGCAAATTCTTTATCCGCTAACGTTGTTGGATAATCCGTTGGATGTATTTCTGCTAATCTAAAAACAATTGCATCTTTGGAACTTACATTTTTATCACGCTGACAACCTACTACTAAAAGCAAAAACATAAGTATAAATATGCCCGATTTAAATGTTTTTTTATTCATCGTTAACATCCCCTTTTAATCCATTATTATTTTATTGCGGTATTCACTTGGTGTGTAACCTTCGCTTTTTTTAAATACTCTAGTAAAGTAATTTGGATCAACATAGCCAATCATCTGGGTAATCTCTTTAATGTTAAGTTGAGGATTTTTCAATAGTTTTTTAGCTGTCTTAATTCTTACATTAGATAAATAATCAGTAAAACTACAATTTTGATACTTTTTAAACATTTTACAAAAGTAATACGTACTAAACCCACACTGCATAGCAACCTCTTCTAAGGTTAGGTTTTCAGCATAATGTTCATCAATATACTTAACAACCTTGTTTAAAATTAGGCCCGTTTTATCTGTTTTAATTAGATTGATTTCTTCCATGATTTTAAGTAGGTATTCGTGAATAAAAACTTTTGCTTCGCCTTTAGAATAGACAGTTTTCAAATCATCAAACAATTGCTCTGGCACCTTATTTTGTAAATTACGGTCGCTATTAAGGGATTTATTTAATAAAATCAAAAACTCATATAACTTGATTCTAATATCACTAATATCATTAGATGAGTAGATGATATTATCTAAAATATCTTCAACTATACGAATCATTTCTCTTGCATTGCCTTCAATAATACTTTCACACAACTCTTTTTCTTTGACATCTAGGGAATTCACCTTTGGTACTTCGCAATTTTCTTCAAGCATCAACAACTTATTTTTACAATCAATTTTAGCTTGAGAAAAGGATTTCCATAATTCAGAGATGCTATCATATTCGTTGCCATATCCTACACTTATTTGTGCGTTAATTTGTTCCGACATTGCCTCTCTAACTTTACTTATTTCCTCTTCGACAAATTCAATATAACCTTCTTTATTACCTGTAGGGTAGCCGAAGATTAAAATATAAATCGTACTTCGAATGGTATTCATTAAAAACTTTATATTTCTACTACTTAACGCATTAAATAATTTTTCAGAAAAACGTTTCTTAACCATATTTTTATTAAGGTGTGACATATGCTCGTCACAAAAAAACTCTAGTTTAAGCGTAATACCAAATCCATGATTAAAATCTGTTAGCATAAAGCTAAAGTAATCATTCGCTTGCTGCTCATCTATTTCACCTGAAACGACCGATGTTAAAAACTCACCTTCCAAATATTTGGAAACTTGTAAAAGCTTTTCTTCCATATCTTTTTTATGAAGATTGACCTTTTCTTGCTTTTCAATTTCTTCAATAGCTTTACTTATTACATCTATCACTCTTTCTTTAGAAGCTGGTTTTACAATAAAGTCTTCTACACCAATTTTAATGGCTTCATGTGCATATTCAAATTGGTTAAAGGCCGTTAAAAATATAATTTTGCTATCTACATAGATTTTCTTTAAAATTTTAGCCGCTTCTAAGCCATTTAATCCTGGCATTTTAATATCTAATATAATAATATCTGGAGCAAATATCGTAGCAACAGCTATGGCTTCTTGACCATTTGACGCTTCTTGAATTTCTCCAATTCTCAAGGAACTTCCCTTAATAATATATTTTAGGGCATCGATTTCGATACTTTCATCGTCAACAATTAATAATTTATACACTTTTTTCACCCCTCAATTCTTTGGGTATGCTCATTTCAATAATTGTTCCGCATCCTTCTCTACTTTTAATCACAAATCTACTTTCAAAATTGAAAAACTGTTGAAATCTACTATATACATTAATTAACCCAATACTCTTGGACTCTTTTTTCGGATCTTTTTCTAATATTGATGTGATTTTTTCTTTAGCCATACCATATCCGTTATCTATTAACTTAATTACTATATGGTTGTTTTTTTCATATATTTTCAGTCGAACCATTCCACCTTCAATTTTAGGTTCTATTCCATGCGTGATCGCATTTTCAACCAATGGCTGTAAGGTAAAGACCGGTAAAAAGATCTCGTTAGCATCTACGCTACATTCCACTTCATATTGTAGTCTTTGCTTAAATCTAAACTTCTGTAGATAAATGTATTCATCTATAATATCTAATTCTTCTTTAAGAGAAATTGACTTGCCTGTACTTTGCAAGCTAAATCTAAATATATTCGATAGTGCACCAATAAGTTTCGTTGTATCATCTGCCTTTTCAAACATAGCTGTCCTTGAAATTGTATTCAAAGTATTAAAGAGAAAGTGAGGGTTGATCTGTGATTGAAGTGCCAAAAACTCAGCTTCTTGCAATAGCTGCTGGGTTTTAATCAGTTCAATTTCTTCTTCATGTAATTTTCTTTCTATGATTGCCTTTTGTTTTAGATCATTTACTAAACTATTAATACTCTTATTCATCGTATTAAAGGAATCTGCTAATATACCCACTTCATCCTTTGAACTTACCTCAACACTCGCAACATCTAATTGACCTTCTGAAATTTTAATAGAAGCATCTACCAGCTTCTTGATTGGCGCTACCACATAGTTTGAGAAAATCCCACCAAATATAAGAGAAAGCAATAAGGTTACCAATATAATTCCCACTGATATACTTCGAATAAAGATGGAGTTTTCAACTAGGTCATTATATAACTGTGCTCCTTCATTCAAGCTATTATAAAGAAGGTCTTGTATATACTGCTGTGTAAATTCATGTACTTCTTTACCCTCATAAAAATCCACATAATACTTTGCTTCTTTTCTATCTCTTAACAAAATTGCCTTGTCCCATTTCTCAAAATAATATTCAACGGAGTATTTTATAGCATTCATAGAAAAATAAGCATCTAAGGAGGTGAATTGACCGTCCAGCTCATTAATTAATAAATTAATTTCCTCTTTCGTACTTTTATATTTATTTTTGTATTCTCTATCAAGATTTTTTAGATATCCTTCAACATAACTTTCGTTATTCGTAGTCGCAACTAAAAGCTCATTAATCTTATAGTAACTTGTCAAATTTTCATTAAACTGATCCATTACATTGTAATTATTATTGTGTAAGTATAAGTTAATGATTGCACCAAAAAAAGAAATAACAAAAAAATATGTAAGTAGTTTTCTTTTTAAAGATAATTTAGACCAATAGCTATATTTTTTCACATTAGATCTCCCAACCATTACTATTTTATACTTGTCTTATATTACTATAATAATACGTTAATAATCATATGTCTAGCTTTAAGCAAGCTTTACTTTTAGTTTGCTGCTGACTTATTCACTAAGTTAAAGTACTTCATCGCGTTGTTATAACATATATTTTCAACGATTTGTCCAAGATATTCTAAATCTGGTGGATATTCCCCATTCTCTACCCAAGTACCTATTTTATTGCATAGAATTCTTCTAAAATATTCATGTCGCGTATAAGATAAAAAGCTTCTGGAGTCCGTGACCATTCCCACAAAACGACTGATTAGGCCCAGTTGGCTTAGCGCTTCCATTTGTCTTTCCATGCCATCCTTCTGATCATTAAACCACCAACCAGAACCGAATTGTAGCTTCCCAGGTATGCCTCCTCCTTGGAAGTTTCCTAACATCGTTGCAAGAACTTCATTATCTCTTGGATTCAAACAATATAAAATGGTTTTGGGGAGCTCATTCGTAACATCTAAAGAATCTAATAAATTAGATAAATCTTTAGCAACAAGTCCATCATGAATGGAGTCAAAGCCGGTATCCGCACCTAGTTCCTTTAGCATTCTCGTAGAATTATTACGAAGCGCACCAATATGAACCTGCATGGACCAACCTAACCTTGCATATTCTCTTCCAAAGAAACGTAACATATAGCCTTTATATTTCTTCATATCCTCATCCGTCAGACTTTCTTTTTTTAAGCCTTTTATAAAAATATTGTTTGCTTCTTCATACGTTGCTTCCTGGTATTGAACAATGTCCAATGCATGATCAGAAATAACGCATCCATTTTCATGAAACCATTCAATTCGTTTCACTAAATGATGTGTTAAGTCCTGTAACTGTAAAATCGGCTTGCCAATAATACCTTCAAAGCTAGCAATCCAATCTACAAACCAGCCTAGTTCAATATTAATGGCTTTATCAGGTCTAAAGGTTGGAAGTACTTTAACGTCAAAGCTTTCATCTGCTGCAATTGCCCTATGGAACTCCAAGGAATCGAGTGGATCATCTGTTGTACAAATTACTTTTACATTTGAGTTCTTAATTAAAGATCTTGCAGTGATTTCTCCACTTTCTAGCTGCGCATTACACTTTTCCCAAACCATTTCTGCTGTAAGAGGGGATAAGGTTTCATCAATTTTAAAATATCTTTGTAATTCTAAGTGCGTCCAATGATAAATTGGGTTCCCAATGGCTTCTGGTACGGTTTGTGCCCACTTCATAAACTTTTCATAGGCTGGCTTTTCCCCAGTAATAAATTCTTCAGCAATACCATTGGTTCTCAGTACCCGCCATTTATAATGGTCTCCTCCAAGCCAGAGCTCTGTTATGTTGTTATAATGCTTATCCTCTGCAATCTCTTGGGCACTTAGGTGACAGTGAAAATCACAAATTGGCATAACTTTCGCATGCTTATGGTATAGCAACTTCGCTGTTTCATTCATTAATAGAAAATCTTGATCCATAAATTTTTTCATATTTAGGCTACTCCTTTACGTTTATAATGTTACTCCAGATTTAAAAATTGCAATTTCTCTTGCATTATTAATTTCATTATTCGTCTTATCCCCATTAACAACACCGACAATATACGAAACAAATTGATCAAATAAACCATCCATAGAAGTAGCCTCTGTAAGTTGTCCTGCATCAAAATCAATCCAGTGCTTTTTCTTTGCTGCTAACTCAGAATTGGTTGAGATCTTAACCGTTGGTATAAATCCGCCAAATGGTGTGCCTCTTCCTGTTGTAAAGAGTACCAGGTGACATCCAATAATACCTAAAGAGGTCGTTGCAACTAAGTCATTTCCTGGCGCACTTAACAAATTCAGCCCGCTCTTCGTAATCTTCTCTCCAACACGGACTACATCTACTACCTTTGCATGGCCTGCTTTCTGTGTACAGCCTAAGGATTTATCCTCTAGTGTTGTTATGCCACCTTTTTTATTACCCGGTGAAGGATTTTCATAAATCACCTGTCCGTGGTCTTTGTAATACTGCTTGAAATCATTTACCATTTTAACGATTTTATGATAAACATTTTCATCTTGGGCTCTATTCATTAAAATTGTTTCAGCGCCAAACATTTCTGGCACTTCTGTTAATACGGTTGTACCTCCGTGGTAATTCACATAGTCTGAAAATACGCCAAGTAACGGATTTGCGGTAATACCACTTAGTCCATCGGAACCACCACATTCTAAACCAATTTTTAACTCAGAAAGTTTTCCCTCCACTCTTTCATCTTTACTCATTAAACGATAGAGGTCCTTTAATATACTTACCCCTTCTGCTATTTCATCTTCAACGTTCTGGCTCTCTAAGAACTTAATTCGCTCTTCATCATATTCGCCTAAAGATTCTTTAAAAGAACTTAATTGATTGTTTTCACAACCTAGGCCCAGGACGAGAACACCCCCTGCGTTTGGATGCTTCACTATGCTTTGTAAAGATATCTTTGTATTTTCCAAGTCATCTCCCATTTGAGAGCATCCATAGTTATGTCCAAATACAAATATATTATCTATTTCTTGATTCGGATTTTGTTTTTTATACACATCAATCATTCTTTGTGCAGTACTGTTTACACAACCGACGGTTGGAACGATCCATAGTTCATTTCTAATTCCCACGTCACCATTTTTACGCCGATATAGTTTTACTGCCTTATTCATCGTATCGGTTTCAACTGTTTCGAACTTTGGCTGGTACGTATATTCATTTAAATCATCCAACTTCGTGCACGTATTGTGCGTATGAACAAAGTCTCCTTTGTTAATAACCTTGGTTGCTTTACCAATAGGATACCCATATTTTATAACGTCTTCGCCTATAGCGATAACTTTTGTTGCCACTTTATGTCCTTGTCCAATGTCTTCATGAAGTAGCACATCTCCAACACTCTCTCCTTTCGAAAAATCTGCTAAGACAACCACCACATTATCATCTTCATGAATTTTTATATAAGGTTTCATAGCATTACCTCTTTTATGGCTTCTTTCATGCCTGTTTTTAATATGCGCTCAACCGCTTGTGTAACATAATCACTTAACCCTTCAATTGAATTTAGATCGACTCCCCAATGATCTTTTAATCCAAGATAAGTAGATGTAATTAATCTAACGCTTTCATAAGATCCGTCATATTGTGACCATAGTTTCTTATAAAGCTCTAAAAATTCTTTATTGTCTTGTAGCGTAATTGTCGTTCCTGCTCTCTCACCTCTGAAGAAAACCAATTGACTTGCAAGAGAAAATAGCAGTTTTTTAGGCAAAACACCCTTTCTTTCAATATAGGTAAGCACCGATGGTAAATCTCTTGTTTTGTATTTTGTCGTCGCGTTTAATGATATGGATAGCAATTCATGTCTAATAAAAGGATTTCTAAATCTTTCTAGCACATCCTTTGCAAACTTAACGCATTCTTCTTGTGATAAATCTAACGTTGGTATAATTTCATCAAATATCATTTTTTCAACAAAGTTTCCAATAAGTTCGTCTTCAACGGCTTCTCTTACAGTATCAATACCATAGAGATAAGCAACGGGCACTAACGCAGTATGGGCACCGTTTAATATACGCACCTTTCGCTCTTTATAAGGGGTTATGTCTTTGACAAATAAGACGTTCAAGCCACCCAGATTGACAGGGAATTCTTTTTCAATACTCACCTCTGAACCAATTACCCAAAGATGGAAAACCTCACCTTTAATAATAGAATGATCAATATATCCGAGTTCCTTCGTAATCTTTTCGATTTCATTTCTTGGATAGCCAGGAACAATACGATCTACTAGCGTATTACAAAAAACATTTGCGCCTACTAACCAATCAATAAAACCAGCTTCAAGGTTGTTTACTGCTGCTAATTCACTTAACACTTTTTTTAGTTCATCCCCATTATGATCAATTAATTCACATGGCACGATAATAAGTCCTTTTTCGTAATCTCCAATAAAATGTAAATATCTTTTATGAAGTAAAGCCAATAATTTACCTGGAAATGAATTTGGACATTTTGTAAGATCTGTATCTGCTGGATCAAGAACAATGCCTGCTTCTGTCGTATTGGAAATAATGAAGCGTAAATCTTCGCTTTTTGCATATTCTAAATATTGATCAAAGTTTTCATAAGGATTAATAAAGTCATCTAGAACAGATATAACTGATTTTTTACTTACTGCTTCTGAATTTTCAAGTCCTTCTAAATACAATGTATATAATCCATCTTGTTCTGATAATTCTTTTACTCTTCCTACTTCAAGTGGTTGTACAACTGCAACATTTGTATTGGTAAAGCCTTGTTCATTGGTTGTTTGTAGAATCCAATCAACAAATGCTCTTAAGAAATTTCCTTCACCAAATTGCATAACCTTTATTGGACGTTTGACTTTCTTAACAATTTCTTGATTAAGTTTTTTCATACATTATCACTCCATTTTTAATTCTACTGTTTATCGTTTAGTTAATAAAAAAAAGACCTTTGATGATATTATGCATATGATGCAAGACCCTCTAGAAGAAAAGCTTTCCCTAGATGATTTAGCCCACAGGATGAATATGTCAAAGGATCATTTTGACGAACGTTTTTTATAGAAATATGGCTATGCACCTATAAATTGTTTGTTATTAAATTTTAGGATATACACCGTCTTCATTTGGCATTGTCCCATATTTTATCATACGCTCAACATGAGGTTCTCTTGCTGGGCAAAAAATATCCATACCCTTAAACCCTGTAACCGTTTTACCACCATGAGAAACTCCACCAGGAAAATAAGCTACATCTCCTGCTTCAATGTGTACTTCTTTTCCATCAATGATAAAATCTACGGAGCCTTCAAAAACCATAAAATACTGTTCACACTCATGATCGTGTATATCAAATATTGTATTTGGCGGATTATCTAGAAAGCTGAGCATGCTATCCTTCCCTAATAAAAACCGTGCTTTAAGTGTTTCATCCGCTGTCATTGGTGTTAAAGGTAATTCTGATATTTTATAAACATATTGTCTCTCTGACATAATATTCTCCTTTTACTTACAAGTTGATATTTGGCTATGTATTTTAGCTCTAGATTTCTCTAGCCCATATAAAATGTGTTCACGCATGTTTCTTCTTGCAGAATCTTGGTCCCTATTTTGAATGGCATGCATAATTTTTTTATGTTGGGTCAATACAATTTCAGCCGCTTCAGGTACATCTTTTGTTTTTGCATAGCCTCCAATAATCCCATCGTTGATAATGGGCACAATACGTTGCAATATTGGATTATGTGTGCTCTTTGCAATCTGATTATGAAATTCTATATCTGCTTCTGTATGATTCTCACCATTTGTAATCGCTTCTTTGACCTTTTCATAGGCTTGTCTAATACAATTTATTTCTTCTTCGGTTGCTCTAATTGAAGCAAATTCAGCCATTTGAGGTTCTACAAGCAACCGCACTTCAAAGAAATGACTCAGTAAATCTTTCTCTTCAATAAAATGAACCCCTAATGGATCCTTAGATATTCCAGGATTATCAGATACAAAAGTCCCTCTACCTCTTCTTACTTCAAGTACATTCGTTGAAACAAGTATTTTTATAGCTTCTCTTACGGTTGATCTGCTAACATTTAACTCTTTAGTAAGCTCTATTTCATTTTGCAACTTGTCTCCAGGTTGCAAGTTCTTCTGTATAATTGTCTGACGAATATTTTCAGCTACTCGTTCAGATAAGATGCTTTTATCGAACATTATATTCCTCCCATATAAATCAAAATAACCATTAAGGCTTAACCTAAATACCTCTATACTATACAGATTTTGATATTCTGTGTCAAATAGTTGTAGGCATCATATATTCACTTATCAGTTAAGCCTCTTAACAGTTAAGTTGTAAAGGTATTGCCCTACTTATGTCAATCTTGGGTATTCCCTTTTTTATAGGATTCAAACCATTATTCACACCTACATTATCTTGCTAACCAACCTCCATCGACGGCTAAAGTATAACCATTAACATAGTCGGAAGCTTTAGACGCTAAAAATACAATCGGACCCATAAGATCCTCTGGTAATCCCCATCTCTCAGCGGGAATACGTCCTAATATATCAGCACTTCTTTGCTCGTCTGATCTCAAAGCTGCAGTATTGTCAGTTGCCATATAACCTGGTGCAATGGCGTTAACATTAATATTATGTTTTGCCCATTCATTCGCCATTAGTCTTGTAATTCCCATTACACCACTTTTACTTGCTGTATAAGAAGGAACTCTAACGCCACCTTGGAAGGAGAGCATCGAAGCAATATTGATTATCTTACCGCCTGTACCTTGTGCAATGTATTGTTTTGCCACCGCTTGGCTAAAGAAAAATACTGTTTTGACATTAATATCCATAACATCATCCCAATCTTTTTCAGAGAAATTGATGGCATCTTCTCTTCTAATAATACCTGCATTATTCACTAGCAAGTCCACGTGTCCATATACGCTAACGGCTTCTTTTACAATATCCTCTAGCTTATCTATTGACATTAAGTTTGCTTCAATATGATGAAATTTTTTGCCTATTGCTTCAACTTTTTCTTTCGTTTCTGGTGCAGCCATGTAGTCAACACCTAGAATATCTGCACCCGCTTCTGCAAGAGCAATAGCCATCCCTTGACCTAACCCTCTACTACAGCCAGTTACAATTGCCACTTTACCTTGTAAACTAAATTGTTCAATGATCATATGAAACCTCCTACTTAATTTCTTTTATGTTGACGTGATCCATATCTGTAAATGTTTTGTTTTCACCAACCATGCCCCAAATAAAACTATAAGAAGTAGATCCACATCCCGAGTGAATAGACCAACTTGGGGAAATTATTGCTTCTTCGTTCCTTACAACAATGTGTCTTGTTTCTGTAGGTTCTCCCATTAAATGAAATACTACACCGTCTTCAGGCAAATCAAAATAGAAATATACTTCCATCCTTCTCTCATGAGTATGGCAAGGCATTGTATTCCAAACGCAACCTTTTTCTAAAGTCGTAAGCCCCATACTTAATTGACACGTATCTAACACTTCGGGATGTAAATATTGAAAAATAATTCTTTTATTTGCGCTATCCATGTCACCCATTGGCACTTGTTTTGCTTTTGTAATGTCGATGTGTACCGTTGGATAAGTTCTATGTGCCGGTGCACTTAACGTATAAAATTTGGCAGGTAATTTCGCATCATCACTTTTAAATATCACTTCTTTTGCGCCCATTCCAATATAAAGACCGTCTCGTGATTTTAACGTATAGCTTTTTCCATCTACCGTAATACTACCATCGCCTCCTACATTAATTACACCTAGCTCTCTTCTTTCTAAGAAAGAGCTTGTGCCTAATGCTTTTGAAACATCTAAGTCTTGATCCAGATGTAATGCCTTTTCACTGGGGCAAATTCCAATTGTAATAATTCGATCAATGTGGCTATACGTTCTACTGATTTTATCCGGATTAAATAGTTCCTGAATAAGAAATTCCTCTCTTAATCTTTGCGTAGTATAATGCTTTGCATCTTTTGAATTGGATGGTTCTCTAATAATCATATCTAATTCCTCCTCATAATAACGTTTATCGTTCAATGTGCTTGATCTTATTTGTAAAGGCAAGCAACTGTTCCAAAGTAGGAAAGCCTTCGCTATCCCCTCTTACTAATGTAGCCATAGCACCAACACCATTTGCATAGTCACCACAGGTTACAACATCGTGTCCTTTTAGATAACTACTTAAAAAGCCAGCAGCAAAACCATCTCCAGCACCTACAGTATCTTCAATATGATCTACGCTATAGCCTTTCACCCAAGTTTTGCTCGTTCCATCTGATACAATACATCCTTCTTTTCCAAGCTTCAACGCAATGATCTTTGGCCCCATATCATGAAACCGCTCTATGATTGCATCTGTATAGTTCTCATTAAGAAGAAGTTCGCCCTCTTCCTTCCCTGGAAATAATATATCCGCTAGACTACACAATTTTAATAGTGTTTCTCTTGCTTCTTCTATCGTCCATAGCTTAAGTCTTATATTTGGATCAAAGGATACCAATACGCCACTTTCTTTAGCAATTTTAATGGCTTCAAATACTGCTTCTCTTGCTGACTTCGATATTGCCGCTGTAATGCCCGTCACATGAAGAATTTTACATTTTTTAATATATTCTGCATCGAGGTCTTTTGCATTCAAATAACTTGCAGCAGACTGCTTTCTATAGTAATAAACATTAGGGTTCACGTGTTCAAACAATTCTTTAAACAATAAACCTGTCTGATGATCACCATCTTTTTTTACTCTTGAAACATCAATACCTTCTCCTCGAATCATAAACTCAATATAGCGACCAAATTCATCATCGCCTAATCGCGAAAACCAACCAACCTTATGTCCTAATCTAGCTAAAGCGATTGCCACATTAGATTCTGCACCCGCTACAGATTTCATAAAATGATGGATATGTCTTAATGGTCCTTTCGCATCTGGGCTAAAAAGCACCATAGACTCGCCAAAGGTAATGATCTCTAATTCTTTTTGTCCCACAAAAATCCTCCTTATTTTACTTATCTTTGAACACGACCAGATGCATCGCCCTGTATTAGGTTTTCAACTTCTTCAACTGTCACAAGGTTAAAGTCACCGTGTATTGTATGCTTTAACGCTGAAGCACCTACTGCAAATTCAAGTGCATATTTATAATCACCTGTTTTCACCAACCCATAAATCAGTCCACCTGCAAAAGAATCACCGCCACCTACTCTATCTACAATTCTAATGTCATACTTTTTAGATTGATAAAATTCTTCACCATTATAAATGAGTGCCGACCACCCATTATCCGAGGCTGAATAGCTTTCTCTAAGCGTTGTTACAACATATTTAAAATTGAATTTATCCATCATTTGTTTAAATATACTTTTATACCCTTCAATTTCTAATGCGCCTTTACTAACATCTGTCTCACCTGGCTTAAAGCCTAATACTTTTTCTGCATCTTCTTCATTCCCAATACATACATCCACATATTGCATCAAATGAGTCATGACGGCTTTTGCTTCCTCTGAAGTCCATAGCTTCTTTCTGTAATTCAAATCGACACTAACTGTAACGCCATGTCTTTTTGCTGCTTTTAAAGCTTCTTCTGTTAAATGTATTGCTTCTTTACTGAGTGCTGGCGTAATTCCTGAAAAATGAAACCATGCTGCATCTTGAAATATTGCATCGAAATCAAAATCCTCTGCTTTCGCTTCTGAAATTGATGAATGTGCACGATCGTATACGACTGCTGACGGCCTCATTGAAGCACCATGTTCTAAAAAGTAAATACCTACTCGTTCACCACCACGTACAATGTAATCTGTTCCAACACCGTAATTTCTCAAATGGTTAACAGCACTTTGTCCGATAGGGTTGTTCGGAAGTTTTGTCACAAAGTGAGCATCTAAGCCGTAATTTGATAATGATACAGCAACATTGGCTTCTCCACCTCCATATTCAACTTCAAATGTATTTGCCTGGACGAATCTTCGATGTTCTGGCGTGGACAGCCTTAACATAATCTCACCCATTGTAATGATCTTTTTCATTTTTCGCCTCCAAAAATTAATTTATTTCAATGCTTTTCTTGCTTCTTTAACTGCTTCAACAAATTTCCTTGCTGTTGCAGTTACATTTTCGTAATCACCTGTCTTCGCACCTTTTGTTAATACACTACCTACCCCAACTGCTACTGCACCTTTTGCAATCCAATCTTTAACATTGTCAAGATCAACACCGCCTGTTGGCATGTAATTTCCTTGTGGTAAAGGCCCTTTAAAGGCACCAATTATCGATGGTCCAAAGGCTTCTGCTGGAAACACTTTTAGAATATCTACACCAGCTTCTAATGCCATAACGGCTTCTCTAGGCGTCATTACCCCTGGCATAACTGGTACAGCATATCTATTGCATATTTTAACTGTTTCTGGGTCAAAATAAGGACTAACAATATATTTTGCTCCCGCAAGAATACATGCTCTTGCTGATTCAGGATCTAAGACGGTACCCGCACCAATAATAACTTCTTCATCTTTATATTCTTCTACTAGTTCCCTGATAATATCCACAGCGCCTGGCACTGTTAATGTAATTTCTAATGCTTTGATGCCTCCTGCTTTCACTGCTTCTATAATTTTCTTTCCTTGTTCTTTGGATTCTGCACGAATTACTGCTACAACACCACTTTCTACTATTTCATTTACTATTTCATATTTTTTCATAAAAGCCTCCTCGTTACGTTGTCTGTTGTCAGACATCTCATAGTACAAATATAATACGCCCCATCAATTTCGTCAAGTAGTTTATCAAAATTCAACGATGTGCACAAGTATTTAATATACATTTGTGCATAACTGCTAGTGTATTTTAGGTCTGAAAAAATGGTACTGATCAAGGTTACTTATATATTTCTTAAATTCTTAAAGAACGATTTAATTAACTCGCTGCACGCTTCTTCTAAAACGCCATAATTGATGTCTACTTGATGATTGAACTGCTCAACCTTTAATATATTGATAATTGTTCCCGCACTTCCAGACTTATAATTTGGTGCGCCAATAACAACTCTAGGAATTCTTGATTGAACAATGGCGCCTGCACACATTGGACAAGGTTCAAGCGTTACATAAAGAGTACAATCCTCTAACCGCCAGTCACCTACTGCTAAAGATGCTTCTTTAATTGCCATCATTTCTCCATGGGCAAACGGATCTTTATCTGTGTTTCTTCTATTATATCCCCGACCAATTACTTCTCCTTGCATAACTACAATGGCACCGATGGGCACTTCATTTATATCATACGCTTTTTGCGCCTCATAAAGAGCTTCCTGCATAAAAAATTCGTCAGTCACTTTCGCACCTCTTTCACAAAGAAAAATATTATGGTTGTCGTATGATAAGTTTATATAACTTATCAAAGCACAATCATGTTATAATGAGATTATCATTTTTTGCACTAAAAATCAAGAATACTTCTGGAGGCTACAATGCAGATTAAAGGCTTGGAAAAAACATCCTTATTGGATTACCCTGAACATATTGCAGTAACAATTTTTACTGGTGGCTGTAACATGCGTTGCCCTTTTTGCCATAATCGTGACCTCGTTTTAAATAGTCCGTCCGATTTAATATCTACTGATCAGCTTTTTGATTATTTAATAACACGCAAACTTACACATGAAGCAGTTTGCATAACTGGTGGAGAACCCACACTTCAAGAGGATTTATTGGATTTCATGAAGGAAATAAATCAAATAGGTTATAAAGTTAAACTTGACACAAATGGACTCAAGCCAAAGATCCTTGAACGTGCACTTGAACAAAACCTACTAGACTATGTAGCCATGGACATTAAAAACACAAAGATAAAATATGCTAATACTGCCGGCATTACTACCCAGCAATTATATAACATTGAAGAAAGCGTTCATTTGTTAATGGAAGACACTGTGCCCTATGAGTTTAGGACTACGACAATGAAAGAACTTCATTGCCTTGAGGACTTTATATTAATTGGTAATTGGCTAAAAGGTTCTAAAAAATATATTTTACAACAATATAAGTCAAGTCCCTTTCAACTTTCTCCTCAGATTTTTACTTCCTACTCTCTCCAGGAATTAGAAGAAATAAAGACTGAAATTGTACCGTTTTTTGGTATTATAGATATTAGGGCTTAATAGTGTCAAAATCTGCTGATATATACTGGTTAAAATAATACGAATTCTTTAAGAAATATTAAAAAACCATTACATTCAACATAAAACTTCAGAAAATATTAATTGTTAACATATTGTTCATATTGTTTACACAATTTGTACACATTTATGTTTTATGATAGGTCAGTAAGAATTAGTTACCTCTTACATATTAAATACTCTCCCCCTCATCCTTTACAATAGCACCTAGCGTAAGCTACGGTGCTCCTTTTTTTAATTATTTTTATTTATTTAGCTTTTTTTCCTCTCATTATTGAATCTTTAGTCCAAGCTAATCTGTGTGAAACTCCACAACATGTTTTCGATATTTTAATGGTACAAATTGCTGTTGTAATTTGGCATTTGAACGCGATTCAATCCCAATGCTTTCAAAATATCTCTTCCATAGTCCTTGGAAAAAAAGTTCCTTTTCTCCAAATATCACCTTTTCTTTTAACTTGAAATCTGTTATTAACCATTCTCCCAGATTTGAAATTATCGCTTTCTCTCTCTTAATATCATGAATGATAAAGCGCTCATTCATATACCGATCTACAAAATGATCAGATAGGATCATCAAAATATCATTTTCAGGTTCTAGTTCTGCATATAAGCAATTGCCAATATCAGAAAATCTTAATATTCCTAAAAATCTATGCCGTTCACTCATCACTTTTTTACTTAACCGTTTTACTGGATATACTACATCATGTGAATGTAATAGAGAAATGGATGGGCCCATCTTAAAAGCAAGAACAATATAATTAAGCAAGTAGCAATCCTTGTTCACATCGTTGGCTAGAAACGTATAAAAAACAGACCAATATACTTCCTCAGATAGCTTTTCTACTATACTATTATATACCTTCCTCGCTTTCTCCGTATCCGTTTCAATGACCAATACCTCATCAAAAAGACAGGGGGTATAGGAAGCTTTTTCAAATATACCGGTTGCTTTATGTCCATAATAATGTTGATATATACACGTTAAAAATCCATCAAATAAACCATCATGTAAATAGATCAAAAAATCACCCTCCCTAACCCAAGCTTAGCTTGCCCATCAGTGGGTGAACCCACTTCTACTGGTTTTGGAAGCAAGTTTCTTCCGCCTAAGGGATAGGGGACTTCCTTCGTTAGGTTAAATAACGATAACTGTTCATACATTGGTTTCGGATTCATAATTCTCTTTAAACCTTCTACCTCAAGATTTCTTTCCCCAAAAAACTTGCCTCCGCATACGATAAAATACTTGGCCCTTTTCATCACAATTCCTAACTTCTTCAAATCTTCATATTTGATCGGAGATATTTTTCTTTGATGCATAATTCTACGAGCAGATTGAACGCCCACTCCTGGAATTCTTAGTAACAACCCATAATCAGCAGTATTAATCTCAATAGGGAATCTGTCTAAGTTTCTAAACGCCCAATTCATCTTTGGATCAAAGTCTAAATCAAAATTCATCTCTTGTTCAGTCAATAGCTCTTTTGCCTCAAACTTATAATACCTTAATAACCAATCCGCTTGATAAAGCCTATGTTCTCTTAAGAGGGGCGGTGCTGTTTGAATAGCGGGTAAATTGGCTCCCGCATTCACAGGTACATATGCAGAATAATATACCCTTTTCAAACTAAAGTTTTTATACAAATTCTCAGCAGCGAACAAAATACTTCTATCACTATCTCTCGTAGCGCCAACAATCATCTGGGTTGATTGTCCTGCAGGTACGAACTTGGCCGCGAATTTATATTTTCCTCTGTCTTCATTAACCTCATCAATACCCTTTTTTATTTGTGCCATGGGCAATAAAAGCTTCTGAACATTTTTCTGTGGGGCTAAGATCCTAAGACTTTCTTCCGTCGGAAGTTCGATATTCACACTCATACGATCTGCAAGTTCTCCGGCTTGCCTTATAAGTTCTGGGTCAGCGCCAGGAATAGCTTTTACATGAATATACCCATAAAATCGTTCTCTATTACGAAGAAGCTTTAAGGTTTGAATAATCTTCTCCGTTGTTGCATTTGGATTTACCTCAATGGCAGAACTTAAAAAAAGCCCTTCAATATAATTTCTTCTATAAAATTCAACAACGATAGTAGCAATTTCCTCTGCCGTAAAGCTAACCCGCTTAATATCATTGCTTGACCTGTTTGCACAATAAGCACAGTCAAAAATACAATCATTCGTTAATAGCGTCTTTAACAAAGATACACATCTTCCATCCGCTGCCCAAGTATGACAAATACCTGCTGCGGTTGCATTACCAAGTCCCCCTTTGTTTTTTGTCTGGGTACCACTTGACGCACAGGACACATCGTACTTAGCTGATTCCGTTAATACGCGAAGCTTCTCCATAATGCTCGTATCTAACATCACCGCCACCTCCTTATACTATACACCCATTATACCAAACACTTGTTCTTTTTGCAAACATTTGTTCTTATTATTGGCAACAATTATTGTAATTATCCGATCTTCCACAGTAAATCTTTTCTAGTAAGGTTGTAGTGCGGTTAAAGCTTCCATACACTATATGTTGTACAAGAAAGAACAACTATATACTTTTGACACTATAACTTTAGTAGTTATAGTCTCAAAAGTAAGTTGGTTCTAATTCTTGCGCAACATATAGCGATGGTTAAAGCTTCCATACACTATATGTTGTACAAGAAAGAACAACTATATACTTTTGACACTATAACCTTACTAGTTATAGTGTCAAAAGTAAGTTCGTTCTAATTCTTTCACAACATATAGCGATGGTTAAAGCTTCCATACACTATATGTTGTGCAAGAAAGAACAACTATATACTTTTGACGCTATAACCTTACTAAATAAAAAAGTAGAAAGGATTCATTGTCGTTAAACCCTGTCTACTTAAAATTTTCAGTTTCATATTACGATGTAATTTTTCACTATAAATCATGTCAATTTTTATCCTAATATTTCTTCTAGCACTTGTAATAAGGCCACTTCATCAAAGTCATTTTCTATGCTTTTTTCCTCAGGTTGTCGAACGTCAGATAAACTGAAAACAACGCCGCTGCCATGTTCAATATTTTTATTAGCACCTTCGTCACGCCCTTGATTCTTTTTATATTCGTGTTTGCTTTTTTGTAAAAATATATTGCCTTCATCATCTTTTTCAGCCTCATCAAATAGTTCAAGTTCGTTTTCCAAATAGCTACATAAATTA
The DNA here is from genome assembly GCA_002841375.1 of Firmicutes bacterium HGW-Firmicutes-7. Lineage (GTDB taxonomy): Bacteria > Bacillota > Clostridia > Lachnospirales > Vallitaleaceae > HGW-1. The sequence continues at coordinate 14,585 of PGZO01000028.1, read as the reverse complement.
ACCTTAAAAATATCTCTTTGTTCATTAATTCCAAGTATCGTCCTAAACACCATAAGTATTGTTCCAAGAAAAAGACCTTCAATACTTAGAAAGAATGTATGTAACATCCCATCATATAAAATCGTTTGTGGAAGTGCCACTAGAATAACCGTAAAAGTTAATCCTAATATGGCTGCAAAATACACTGCACTAATGGTAAAATCTTCAAATGCATACAATGGTATATTACAAAGTTTAATTTCATAATATTCTTTCTCTACAAAAACCTTAATACGTTCAACTCGATCTTTTAAGTAACCATGTCTATACTCTCTTTCAATAATAAGAAGATTCTTATCTTGTCCTTTATTTTTCATGGTCGCAAACATCTTATCGTACTTCTTCTTCACAACATAATTACAAAACATTCCAATAATAAATATTAGTAGTATAATAATACCAACAACACCATTAATTATATCAGTCATTCTTCTTCCCCCTATTCAACATTATATAGGGTCATTATACACCTTATGCCTTGTTCTATTTTGTTGAGAAGAGGAATAAAAACAATAAATCTTTTACATAATTTCTACCATTTTCTCTATCATCTTACAAGAATTTGCAGCTGCGAGTTGTGTGAACTGAGCAAAATTCACTTCTGCTGAATCATCCGCCTTGTCTGAAATAGATCTTATAACAACAAATGGTATTTTATTGACAAAACATGCGTGGGCAACTGCTGCGCCTTCCATTTCAGTACAATAACCATTAAATTCTTTCACCAGCTCTTTTTTCTTTTCAGGATCTGAAATAAATTGATCGCCGCTGACGATTCTCTTTGTATAAATATTCGTATTCACACTCAACACTTCACTGGCCTTTTGTGCAATATGAATCAACCTTTTATCTGCTTTAAAAGTACTTTCTTCCATTCTAGGGATAACACCTTTTTCGTAACCAAAACCAGTTGCATCCATATCATGTTGAATCGCATCCTGGGAAATAATAATATCTCCAATCTCTAGCTCATCACTTAAGGCACCTGCGACGCCCGTATTTATAATCGAATCTATATGAAAACAATCAATTAGTAGTTGTGTACATATGGCAGCATTTACTTTGCCTATTCCTGCCTTCACTAATACAACTTCCTTTCCATTAAGTGTACCAACACAAAACTCTAAAGATGCAATACTTCTAGCATCAGTCACCTTCATCTTTTCTCTAAGTGCCAATACCTCTTCTTCCATTGCTCCAATAATCCCTATTTTTCCCATATTTTACTCCTCCTTATTACAATACAATTCTTTATGTATATTATAACAGATTTGTTTAAAATAACAATCTTAATTAGCCTGCCATAAACTGGCTATAATATACTAAAAATACAGTAGTTTTTAAACTATTTTTTTAAATACTCTTTTACCACCTTATCCATCGTTGTAAATGGTAATCCAGCACTTTGCAACATCAAATCATGAAATTCTTTAATATTAAAGTCATCTCCTTCTCGATTCATACATTCCTCAAGATAGCCATTTATCACATACGACCCATAGTAATAGTCTATCATTTCACCTGGATTTGCCAACATCCTATTATACGAAGTCTGAGCACTATCCTGGTCATAACCAAACATTACCATATTGTTAATTGCTTCTTGCTTCGGCATTCCATCATAATTGACTTGAATATCTAGAATTACACTATACGCCGCATTAAAAATTAGAAAGTGACGCCAAAATTGTGCAAGTTCCTCATCTTCTGTGGAGAATTCGTAAGTTTTTCCTTGTACATATTGTGCCCAACCTTCAGTATACGCTGAAAAATCATAAACCTTACGTATTAATGGTAAATCACTTCCATAAAGTATACTGAAATATAGGTGATGTCCCGGAATATTCTCGTGAATATCCGTCATAAAGGTTTCCATGCTAATATTACTAAAAGCTTCTTCTGTCATATACATATTTCCATAGTCTTCTCCATCAATAGATATTGGAAAATAAAAAGCAGGAGGCATGTGTTCTTCCAAATAAGAAGGAATTACATTGTCTGATGCTCTTAAAACACCATAATCCATAAAAAATTCTTCCATAAATTGATTTTGCATTTCATAGAGCGTATCAATCGAGTTAATTTTGGGGAGAACCTCCGATAAGTTCTGTTCAGCAAACGCTGGGTACTTCATTAAATACTTTTGAATTTCAGCACTTGATCTTGTTAACTCTTTTTCTGCCCATCTCCTTAAATCCTCTGCATTCATATTATATGAAGTACCATATTTCACAAGGTAATTATAATATTCTTGCCCATTTTCCCACTCTGCCAATCCCCTAGTATTTTCGGTTAACGTTTTAATTTCTCCTAAGGATATCTTCATTTCTTCATAGGAAGGATAAACTTCATTTTTGATAATCTGTAAGAATTCGGATTTATATTTATCCTTTTGCAGGCTAGTAATCTCTTGCAATTCATCTACTCTATCACTAAAGCTTAAATACATCATGAAACTTTCGGGCTCTACTAAAAGCTCCTCTATTTGTTCTATTACAGTATCATATATGTTCGAAGGAAGTGTTAAGCCTTTTTCCGCTCGTTCTAATTCATAATCAAGAAATTGGCTAAACAATCTTGGTAGTTGCTTAATTCTTTGAATATATGCAATAACTTCTGTCTCGGTCTCCAATTCAATTTGTATTAAAGCAATTGGTATATTGATTTGCACACCAGAAGACGGTTGAAAAGCATTATAGTAATGTGTAAAATTTGCTCCTGCTACAGCACCTTCATTATGAAACACTAACATTTCATAAGTTTTCTGTTGTTCCTTCGTTAATTGCTTCTTTTTAATGCTGTCTAAAAATACCAAGACCTCTTTTGCATCGTCAATTAGCTTCTGTGTTGCTTCATTACTTACATCATCAAGTTCATATAATAAGCTCTCAAGACCAAGGCTTTCTAAATTTCCATACATAAATGATGCATTTAATGGTGATTCTTCGATTATTTTTTTTGCTAGCTCTTCGCAGTATCTATCAAAGGCTTCTTGCGTTGCTTGAATTTCCTCAGTGGAAATATTTTCAATATCTTCTTTTTTATCTTTTCTTTCGCTTTCTTTACAACTTGTAAGCGCCGTTGCAAGAAATATACTAATTAGTAATAGTACAATGAATCGTTTGGCTAAATTCTTCAAAACATTATCTCCTCCCTTGTTATTTATCAGTCTGACCTTCAGCTAATAATATGTTTTATTCTACCATTATATTTTGGAAACTACAATGTAGCAGTTGCTTTTTCGGGGATAATTATGCGCTCCTCGTAAATAAGTAAAAATCCCCTTATAGGGGATTCCTACTGCTGTTTTTTTGTGCTTTGTACTACATATTTCTCTCAGCAATTTCAGCAAGTGGACTTCTTTCAACTCGTTTAAGACTAACATGACCCGTAATATTAAAGGGCTTCATTTTTTCGACTGTATAGATTAATCCATTTGACTTAGAATCCACATATTGGTTGTCTATTTGATTGTCGCTCGGATCTCCTAAGAAAACAAATTTAGAATTTTCTCCAGCTCTAGTCAACATGAGCTTGGCTAAATGTGGCGTCATTTCTTGCGCCTCATCCACAATAATCAGGGAATTTGTAAAAGTCCTTCCCCTCATATAAGTAAAGGTTTTGGTTTCAATAACACCTCGTTGCCTGTATTGCTCAATAAAGTCATCAACTGTGAAGCTTGGCTTTCCATATGTGGACTTCGCATTACTTGTTTCTTTCATATCTGATAAATTTTCAATGGCATCATAAAAGCTTCCCATCCAAGGTTTAAGCTTTTCAATTTCAGTTCCTGGCAAATATCCAATGTCATTTCCTGCTGCAACAACCGGTCTTACAAATACAATTTTCCTATATTTGTTTGTCTCAATAACATTTTGAAGTGCTGTCGCAGTAGCTAAAATTGTTTTCCCTGAGCCTGCACCACCTGTAATAGAAACAAAGTGAATATCCGGATTCATTAAGAGCTCAAAAGCCATTTTCTGCTCTCTATTTATTGGCGTTAACCCCCATGCAGCGTCATTAACATATTTCAGTGGCACAATTTTATCACCATCATATCTAGCTAATACCTCATGTCCTACATGATCTACGCTCTTTATATGAAAAAACTCATTTGGATAGATTTCCTCATCTAAATCGATAGGTGGTATCAACCCGCCGTTATAAACCATATCAATTTGCATTGAATTTAGAAAAATATCAATATAGCCTTTATAAACATCGTCTGTTGTAATTTTATCATTTTGATAGTCTTGAACCTCAATACCTAAAGAACTTGCTTTTATTGACATATAGACATCTTTAGTTACTAATATTGTTGGAATATCTTTGGTTAGCTCTTGTAGATTTTTAACAACAGCTATGATTTTTGTGTCATTTTTATGAACATCTACACCATTAGGAAGCCAATCGGTTTGAATATTATTAAGTTCAACTCTTAATGTCCCTCCATTTTCTAATTGTATCCCTTCCGCAATATCACCTTCACCCATTAATCTTTGTAGCTCTTTTGCAACATTTCTAGCATTAAATCCAACAATCCCTTCCCTCTTTTTTAGATTGTCTAATTCCTCAATACATAATATCGGTATAATAATATTGTTGTCGTTAAACTTGTGCATAAAATCAGGATCATGCACCATTACATTCGTATCAATCACATAATTTTTTACCATGATGATCGCCTCCATGTTTTCTTTTTAATAAGCATAAGTGAGTCAACTTAGCTGTGTACTTTACCAGAAAACTAAAAAATCCCGCTATAATAGCGAGACCTGTTGCTTATAAAGCAATTACTTTTATTGAGTTGTATGAAGGTAACCGATTCTCTTATCATAGACATTCGCCTTCTTTCATCTCATGATATATTTCTATTTTATCATACTATTATGCTTTTGCAAGTATTGTTTCTGTTAATTCTATGCAAATAACAATTTAAATGGAACGTCCTTGTACAGATCATTTAAATATTCTACCAGTTTGTCTTCTGTGTATATCCTTCTATTCTAAGTGACATGGCAAGTTCATGAACGTTATTTATCACCTTTGATATTTTCGGTAAAAGGCTAATGGGTTGATCTGTTCTTTTAAGGTTTTCGTTGGCATATTGCCCAAGCTCTTCCTGGTATATTACAAGCTCTCCTAACAATTCAACTAGCTTATCAATTTTCTGCGCTGAAATACGAATATAATCATCTGAACCGAGTAGCTTTGAATTTAAATTATCATCGCTCTGTTTTAATAATGTATTAATTATTTCGTCTGCTGTTGCTTTTTTCCCTATGACTGCAACTTGTCCAAACTTTAAATTGCTATATTTATTTTTCTGTAATTCCAAAATATCCTCTACATCTTCTTGACTAATAATTCCTTCTTCAACTAATAGATCTCCAATTTTCTTCCGCTCATATTTATATTTCTCGACAAAAACCATCATTCTATCTTCAATTTGAAGAATGAAATTCTCATCCAGCTCAAGTGACGGGTCCTCAACGAGCTCTCCAAGCTTAGAACATAAAAAAACAAAAGCCTGAATATCATTTACATCAAATGTCATGTGGTTATTATCCATAACATTAAGCACTTCACTAATTTTAGTAATGATCATCTTCGCATAATAGCTTTTGGAATGTTTTATAATTTCACTGATATGCTTAAAATTTTTAAGTATTTTTTCTATTGACTCATTTTTTACATAATCACTTTTCATATCCAATGCTTGAATTTTTATTAGATCAATGTGATTAAGCGTAGCCTCAATCGGGTTATTCTGGTTTCCCATTGTAAATCCTGCTAATATATTCTCCATTTAAATTCACCGCTTTCTATTGATGGTTGGCTAGTTTTAGGAATAAATCCTTTTACATAAATGTGACAAATCCCCTTATTTATAGCAAAAAGTTTCACGCGCCAAAGTAAACATAGTACTATTTACTATATTAATGTCATTTTCCAGAGTAACATTGACAGTTTTACACTGGCACGTTTTTTAATTCCTCAGATTATATAGCCATTTACAACAGAAGTTCGAAGATTATTGAAAGATAATAGTATCTTTTACACATATATGCTCTAATAATAGTACAGAATCAATATGATGTCAAGTGTCCATTTCCTTGGAATTATCCACACTTTTGTGTTGATAACCCTAGAATTATGTGGGTAACTGTGAAATACGTCCCAATTTATCACAAATTTCGTCAGAATAATCTGTGTATAATAATTACAACAACCTTTTAATTGTGGATTATGCCCATTTATTTCTAGTATATATTTCACACCCTAACCTAAAACTATTACCATATCATATGAAAGGAGTTCATTTATGAATAAATTGTCAACAGGTATGCTAATTGGTGGCTTAGTTGGAGTATCCTCCGTTGCGCTATTAAATCTTGATAAAAATGATTTAAGACGAGTACAGCGAAAGAGCAAGAGTATTTTCAACAAAGCAGAAAATTTATTGATGGATATTAAAAACATGATTTAACATAATAAATGAAGACCCCTTCCCTTCCGGGGTTATTTATAACAAACAAAATTAGGGACGTAACTTAACCTGTTACGTCCCTATAACTATTGTTTATACTGTAAATTTTGATATAATGTCTTTAAGTTTTTTAGCTACTGAGTATAAATCATCTGCATTACCAACAACACTTTGTGTATCTTCAAGAAGGTTTATAGACATATCATTTACGCTCTCAACCGTTGCAAGTATTTCTTCAGAACCTGCCGATTGTTCCTCTGTGGTGCTTACTAATTCCTGGGTAATAAGATTGATTTTATCAACATCATCCATAATTGTTTGTATCTTTTTATAGGTATTTTTGATGGCATTTAGAATATTCTCAAACATTATTCCTGTGTCACTAATTAATGTTGCACTATTATTAATACCCTCTACATTTCTATTGGTTTCATTTACCGCTACATTAATTACCCGAATAACATTTTCTACGAGTGTAGCGATTTGCTTGGTAGAGGTTGACGTAGATTCCGCAAGCTTACGAATTTCATCTGCGACCACCGAGAAACCTTTTCCTGCTTCACCTGCTCTTGCAGCTTCAATTGCGGCATTCAATGCAAGAAGGTTTGTTTGTGAAGCTACATTTTCTATGAACTTGATAATATTCCTAATTTCTTCAGCTGAACTTCCAGCATCTAATACAGAATCTGACATAGATTTTATTGATTCTTTAATTCCTGTCATTTCAGAATTAATTTGATCCATGTCTTCTTTTCCTTTTTGAGAAATTTCCACAGCTTCTTCTGCATTTTCCTTTGCACTTTTACCGTTTACCAAAGTTTCATTCATAATCTCCGCCAAAGAATTTGCATTCTCAACAACCTCTCCTATGGCTTTCGTCATTTCATTCATCGTAAGTGTAATTTCGCCCAAGGCATTGGCTTGATCATCTGCCATTCTTTTCATATCAACAGCTTTTTGCATTGTATGTTCTGATTTGTTAATGACTTCATCAGATGAGTAAATAATGCTTGTAATAATCTCCCTAAAGGTTGTAACCATTTTATTTAACCCTTTAGTTAAAAGTCCTATTTCATCGTTTCTTATGCCTGAAAACTGAATAGTAAAGTCACCTTGATCCATCTTCTCTGTATTTTTTACAATGCTTTTAACTGCTTTAACGATTGCTTCTATTACCAGAAATACAACAACTAATAATAATGCCATAAGCAGACTAATTCCTACACCCATAAGTGTAACAACGTTAAAAAAGTCACTTCTTGATACCAAGGTTCCCACTTTCCAACCTACTTCATCAATGCTTTTTACATCAAATATATATCCTTTGAACTTAGAATCATAATAGTTTACTTCATTGTTGTTCTTAATGATCTCTCCTGCGCTTTTTAGGAGTGTATCTTCATCTTCATATATGTAGGTCATTACTTGTTCACTTTTACTTACTGCTATATATTGATTATCCTTCGTGAGTAAAAAGGTTTTTCCATCTTTGCCAATTACCCATGAATCGATTTGTTTTCCTAGTGTAGATATATCAAGGTCAATCGTAACAACACCAAGAACTTTGCCTGCATCGTTCTTTACGACTCTTCCCGCTGTTACGAATATAATACCTGATGTTTCATCAAAATATGGACTTGTCCATGCAATTTTACCATCTGCTGCGACCGCTTCTTTGTACCAATCTTGCTCTGGATAATTGTAGGTTGGGTCCTCATAATCTTGAGTAAAAAGCAAACTTCCTTCTTCTTTATAAACATAAGGTCCAAAAAATTTCCTGTTTATATCGTAACTGTTCGGTTCAAACCAAACACCTGCCCCATATATTGCATCATTTGCTTCTACATAATGTTCCAATAATCCTTGATATTGATCTTGAGAAATAGCACTACCTGATTTGCTAACCGTATCTGCCAACAAGTTTGATAACCCCCCTGATGCTTGCAAGGTTGATTCAATCTCACTTCGAGTAATCTCAATACGTGCGTCTACCAAGCTCTTTATTACTCCTCCAAAGGTTGAATTCATAAAATAATTAAATACAATTAATCCAATCACAAAAGCAGGTATTAGAACAGCTGCAATCTTAAAATTTAATTTTCTACTATTGCTCATATAACGATCCTCCTTCGTTTGTTCATTTCAAAATTGTTAAATAACCACCTTTTGTCTCTCTTTAGGTTATTGTCACAGTGTATTTTGTTGTCTCAATTATACAACTTCTACTTTAGTAATGCAACTTGGTAAATAAAGTATTTCGACAAAAACTGACTCCTTTTGAAAACTACGCAAAGTCTATTTTGCTTTTGCACCTGTGGCACCGTTACTTTTCATTATATTTTTCATTCCTTCTGTTGCTTGTATGGATCCATCGTGCATTACCCATACTGCTTCTATTCCTCCAACCTTTTCAATTAATGCTTTACCGTCCTCATAGGACATTAAAAACAAGGTAGTAGACATAAAATCTGCAATCCCAGAATCTTCTGTTAGCACAGTAACAGCCCGAAAATATTCACCCGGCATCAATGTTGTTGGATCAATTAAGTGATGAATGACTTTACCTTCCACAATATAATACCTTTGATAATCACCACTGCTTACAACCGAAGCATTATTTAGAAATATCGTATCAAGAACATTGTCTCCATCTGTAGCAATAAATTTATCAGGGTCTTGGATGCCAATTCCCCATCTTTCTCGAACGCCATCTAATGGCTTGTCAAGTGCTCTAATATTTCCTCCAGGACATATAATTCCAGACCTAAACCCTTCAAGCATAATTTCTTTTGCTATAATTTCTGTTGCAAATCCTTTTGCTATAGCTCCTACATCAAGACGCATAGGTTCATCTTCAAGGTACACTGTACTATTTTCAATATCAACAATCACCTTATTAATATCCGTATATTTTTTTGCTTCCATTAGCGCTTCCATTGGCGGTAACTTAGCATTTTCTGGATTATCTATTCCATCGTCTCGATAATCATGCCATATTTCAAGAACAGAACCCATCGCAATGTTTGTTTTTCCATTCGTACGCTCATTCCAATCCTTTGCAAAAACAAGTAGGTCTATAATTTCCTTCTGTACTTTTACCGGTTTAATTCCTGCATGATCATTAATTGTCTTAATATTATTTATGCCTTCATAATCATTATATTTGTTATATAACTTATGTAACTCAAGAAAACGCTCATGAATTTGATCTATATACGCATCAAATTCTTCTTGACTTTTTGCGTATCCAACCACTTGAGTTAATGTATCAAAAGTGTCAAAAAATCCCGCACTAAACTTACTATATTCATTACGCTTATTCCTTTGACATCCCGCAAACCCTGTTATGATTATGACTAGCAGCACTAACATAGTAATACTTTTCTTCAATTTAATCACCCTTATGTCCTATACTTTTCCTTCTATATTTTAAAAAACTCCCCCAACTAGTGGGGGAATTCTATTAGAATATGTATTTTTATACTAATTATTTAGCGTTATCGAAGCCTTCAGCAACTGCTGCAATATAATTCTCTACACTTATAGTAACAAGAGATGTAAGTTCAGCTTCATCAGGTACTGCTGGATGAGCTGCATCCTTTTCAACAACTTTCATAGCTTTGATTTCGTCAATAGATTTACCAACCATCCATTTTCCTAATTCATCAGCTTGTTGATACCATTCTTTTTCAATAGATGAAGCTTTGATCATTCCATACTCATCTTTTAATTCAACTTTTGTTTTGAATTCACCAGCCTTATCAGTTGTAACTTTTCCAGTATTATCAAATTCTATTTTTGTTTGTGCATTATCAATAATTGTTACAGCAACTTTACCATCTTTATCAAATGCTGTAGCAGCCATTACAGTATCAACTTGTGCAAGTGGAAGAATTTCTTTACCTTCTGCATCTTTGCCAAGTCCTTTAGACTTCGCAATTGAGATGTTATGACCAAGTCCAACTGATACAGCTCCAGTTACATCAACTGAAGTATTGTATGCTTCTTCAAGTGCCGCAACATAACCTTCAATTGATATTGTTACAAGAGAAGTTAATTCAGGAACATCAGGAACAGCTGGATGTGCTGCATCCTTTTCAACAGTCTTCATAGCTTTGATTTCTTCGATAGTTTTACCAACCATCCATTTTCCTAGCTCATCAGCTTGTTGAAACCATTCTTTTTCAATCGTAGATGCCTTAATCATTCCATACTCTTCTTTTAACTCTTGTTTTGTTTTTAATTCTGCTGTTAAATCAGAAGTAAGTTGAAGTGCATTGTCAAAATTTACTTTTGTTTGTGCATTGTCAATTGTTACAGTTACAACTTTACCATCTTTGTCAAAACCAGCCGCAACGATTACTGTATCTACTTGGCCTAGTGGAAGAACTTCTTTACCTTCCGCATCCGTTCCAAGATCTTTAGATTTAGCAATTGCTGTGTGTTGTCCAATACCTACCTTAACAATTCCATCTCCGTCAGCAACTTCACTAGGCCCATCGGTTCCTGGTGTTGTAGTTTCGGCAGTTTCTTCTTTTGAAGAACACCCTGCCAATAACGTAAGCATAAGCATTGATACTAAAAATATCCCAATAAATTTCTTCATTTCTTTCCCTCCAATAATGTTTATAATGTAGATTGATTTTACCATATATGAAGGGACGTTTCAACAAAAACTGGGTGAGTCTTACAATTTATATGCTGGATTTGATTTATTGCTTATAAAATAGTGGACGACGGTTTAATTAGTAATAACTAATTCTGTATCTTTATTAAAAATATGAACTTTATTAAGGTCAAAGGCTAATTTTATACAATCCCCTGGTTTTGCCGTCGATCTTGGATCTACCTTTGCCGTTACCTCATTATTCTCTACAGAAAGGTAAAGAAATATTTCTGAACCAAGTAATTCAGTTACATTTACTTGAGCTTCAATGATACTCTTTTGTGCGGATTCAATAAATATTTGGGAGTCGTGTATATCTTCTGGTCGAATGCCCATCACCACTTCTTTATCAACATAGCCTCCATCAAGGAGTGCTTGTGCCTTGCCATCTGGTAATAACACAGATTGATCACCCAAATTTAACACAATGCCCTCTGCTGTTTTTTCTACCTTAGAAGATAAAAAGTTCATTTGCGGTGACCCGATAAAACCAGCCACAAACTTATTGATTGGTTTGGAATAAAGATTAAGTGGCGTATCTACTTGTTGAATAATACCATCCTTCATAACCACAATTCTTGTACCCAATGTCATCGCTTCTGTTTGATCATGGGTCACATAAATGAAGGTGGTTTGCAGTCTATGATGTAGCTTAGCAAGCTCTATTCTCATTTGCACCCTTAACTTCGCATCAAGATTGGACAATGGTTCATCAAACAAGAATACTTTTGGGTTACGAACAATGGCACGCCCAATAGCAACACGTTGTCGCTGTCCCCCAGAAAGTTGTTTTGGCTTTCTATCTAACAAGCTTTCAATACTTAATATTCTTGCTACCTCTTCAACTTGCGTTTTAATTTCATGCTTAGGCGTTTTTCTCAGCTTTAAACTAAAAGCCATATTGTCATATACCGACATATGCGGATACAACGCGTAGTTTTGAAATACCATAGCAATATCTCTATCCTTTGGTTCAATTTGGTTAACTAGGCGATCCTCGATATAAAGTTCTCCCCCTGATATGTCTTCTAACCCTGCGATCATACGTAAGGTCGTTGATTTGCCACAACCAGATGGGCCTACAAATATAATAAATTCCTTATCGTGTATTTCAAGATTAAAATCTTGAACAGCTACAAAGCCATTTTCATACGTTTTATTTATGTTTCTTAATGATAAATTTGCCATAATTAAATCCCCTTCTGTGCATTCGCATAATGGATTTCAAGTGATTCGTTACATTTATTAACCAATAGCCTCTATGAAGTATTCAATCTATTTCTTGTCCAGTAGGAAGCGCTCTTTTTATATGTTTTAACATTCACATCACCACCTTATAGCCTTTTTGTTCAACTCGTATTACATTAACCAAAGAAATTCATACGGTCCAACGAGTATCTTATCCATACTACTGTCAATAACTTTACCTTGAATCAAATCTTGCTTTGGAAAGGTAAGCCCTTGATTTGTAAAAGCTTTTGTATCCATTAACTGACGATCCTCAGAAAAATTAAATATTCCAATAAGGTTTTCATCATTGCCGACTTTGTAAAAGCTATATAATGCTATATTATCAGTTTCAATAGTCTTTATGCAAATTTTTGCGTTAAATATGCTATGTGCTTTTCTGATTTCTATTAAATGTTTAATGCAATTGAAAATTAACCCCTCAGATGTATTTAAGTCTTTTGTATTTTCCACTTGCTTCCAGTCAAAGGGCCTTCTATGTAGCCATCTTGAATCATGGGCTTTGCTAGGTATTTGTTTATAGCTATAATCGTTGATGGTAGCAAGTTCATCGCCACTATAAATTAACGGTATCCCCGGTGTTGCCATTAGTAAGCCGAAAACAAGTTGTATACGTTTATGTGCTAATTCCACTTGGTATCTATCTTTTGCCTTAAGCGCCTTTTCCAAACCACATAAACTTGCAAGGGTACCCGAAATTCTAGCATCATACGTTTGGGAATTAAACTCATAGAGCTCACCAGCAGCAAAGCTCCCTGGAAAAACACCTTCATAAAAGCTTATTAGAAATTGTTTGTGTGCTTCGGGTGTAAACCCTAAATTTCTGACGGCTTCCTCATTAAAACCCCAGCCGATATCATCGTGACATCTAATATAGTTAATCCAAGTTCCCCAAGGCGGTAACTTTAATCGATCTTGATCAATTTTTAATAGCCGTGTATCCCTCGTTGCTAGTGCATTCCAAATATTGACCATATAGGTTGCATTATACATTTGCTGACATTCTATTTGATCAACCCCGAAGTATTTTACGATTTCTTCAGGTTCAACTATAGCTTCTCCTAACAAAATGACTGATGGGCAAACAATATCGGTTATCAAATGTATCATTTGCAAAATCATGTGAACCTCAGGCAAGTTACGGCAAGTTGTACCTAACGTTTTCCACATAAATGGTATGGCATCTAATCTAATGGCATTAACGCCTTTATTCGTAAGAAATAAAAGCGTATCAATAATCTGTTCAAAAACGTATGGATTCTGAAAGTTTAAATCCCATTGAAACTCATAAAAAGATGTAAAAACCCATTTATCAAAATGCTCATAGTATGTAAAGTTCCCTGGTGAAACTTTCGGAAACACCTCTGGAACAGTTTGCTCAAAACGCTTAGGTATTTCATCTGTATCATACATAAAATACATTTTTTGATACTTTTCGTCCCCTGCTGCTGCTTTTACAGCCCATTCATGTTCTTTTGCCGTATGATTTACTACAAAATCGATACAGGTCTTAATGTTATTACTGCCTAATAGTTCAATTAATTCTTGAAATTCCTTCATTGTTCCTAGAGAGGGCTCGATAGATTTATAGTTTTTAACTGCATATCCACCGTCATTTTGACCTTCTCGACTTTGAAGGAGGGGCATAAAGTGTATAAAAGTAATGCCCAATTCTTTAAGATATGGTATTTTATTTTTTATGCTTTTTATATTCCCTGCGAAGAGATCCACATAAAAAGTCATACCTATAACATCTTCTTCTACATACCAATCGGGATCATTTCGGTCTAAGTCTTGTAAATACTTTGGACGCTGCTCGTAAGAAATTTCCAATAATTCTACTAGTCGCTTCCAATGACTTTTGCTATTATATATTTTATCATAAACTGTTTTTAATTGTCTGATTTTTTTTCCATTTCTTAAATCATACGGGGTTTCATTTTTCCTGTTCATAAGTAGCCTCCAAATGTTACATTGCTTATTTGATTGCTTGAATTACTTTGATTACTATCGCTCCATAAAAAGAGCTCTTGTCAGCGCGTTAAAGATTTTAATTTTTCAACGCTCTTTTTATGGCTTCGTAGGAAAGTAGAACTTTCCTACGAAAATAAACTTGATATGTGACGTCGAAACTTTCATGTT
>PGZO01000002.1 GCA_002841375.1 Firmicutes bacterium HGW-Firmicutes-7 | reverse complement strand
ATAATTACCTCCTGATTTAAGAGGTAATTATATCATCTTTATTACCAGTTCTACATTCTTAAATGATCACTTTCTTACATTCTTAGTGTATCATTTATACATATGTACTAACTTGCAAATGTCCCACAACTGTTTTTAGATTACCTATGAGGAATTGAAACTATTAAAGATAGAGATAATTTAAGCGACAATGTTAGGTTTTTAGATTACCTATGAGGAATTGAAACACGTACACTCCAGCGTATACTCTACTGTTCGTCCATATGTTTTTAGATTACCTATGAGGAATTGAAACTCAGTAATTAACAGTCCGTAATGCTCTGTTTTGCCGTTTTTAGATTACCTATGAGGAATTGAAACACGCTGAAATACCGCTATCTCTAACTTGCATTAGCTGTTTTTAGATTACCTATGAGGAATTGAAACACCGACATCATTGAGTATATTCGTATCTGATTCTTGTTTTTAGATTACCTATGAGGAATTGAAACAAGGGTTACAATATGTTGATAAGAAAAATACCTATGGTTTTTAGATTACCTATGAGGAATTGAAACTCGACAATGTAAGCGCAGTACCGTTGACGGGAGGAGAGTTTTTAGATTACCTATGAGGAATTGAAACGTCATAGAATCATATATATCCTTTACACAAGCGTCAGTTTTTAGATTACCTATGAGGAATTGAAACATTTAAAAGGAGTTTACAAATGAAAAAAATAATTATTGTTTTTAGATTACCTATGAGGAATTGAAACATACTCATTCACTAGTGGGTCATGTGGGAGTTTTCAGTTTTTAGATTACCTATGAGGAATTGAAACTTGGACGCAGTAGCTTATACTGATATTTATATCCCGTTTTTAGATTACCTATGAGGAATTGAAACACTTGCCACAATCTGCTTCTTCAGCATGGTTACAACGTTTTTAGATTACCTATGAGGAATTGAAACATTCAAATTACTCTTGATACCGCATTACACCCAAGTTTTTAGATTACCTATGAGGAATTGAAACTCGGGATACCAATTAAAATCAGGCGAAGTAAAAGATTGTTTTTAGATTACCTATGAGGAATTGAAACTTGAAGGAGACTTTGATTTACAAGATGGTAAATTAAGTTTTTAGATTACCTATGAGTAATTGAAACATGAAAACAGTGTTTGATTGCTAGTGGCCGTAAATTGTTTTTAGATTACCTATGAGGAATTGAAACGCGATACCTTGTGCTGTCCTCTGTGGTGTCATGTAACGTTTTTAGATTACCTATGAGGAATTGAAACACCAAAGTGCAAGCGCTGTCCTCGAAGAGCTCGATTGTTTTTAGATTACCTATGAGGAATTGAAACCTATGAAAAAAGGTTATGCAAGGGTATCAACACTTGTTTTTAGATTACCTATGAGGAATTGAAACATATACTAGGAATGGATTACAGCGTTGAATTGGCAGTTTTTAGATTACCTATGAGGAATTGAAACCAAACCTCCTTATTTTTAACCATTCAACTTCCGTAGTTTTTAGATTACCTATGAGGAATTGAAACATAATCCATTTGGGTCGGTATTCCCTTCAAATAAGTTTTTAGATTACCTATGAGGAATTGAAACGAAAAGGCAGGATATGATCGTGATGTTCAGAACCTTGGTTTTTAGATTACCTATGAGCATAGATACGCAACTAGACTTAGAAACAGCCAAAAAGGGTTTTTAGATTACCTATGAGGAATTGAAACATATTGGAGATGAAACAAGGCCTTATCGACTTTGGTGGTTTTTAGATTACCTATGAGGAATTGAAACACACCAAAGTATTGTTGCATACGTTCTGTATGTTTCGTTTTTAGATTACCTATGAGGAATTGAAACGCTTTCATTTCTGCAAACTCTTTTTCATCAGCTACAGTTTTTAGATTACCTATGAGGAATTGAAACAAAGCTTTGACCGTTGCAATTTAGTGTAATTAGGTTGTTTTTAGTTTTTAGATTACCTATGAGGAATTGAAACATCGACAACTCTGTAATGCCTTATGGTGGCGGTGGAAGTTTTTAGATTACCTATGAGGAATTGAAACACGGTAAAGAACACGCCGACGATGTTGGTAATAATCGTTTTTAGATTACCTATGAGGAATTGAAACATTGAACCATGTTTGCAAACTGAGACACTGTATCATGTTTTTAGATTACCTATGAGGAATTGAAACCCTCACACCCTTTCCATTGTTAATCAATAGCATTACAGTTTTTAGATTACCTATGAGGAATTGAAACATAAAAAAGAGGGGTTGTTACGCCCCTCGGTTGATTGTTTTTAGATTACCTATGAGGAATTGAAACACCGTTAAGTCAGTAGTTGACGATAAGACAGACGCTAGTTTTTAGATTACCTATGAGGAATTGAAACTGCTTAACGCTGTTTCCTTTTCTCCTGTTGTAGTAGTTTTTAGATTATCAAGGCTCTCGGCGATATTTTCTTTATGCAACTGTCAAACTCCCGACTTTTACTTTATCCTCATACGAGTGAGGAGATTTTCTAGACATAAAAATAATACCTCCAAAGTAGATTTGGTTATTTACCGTGTCTACTTTAGAGGTATCATATCAATCAATAGGCTCATTCTTTTCCCCTTTTACTAATGATAATTATACGCTAACATCTTTGTTAGGTTTGTTTGAAAACATATTTTATTTACATGAACTTATAATTATGTTAAACTTACAAATAACATATGATGAAAAGGGTGAATACATTGAGTAGCGAGCAAACAAAAGAAAAAAAACAGACGATATTTAGTGGGATGCAATCTACAGGCGTTATTACGATTGGAAATTACTTTGGTGCTTTGAAAAATTGGGTTAAGCTTCAAGATGAATACAACTGCTTATTTTGTGTTGTAGATTTGCATTCTATAACTGTAAAGCAAGAACCAGCAAAGCTAAGACAAAGTTCAAGAGATTTGCTAGCATTATACATTGCAGCTGGCTTAGATCCAGAAAAGAACGTGATGTATTATCAATCCCATGTGCCTCAGCACGCTGAATTAAGTTGGATTTTAGGGTGTTATACGTATATGGGTGAACTTAATCGCATGACTCAATTTAAGGAAAAATCTCAAAAGCACGTAGAAAATATTAATGCGGGATTATTTACCTATCCTATATTAATGGCGGCAGATATTTTACTATATCAAACAGATTTAGTTCCCGTAGGTCATGATCAAAAGCAACATCTAGAATTATCAAGAGACATTGCAGAAAGGTTTAATAACATTTATGGGAATGTATTTACAGTGCCGAATCCTTATATTGGAAAAGTAGGTGCTAGAATTATGAGTCTACAAGAACCAACGAAGAAAATGTCTAAATCTGATGAAAATGTTAACGCATTTATTTCACTACTAGATGAGCCAAATGTGGTAATGAATAAGATTAAAAGAGCTGTTACAGATTCAGAGACTACTGCAATCTATGCTGATGATAGGCCAGGCGTTAAAAATCTAATGGATATTTATTCGTGTGCAACAGGAGAAACAATAGAAAAAACGAAGGAAGCATTAGAAGGTAAAGGATATGGAGATCTCAAAAAAATTGTAGGAGAAGCCTTGGTGGCAGAAATGGAGCCTGTACAGAAACGATTTTTTGAGATTAAGCAGGATAAAGCATATTTAGATTCAATTATTAAAAAGAATGCTGAAACAGCTTCATATTTAGCAAATAAGACGTTAAGAAAAGTCAAAAAGAAAATAGGATTTCCAGAATAAATGAAGAAGGACGCATCAATTGAAATATTGATGCGTCCTTTTTAAAAGAGCAAGAAATAGAAAAAAACTATTGTTTTTTGACCATAGTCTGTTCATTATAATGAATAACCCGTTCTTCAACTAAATGTAAGATTACTGAAACAATTGGAACAGCTAAAACCATGCCAATAGCACCAAACAAGCTACCGCCAGCGGTTATTGCTACGATAACCCAAAAGGGTTGTAAACCAACTGAATCGCCAATAATCTTTGGTGTGATTATGATATTGTCAATTTGTTGTATGATTATGACAATAAGTAATAAAACTACACCCTCCCAAAAACCAGAAAATAGAGCCATTATGATACACGGTATGGTACCTAATATGGAACCTACATATGGAATAATATTAGAAATACCTATAATAAAAGCAATTAAGGGAACGTAGGGTATACGTAGTGGTGTGACAACATTGACTATTGCAATTGCAAGTCCAGTAAATATACCAAGTATTAAACAGGTGTACAACTTACCAATTAAATATTTTTTAATTGCTGTATCCGTTAATTTTGCGATTCTAATGATTTGATAAGCGGTATTTTTTGAAAAAAATGCATGAATCAGATCTTCCATTTTCTCAGATATATTTTGCGTATCTCTTAGCGCATAAAAGGACATGAAAATAGCAAACAATAATAAAATAATTGTTATAAGTATCGATCTAATTGAAGATAGAATATTACTTGAGTATTTTAATATATTGGAGGAATAACTGATAACAAATTCTTCCATACTGTTAAAAAGATTACGAATGGTTGTGTAATCGATGTATTTGGAAACGATAGGAATGTCATAAATCAAAGCAATAATATTGTTTTCATTCATTGATGAAATGTTATTAACAAGGAGCTGAACACTATCAATAAGACTTGGAAGGATCATCAATATAAATAGTCCGAGAAAAACGAAAAATGCTAAGTATGTAATTAGTATGCACCATATTCTACTCAAATTTGTTTTATTATTCAAGTAATTCACTAATGGACCAAATAAATAAATAAAAATACTGGCGTAGATAAACGGCCTAAACGCAACAGTAATTTCACCTAGTTTTCCGTCAAAAATGAATTTTGCAATCATAATAATTGATGTAGCAAAAAGAAGATATTTAATAAAGTTAAAGTCTCTTTTCTGATTCATATTAATAATCCTTTCTAAAAATATATATCAAGTATATCACTTGATATTTTCCTTGACAATATGTTTTGTATAAGCTTTCCATCTAAAACACATACTAAAATAAACCATTATGATATTAGATAGGAGGTAGCCATTGCCATGAATGGAATTAAAAGCTATCATTTAATAAAAGAGGGGGGGAATTATGTATTAGTCGTTCAATTGAATCAAATTGACACTGAATTTGCTAATGAATATGGTGAGACAGATGACCTAAGAAAAAAACGGTTTTATGATGATATTAAAACACATATTGAAGAAAAGTTCCCTAACATGAAAATACCATTATTTAAAATTATGGTTGGATCATTATTAGTAGCAACTATTCCGCTTGCAAGTGGGACAACTTCGCTTGCTTCAACACCTACGACACAGGCTACATCCACGATTGAGTATAAGGTTATGTCAGGAGATAGTCTATGGAAAATTTCTCAGAAGTTTGGGGTTACGGTAAGCGAAATCAAGGCACTTAACTCATTAATTAGCGACACTATTTTTCTTAATGAAGTGTTAAAAATTCCTAATGTGTCAAACCAATATATCCCTTATAAGGTTCAGGCAGGAGACACATTATTTAAGATTTCTCAGTTATATGGTACAGATGTTTTGAAAATAAAAAGCATTAATAATCTAACAAGCGATACTATTTTTATTGGTCAGACACTGATGATCGTTGGACAAACAACAACGTCATCAACTGAAGCTGCTGGAACGTATAGCGTTATTCCAGGGGATACTTTATTTAAAATATCCAATAAAGTAAACGTGACGGTTGATCAACTTAAGAAATTGAATAATTTGCAGACGGATACAATTTATGCTGGACAAGTATTAAATCTTTCTACCGTATCAACGGGGCAGCCCACTATAACCTATAAAGATTACCAAATTAAATCAGGTGATAATCTTTGGAATTTATCTGTAGAATGGGGGATTCCTCAAAGTGAACTTATGCTTGTGAATGGGCTAAATGAAAATAGCATATTAAAGATTGGGCAAATAATTAGAATTCCAATTCATCATATACCTGTAAAAGAAACCTTAGGAGTTAGATATGGTGAACAATTAGATTGGTGGACAGAAGCACAATATGTATTGCCAATTAATAAGGTAGCTAAAATAACAGATTTTCAGACAGGAAAAACCTTCACAATAAAGAGAACAATCGGAGCCAATCATGCTGACAGTGAACCACTTACTTATGTTGATACAGAAATTGCAAAAAGTATATGGGGTGGGTTTTCTTGGCAGGTTAGACCAATAATAGTAGAAGTAGACGGTAGAAAGATTGCGGCATCTATGTCTTATATGCCCCATGGGGTACAATATATTACTAACAATCAATTTAATGGGCATTTTGATGTACATTTTTTAAATAGTACTAGACATAACGATGGCCAAGTAGACACGACTCATCAAAATGCTATAAAAATGTCAGCAGGTATTACAGGTGTATAAAGGCATCAAGTACATCTTTTACTTTCTATTTCCGTTTAGGTTTGATATAATAAATGGAATGAAAATATATGAAAGAAGGGAATAGAAAATGGAAAATAAATATCCTATAGTAACATTTACAATGGCAAGTGGAAAGGAAATAAAAGCAGAATTATATCCACACATTGCACCTAATACAGTGAACAATTTTATTTCATTAATTAATAAGGGGTATTATGATGGGCTTATATTTCATAGAGTTATACCAGGGTTTATGATTCAAGGTGGATGCCCAGAAGGTTCAGGAATGGGAAATCCAGGCTATTCAATTAAAGGGGAGTTCACTAAAAATGGATTTACGAATCAACTGAAGCATACAGAAGGTGTTTTATCTATGGCGCGTTCTAGTAATCCCGATTCTGCCGGTTCACAATTTTTTCTTATGGTTGAGAACTCCCCACATCTGGATGGACAATATGCTTCTTTTGGTAAAGTAATAGAAGGAATGGATGAAGCAAAGCGTATTGTAAATGTAAAAAGAGATTATTCAGATAGACCATTAGAACCTGAAATGATTGTTAAAGTAACAGTTGAGGCTTGGGGTGTTGAATATGAAGAGCCTGAGAAGGTCTAAGAAGAAATGAAAACTTTGATATTGGCATAAATAGAACCAATGGAGACGATTATGTCGCCATTGGTTCTATAAGAATTTATCGATTGTAATAAAATCATATGAAAGTAAGTCAATGAATTTAGAAGATTTTGTTTGAACCATTGGATGTGAAGGGGATTGAGGATTAATAAATATTATTTTAGCTTCTTCACCCGTTGATAACAATATATCGTTACCTAAAAAGTTATGTGCGATATTTTCAAGGAAAACATATAAATAGTCAGTTTCTAAAACGCCGTAGTATTCTTCCTCTAGTATTTTAATGGCTGTAAAAGGATGGAACCTTTCATGATATGGACGATCAGAGGTTATTGCATCATAAATATCTACAATTGAAATAATCTTGGCGTACATATGAATCTTATTCCAAGTTAGGTTTAATGGATAACCAGTTCCATTCATTTTTTCATGATGCATTAAAACAGCTTGTTTAATGCCATCATCTAGAGGTGCATCAGCTACTAATTTGTAACCAAGCGTCGTGTGGGTTTTAATATGTTCAAATTCATCCTTAGTAAGAACCCCTTTTTTATTAAGAATTTTAGGATCTAGTTGTGTTTTACCTATATCGTGTAGAAGTCCAGCAACTGATAAATTCATAATACTATCTTGATCTAAATGTAACCATTTACCTAGAATCGTTGCAAGAATTGACACATTCATGCAATGTGAAAAGGTTCCATCATCATTAGATTGAATTCTACATAGATATGAAAAGAGATGATTATTACTAGTTTCATGAATAAATTCATCAACAATTGAAGACAAGCTTTCACTGTCTACCTTCCCAAGTTGAACCATAGTAGAGAATTCTTTTTCTATCGCATTAACGCCAGCTGCATATTTCGAAGAAAAATTCTTGAATTCACTAGTTTGAGTAACTGAAGGTTTGTCTTCCTTCGGTGCAACATATATAGGCTCTATAGGTTTCTCGTAAATAGTAATATGGGACATTTGATAAAGCTGTAATTTTAAAATGTGATTTTTACTTATGACTGTATCTTTTGGCATTAAGAAAATACCTTCTTCACTAACAACATCCTTTGAAGCTTTCATACCTTCCTGGACTTCGGATACACTGACTTTTAATTCAATCATGATCGTCCCTCTTTCTATAAGCATATTTTATCATAAGCATTTATATTATATAACATATTCCGACAAAAATAAAGATGAATTAATACATAATATATATATTTTAGACAATGCAAAGCTTGCGGTTTGGACGTTATAATTCATTAAAATGATAAAATAAATTAAATTAAATGGTGTAGGATGTAAAAAGAAAGGGTATATGTAAAGTTATTAACGAATTTGAAATTGGTTATCATTTAACCTTGAATTTTGTATAAATAGATGATAAAATTAAAGAGCTGAGTTTGTTTAACGAGCAAAGTTGTTATAACTTTTATAATAAAGCACAAATAGGAGGCAAGTAATGAATGAAAAAAGAATTGTCATTTTAGGTGGTGGATATGCGGGCACTTTTGCAGGGAAACTACTTCATAAAAAGTTTAAAAAAGAAGACAGTATATCAATTACTTTAATTGATAAGAAACCATACCACACTTTAATGACTGAATTACATGAAGTTGCAGGGAGTCGGACAGAAGAAGACTCGATTAAAATTGACTTAAAGAAAATATTCGCAAAAAGAAAAGTAGATGTTGTCCTTGATGAAATCATTAATATTGATTTTGATAATAAAGTTATTTCATCAAAAGACGAAACATATGAATATGATTATTTAATCGTAGGCGCGGGTGGAGAACCATGCTATTACGGAATTGAAGGAGTAAAAGAAAATGCCTTTTCTCTTTGGTCTTTTGAAGATGCGATCAGGATTAGAGAACATATAAGAAATATGTTTAGATTAGCATCACAAGAGAAGAACATAGAAAAAAGAAAAGAGCTTCTAACATTCGTTGTTGTTGGTGCAGGATTTACAGGTGTTGAAATGATTGGTGAGTTGGGGGAATGGCGACGAGAACTATGTGAAGAATATAACATAGATTGTTCAGAGGTTCGATTGATTATTATTGATGCATTAGATCGAATTTTGCCTACATTCCCTGAAAGTCTTGCGAATAAAGCTTTGAGGAAATTAAAAAGATTAAAGGTAGAAGTGTTACTAAACAGCCCATTATCATGTGTTTCACCGGTAGGCTTGAAAATTGGATCAGATACAGAAATTTCAAGTCAAACCGTTATTTGGGCAGCAGGTGTACAAAGTAGTGAATTTGTAAGTAAGCTAGGAGTTGCGGTTGGCCCTAGAGGAAGAGCAAAAGTGAATGAATATATGCAATCTGTAGATCATGAAAGCGTATATTTTATTGGGGATAACTCTTATTTTGAAGAGGATGGAGTAGGCGTTCCTCAAATTGTTGAGGCTGCACATCAAACTGCTGAAACAGCTGTTCATAACATATATGCTGATATTAATGGAAAAGAAAAAGAAGCCTTTAAATCGAATATTAGAGGATTTATGGTATCTGTTGGATCTAGATATGGAGTTGCTAATTTAGGAGCGAAGAATCCTATGGCACTTTCAGGTTGGATTGCCATGTTTGTAAAACATATGGTTAATATGCTATATTTGTTTACGATTACAGGTTTTAATAGAGTTTGGACGTATGCAATGCACGAATTTTTCCATGTAAAAGGTAAAAGAAGCTTTGTTGGTGGACATTTTGCAAAAGCATCACCAAACTTTTGGTTAATACCACTTAGGTTATTTTTAGGGGTCATGTGGATAATAGAAGGTATTAATAAGTTACCAAGGGTTCTAAAGAATCCAAATGACATATTTTTGATTCCACAACCAGTAATTGATGGTGCAACTGCAGCTTCTGCAGATTGGGAAGGGGCAGCGGAGGAAGCTGTAGCCCAAGTGATTGCCCTGCCTGTACCTGAATTTATTGAAAAGATTGTAGCACAATCTATGGAAATGTTTTTCTATACACCTGATGGTGGATTTACAGCACTTGCAACTATTTTTCAAACAGGAATGGTAATTGGTGAAATAGTAGTTGGTCTAATGTTACTTGGTGGTTTGTTCACTGCATTTGGATCTGTTTTATCTATATTAATGTGTTTAATGATTTGGTCTTCTGGAATGGCGCCACAAGAAATACTATGGTTTGGATTCGCAGCTATAGCACTTATTGGTGGATCAGGTAGCACCTTCGGTTTAGATTATTATGTACTGCCTTGGTTAAAAGGAAAGTGGAAAAAAATTGGAATTGTAAAAAAATGGTACTTATATATTGATTAATAATTAGTTGCAAAATTTAGTTCTTGTTGTTGAACAACAAGAACTAAATTACTTTTGACGCTACAACCAACCATTAATGGTTCGAGATATAAATATAAAAAATAGATAAGGGTGATAAATCTATGGCTTTTTGGCAAGAATACGAAAATATAAACCAAGAACTTAATGAAGTAAGAAATATGATTATTAAAAATACGAAGAATAAGTATTTAGGTGAAGTAATAGAGCCAATGGTTTATTCTTCGGGTAAAATGCTAAGGCCAGCATTTGTGTTAATATCGGGCAAATTTGGTGAATGTGATACCGATAAACTGAAAAAGTTTGCAATGATTATAGAAATACTGCATATGGCAACGCTGATTCATGATGATATTATAGATGATGCAGAGATCAGAAGAGGACAACCCTCTATACAAGCTGAAAAGGGTAAAAATGCAGCAGTATTTATTGGTGATTATTATTTATGTCAATGTTTTCTAATGCTTTCAAATGATTATGAACAAGATGATCTTCAACAAATTGCAAGAGTTATTAATTCAATTTGTATAGCAGAAGTACAACAGAATTATAATAAAAGAAACAACCACCTTAGTGTGAGAAATTATCTGAAGGTCATTTCAGGTAAAACAGCAGCATTATTTGCTTTAAGCTTTTATATGGGTGCCAAGGTAGGAAACTGTGATTTGAAGCTTTGTCAGGAGTTAGGAAGATTAGGAAAATATATAGGAATGGCTTTTCAAATAATGGATGATATTTTAGACTATTTATCAGATGAAGCATCCTTAGGAAAAGAAAACAATAAGGATATTCAACAAGGATATTATACATTGCCTTTAATATATGCTTTAAATAATGAGCAAGGCGTAGAACTTAAGTCTTTCATTGAGAAAGAAGAATTTACCAAAGAGGACTATGCTTTAATAGTAAAAATGGTTAAAGACAATGGAGGTATTTCCTATGCTATGCAATTAGCACAAACCTATGTTGATAAAGCTTTTAATATCATTAAGAATTTACCGGAATGTGAGAGTAAAACTATGCTACAAGATATAACTGGAAAGTTATTGCAAAGAAAATATTAGGTTATTTGGAGACGATTTTAGATGAATTTTAAAAGTTTCTTAAAGTTAATTGAATTACCAACTAAAGTTACTTGCTTTACAACGCTATTAGTTGCATCGGTATTTGTTTTATATAGAGGTGAGGATTTTAAACCAATTAATTTTTTGTTGATGTTTGTTTCACTTATCGCGATGGATATGGTTACAACAGGCTTAAACAACTTTCTTGACTATAAAAAGGCAAAAAAGAAATCAGGCTTCGGATATGAGGAGCACAATGCGGTTGTGAAATATGGGTTAAAGGAAAGTACTGTTGTTGCAACGTTAACCATTTTAAGTATCCTTAGCGGAGCATTTGGCATATTATTATTTTTGAGAACTGATATAATTGTATTAATCATAGGTATGATTGCTTTTGGGGTAGGAGTATTATATACCTTTGGGCCAGTTTCAATATCTAGAACACCCTTTGGAGAGTTGTTCTCAGGACTTTTCCAAGGTTTTGGAATAATTTTTATTGGTATTTACATACATGCATATGAGCATGGCTGGATTTTGATGCAGATTTCAAATTCAATATTTCAGCTTCAGTTTAATTTGGCGGAAATTCTATCCGTTCTTTTATATTCTATTCCTTCAACATTAACGATTGCTAATATTATGCTAGCCAATAATATCTGTGATATGGAGGATGATTTAATTAATAAAAGATATACATTACCAATTTATGTAGGAAAAGAAATGGCGTTAAAATTATTTGCGACACTATATTATCTATGTTACATTGCCATTGGATTGTTGGTAGCACTTAAAATAGTACCACTAATAAGTATATTTTCAGTAATAACGTTAATAACAGTGCAAAAGAATATCTGTATTTTTACAAAACAACAGACGAAGCAAGATACTTTTTCACTTGCCATTTTGAATTTTGTTTTGATGAATGGGGCACTCCTAGTCACAGTTGGACTTGGAGCGATGTTGAAAGTTGTTTTTTAACGCCTTTATATACAAAAAAAGAACATTTATATCGAAAGAATATAAATGTTCTTTTTAATTTCAGTAACGTTCTTAAAAACGTTATTTTTTGGCGTTAAATCTATTTATTAGATTCTTCGATTGCAACAGCAACTGCTACAGAAGCACCAACCATTGGGTTGTTACCCATTCCAATTAGACCCATCATTTCTACGTGGGCAGGAACGGAGGAAGAACCAGCAAATTGAGCGTCTGAATGCATTCTTCCCATTGTATCAGTCATACCATAAGAAGCAGGACCAGCACCCATATTATCTGGATGTAGCGTTCTTCCAGTACCACCACCTGATGCAACTGAGAAGAATTTTTTGCCTTGTTCAAGACATTCTTTTTTGTATGTACCAGCTACTGGATGTTGGAAACGAGTAGGGTTAGTGGAGTTTCCAGTTATAGAAACATCTACTTTCTCAAAATGCATGATAGCAACCCCTTCACGAACATCGTCTGAACCATAACATCTTACAGCAGCTTTTTCACCTTTTGAGAAAGGAATTTCTTTGGTGATTTTTAATTCGCTAGTATAATAGTCAAATTCTGTTTCAACGAATGTAAAACCGTTAATTCTAGAAATAATATACGCAGCATCTTTTCCTAGACCGTTTAAGATAACACGAAGAGGTGCTTTTCTTACTCTGTTAGCAGATCTAGCAATACCAATCGCACCTTCTGCAGCAGCAAAAGATTCATGACCAGCTAAAAATGCAAAACAGTTTGTTTCTTCTCTAAGTAGCATTGCAGCAAGGTTACCATGACCTATACCCACTAGTCTTTGATCAGCAACAGAACCGGGAATACAAAAAGCTTGAAGACCTTCTCCAAGAGCTTCTGCTGCATCAGCAGCTTTTGTACAACCTTTTTTGATGGCTATTGCAGCGCCAACAGTGTACGCCCAAAGAGCGTTTTCAAAACAAATTGGTTGGATAGATTTTACTAATGTATGTACATCTATACCTTTGTCTTTGCAGATTGCTTCAGCATCTTCAAGACTTTTAATGCCATAGCTTTCTAAAACAGGTTTTATTTTATCTATTCTTCTTTCATAACTTTCAAATAATGCCATTTTTTCGTCCTCCTTATTTTTTAATTGTTATTCATGTCTTGGATCTATGTATTTAGCAGCATCATCGTATCTACCGTATTGGCTAGTTGCTTTTAATAATGCTTCATCAGCAGTTTTGCCTGCCTTAACCATATCCATCATTTTGCCAAGGTGAACGAATTTGTATCCAATAACTTCGTCATTTTCGTCTAATCCCATGCTAAGAACATAACCTTCAGCCATTTCTAAATAACGAGTACCTTTTGCTTTTGTACCATACATTGTTCCAACTTGGCTTCTTAAACCTTTACCTAAATCTTCGAGGCCAGCACCAATTGGAAGACCACCTTCAGAGAATGCAGTTTGAGTTCTACCGTATACAATTTGTAAAAATAATTCTCTCATAGCTGTGTTAATAGCATCACAGACTAAGTCTGTATTTAATGCTTCTAATAATGTTTTACCTGGTAGTAACTCAGAAGCCATAGCAGCAGAATGTGTCATTCCTGAACATCCGATTGTTTCTATAAGCGCTTCTTCAATAATGCCATCTTTAACGTTTAAAGTTAATTTACAAGCACCTTGTTGTGGAGCACACCAGCCTATACCATGTGTCAAACCAGCGATGTCTTTGATCTCGTATGCTTTTACCCATTTTCCCTCTTCTGGAATTGGAGCGGGACCGTGTTTTGCGCCTTTTGCGACAACACACATATTTTGAACTTCATGTGAATAAATCATTTTGGATCTCCTTCCATAAATTAAAGTTTTGCAATACATTATGTATAGTAAAACCAGTTATCAGCAAAAAAATATTAAAACCTTATAATTATTAATAACTTTTATATTGATAACAAATTTTTACCTGTCAAATTACATGCATTACTATTGTACCAAATTTTGACTAATAATTCAAAAGAAATTTCTTTAAAATTGATAAAAACTTATCAGGGTATTGTCAAAGATACTCACTTTCGTCATTTGCAACGAGCTCATAATGATATGTTGAAAATTTTTCAACTACCCCTTTTAAAAAAATGAATAATATGTTAAAATAATATGAACAATAGGTTTGAAATAAAAAGGAGAAGGAGATTTATTTATGGCAAACAAATTAGATCCAATCGGTCAATCTTCATTAGGGATGGGTGAAAATATTGCTGCATTATTAGCTATTATTTTTAGTCCGATTTCAGCAATTATTATTTTGGTGATGGAAAAAGACAGTAAGTTTGTAAAGTTTCATGCAATACAGTCTCTTGCATTAGCAGTTATCATTTTTGTTGCTAACATTGTTTTAGGTTTTATACCTATACTTGGGTGGATTGTACTACTATTTCTTAATTTAGGTGTATTCATTTTATGGATTATATTATTAATTAAATCGTATCAAGGTGAATGGTTTGAATTACCTTTAGTAGGGAAATTCTCAATGGAACAAGTGAATAAATAATACTATATAAAAAAATACATAAGAAAAATTGTAATGTGAACCTTTTGAGCTATATTGAAAATAGCTCTTTTTTATTTACTAGGAAACCTTTTAACTCGCCGTTGCCAATTTCTTGATTTTTCTGAATTAAATATATAAATGAATTGACTCAAATTAAAAAAACGTTTATACTCAAGAATATAATTTGTTAATCGACATATTGTGATATTGCATAGGTGGACATGGCATATTGATGTAATAAGGAAGGAGTGATTTACATGGAAAACATTATTAAACGAATTTCAACAAGGAATTTTTTAGAAGAAGAGCTTTCTCAAAAAGATCAAGAGCAAGTGAAAAATATAATTGACATTGAAAATAGTGCCATTTTTGGTCACAACTTTGATATTAATCTTGTTGATCAAAAGTTTATGAAAAAAAACAAGGTTAAAAGAATTGGTACATATGGTGTTATTACAGGAAAACCTAGCTATATTTTTGCTGGAATAGAAAATGACAATCATGGTTTAATTGATTACGGTTTCATCCTTGAAAAAATGGTTTTAGATTTAACTGAAAAGGATTTACAAACATGTTGGCTTGGTGGTTCTTTTAGTAGAAGGACATTATTTAAATTATATAAAATGTCGAATGATTTATTTATTCCTGCTGTTGTGGCAATAGGTAAAAAGAGTGAAAAAAAGAGTTTCGTACAAAATCTTATGGGAACAAATTATCATAATCGAAAGCGTTTTGAAGAACTTTATTATTATAATGAAGCCTATAAGCCACTTAATACTATAGCGGCAGGTGAATATTATGAGCCATTAGAAGCTATGAGGCTAGCACCTTCTGCAATGAATGGACAACCTTGGAGAGCAATATTAGAAGGGGATAAAGTTCATTTTTACTGCGATACTATGAATATGACTAAACTACATTATGTAGATATGGGAATCGGTCTTTCTCACTTTGAGAGATTATCTAAACAAAAGAATATTGATGGAAGATGGCAGCTTTTAGACATCCCATCCACAAATAAACTTAAATATATCGTAAGTTACGTACAATAAAAAGAAGACAAAGGGGACTGTCCCCTTTGTCTTCTTTTTATTGTTTTTGTTTTATAGTGAACTTCTTAAAGAAGTTTCACCCATTAAATGTTGATCGACAGATTGAGCTAACTTTCTTCCTTCAGCAATGGCATGAACTACCAATGACTGACCACGTCGCATATCGCCTGCACAATATACATTTTCAACCCGTGTTGAATAATGACTGTCTGTTTTGACGTTTCCTCTTTGATCATATTCTACACCTAAGGAATCAAGCATACCTTCGTGCTCGGGATGTAGGAAACCCATTGCAAATAGTACTAAATCAGCTTCTAAGGAAAATTCACTACCAGGTATCTCTTTCATCTGAGGAAAGCCTCCTCCTTGAGGTGTTGTCCATTCAAGACGAATACAGTTTAATTTTGTAACTTTTCCGTTTTTGCCTTCAAAGGACTTGGTTCCAATAGAATAATTTCTAATATCTCTACCAAGCACAGCTTCTGCTTCAATATGAGAGCTAGAAGCTTTGTGAAGTCTTGGAAAAACTGGCCATGGTTGAGAAGCATCTCTTTCAGTTGGTGGAATAGGGAGTAATTCAAGTTGAGTAACATCTATTGCTCCTTGACGTAGTGAAGTACCTACACAATCAGAACCAGTATCTCCACCACCAATTACAATTACTTTTTTACCTTTTGCATCTATGGCTTCTTTAGAAGGTATTTCTATTGATGCAACACGTTTATTAGATTGCGGTAAGAAATCCATAGCAAAGTGAATTCCACGTAGTCCACGTCCTGATATCGTTAAATCTCTTGGTTCGGTTGATCCACCTGTTAAACATATAATATCAAATTCTTTTTGTAAGGTAGCAACAGGGATATCTACGCCAATATTTGAAGAAGTTTTAAATAATACACCTTCAGCCTTCATCTGTGTTATACGTCTATCGATATATTTTTTTGGTAGCTTATAATCGGGTATGCCATACCTTAAACAACCACCAATTGCATCTGCTCTTTCAAAAACAGTAACACTATGACCAACCCGTGCTAATTGTTGAGCCGCTGCAAGACCGGCAGGGCCAGAACCAATAATAGCTATCTTTTTACCAGTTTTTATTGCTGGAGGTAGAGGTTTAATCCAACCTTTTTCCCAGCCCATTTCAGCTAGCGCTAGTTCTATTTGCTCAATTGTTACAGGGGGTTCGATAATTCCGAGTACACAGCCTGATTCACATGGTGCAGGGCAAATCTTTCCTGTAAATTCTGGAAAGTTGTTTGTAATATGCAGTATTTGTAAAGCCTTTTTCCAATGCCCATTATATACCAAATCATTGAAATCAGGAATTAAATTTCCGAGTGGACAACTGTAATTGCAAAAGGGAACACCACAATCCATACATCGTGCACTCTGAGTTTGGATTTCTTCAGGACTTAATGGTATATATATGTCTTCGAAGTTTTTGGTTCTTTTATCAGCAGGCTTATAATTGCCAGTTTTTCTTTCATATTCTTTGAATCCAGTAACCTTTCCCATCTCTACACCTCCTAATTTACTGCAGCAATGATGGCTGCGGATTTATTTGCTAAGATTTTCTTGTAAGCTGGGGAAATTACTTTAACAAATTTTGGAATATAAGCCTCAAAGTTATCAAGTACTTCTTTAGCTTTTTCGCTATTTGTATATTTTAGATGATTTTGAATCATATTCTTAACCAAAGTGATATCGTCCTCATCAACCAGCGGCTCTAATACTACGATTTGTTTATTACAACGTTTTTCATTAAAATCACCAATTTCATCAAGTACAAAGGCCATACCGCCACTCATACCTGCAGCGAAGTTTCTACCTGTATTGCCAAGAATTATAGCAATACCTCCTGTCATATATTCGCAGCCATGATCTCCAACGCCTTCTACAACAGAATTAACACCAGAGTTTCTAACAGCATAGCGTTCACCTGCAATACCGTTGATATAAATTTCTCCAGAGATTGCACCATAGAGTAAAGTGTTACCGACAATAATATTATCTTTTGCTACTAGTTTTGATCCCTTTGGTGGATATACAATGATTTTACCACCAGACAATCCTTTACCTAGATAATCATTACAATCACCTTCAAGTTCAAGGGTTAAGCCCTTTGTTGCAAAAGCACCAAAGCTTTGTCCTGCTGAACCTGAGAATTTATAATGAATCGTATCCTCCGGTAAATATGCGCCCTTTGTAACACGAGCGATTTCACCTGAAAGCATCGTTCCAACCGTACGATTGATATTCCTAATAGGATATTCTTTCTTAACAGGCGTACCTTTTTCTAATGCAGGTTTCGCATCGATGATAAGTTGTCTATCTAATATATCATATATATCATGTTCTTGTTCCTTAACACATCTTGGTTGAATGCGAGCTGGTAATTCAGGTCTGTATAGAATTGCATCAAAATCAATATTATTAGATTTCCAATCAAGTATTTCCGTATTAGGTTCGAGCATATCTACTCGACCAACCATTTCATCTATTGTTCTAAAACCTAACTCAGCCATGTATTCACGAAGTTCAGAAGCTAAAAAGGTAAAGAAGTTAATAAGGTGTTCAGGTTTGCCAGAGAAATTTTTTCTTAGTTCTGGATCTTGCGTTGCAACACCAACAGGACAAGTATTATTTTGACACTTTCTCATCATAATACAACCACAAACAATAAGCGCAGCAGTAGCAAAACCAAATTCTTCTGCTCCTAGTAGGGTAGCAATGGCTACGTCACGTCCTGTTTTTAATTGACCATCTGTTTGCACAACAATTCGGCTTCTTAAATCATTCATAAGTAAAGTTTGTTGTGTTTCTGCAAGACCAAGTTCCCATGGTAGACCAACATATTTAATTGAACTAACGGGTGCAGCACCTGTACCACCATCGTGGCCTGAAATTAAAACAACGTCTGCATGTGCTTTTGATACACCAGCAGCAACCGTACCAACGCCAACTTCAGATACAAGTTTCACATTGATTCTAGCTTTTTCATTAACGTTTTTAAGGTCAAATATTAATTGTGCTAAATCCTCAATAGAATAAATGTCATGGTGAGGAGGAGGGGATATTAAATCAATTCCTGGTGTTGAATTACGTACCTTAGCAATATCAACAGATACTTTGTCTCCAGGTAAATGACCACCTTCGCCGGGTTTAGCACCCTGGGCCATTTTTATTTGAAGTTCAGTACAGTTTACAAGATATTCTGTATTAACACCGAATCGACCAGAGGCTACTTGCTTAATCGAGCTACGAAGAGAAGAATCATATAAACGTTCTCTTGCTTCGCCACCTTCTCCAGAGTTTGATTTTCCACCAATTGCATTCATTGCTTTAGCTAGCGTTTGATGCACTTCTAAGCTTAGCGATCCAAAGGACATAGCGCCAGTTGAGAATCGTTTAAGTATTTTTTCTAACGGTTCAACTTCATCAATTGATATAGGTGTTCCTTGTTTGAATTTTAATAAACCTCTAATGGTGTTAAGTTTTTTGCTTTGATCATTAATAAGTCCAGCATATTCTTTATATAAATCATAATTATTAGTTCTACAAGATTGTTGTAATTTTGTAATTGTATTAGGATTAAATAGATGTTCTTCAGCATTCAATCTCCATTGATGACTACCACCTTCACTTAATCCTTTGTAAGGGTTTCTTAAAGTATTAAACGCCTTATAATGACGTGCGGTAACTTCTTTTGCGATAACATCTAATCCAATACCTTCAATTCTAGAAGGAGTACCAATAAAGTATTTGTTAATTACTGGACTACTAATACCAACTGCTTCAAATATTTGAGCACCATGGTAACTTTGAAGTGTACCAATACCCATCTTGGAGAAGGTTTTAAGTAACCCATCTCCTAAAGCTTTTTGATAATTCATATAAGCTTTTTCATGCGTAAGGGTTTCGGAATTAATATACAAACCTTTATCCATTAATAATGCGATGCTATCAAAGGCGATATAAGGGTTGATTGCATCTGCGCCATAACCAATTAAAAGCGCCATATGCATCACATCTCTTGCATCACCTGTTTCAATGATAATATCTACATTCATTCGTAGTTTTTGTTTAATAAGATGATGATGAACGCAAGCAACTGCTAATAAGCTTGGTATTGGCGCGTGATACTTATCGACATTTCTATCAGATAATATAATTAAATTATAACCTTCTTTAATATTATCAATGACCTGGTTATTAATTTCTTCAAGTGCATCTTCTAAACCTTGCCCGCCTTTAGCGACTGGAAAGACAATAGGTATCTTTGTAGATCTAAAGTCCTTATGGTCAATATGCACAATTTTTTCAAAGCTAGCATTGTCTAATATAGGTTGTTTAAGCTCTATAAAGTTAATGTTATTGTTTTCATCTAAGGGGGATAGTACATTGCCGCGATCACCTAAGAATTGAATTAAAGACATAACTAAACGTTCTCTAATTGGATCAATAGGTGGATTGGTTACTTGAGCAAATAACTGTTTAAAATAATTATAAAGGAGTTGAGGTTCCTTTGATAAAACAGCTAAAGAGGCATCATTGCCCATTGAACCAATTAATTCTTTACCCGTTGCAGCCATTGGAGCCAATACTTTCTTTAGTTCTTCCTCAGTATAGGAATATATTTTTTGCAATTGCAATAATCTATCACTACCTAAAGGTGTTATTTTATGAGGAACCTCAAGATCATCTAATACTATTTTATTAGTTTCTATCCATTCTTTATATGGTTTTGCACCAGCTAAGGTTTGTTTGATTTCTTCATCAGAAATAATACGGCCTTCATTCGTATCAATTAAAAACATACGGCCTGGTTGAAGACGACCTTTTTTTATAATATTTTTTTTATCGAATGTTAGGGTCCCGGTTTCGGATGCCATAACGACTAAATCATCGTCTGTTATTAAGTATCTAGCAGGACGAAGCCCATTTCTATCAAGGGTAGCGCCAATTTGCACTCCATCTGTAAAAGCTATTGCAGCAGGTCCATCCCAAGGCTCCATTAAGCCAGCATGATATTCATAGAAACCTTTTTTATCTTCATCCATTGTAGCATATTCTTGCCAAGCTTCAGGGATTAGCATACAAATTGCATGAGCTAAAGATTTACCACTTGCAACTAATAGTTCTACCGCATTGTCTAAATTAGCAGAATCAGATCCGGCAGGTTCGATAATTGGAAAAAGCTTTTTAATATCGTTGCCAAGGAGCGTTGATTCTAAAATACCTTCACGTGCATTCATCCAATTTACATTACCGCGTAAGGTGTTAATTTCACCGTTATGTGCTAAAAATCTAAAGGGTTGTGCACGATCCCAAGATGGGAAAGTGTTCGTACTATATCGTTGATGTACTAAAGCGATAGCACTGGTCATAGACTCGTCTTGTAAGTCAGGAAAAAATTCAGGTATTTGATGAGCTAATAGCTGACCTTTATAGATCATTACTTTGCTTGACATACTACAAACATAAAAAGATTCAGTATACGTATGTTTTGCTTGTCGTACAGTGTTTTCGATTTGCTTTCTAACAACATATAGTTTGCGCTCAAAGTCTGCGGTTGATAATTCACCCTTTTCAATAAATAATTGATGTATCATTGGCCTAGTACCACTTGCAGTCAATCCACAGGAAGCCTCTCTTATTGGTACATTTCTCCAACCAATTAATTTGAGGTTTTCTTTAATTAAAGCCTTTTCACAAATGCCTTCACAATAATATCTAGCATTGGGTTCTTGTGGTAAAAATAACATCCCAACTCCGTAATCACCTTCTTTTGGAAGGGAAAACCCAATTTTTTTAGTTTCTTTTAATAAGAAACTGTGAGGTATTTGAATTAAAATACCAGCTCCATCACCTGTATTGGCATCAGCGCCTACTGCACCTCTATGGGTTAAGTTTGCGAGTATTTCTAAGCCTTTTTTAACAATATCATGAGATTTATTGCCTTTAATATGAGCAACAAATCCGACTCCACAACTATCCTTTTCAAGTTGAGGATCATATAGCCCTTGTTTGGGGGGTAAACCATAAGAATATTTCATTAGCTAATGCCTCCTATAATAGTATTCCATTAATCCTTATTTGTCACTGTATTATAACACAATGCTTAAATTAATACAATAAAATGAAGGATGGAAAAACAAAAAATTCATAATTAATAATCTGTGGTTCCTTTAGTGTTATGTGAATAACACTTTTAAATCACGTTACATATGGAGATTTTTCGGTATAGACGGTTAGAATTGTTAAAGAAATAAAGAAAATGTATTAATATCAATATAAAAAAAATGAAGCAATTTACTAGTTGAACATCATTTATAAAGAAATCACGATTTGAATAAAAAGGTGTTAAATTTAGAAAATATCCCATATAATTAATTATGGTACTACGAATTATGGATAAGCTTAGGAGGGAGTAATAAATGAAGAAAAGCCAGATGCCTAATGTGATGATGCTTTTAGCTGTTATTGTTCTAATTATTATGATTGCTATAGATTCTAATTTAAATGTAGATGATTTAGGTAAAGAAAGTCAAGGAGATATTAATGTTGATCATAACAAAGAATTATTTGTTGATGTGAAATATGAAATTCCAAAAGTCATTTCTAAAGGTTTAGCAATCAAAATGATTGCATTAGCAAAAGAAGAAAAGGAAAATGTTTTAATAAAAGATAGAGAAATAGAGTTCGAAGACTCCAAAAAAGAGGATTGGTTTGATAAATATTTTAACGTTGCTATAATTGAAGGCTGGTATGAACCAGAAGATAATCGCTTAAATCCACTTGATCCATTAACAAATAAGGAAGCCTTAGTTATTGCGGAGCAGTTTAAAGTTGATTTAGGTACATTAGGTATTAATATTGTAGGAAATGAAACGAAGGAACTTTCATATGAGAACTGGCTCAAGTTGTTTGAAGCTGTTGCAGATGCACAGGAGGAGACTGTGAGGCCAACTGAACTTTCACTATATGTCTTTGCAACACCAACCCTAAGTAGTGAGTTATCAGGATGGGAGATGGCCACAGATAAAGGAAAATACTCCTTTGAAGGTATTGCAATAGATGGGTGTATAAATAAAGAAGTTTTAGTGAAGGTAAAAGGAACAGAAGTATTATATATAAAAGAAATTGTGGATGAAAAACCATTACTAACAAACGCCTATATCATTAGTATTAATAACGATGATTTTTTTGCTGATGTTTTTATGGGGGGTGTATCAAGAAGAATACCTTTTGATAGATCTTTAAAAATTGAAAATAAACAAGGATTTATTGCTGACCTTCAACTTAGTAACAATGAGATTGTTTCTATTACGGAAAAGAACAGGACAACTAAAGGCGTTATAAATAAAATTAATGACAATGAAGTGGAGATAGAAGGCGTTGGGAAGATGAAACTTTCAGAAGATATTAAATTTTATGATATAACGCAAAAGCCTATTTTTACTAGCTATACTGCTATAATTGTTGGGTATGATACAGCAACGTTATTCCTTGATGAAAATCAGGTGGTTGCTGCAATTATTCGAGAAAAGGTAAAGATCGATAATATTAGAGTATTAATTAATAATACTGGATTTAAAAAAGTTTTTCACGACAATGTGCAAATAACATCGTTAGATCCGTATAAGATAAAACAAGGAAAGGAAGAAGAAGATGTTGCTGGAAATGTAACAACAGATTTGAACAATATGGGGCTTGATTTAGGAGAAAGAGTTATATTTATTCCACAAGAGGGTAAAAAGATAATGGTAACCTCAATAAAAAGAGGATCATCAGCAATGTTTAATCCACAGTATCGAGGGCTTATTGAAGTAGAAAAAGTTGCTGAAGGATATCTTGTAGTAAATGAAGTGGATTTTGAAGAGTATCTATATAGTGTCGTACCGAGTGAAATGCCTACCGCATATGGTGTAGAAGCTGCAAAAGTACAAGCAATATGTGCAAGAAGTTACGCGTATAATCAAATATATGGAAATAGATTTTGCAAATATGGTGCACATGTTGATGATAGCGTTTCAAGTCAGGTATACAATAATACGACAGAAACAGATGTGTCTATTAAAGCAGTAAATGAAACGAAAGGGCAGCTGTTAGCCTTTCAAGGGAATGTGATATCTGCAAATTTCTTTTCAACTTCTTGCGGTGTTACAGCAGATGGAGGAGATGTATGGGCCAACTATTTAACGAAAGAATTCCCAACTACATCTGCATCTTATATGGTTTCAAGCTATCAAAATGACAAGGGGAGTATAGCTGACGATATGAGTAAGGAAGAAGATTTTAATAAATTTATTTTAAATAAAAAATTACCGTCCTATGATTCTGGGTTTCCTTGGTTCAGATGGACAACAAAAATGACGTCAGTGCAAATAGGAGCGGCAATTAATAAATCAATTGGACCAAGATATGATATACAACCTAAGTTAATAAAAACACTTGATAAAGAGGATGTTTTTAGAAGCAGGGAAGTAAATGATATTGGTACATTAATAGACATGTGGATATACTCAAGAGGTAAAAGCGGTATTATTACTGAAGTAGTTGTTCAAGGAACAAAAGGTGTGTATAAAATATCTACTGAATATAATATTCGGGCATTAATAGCCCCTATTAATTATGTTGAGACAGGTGAGCGTGTGGTTGTTACTAAAAATGATGGAAGTACAACAACGGGTATGAGCTTAATGCCAAGTGCTTTTTATACAATAGATAAAAAGTATGATGAGAATAAACAGCTAGTTGAAGTAATCTTCAATGGGGGGGGCTATGGTCATGGTGCTGGCATGAGTCAAAATGGGGCAAAGGCTATGGTTGATTTAGGATATTCAGAAGAAGAAATACTTAAGCATTATTATAAAGGAGCAGAAATAATCACATTAAAATAAATCTCAATGTTTTCTCTTGTATTCAGAAATTATTGCATTTATTTCTCCACCCAGCATGATTATTGTACATGACACATATAGCCAAAGAAGCAATATAATAATACTAGTAAGGCTGCCATACATATAAGAAAAGCTTTTCGATGTATTTACATATATAGAGAAGAAGTATGAAGTGAAAAGCCAACTTACCATAGCAAAAAATGCGCCCGGCATGACGTCTCTAATCATTATTTTTCTATTTGGTGTTGCATTATATAAAAGAATAAAGAATAAAAACGTTAAAACAATTGAAGATATAAATCTAATAAGGTCAATCGTATAAGCCCATTCAGATAAAATGGGTACATTGATAATTAATAATCCAATGATTTTGTTGCCAAACACAATAAAGCCTAGTGTAATGAGGAGTATAAAAGCAAATGCAACTGTATATATTAGTGAAAGTGCTCGTAAGTAAATATATGAACGGGTCTCTTTTTCTTTGTAAGCCATATTTAAGCCACCAATAATCGCCATTATTCCTTTAGATGCAGACCAAATTGCAGCAATAATAGCAATTGGCAATAAAGAGGATGGGGTTTTAACATTTGAAATATCCTCTATTATTAATGTAAATATTGAGATGATTTCTTCGGGGAAAAATTGAGTAAGTGCATACACACTTTCTGTGTTAATCGTTATGTGATTTAACAATTCAATAATAAAAATTAAAAATGGAAAGATTGATAATAAAAGAAAAAAGGTTAATTTTGCTGCCCAAGCTGAAATATCATCATTTTTTACACGCAATAAAAGTTCTTTAGAAATATGTATTATTTGTATACTCAAAACAAACACCTCGATTCTAAATATTTCGAAAATATTATACCTCAAAAGGGTATTTTACTTAATAATGTATTCAAATTAAATTTAAAATGTGACAGTATAAGGTTACAATAATTTTCTAGGTTACAATTACAAAACTATACCAGCATAATATAAACACAGAGTGCAAATAACTATTTGAAGAGGTGATGAATAAGTGAACAAGATAACATTTAAAACAAATGGTATTAGAAATAACATTGAAAAACAACAAATTAAACATGCATTAGATAAAATTGAAGGCGTTCAAGAGGTTACAGTTGATCGAGGGGAAAGCTGCATTGAAATCGAATATAATAATCCTGCTTCAGTATTAGAAATTAAAGAATGCATTAGGAATACAGGTGTTAAAGTACTAGGAGAAGAACAATTTTAGTAAAAGGAGGATTAAAAATGCCAAAAGACAGTCAACCTGATAATAAGCTTACAAGAATGAAAAAAAGTGACTGGCAAACACCAATTACTAGAGAAAACACGAATAAAAACAGAAATACTAAAAAGCAATCAGCAGAAAGAGGAGATGTATAATCTCCTCTTCTAATGATCCAAAAACTTGCGATAAGTAACTTTGCATGCATCTTCAAATCTATCTAAGCATTCATATTCTTTATTCTCCATTGAATGAATGTGAAGTTCTTTTTCTTCTACATCATCGTATTCAAAGGTTATATAATGAACTCTTTTAATGATATCTTGGGTTTCTTTCATATACATCCTTCCTTATAAAAAGTTAGTTGGTTCCCCCACGCTAAGTAGTAGTGGGGGGATTTATGTTTTAGTAAAACATCATGTTTAGTTTGTCCACTTCTTAATGAAATATGAGAGATTAACTTAATATATCTTCTAAATGTTTAAGGAGCAGATCATTTTCCTCTGAATGTAAGAAGCAGAATCTAAAATATTGCTTGCCAAGAAAAGGAAAGTTTGAGGCATCTCTAATCATGATTTTGTGTTCAAGGAGGATATTAAAAAGCTTACGAGCATCTATTGATTCACTTAAGATTTTAACAAGTATAAAATTTGCAACAGGATTAATAAACTCAACAAAATCCCAAGTTGAAAGCATAGAAATGATTTTTTTGCGTTCTGTCGCAATATATTGTTGGGTTTTGTTTATATAGTCTTTGTCCATAAGCATTAATTCACCAGCGTAGGCAGCTAGCGCATTTATTGTCCAAGGATTTTTGAAACGTTCGATATTTAAAATGTGGGTACGACTACTACAAATTGCATAACCAAGTCTTAAGCCTGGTGCAGCAAAAAACTTTGAGACACCTCTAATGACCATTACGTTATTAAAACTATGAACGAGTTGAATGGCAGAAACGTTAAATAGATCATCAACAAATTCAACATATGTCTCATCAATTAGAACGAAAATGTTGTTTTCCTTGCAAGCATTAAGAATTTCTTTCATTTTTATAGCAGTAATTGCAGTTGATGTAGGGTTATTTGGATTACATATGACTAGTAAGTCTAAATCAGTTGAAAATTGGTTTATAAGGTGATTGATCTCTATTTCAAAAAAGTTGTTTTCCGGGAGGGCATAGTAAGTTGAGGAACCACCACATAGATTAATTTCTCTTTCATATTCCGAATAAGTGGGCCCAATGATTAGCGCTTTTTTAGGTGAAATGGCTTTTATACATAAGGAGATAAGCTCTGTTGAGCCATTTCCCACGATTATGTTTTCGCTATCCATATTTATATAGTGTCCAATTGCACTTTTAAGACTTGTGTAATTACGATCAGGATATGCGGCTATAAGCTCTATCTTCCGTGGTAAATAGGTTTTGATGCTATCAGATAGACCAAGGGGATTGACATTTGAACTGAAATTTATAATTGTTTCTTTTTTGATGCCGTAAGCAGCTTCTATTTTTTCTAAATCACTTCCATGAAAAT
This sequence comes from Firmicutes bacterium HGW-Firmicutes-7, assembly GCA_002841375.1. GTDB lineage: Bacteria > Bacillota > Clostridia > Lachnospirales > Vallitaleaceae > HGW-1. Next base: position 208,514 of record PGZO01000002.1, on the reverse strand, counting down.
GTGTCATATTAATTCCTTTCTTTTCTTGAAATCTTTGACATTATGATTGATATTAAATCGAAAAAAATGATATAATCATATTATATCCATTTTAGAGTATAAATCAATAAAAAGCAAATACATTGAATGTGACGTGATATCATGCAAAAATTCTTAGAGCACTGGATGGAAAACACATACCACTTAGATACGCCTATGCCGGTTTTGTCAGAGACAGAGCTTATTTTACATGTTGAAAAAGGCAGGAGTTATAGCGGTAAATTAGAGATTTTTAATAAAGGGGAAGGACTTTTCACGGGTATTATTGAATCGGTTTGCAACATTATTACCTTAAAAGATAGCATAATTAAAGGGAATCATTGTGTAATTGAATATAACGTCAATAATTCTTTGTGTAGCACGAATGAAATAAATGAGGATACAATTATAATTACTTATAAGGGTGGCGAACTATTGGTACCCGTTAAAATAACTCTTTTTGAGAAAGAAGTTATCCAATTAAATAAAAAATATCGACCAAGAACTTCAGATAAAAAAGTAAGTATTGAATTAGATCAAAAAAGCTATCACTGTGACGATAGAGGTGTCTTAACAATTATTAATCCTTTTAGCGAAAAACTTGAGATAACATTAAAACCTATAGATGAATATGTTGTATTTAATGAAAAACAATTCCAAGTGATGAATTCTAAACAAGTAGATATAAGCTTTAAAATAACAAAGCTTGATAAAATATTGGGCAAAGTTCCGCTAAAAACTACGCCTGAAATAGCGTTGAAATTTAACGTGCAGATTAAACAAGGCACGAAGATTAATGAAGTTCATATGTGTACATATATAACTGATTTGGATAAACTTCCTTCAAAGAGAAAGATAACATCTTCAAAAGATTATAAAAATAAAACTATTGAAATATATAGACAATACTGTGACACGGTATGGCAAGGAAACAAGAATAAATCATCTGATGATCTGCTAGATAAATTAAAGGCACTTATTAATTATGATAAAACAAATATTGATCTTAGGTTGGCTTACTGTATTTTGACAATAGAGTATAATAAAAAAGAGCTTACAATGAAAGAAATTAATAATATAGATCGATATTTGCTATATTATGATAAAGAGCATTTAGAGGTTAGTGATATACTTCTGCTTTTGTTAGAAATAATAAAAGGGGAGAGCATACAAGAATTAGTTGGAAATTGGAAGATGAACAATCGTAAGTCTTGGCTTAAAATTTTACTTAAGAACAAATATTTGCCACATAATGTGAAAGGCTATGAAGACTATAGAGCAATATATCATTTTGGTGAAAAGAATAGACTTTTGTTTAGTGAAGCAGTCGTTTTAATGAATTCAAACCCTCAAATTCCATTTGAGGAAGATGCTTTTTACAAAGCACTTTTAAACTGGGCAATTGCAAAAAACGCAGTTGGCCCGAAGTGGCTAAAAAAGATTGAAAATAGTCAGCCTTTGCTCATCCAATATAATAATATAAATGAACATATTGCTACGAAGTTATATTTAATAGATGATAATAAAAATATGCTTATACTTATTTGCTCTTTTTATATTAAAATGAATCGAATGGACGATGATGCCCTTATTATTTATAATAGAGCATTATTTGAGAAATGCCGTATTATTGGGCTAGAAGAAAAATATATACAAGCATCGTACTACAATAATCAAATGCTAAAACTTGAATATTTTAAATTATCTTTTAACGTCCAGCTATTAGATAAAAAATATAAGATGTTCTTCTATTTGAATTTAATCACCCAAAAAGAACGTTATAAGAACTTATATTATTACCATTATAAAGAAACTGAATCAATGGAGGCTGTTTGCTTTAAAGATAATTTGATGCCAGACAATCATATCGAGAAAACTATTTATATCAAGTATTTAATAGATCACAATCAACTGGATTGTATTATTTCTTTATTTGAAGCGAGAAAAGTTGAAGATATATCTGAACAATTAATGGAAGAAATGATTCTAATTGTAGAAAGGGCTCATCCGAATTATGCGATCCATATGGCAAGAGAAGCTTATAATAATTATAATTTTCAACCTCGTGTTTTAGAGATTTTATCAAGAGGCTTTAAAGGTACAATCAGTGAATTACTAGAATTTAATAAAGTTTTAACGATCAATGATATTTTTTCTAAAGATATAGTAGAAGAAATATTGTTTAAAAGTATATTAACAAGAAAATGTTTTGACGAAGTAATGGATGTATATGCGAAGTACTATAGTATAGAGGATAATCAAATAATTCATCAATGGATGAGACATCATATTGTTGCACAAATTCTTATTGAAGAGAATAAAATCTCTGGTCATATTATTAAATTATTAGAAGATATTGTTGAAAGTCAAGTTGACTTTGGAATGTATTTGGCACTATTAAAAGTCTATATGAAAGGTGCACCAAAAAGAGAGGAATTGACCTTACGAATTATTAAAGAATTAACAAATGCTGGAATATATTTTTCTTGGTATATCCAGTTGGTTCCTGAGAATTTTTTAGGGGAAAGGCATAGGATACAGCAATATTTTGAGTACAACAGTAATACAAGTAAAAAGGTTATATTTAATTATAGATTAGATGATGATCAACAATTTAAAAGTGTAGAAATGAAGCATGTTGCGTTAGGTTTGTATGTTGCTAATATTATTATGTTTTATAATGAAGAAATTCAATATTATATTGAAGATATAGACACAGAGAACATGGTGGATATAAAAAGCAGTGGGTTATTTGTTAAAAAAGATATTATCGAACAACAAAAATTAGAAAGTCTTTTTGATTTAATAAATACAATTGAAATAAGTAAGGAATTGAAAGATATTACTAGCCTGCATCGAACTGTGGAGCATTATATTAATATAAGCAGTAAGGAAATAGAAAAAATAACTATTTTATAAGGAGGGTTATTGTGGGGATACTAGCATTAGAAAGAGAAAAGGGGTTATATTTAGGCATTGATTTTGGTACTACGAACTCCGTAGTGAGCATTTATATTTATGATGATGAACAAGTTTATACGGTACCAATTGATGGTAGTAATATTTTTCCGACGGTGATTCAATTCGAAAGTAGTAATGAGGAAGACGTGGACAAGCTCGATAGAATATTTGGGATAGGTGCAAAAGAGTCTGCTGTAATTTTCCCCGAAAGTACAGTAATGTCTATTAAAAGGTTTTTAGATACAGATGAAATTATTAAAATTGTTGTAGCTGGAAGAACCTTTGAATTTAAACCGGAAAATATAGTAGCTGAAATATTATCATATTTAAAAGACCAAGCAGATGCGTATATTAGAGATGTACTTAAAATGTCAGGAGAATTTACTGGTTGTGTTATAACAGTACCAGCAAACTCAACAGATAAACAAAAGAAAAAAACAAAGGATGCAGCTATTATGGCTGGGTTTGATGAGGCGAATATTTATTTAAGATTAGAACCTGCAGCTGCGGCTATTGCATATGCGACTCGTGTACATGAAGATAAGAAAGTTTTAATTTATGATTTTGGTGGCGGAACTTTTGATGCATGTATTTTACAAATCAAGGCTACGATGGAAGATGAACCTGAAATTACAATATTAAGTACTTTCGGTGACAACTATTTGGGGGGCAATGATATTGACAAAATTATGATGGATATGATATATCAAGAATTTGTAAAACAAACAAATGGTACAATTGATTTATTTGATCTAAATAAGGACGATGGTGTCTCAAAGAAAAACAAGAAAATGGCGTTGGTTAGATTGTACCAAGTAGCAAATGCTGCAAAAGAAAGATTATCTTCAGCTTTATCTACGAAAGTTGTATTAGCACCATTTATTCAGGAACCATATATTGTCAATATTAATATGGAAATATCTAGAGAGCTTTTTATGAATCATAAACGCCTAGATATTCTTGACGATAACGAAGAAAACTTTATAAAAATGAGTGGAAAGAGTGTTAAAGATTTAATTCAAGAGACGATGGATTGTATTCGAAAATGTATTGATATGGCCCATCTTGAAAAAGAGCATATAGATGAAATCTTTTTAGTAGGAGGAACTTCTTCAATACCAGAAGTGAAAAATATGATTTCTGAATATTTTTCTAAGGAGCCGTTTCAGACGAAATTAAGCCCCGCATTAAGCATTTCAACAGGGGCAGCGTATTATTGTAATAGAATTATGTTGCCATCTATGTCGGGGCCAAGTGTTTTGGAAAAAACCATTCATCCACTTGGGCTTGAAATTTCAGGAAGACGATTTTTGGAAATAGTGAAAAGAGATATGGAAATTCCGAAAGAAGGTTTAGTGGTTGAAGCAGACGAACTGCTTGAAACGAATTTTGATGGAATCACAAGTATGGCAATCGCAGTTTATGAAGATACACTACCACAGGAGCAACGACTAAAGTTTGTATATGAAAAAGGCTTGAAAAGGCTTGCAGGAACTACACTTAGAGGTATACCACCTAAAAATAAAGGAGAAGAAAAGGTGAATGTTTACTTTCGTATTGGTCAAGACAATATGCTGTGTGTCGAAGCCAAAAGTACAAGTGAAGAAGGCATTGAGACGAGACTTTCCGTAGATAAAATGTATTAAATTTTAGTTTAAATATGGGAGATATGACATGAATGAATTTGTTAAGGAACAAGAACTAGATAATATTTTGCTTAAGCTATTGGTTAGCAGAAAAAACTTCGAAGAAAAGCTCTTAGAGCTAATTATGAAGCTATTAGAAAATGAATCATCTATGTTTTTGTTTGGCTTTAAGCGCGAGATAGAGCAGCATAATCAATTTAAAGAATTGGAAGCTTTGTACTATTTTTCGGAAGATATCAAGGAAGTTTATTCTAAATGTATAGATATATTTAATAAAAATGCTGGAAGATTTAAGTCTGATGAGATTAAAGAAATATTAAATGGAATTATTTGGAGTTTAGAAAATATTCTAAATGAGTACCCAAAAGAATGTCAAAATAAGATTGAGCTAGAAAGAATTGAAATGGTATCTGAGGCGATTCAACATATGAAAGATGTTATAAAAGAATCGATTCAAAGACATATAAATCATATTCCTTCTGGATTTCTAAATATTGAAATTAGCAAGCTTATTGAGGAACTCTTAAGACAAGTATTTGAAAAAGAAGGATCAAGTATTAAGGATATTTATGGATATACTATGAAAACACTAAATGTACTTGATAGAAGAATTGAAGGTAGAAAATATATCAATTTTATAACATCAGCTAGAAAAAATTTAGATACTTTTAAATCTATTCATGTTGACACAATGATGAGCAATATTCATGAAAGTGACGACATAGAAGCATTTAAAAATATCATTGCTATTATTCATGAGCTATCTAATAAGCTTTCGAACAAAGAAAAAGAATTGTACATACTTGTAAATGAATCAGTGTTTTCCACAATTACCATTCAACAATCCTATGATAAATTAAAGGATCATAATCATATGATTGAAAGAGTAATGAAAAATGAAGACCTTATTGAATTTATTATTTCCTTTCAGGATAATAAATTAAGAATTTTTGAGAAGCTAGCAATTGAAGTGAGTGATGAACTAAAAAAAACGGTTGCATTTACACTAGATGAAATTAACGATCAATCAATTGAGGTGCAATATTTAAGTTGCCAAGTTGTTCAAGCTTTAAAACAAGCGCATGAACAACTATCAGAAGATAAGTTCAAGCGTATAGGCGATTCGGAAGAAACCACCAATCTTATTAGAATTTTAGCAGATACAATTAAATTAAAGTATGAAACCTTAAAAGAGAAGGATCTCGCATATATTATAAATAAAAAAGAGGACTTTATCGATTATGAGAAACAGCTTATGGATTTTAGTGTGGATTTTAACAATAATCTAGGTTATTATTTTGAGAAAATGCTAGCAGGATCTAAGGAACAATTTATCAATATAAAAGAAGCATTTAGTCGGCTAGTATATTTATTAAAGGAACAGAATCTTAAAGCAGATGGTGCTTATTTGAAAACAGATTTGCTTTTTGAGATGGTTACTTTAGAAGAAATTGTTAAATTTTGCTTGCCCAAGCTTAAGGTTCATGAAAAGGAAAGCGTTAAAGAATTAGTCCAGTTAATAGAGGATTGTTATTTGCAAATTGAAAACAAAATAAAGCATTCGGGAATAGAAATGATTGAACCTAATATTCACGACAAATTTAATGGGAAAGAACAAGAAATTATTCTAGTAGAAAGTGTAGAAGGCTTCAAAAAAGGAGAAATTGTAGCTGTTCATACAAAAGGGTATAAGTATAAAAATATACCTGTTGTAAGAGCAAATGTTATTGCTGCAAAGTAAAGGTTATGATAAAAATGATGAATTTAAGCGAAGCCAATTATATAGTAGGAATAGATGTCACGGAAAATGAAGCAACAATTAGTTACATAGATCAAAAATCTTTAAAGCCAATCATCTATGACAGAAGTGGTGGATATGGACAAGTTTCTATTCCGACTGTTATGCAGTATGTTATTGAAGAGAAAGCTTGGTTAATAGGTGAGCATGCGAACATGAATCGTAATGTAGAAGGTACCTTAATCGTTGATCATTTACTAGAAATTTTATTAAACAAAGAAGAAGTAGAAATTGGTGGAGAAAAAATATGTCCTGAAAGATTGTTGTTTATTTATATTGAAAATATTCTAGAGAGCTTCAAGCAGCTTAATCCCCATGCAACGATATCATCACTTTCATTAGCACTGCCTGATAGGTACTATCATGATATTATTAATGAGGTAGAAAATGGATTAAAAGCTTTTGAAAATATTAAGTTGAATGTGGTGATGTCTTCTCAAGCAGTTTTTGAGTGGCTACAATATATCAAACAGCCCTTTAAAGGAAGAACACTTATTTTTGATTATAGTTATAACAATTTTGCGACAAGTCGTTTAGAAACTAAAGATGATACAATCCATTTAGATTTAATCTCATCTAAGCCAGAAATTGCTATTTCGGATGTAGAAAAAGTATTTATTGAAGAGCTTAATTTGCAATATCAACATCATTTAAAACTACAACATCTATCTAAAGAAGAGCTACTTAACATTAAACAAATGCTTATTGAGCAAGAACAATGGATTTTTCAAAAGTATGCAAAAAAACAATCTGCAAAAGTATATTATAGTTTTGCCTATCCCCCATTTCAGAAGGTATTAAATTATAAACGCATGGATGAGCTGATTATGCCTTTTAGGATAAAGCTAGAGAAGTTCATAGATCAATTTGCTCAGTTTGATCAAGTGATATTAATCGGAAAAGGGTGTAAGCTCCAATGGCCAGTCGATATCATTAGCGAGAAAATGAACGTACTAGCGCTTAATCCATATGAAGTTGTATCAAACGGCTGTTGTTTAATCGCTGCACATCATATTATCAAACAAGATGAAATTAAATTTAATATACAACAAAAGGAGTATGGTATTATGGTGGAAGTAAACGAAAAAGTGATATTTTCACCATTAAATAATCATGCCAATCATTTTATTATTGATTTTGAAGATGAATCGGAAGCGAGTTTAGACATTATGAGAAAGGATAAAGAGAATAATTTTAAGATTGAACAAACAATTTCTCTAAATAATGCCCTAGCGCTTCACAATAAAATCAGAATTAACCTTAAATTAACGAAGGTGGATGAGGATACGACTATAAAAATAGAATATCTACCTATGTGATAATGAAAATAAACAAGAACTATCAAAGGTGGTGGATAAAGTGTGGGAAAAATGCAAAAAGGGAATTAAAGAAAATAATAGATTGGATGAAAATTGGTTTATTCTTGGAATTGATTTAGGCACTACTCATTCAGTCGTAAGCTATTATAACACGATTAATAACAGGCCTGAACCTATTGATATCAGTCAGGGATTTGGAAAAATACCAATGCCATCTGTAGTTCAATACCGTGATGAAATTGGGCCAGAATGGATAGTTGGTGATGAAGCATATAAATCTATGATTATGTATCCAGATGATACAATAACATCAATCAAGAGGAAAATGGGAACAAATGAAGAAATACAGCTAGGAGATAAAAAATATACTCCAGAAGAAATTTCAGCATTCATCTTAAAAGAACTGTTACAACATACCATAAGATTGAATCCTAAAGGTATCCTTGCTGGAGTAGTAGTATCGGTACCGTATGACTTCGATGACTCAGCGAAAAAGGCAACTGTTAAAGCGTGTCAATTAGCGGGTCTTAGTGAATCACTTATATGTTTAATTGAAGAACCTAAAGCAGCGGCGCTTACTTATCATTTTAAAAATACGCTAACAGAAGGTCGAAAGATAATGGTTTTTGACTTTGGAGGAGGAACTTTAGATATTACGGTATTTCACGTTAGTCAAATGACTTCAGAGCATATTCACTTGCAAGTAATTAGTGAAGGTGGAGATGCTTATCATGGAGGAGATCAGATTGATGACATGATTCTTGAGAAGTTATATACAATTATATTTGATGAAACAGGACTTGCTAATGATCAATTATCAAAAGAAAATAAAGTAGAATTAATTCAAACGGCTAGAGATATTAAAGAGAGGTTATCAGGCGTTAAAAAGGTTCGTGTGCCTTTTGGGTTTTGCGCGGTACCATTTATGAAAGAAATAACAAGAGCTGAAATGGAAACTATAATTGAGCCATTTATTAAAGCCACTAGGCAGTTGGTTCTGAAAACTTTAGCGGAAGGCTATTTTGGTGCAATCCATCCATCTGATGTTGATATTGTTTTGTTAGAGGGGGGTTCATCTTCAATGCCCTGGGTGAAGGATATGCTCATTTCGATTTTTAACGACTACGAGAAAATCTATTCTTCTGATAAGCCTGCACTTAACATTTCTATAGGTGCGACATATTATGCTGCCATTAAGATGGGATTATTAGAACATCCAGAAATGATGGCGATAGGTATAGGTCAAACCGTTAATTTTGAAATTACTGTTCCTCATGACATTGGCTTTGAGATAGATTATGGATATAAGAAGGATTTTCATACGATGATAAGTAGAGGAACGCCCTACTTACTTGCAACAAAGACACAGGTATTTACGTTGACAGGCGATACAAAAGAAGAAATGACAAATCTAAAAATAAAGATTCTTGAACGTATGCGTAAAGAGGATAAAATAGAAAAGTGTAGGCTTATTGGTGAAGTATTTATAGAGGGACTTCCGGAACGTCCCTCAAGTAAAACAAAACTTAAAGTTACGCTATCAGTACAAGAGGATAGTGGTATCGTTTATGGAGACATTGAAGACTTAGGGTATCCTGAAATGTTTGAACCTAGTGCTTTTAAAGCGAGCTTTTCTCCAAATAGAATTGAAAGAACGATAATAAATGCAAAATAGATGAAAGGTTGGGAATTAAAATGGCATATTTGGGAATAGATCTTGGTACAACAAATTCAGTTGCAGTTATTTTTGATAATATTTTAGACCAATTAGAAATTGTGAAAATAGATGGCTTAGATGAAGTATTACCTTCAGTCGTTTGTTTTCATCCTGATGAAGTGATCGTTGGTAGCGAAGCAAAAAACGGAGCTGTTATTTATCCTGAGGAAACTATACTTTCCATTAAAAGAAAAATTGGGGAAAGCGAACCAATAATGATTAATGGTACTGCTTATTTACCAGAAGAAATAAGCAGTATTCTACTTAAGAAATTAAAGGATGCGGCAGAATTACAAGGAGGAGAGGCTTTCGAAGAGGTAGTGATAACCCATCCGGCATATTTTAACGATCGTCAAGTCTATTTAACAAAAAAAGCTGGAGAATTAGCAGGCTTTAAAACCGTTCATTTACTTTCAGAGCCATTGGCAGCAGCTATTGAATATGGATATAAGCAAGGTTATGCCCAAACTTTGTTAATTTATGACCTTGGTGGTGGAACCTTTGATGCTTGTGTATTAAAAGTTAATCAAGACCTTTATGGAAATGAAACATTTCAAGAGTTATCTGATGTTGGAGATATGCACTTAGGTGGAGATGATTTTGATACTGTGCTGACAGAATATATGATCGAAAAATTTGAGCTGATGACAAAAATAGATTTAGGAGAGTTAAATGAGCTTGAATATAGTAGAGTAATGCAAAAGCTTAAGCAAGAGTCGGAGCAATTAAAGAAAAAACTATCTATAACAAATGTTGCATCAGTAAAAATATCCCCTTTATTAATTTACGAAGGAATACCAAGAAATCTTAATTTAGAAGTAACGAAGGAAGATTTCGAAGGACTCATTAGACCTTTTGTAGATAAAAGCAGAGATATTATTGAGGAGGCGCTTGCTAGAGCATCTACAGAAGTAGATGACATTTCAAAGGTTATCTTGGTAGGCGGTTCAACGCTGATACCAATGGTGAAAAGAATGGTGGCAGGAGCCATTAAAGAACCCTATCGCGCCACAGACCCAGCTAAAAGTGTTGCTATGGGTGCAAGTATTTATAATTATTTAATCCACTTGCCGAATAGTAAAATCAAGGTAGGCCAAATAACTAGGCAAATATTTGGGACAGAAGCAATTGTGAATGAAACAACGATGGAAAAAAAACTTATACCTATCATACCGATGGGAACCTCTATTCCAACACAAATAACAGACAATAAGTTCAAGGCATCTGAAGGTTCAAATGCTGTAAGGGTAGATGTATACCAATGGGAGGAAGGCTTAGAAGAGGAAAGGAAGTATATTGGAAGTCTTACATTAGAAGGTATTGAAAATGAAGCTTCTCTTGAAATAACTTACTCAATTAACGAAGATAATATTTTTGAAGTATTTATAATGGATCAAATAACTAATAAAGTAGTAAGCGCCCAACTAGATAGATCAAAACGTATGCCAAAGTTACCAGATTCAAGCTACAAGTCTGAGACAAAAGGCATGAATATCGTATTTATTATGGATACAACTGGTAGCATGGATTCTTATATAAGGGGTGTACAAGAAAGAGCAATTGAATTTTCAGAAATCCTAAAAGATAAGGGTGTGAAATTTCTACTTGGTCTAATTGGCTTTGGCGATTTACTTGAAAAAGAAAAGCCAAAGGTATATAAATTTACAAATGATATAACAAAGTTTCAAAAAAGGGTTAGAAAAATACCAAGAACCTATGGTGGAGATTTACCTGAGTCATCCCTTGATGCCCTTGAAACGGGAATGAAATTAGTTACTCAAGCGAAATTAGACCCAACACACAAAAATATTTTTATATTAATAACGGATGCTCCGCCTCATATTCCAACGGTGGGGGGGAAGGGTGTATTAGATGTTTTAGGTGAACTAGACGCCCTTGGCATTACAACATATGTCGTAGCAAAAAAAGATAAAAATAGCTTAGAAGCATACCAACCTTTCGTTCAAATGAAAGGAAAGTATTATAACATAGATGATTCTTTTAATGATATATTAGATAATATTGCCTATAGCATTGCAGAATTGGTTAGAGTATAGCATCAATTATGTAAATATAAAGTGAGGGATTTCATTTGAAGGTTTATAAAAGTATTTCATCAAAGAAAGTCATCCAACCATTATTTTTTAAAGAAACGTCTCAAAAGATATATTCATTTGAAGGCTTCGTTTATTATTGCTATAATCATTGGCTAGAAGCTTGTGAAGTGTTTGGAACGGCTGAATTTTTTCGTTTTATCTCTGAGGTGTTAATACATGATAATTTACAAACTGAAATAAACCAAGCATTAAAATTAAATAACATAAATTCTTTTAAGCTTCTTAAGCTGCTCGAACTGTCTGGTTTTTTCAAGGATGAAGAATTGAGAATACTTGAAAAGGAAATGAAAGAATGGGAAGAAAAACCACTTTATCTACGATTTAAGCTTAGAGGTGATGATGCTTTTCGACATAAGAAATATGTGAAAGCCTTAGAGCTATATAAGCAAGCGCAAGTGCATGAGTTTGATCCAATTGTCGAACATAACATGGGGGTTACTTATTTGCAGTTACACTTTTTCCAAGAAGCAGAAGAATGTTTAATTAGCGCATTAGAGGCCTGCGATAAAATTGAGATTCATTTGAATATCATTAAGCTGTTAAAAATGACAAATAGAGAAGAACTTGCTCTTGAGAAGATAAGAAGGCTCTTGAAAAATAATTTTAATGCAGATCTATTATTTGAGAGAGGTTTGATCTATCAAATGAAGAATGATTTTAATAAAGCGTTAGATGCATTTTCGAATGCGTATAAGCTAGATAATCGGGACGATATTCTTATTAAAATAATTGAAATGACTATTGAAATAAATCCTTCAAATCCAATTTTGGAAGAAATCGTTGACCTTCAAGAAAGAAGACAAGAAGACTACTTTATGCTAAAATCAAAGTGGTATTTAAGATTAAATAAAAAAACAGAAGCGATTGAGGTACTTGAAAGCGCAGTTATTCATTGCGAGGATAATACAAAGCTATATTTACAACTGGCTAAGTTATATAGACAAAACAGACAGATTATTAAAGCTATTGGAGCCATTACGCAAGCTGCTAGAAATGAAGCACTTCAAGATGAAATACTTTATGAAATGGCTTTGATCGCAAAGAGGGCTGGCAATAGATTAGATTATGAAGCTAAAATTGATGAGTTAATCAAGTTATGGAAGGATGATGTTAGGCAAAGATTTGCAGAATGATTGCATAAGAAGAGGTGTTATTATGAAGTTTTTAGATAGAATAAAAAAGTCTTTAAAAAAAAGAACTAGAGTAGAAGTTGAAGTATTACAGGGTATTGATTTAGACAATATGTTTACTTCAAAAGAAGTAGAGGAAAACATTAGGGCAAAGGTGCAAGATTCAATCCAAAGACAGCAACATTTGAAACCAAAGTATGAAGAAATAATTAATCAGCTTACTTTAGTTCAAAAAATAGAGGATTTACCTAAGGAAGAATTAAAGGAGCTTGAGAACTTATCAGTGATTTACTCTGAAACAGTGTTAGAAAAAGAAACCTTTCAAAAAACGTTAAAAAATCAAAATACTGCAACGAATTATCTAGAAAAATATAAGGATGAGATTTCAAATGCCATTATTCAAATGGAAGAGCATGAAAAAAAATTAAGCATTATTAAAAATGATTTATATCATTTAGAAGGAGAAAAAGCTGATATTGCCTATCGTAATAATAGAGCACATATGGCACTGACCTTTACAAAAGTATTGTTAATCATTACATTATTGTCGTCCACTATTGCTACACTGATACTAGCTACTATGTTTTTTGTGTATGGGTTTGATGTCTTTCTTCCAGCATTGGTTATTATTGTGTTGGTAGGGTTTCTCTCCCTATGGATTTTTGTTACTAGAAGATATTTGCTTCACGAGTTAACTAAAAATCAAAAGTTACAAAAAAGAGAAGTTGAGCTCACGAATAAAACTAAAATTAAATATGTAAATATTCAACAATTTCTTGATTATGAATATAAAAAATTCAAAGTGAATAGTAGTGAGATGCTGCAGATAAGGTGGGAAAATTACCAAAGTAATTCAAGAAATGAAGCAAGATATGAACGTATCTCTAGGAGTATTACCGCACTCCTTTATGATTATAATAAGCTGTTATTACGGAACAATATTGAAGGTGGCGACTTTATAATAGACCATATTGATTATTTTACGTCGAAAAAAGCAAGAAGAATGCTGAAAACTGCATTAGAATTAGAAAAGGATACGACGAAAGAGGCTTACGATCAATGTGATAATGAAATTCTTATTTTATCAAGATTGTTAGAGGAAATTATGGAAAAAGAGTTCTCAATAACATAATTGCAAACTAAAAATAGTCGAATTTTAATATAATCTGTCAGTTAAAATACATTTGATCATGGATTACAGGGGCAAAAAATATGAAAAAAATAATGATTGTAGAAGACAATTCATCTGTATGTGCTAGTTTAAAGGAAATTGTACTTAGCATTGATCAATCAATTGTCGTAATTACAACTGGATATGCTGAAAAAGCGCTTTCCATGGCGAAAAATGATAAAATTGGAATGTTTATTTTAGATATTCAACTTAAAGACTATTCTGGAGTTGATTTAGCGCAAGAAATTCGAAACATTGCGCATTATACAATGACACCGATTGTATTCATTACTTCAATTCCGACACATCAATTAAATGCTTTTTTAGAAATTCATTGCTATGATTATATCATTAAACCTTTTCAAGTGGAGAGAGTTAAGCAAACAATTACTACGATTATTAAGCATGGAATGAACAACAGTTATGATGATCAACCCAATTTGGTATTAAAACAAAAGGGGTTTAGTATTTCAATTCCACAAAAAGATATTGTTTATATTGAGAGCGGTAATCGAAAACTTATACTGGTTACTACGAAAGAAAAAATTACTATTTCTACATATACTTTGATAACCATAGAAAAGGAACTAAGTGATAAATTCATAAGATGCCATAAAGGCTTCATTGTAAATGAAAGCTATATATATAAGGTTGATAAGGTTCGTGACATGATCTATTTGACTGATAATTTTGGTGAAATACCTTTTGGGGAAAACTATCGGAAAGCCCTGAAAGGGGAGTGGCTATGAGCTTTATGGAATCTGTAATAATGACCATGTTTGATATCATGCAGTTTTTTATGATCATTAGTAAACTGCGTACTAACAAAGGAATATTGAAATTTTGGCATGTTTTGCTATTATTTGTTGGTGTTTTTATAGTTGTAGGTGGCTCAAGATTCGCAGGTGGCCAATTTACTTTTATATTCGGGGGTGTATTTCAGATTTTGTGGCTATGGGTAGTATATAAGAAGCTTGAACAATCATTTTTTTTATATACAATTGGGTTAATTATTATAATGATGATTCAAACATGTGTACTTGTGCCCCTTTTCTTAATGAACGGTGGAATAGATTATACTTTTAAAACTGGACTTATTGTTCAAAATATATCAATAATATTAACAATAATATTAGTGAAATTTGTGCCAATAAATATACTGTATAATTATATTGAGAATAAAAATCAAATTTTTAAAATATTATGCATTAACATTATTATCGTAATAGCAATGATTATAATGTATTGGAGCTTTGATTTTGAAGGGATTGTTGAGAACTTTGTTCTCATTATAGTTCTTGCAATGCTGCTATTGATTATTACCATGATTTTTCTTAAAAACGGTCTAAAAAATATTAATGCTGAAGAGCAGGTTAGAATATATGAACAATATAACCCAATCGTTGATGAATTAGTTGATGAACTTCGAGTGAAACATCATGATTTTGATAATCATTTATTAGCAATTAAATTAATGATTGAAATGAATAAGAATTCCCTTGATACGATTGGTAGAGTTGAAGCATATATAGATGAGATTGAAGAAGATTTTAGAAATAGCAACCTTATAAAACTGAATAACAAAGTAGTAGCAGGGTTCCTTTATAGTAAAAGGAAATGGGCATGCAATAATAATATTGAACTTAATATTGTCATTGACTATTATGATATTAAAACAAGTCTTAAGGATTATGAATTAATTGAAATTTTAAGCATATTAATTGATAATGCTTTTGAAACCGGAGTTGAAAATAATGCTATAGTAATTAGCATAAAAAAAGAAAACAACAAGTGTGTTTTTGAAGTACTTAATAGATACCCTTACTTGACGGTGGAACAAATAAATGAAATGTTCAAAAAAGGGTATTCGACAAAAAATAAGCAAGGACGAGGTTTGGGATTATACAAACTTCGACAAATCATTGATAAAAATCAAGGTGAAGTACAAGTATCTAACACAGGAATTGAAGATAATTTCATTGCATTTAAGGTTATTTTGCCAAAATAAATTGAATACAAAGCACCAGGGAAGTTTTGAGACGGATATAAGCCCGTTTCATCCATTTAGTATTGTTTTTTTTGCATAATGTGGTAAAATTATGACGTAAAATGCATTTTACAGTTAGTATTTTGTCAATTAGAGAGATAATGGATTGATCGGGGTTCTGTTATTAGATTTAAGAGAAATGAGCCAAACTAAAGTGTAAAAGATGAGTGGGGAAAGTCTCTTTTTCTAAAGTTTATTAATAAAAGTAGAAAAAGAAAGATGATGATACGTTTTGTCATTATGCAAGAGATTAATTAATATGTAAATTAAATAAAGAGAATGCAAGTCAATACGGTGAATAAGATTATTAGTATTAACATTATTCAAACGCCCAAAGATTATTGTTTTTATGATTTCACCGTAAAATCTTAACCCATCAAAAGAGATATCTTTTATTTCTTTGATGGGTTTTTTATTGCCAAACAACGTTGACGCTAACTTAACACTATGCTATACTAGGTTTGGTTTTATTAAGTACTTTCTAAGTGCTTTCAAAAAATAAATATGACAGTTCGTAACCATCCTGTCAATAAACAAAACTAGGACTTCAACCTTAATCATTAAGGTTTTTTTGAAGGACCTAGTAGGTCCTTTTTTTGTTTATTAGGAAATCTTTCATGAAATATATTCGCCAACTAGAATGAAATGAACCATGAAAGTTTCGACTTCACAGTTCAAGTTTAATTTCGCAGGAAAGTTCTGCATAAGCAATTGGAAAAGCGGCAGATGTGTAATGAGGAATTTAACTCAGTGTAGCCGATTTTCTTTGACAAAGAGACCTGCATATCAGTTAAAAAGGTGGAAAAGATGAAAAAAATAGGTTTAACAACAACGGTTCCAATTGAGATATTTGTGGCTGCAGGATATACACCAGTGGACTTAAATAATATTTTTGTTACCTCAAAAGATTACTTGAAATATATTGAATTAGCAGAACGAGATGGGTTTCCTAAGAGCATATGTGCTTGGATTAAAGGTCTTTATGGCGTATGTATAGCTAATAATATTAATGAAATTGTCGGTGTGATTGGTGGAGATTGTTCTAACACCAAGGCCCTTGCTGATTTGTTGACATATAAAGGGATTAAAGTTTATGACTTTTCCTACCCTCAGAGTCATACGAAGGAAGACTTAGAAATTGAACTTCGAAAGCTGATGAACTTATTAAACGTAGATATGGTTGAGGTTGAAAAAAATAGAACTGAATTTAATCAAGTAAGAGCATTAGCACATGAATTGGATCGGCTCACCTATGAAGAACTTAAGGTATCTGGCTTTGAAAACCACTTATATTTAGTGAATTGTAGCGATTTTGAAGGAAATGCAAACGAATATGCAAAAGGGCTGAACACAGCTATTGCAGAAGCAAGCTTAAGAAAACCTATGGGTAAAAAATTAAGATTAGGTTATATAGGTGTACCCCCAATGACTGCAGATTTATATTCCTTTGTAGAGCAATTTGATGCGAGTATCCTTTATAATGAAGTGCAACGAGAGTTTTCTTTTCCAAGAGCTGCAAAGGCAAAAGATATATTTGAACAATACCATGATTATACATATCCTTATGATAGTGCGTTTAGAATTAAGGAAATAAAAAAACAGATAAAAGAGCGGAAGTTAGATGGTTTAATTCATTATACCCAGGCTTTTTGTCATAGAGCAATTGACGATATTATTATCAAAGCAACTATAGATTTGCCAATTTTAAATATTGAAGGCGATCAGCAAAATACGCTAGATGCTCGAACAAAGCTTAGACTCGAAGCTTATTTAGATATGCTTTCAGATTTGAAAGGAGCACATTAAATGAATGTACTTGGCATTGACTTAGGTAGTAGAGCAGTTAAAATTGTTGTTATGAAAGATGGTAATCTAATTAAGAAGAAAAAGATAAGTACGATGTCTTTTTATCGAGATTATTGTAGCTTTGATGGAAAGCTTATTGTTGACTTAAAGAAGCTTGAAATTGAAGGAATTGACGTAGCAATCTCAACAGGATATGGAAGAAACAACACCGATTTAAATACTTTTATTGCGATTAATGAAATAAAAGCGCATGCATATGGAGCATTATATCAATCAAACCTTAAAGATTTTGTGTTACTTGATGTTGGCGGTCAGGATGTTAAGGTTATAAAGGTAGAAAAAGGCATTATTACAGATTTAGAGCTTAACGAAAAATGTGCGGCATCCTGTGGCAGGTATTTGGAGAATATGGCTAATGTATTAGAAATCTCTTTAGATGACATGAGCTTATATTATGAAAATCCTGTAGAATTAAATGCAACCTGTGCCGTGTTTTCTGAATCAGAACTTATTGGAAAAATTGCTGAAGGTGTGTCGATAGAGTTCCTGTGTGCAGGTGTAAATTATTCGTTGTATAAAAGATTAAAGCCATTATTAACAAGATTTAGAAGCAAATATCTCATATTAGCTGGCGGTGTTGCACATAATGTTTCCTTGCAACAATATCTAAAGGACCTTTATGATGAAATTATTACAGTTGATAATCCAGAATATAACGGTGCAATAGGTTGTTGCTATTACGGTCAAACACAATATAGTAAGGAGGTAAATTAATGTATATTATTCAAAGCGAACAAAGCTTCGATAGCGCCCATTTTCTTGCTGCATATGATGGAAAATGTCGTCATATTCATGGCCATAGATGGCGGGTAATAATTGAAGTGCAAACGGATCAACTCATTGAATCTGGACAGCTAGAAGGTATGGTGACAGATTTTACAGATTTAAAATATGATGTAAAAGCGTTGGTGGATATGTTTGACCATGGGTTAATTCTTCAAGAAGGAACAATGAGAAAGGAAACGTTAAGTTGTTTATTAGAAGACGGCTTTAATATTATTACCGTTGGATTTAGACCTACAGCCGAGAATTTTGCGAAATATTTTTACAATAAAATGGAAGAAAAAGGGTATCATGTGAAAAGAGCGACAGTATATGAAACACCAACCAATAGTGCGATATATGAAAAAATGTGAGGAATGAATCGATGACCTATAGCGTAGTGGAAAAATTTATTAGTATAAATGGTGAAGGTAGACTTTCGGGACAACTTGCAGTTTTTATTCGGCTGCAAGGATGTAATTTAAGCTGTAGTTTTTGTGATACTAGTTGGGCAAATGATGAGGGGTGTAGTTGTACCTTCATGACGAAGGAAGAACTTGATGCGTATATTCACTCTATTGGAATAACGAATGTTACACTAACTGGGGGTGAACCCCTTATTCAAGAACATTTTATAGATTTGGTAACATATCTTTCAAGGGATCAGCAACGACGAATCGAAATAGAGACGAATGGTAGTGTTTTAATTTCTTCTATAAAAGAAGTAGGAAATGATAATATTTGTGTTACTATGGATTATAAGCTTCCCGTAAGTGGTATGGAGCAGTTTATGAAGCTTGAAAATTTAAGGCTTCTTTCAAAAGAAGACACGATTAAGTTTGTTGTAGGTAATGAAGAAGATTTAAATAGAGCAAAAGAGTTAATTGATGAATATAAATTGGTTCAACATACCAATGTATATATAAGCCCAGTATTTGGTCAGATCACACCAGAAGAGATTGTAGAATGGATGAAGATGCATGTATTAAATCAAGTGACGTTACAACTCCAATTACATAAAATAATTTGGGGTAATGAAGTGAAAGGGGTATAAAAAATGGCGATAGATTTAAGCAAAATAGAAGAACACGTACGTGGCATATTAATTGCACTAGGAGACAATCCGAACAGGGAAGGTTTGAAAGACACGCCTAAAAGAGTTGCAAATATGTATGCAGAAGTTTTTGAAGGAATGAGCTATTCTAATGAAGAAATAGCAACGATGTTTGATAAGACTTTTGAAGAAGATTTAGATATTGTGGCAGATTCAAAGGATATGGTTATGATGAAGGATATTGATATCATTAGTCATTGCGAACACCACCTGGCGTTAATGTACAATATGAAAGTAGCTGTTGCCTACATCCCAAATAAGAAAATTATAGGACTGAGCAAAATAGCAAGAATTGTAGATATGGTAGGGCGAAGACTTCAGCTTCAAGAACGGATCGGAACAGATATTGCTCAGATTATGGAAATGATTACAGGTTCTGAGGATGTTGCTGTTATTATTGAAGGGGAGCATGGTTGTATGTCAGCTAGAGGAATCAAGAAGACTAATGCTAAAACTACAACTACAACCTTAAAAGGAAAATTTAATTCAGATACTGCGCTTTGGAGTAAATTATTTGCATTATATAAATGATTGTGATTAGAAATTAAAGTAAGCCAGAGGCTGAGTTTCCTTTGACTTAAATAAATTAAAACTATGAAGGTGGATAAAGATGAAAAAAGAGAATGCAGTAATAATATTTAGTGGTGGACAAGATAGCACTACCTGTTTGTTTTGGGCAAAAGAAAAATTTAATGAAATCATTGCTATTTCTTTTGATTACGGACAAAAGCATAGCCTTGAACTAGCGTGCGCAAAGGATATTTGTGAAAAACAAGGGGTGGAGCATCATATTTTAGATATGAGTTTATTGAATCAAATGGCACCAAATTCTTTAACAAGAGCTGATATGAAGGTCGACTCTATAGCACCTGTTGTTGGTACGCCAAATACTTTTGTTGATGGGCGGAATCTACTATTCATTACATTTGGGGCCATCTTTGCTAAACAAAGAGATATTCACCATATTATAACAGGTGTTTCTCAAAGTGATTACAGTGGCTATCCAGATTGCAGAGATATTTTTATTAAATCATTAAATGTGACATTAGAGCTCTCAATGGATTATAAATTTGTTATTCATACACCTCTTATGTGGATTGATAAGGCAGAAACATGGGAAATGGCATATAATCTTGGTGTACTTGATATCATTAGAGACGAGACCTTGACTTGTTATAATGGCATAAAAGGTCAAGGATGTGGCGATTGTCCAGCTTGTAAGCTAAGAAGTAATGGCTATGACCTATTTAATGAAGGACTTAGCAAATAACTCTATTAAAGGCTTAATCAATATTTTTACGAGGAGGTAGATCACATTTTTTTAATGATTGATAATTATGACTCTTTCGTTTACAATTTAGTTAGATATTTTATAGAGTTAGAGCAAGAAATAATTGTGTACAGAAACGATGAGATTACGATAGATTTTATCAAACAGTTACAACCAGAGGGCATTATTATTTCCCCAGGACCCAAGACACCTATGGAAGCGGGAATAACCTTAGAAGTTATTAAAGTATTTAAAGGTATCATTCCTATTTTGGGTATTTGTTTGGGACATCAAGCAATTGGACATGTCTTTGGAGCAAGCATTATTGCTGGTGATTGCCCTATACATGGTAAAATATCAGAGGTTTTTCATGATGAAAAGGGCGTATTCGTTAATTTAGAACAGGGTATTTCAGTAACAAGGTATCATTCATTAGTCATAGATAAGCGTACAATGCCATCTTGCTTAGAGGTGAGTTGTGAAACTAAAGATGGTGTTATTATGGGTATAAGGCATAAAGAATATGATGTTGAAGGGGTGCAATTTCATCCAGAAGCTGAATTAACACAATATGGTCACACGATGATTAATAATTATATTCAAATGTGTAAGAAGGAGCGTACTTCTAGTGATTGAACCTTTAATTGTGGAAATAAATACGAAACGAAGTGCATATGAGATTTTTTCTATATTTAGTAAAGAAAAGGAAATGATTTTTTTTGATAGTAGTTTAGAGCATGAGCGTTTAAGTCAATACTCCTTCATTGCATTTAATCCATTCTTAACAATGAAATATAAAGAGGGAAGTTGTGTAATAAATGACCAACCTTATATTTGTAATATTTTTGATGAATTAAATAAAACAATAAAAAAGTATTCATTTATAAACAATACGAATTTTCCGTTTATCGGAGGAGGAATGGGCTATTTTTCTTATGATTTGGTTAGAGAAATGGAAAGACTACCAAATTTGTCTGAAGAAATAATCAATATACCAACCAGTTATTTTAATTTCTACGATACAGTTATTATATATGATCATAAACAACGAAAGGTATTTGTTAGCGCTTTAGGAATTCAACAAGACAAAGAACAATCAGTTCTTGACATTAAAAATAAAATTTTAAACAAAGTTAGTAATAGTACAATTGAAAAAGATTTAGCGAAAAAGGTTGTTTTTAATTCTAGATTCACAAGAGAGTCTTATATTGAAACTGTTGAAAAGGTAAGGCAATTCATTAAAAGTGGTGACGTCTATATTACGAATCTTACGCATACCTTTACAACTAAAATAGATCAAGCACCACTTTCTATTTATGAAAAACTTCGAACAATTAATCCGGCTCCGTTTAGTGCATTTATGCAATTAGACGGATTTAACATATTATCTTCTTCTCCCGAAAGGTTTTTGAAAATAACCAATGGTCATGTAGAAACAAGACCTATTAAAGGAACAAGACCTAGAGGTAAAACAGTAGAAGAGGATGAAAGAAATAAAGAAGCGCTGATTCTTAGCGAAAAAGATAAGTCAGAGTTATTAATGATTGTAGATTTAGAAAGAAATGATTTAAGTAAGGTTTGTAAGCCCCATACTGTAAAGGTAGAAGGACTTTTTGAGCTTGAAACCTATGCTACTGTATACCATTTGGCCGCGACAATAAAAGGTCGTTTAGACGAGTCCTATACAGCGATAGATTGTATAAAAGCTTGTTTTCCTGGGGGGTCAATTACTGGAACACCAAAAATAAGGTCGATGGAAATAATTGAGGAATTAGAGCCGACGCAGAGAAGTATTTATACTGGGTGTATTGGCTATTTAGGGTTTGATGGCAATGCAGATATGAATATAGTCATTAGAACAATTGTTGAAAAAGATGGACAAGTTTATATTGGTGTTGGTGGCGGTGTAACTTGGGAATCTGATTGTTTAGAAGAATATCAAGAAACATTAGATAAAGCAAGCGCACTATTTGCAAGCATAAATCAAAAGTAAGGAGTGGTATTAACATGATTATTATTAATGAACATATAACTGAAGAAGAAGTAATTAAACTTGACAGTAGCTTCTTTTTTGGTCTTGGCGTTTTTGAAACCATATTAATTAACAATAGTCAACCTATCATGTTGAAGGCGCATCTTGATAGATTAAACCAAGGTCTTAAGCTGTTAAACATCGATAAGTATATAGATGAAAAATATACGCTCCTACAAATAAATAAACTGACCGGTGAAAACTATGCATTAAAAATAACAGTATCTGATAAAAACATACTATTTAGTAAACGTGAGATAGGTTATAAAGCAGAAGATTATGAGAGGGGCTTCTCTTTAAAAGTAAGTAAGGTAAGGAGAAATCCAAGTTCTCCTAGTACTTATATTAAATCAACGAACTATTTAGACAACTTACTTGAAAAACAAAGGGCAAAAGACGAAGGATTTCATGAAGTATTATTTTTAAACGGAATAGATTATATTACCGAAGGAAGCATGAGCAATCTTTTCTTTATCAAGGATCACAAATTACACACCCCATCGATTGAGTGTGGTCTGTTAGCAGGCGTTCTTAGAAGTTGGATTATTGATCGCTATGAAGTAATTCAAGGCCAATATACGTTAGATGAAATAAGGAAAAGTGATGGGATTTTTCTAACCAATAGCTTAATGGGAATAATGAAGGTAAGTGATATCGAAGGCATCCAAGTAAAGACATGCCCTAACATTAAAAAGTTTCAAACCGATTATAGGCATTTCTTGGAGGTAAATAAAAAATGAATCATCGAATCAACAAGCTCCTTAACCATCCCAAATACGTAGAATATTTAAACAAGATTTCAAATCATGAAGCAGGTCGTTTGTTTTGTACGCATGATTTAACCCATTTTTTGGATACTGCACGAATTGCATATATTTTAAATTTAGAAAACAATTTAAATATTCCTAAAGATCTTATTTATGGTGCTGCTTTATTACATGATATTGGGAAGTGGCAGCAGTATGAAAACGGTATTTCACATGAAGTAGCAAGTGGCACACTTTGTGTTGAACTGTTATGTGATGCTGGATATAAATCAAAGGAAGTTGATCTAATAAAATCCGCCATTCTTTCTCATAGGAATCCTTCAGTTGAAGGAACTAAGGACCTTTTAGGTATTATATATGTTGCTGATAAGCTATCAAGGAAGTGTTATAATTGTAAAATGACAAATCAGTGCGATTGGTCTGACGAGAAAAAGAATTTTAATATATCATATTAGGAAGAAGGAGCGAATAACTGTGAAAATTGGTAGCCGTGAATTTATCATTGGAAAGAGAACATATATTATGGCAATATTAAATATTACACCAGATTCTTTTTCTGATGGTGGATTGTTTATTACAATAGATGCAGCAATCGAAAGAGCCAAGAAAATGGTAAAAGAAGGTGCTGATATAATAGATATTGGAGGGGAGTCTACAAGACCAGGCCATATACAACTTACTGCTGAAGAAGAAATCAAAAGAGTTGCGCCCATTATTGAAGCACTTCGTAAGGAGATTGATGTGCCTATTTCTATTGATACTTGGAAAGCTTCCGTAGCCGAGATGGCCATAAAAGTAGGTGCTAGCATGGTTAACGACATATGGGGGTTAAAGAAAGATAAGGAGATTTCAAAAGTAATTAAAAAATATAATGTACCTTGTTGCCTTATGCATAACAGAGAACAACTCGAGTATAAAAACCTTATAAATGATATGAAAATTGATATAAATGAAAGCCTTCAGATAGCCAAGGCTGCAGGAATTGCGAAAGAAAATATAATGCTTGATCCAGGAATTGGTTTTGCAAAAAACCTAGAACAAAATATGGAAGTAATGCGAAATTTAGAAAGCCTTCGAGAAATAGGATATCCACTATTACTAGGTACTTCAAGAAAATCCATGATTGGCTTAACTTTAGAGCTTCCAGTAAATGAAAGAGTGGAAGGAACCTTAGCAACGACAGTTATTGGAATTATGAAGGGCATTGATTTCGTAAGAGTTCATGATGTAAAAGAGAATAAAAGAACAGCAATGATGGCGGATGCAATCATTAGGAATAATGAATACCAATAAAAAATTTTCGCAATGGAGGGAAAATGGACAAAATAATTATTAAGGATTTAGAGATATATGCATTTCATGGCGTTCATCAAAGTGAAAAGGACCTAGGGCAAAGATTTTTGATATCTGTAGAATTGAAGATTGATTTATTAGAAGCAGGACAAACGGATAAGTTAACGACAACTGTAAATTATGCACAGCTCTGCTTAGAATTGGAGCAAGTTTTCAAAAGAGAAAAACATGATTTAATAGAAAGAGCTGCAGAACAATTATGTGACCATATTTTAATGACCTATGAAAGAGTACAAGAGGTAAGGCTAACCATTAAGAAGCCATGGGCACCAATTGGTAAAATGCTCGATTATGCAGCAGTTGAAATTGAACGTGGGTGGCACACGGCTTATATTGCATTAGGTTCCAATTTAGGAGACAAGCATAAATATCTTCAACAAGCAATTGATAAGATACGTAGTTCGGTAAAAAATAAAGTAACGAAGATTTCAGATTTTTATGAAACAGATCCAGTTGGGTATGTGGATCAGGATAAATTTATTAATGGGGCTATAGAGATTAAAACGTTGTATACACCTAAAGAATTAATTAGATATTTACTTGATATCGAACAGCAATTAGAACGTATAAGAACTATCCCCGGTGGCCCAAGAACGATAGATTTAGATGTATTGCTATATGATCAATTGATTACTTCGTTTGAAGAAATTATCATTCCGCATCCTAGAATGCATGAAAGAGAATTTGTATTAAAGCCACTAAATGATATTGCACCCTTTGTAGTTCATCCAATGATTAATGAAAGAATAGGACAACTATTAAATAAGTTAGGAAAAATGTAACCTAAGGAGAATGAATATGAAAAAAATACCTTTAAAATTTAAAGTAGTATTATTAATTATTTTAACAGTTCTGTTTGTAAATGTTATAAGGACAGTACCTGCTCAAGCATCCTATAGTGATGCGGTAACATACAACGATAATATTAATAACTCGTATTATGAAAATCTTTTGCTGGAAAGTGTATTTAGGGAAGGCGTATATTATGCGGTTACAGTTATGAAGTATAACGATTCAATGAATAATTATGTTCTTCTAACTTCAACAGATAACAAGAGATGGAAAATTGAAGCTGATTTATCAGAGAAGAATGAAGAAGTTCTAGAAAAACCCAATATAAGACTTTTGAATAATATATTTGTGATTAGTTCTAACCCTAAGAATGGATTTGTAAAATATATTTCAACCGATGGGCAAGAGTGGGAACAGATTGATTTACAGTATGAAGATCTTGTCTACTATGCTGATAAGTACTGGGCACTTAATTCTGAGGGTACAGTTTATTCTTCCAAAAATTTAATGAGTTGGGAGCATGTTGTATCTTTAGAGAGTAGTAGTATGAATGAATTAATTGCAGTAAATCTAAGTGTAAATGATGATATGATTATTGTCAGTCATTATTCTCCAAAGTGGGGAAGTCATAATTATAAAAATGGACTTGAAGTATATGATAGTAAACAAAAATTATGGATGGAAACGACAGGATATAGTGGGTTAACTGGTGCATCTATCGATATTGTTAATACAGGACAACAATTTATTTTAACTTATCAAAATGATTATTCCTATGATGATCCAATACTTTACTATACATCTCAAGATGGAATTAACTGGTCTTTGAACGAAAATAAACCCGATATACTTAGAAGTTTTAATGCGCTAACAGCTCAAGATAGCACTGTTTATAGACTAGTGGATATAGTAAGAACACAGATTGTAAATTATGCACTTAATGGTGGAAATACACAAGTTCAAGTACAGATTGATGGAGTGGAAATTGAGTTTGATCAAGACGCAGTATTGGTTAATGGCCGTGTCTTAGTACCTGTTAGGAAAATTTTTGAATCACTTGATGGAACAGTCACGTTTAATCAAGAAAAAAAGGAGGTGCTAGGTAAAATTGGCGAACAAACAATAAGTATGACGCTTGGTGAAAAAACTGCGACAGTAAATGGCGTATCTGTACCCTTAGATGTACCAGCTCAAATAATGAATAACAGGACTTTAGTGCCTGTAAGATTTATAGCTGATTGTATTAGTAAAGAAGTTATTTGGGATCAAGAAAATTATATTGTACATTTGAAAAGTAAATAGTTATCGATTTTCTACCCCTTAACTTTTCTTTTTAATGAATATTTAATCTGATTCGAATGATTTATTAAAAAGCGAAAGGTATAATAAGTATATCAACCAAAGTTAATTGATTGCTGATAAGAAAGTAGGTGGAATAATGGAAAAAAAATTATACAAATCTTCAAACGATAAAATGATTTCAGGTGTTTGCGCAGGTATTGCACAGTACTTTAATGTAGATCCTACGCTTGTTAGAATTGGTGCTGTAGTTCTTGGATTTGCTTCATTCTTTACCCTTATATTAGGATACATTGTATGTGCAATGATTATGCCAGAAAAATCATTTGATGAGGAGGAAGAAGAAGTTGAAGTATATGATAAGGATGGAAACAAGATAAAAAATAGTAGCCAAAAAAAAAACAGTAATATAATTGGGATATTTTTAATTGGTATTGGATGTTTTTGGATATTTAATAAATTTGTTTGGTGGATTGATCGTGATATATATTTAGCAATGGGAATCATTGCAATAGGCGTAGTCGTTTTAATAACTAGCTTGAAAAAAAATCATGATAATACAAAATAAAGATATTAGTTTAAATAGGCGTAGAGGGAATATTTAGCATATTATCTGAATATAACAATAGATGCTACAAAAAGTTCACAATTTCATCATAATATGTACATATATTTAGTGTATCATAATTCTTGTAAGAATAGTTACCTCTTACATATTAAATACTCTCCCCCTCATCCTTTTACAAAAGCACCGATCGTAGGTGCTTTTCTCTTTTCGAATTTTCTGGAAAGTTTCCTATCCAAAATATTACCACATAAGATATATTGATTTTTTGCTGAATCTATTATAAAATAGAAGTTGCTCATAAAGTGTATTAACCTATGTTTACTTGACAAAACGTAGAGAATAGTCTAATCTATTAATTAGATTTTAAAAATAGGAGGAGTGGTATGGAAGGCGATATTATTTACGTTGTAAGAAAACCCCTTGGCTTAAAATCATTTAGCTCAAGAAGATCGAGCCGCTCTGGAAAATTAGATCAATTAATTGCTCGAACTATGATTTATCGTCATTATGGAATAGAAGTTGAAGATGGAAATATTATTCATTTTATATGTGATAGCATTTTATATACACATGAAGGTTCTATTAGAAAGACCACTATGGAAGATTTTTTAAAGGGTGGAGAAAAAAAGGTTGATTTAGAAATGTCTGTTAAGTTTTCAAGAGAACGAGTCGTTAAAAGAGCATACAGTAGATTGAATACTACCTTTGATGGTTATCATGTTTATAATAATAATTGCGAACATTTTGCCGCATGGTGTGCGAACGGAAATAAAGTATCGAGACAAGTATTTTTTGCTAAGAGTGGGCATACGCTTATTCAATTGCCTAAAAAAGCGAAGGATAAATTGGTTTCGGTCATGGCTATTTTTTAGCTACATACTGATTTGAAGATAAATCGAAAGGGCTATCTCAAAATAGAATGTAATTCTATAGTGAGATAGCCCTTTTTTACTGTTCTGTATAAGCAATTAGAAAGTTTATTTGTTTTATGTATCTCCAGCTACCGATTTTAAATTGGTTTTTAAGTATACTAATCACAGAAACACGGTAGCGACGAATACATTAGAACTTCTGTGTTAGAAAAATAACAAATTACTAGGAGGATTATTTTATGGGAATGTTTTGTTATCAATGTCAGGAAGCTTTGAATGGTGGTTGCACGATTCAAGGGGTCTGTGGAAAAAATGAAGATGTTGCAAATTTACAAGATTTAGCGATTTATATATTGAAAGGTATTTCAGTATTAACTGAAAAAGGAAAAGCAGCTGGATTAAGCTTTCCGGAAGCTGATTATTATACAATGCATACGTTATTTATGACAATAACCAATGCGAATTTTGATGATGCAGTATTTGAAGAACAAATTAAAAAAGGTATTGCAATTAGAGAAGGGGTAAAGGCGATACTAGAAAGCAATAATGTCGACGTTTCAAATCTTCCAGATGCAGCAACCTTTATGGTTAATACCAATGCTGAAATACAAGCGAAAGCAATAAATGGTGAAGTGGGTGTACTTGCAACAGAAAATGAAGATGTTCGTTCATTAAGAGAGTTAATTATATACGGTGTCAAGGGGATGGCAGCATATGCTCACCATGCTTACAACCTTGGAAAAGAAGACAAAGAAATATACAATTTTATTAGCAGATCATTAGCTGCAACTTTAGATGATGGATTGAGTGCAGACGAATTAGTTTCTCTTACACTTGAAACTGGTAAGTTTGGTGTTACAGCAATGGCCATGTTAGATGCTGCGAATACAGGAGCATATGGTAATCCAGAGCTTACAAAAGTTAATATCGGTGTAAGAAACAATCCTGCAATATTAATTTCTGGCCATGATTTAGCAGATTTAGAACAATTATTGAAGCAAACTGAAGGTTCTGGCGTTGATGTTTATACACACAGTGAGATGCTTCCAGCTAACTATTATCCAGCATTTAAGAAGTATGAAAATCTTGTAGGAAATTATGGAAACGCTTGGTGGAAACAAAAAGAAGAATTTGAATCTTTCAATGGACCGATACTCTTTACAACAAACTGTATTGTACCACCAAAAACTTCTCATGTTGAAAGAATTTATACGACAGGTGCTTCAGGATATCCAGGCTGTACGCACATTGTAGCAGATCAAAATGGCGTTAAGGATTTTTCAGCAATTATTGAGCACGCTAAAAGACTTCAATCTCCTACAGAAATTGAAACAGGCAGTATCGTTGGTGGATTTGCACATGCACAAGTATTTGCATTAGCAGACAAGGTTGTAGATGCAGTAAAATCAGGAGCAATCAAGAAATTCTTTGTTATGGCAGGCTGTGACGGTAGAATGAAGTCAAGAGAATATTATACTGACTTTGCAGATAGATTACCAAAAGATACAGTAATTTTAACAGCAGGCTGTGCAAAGTATAGATATAACAAATTAGATTTAGGAGATATTGGTGGCATTCCAAGGGTTTTAGATGCAGGTCAATGTAACGATTCATATTCATTAGCTGTGATTGCTCTTAAATTGAAAGAAATTTTTGAACTAAACGATATTAATGAGTTGCCTATAGCTTACAATATCGCGTGGTACGAACAAAAAGCAGTTATAGTTTTATTAGCTCTTCTACACTTAGGCGTTAAGAATATTCACTTAGGACCAACATTACCAGCGTTCTTGTCTCCGAACATCGTTAAGGTATTGGTTGAAACCTTTGGAATTGGTGGAACAACTACAGTAGACGAAGATATCAAAATGTTCTTACAATAATTAATAGTACATATGCCTCTTATAGATTTATTCTATGGGAGGCATATTATTGTTCTTTTTGGCATGTTAATCAACCCTCTCGTCATAAGATATATTAATTGTGTTTATGGAGAATCTTATGATCCTGCTAAAAAAAATACTTGCGCTCATTCTACTGTTATTGCTATTTAATCTAATGAGTAGTAATTTTTTTAATTATAATATTATTTCAGCTGTTTCTACCAGTATACATAAAAGTGAATATTATATAATTGTTGATCTAAATGATAATAAGATGTACGTTTACAAGGGGGAGGAATTATACAAAACATATCCTGTATCAGGAGGTACCGCGTCAACTCCGTCTCCACTTGGCACTTGGAAAATTATTTCAGAAGCAAATTGGGGAGAAGGCTTTGGTGGTACATGGATGGGATTTAACGTGCCGTGGGGACAATATGGCATACATGGCACAGATGAACCGTATATATTAACCACATAAGGTAGATGATTATTTTCTCATTATTATAACAATTAAATATATAGGAGGATTTTTATATGAGCAAAATCACAGCAATTATTAACCAGAAGGGCGGTGTTGGTAAAACAACAACTGCCCTTAACTTATCTTACGCCTTATCCCAAAAGGATAGGAAAGTACTCTTGGTAGACTTTGACCCGCAAGCAAGCTTAACAACAGCACTTAATGTTAATTCAGAAGATACAAGTCCTAATATTTATAGCTTAATGCTACAATCTATTGAAGAAAAGCAGCTAGATAAGAATACAATAATTCAAATCAATGACAATCTAGATCTAATACCAGGATCATTAGATCTAGCAGCAATTGAAATGAATCTAGTGAATGTTATGAGTAGAGAACTAGTTTTAAAATGTATTATTGAAGAGTTTAAAGATAATTATGATTATGTTATTATTGATTGCTCGCCATCATTAGGAATGTTAACAGTAAATGCTTTATCTGCTTCAGATAGTGTATTAATACCTGTTACTCCAGAATTTCTAAGTGCTAGAGGACTTAAATATTTGTCTAATTCTATCAGATTGATTAAAAGAAAACTTAATCCTAAACTAATTGTAGATGGTGTATTAATCACAATGGCTAATGAAAGGACAAAGCTTGCTAAAGAGATGATAGAACACATCAATAATGGTGCAGAACATTTATTATCCGAAATAGGTAGTAAGATAAAAGTTTTTGAAAATATTATACCTATATCAATTAAAATGGGAGAAGCTATCACAAATAAACAAAGTATTATTGAATATAAC
The DNA here is from genome assembly GCA_002841375.1 of Firmicutes bacterium HGW-Firmicutes-7. Lineage (GTDB taxonomy): Bacteria > Bacillota > Clostridia > Lachnospirales > Vallitaleaceae > HGW-1. The sequence continues at coordinate 176,740 of PGZO01000002.1, read as the reverse complement.
CCTAAAAATAAAGTGTCAGAAAGTTATATAAAATTTGCTGAGGAATGGGAGGATTTATAATATGGCTAAGATGACTAACATATTTGACCTTTTTGAAGTATCACCGGAAGATGACAAGATGAAAAAAGAAATTCAAGGTTCCAAGAGTCTTTCAATCAATAAATTGAAACCTTTTTTAAATCATCCTTTTAAATTATATCAAGGTGATAGACTGAAAGATATGATTGAAAGTATAAAAGCACATGGTATCATCACACCTGTTATTGTAAGACCATTAGATGATGGATACGAGATCCTTTCAGGGCATAATAGAATAAATGCAGCTAAATTAGCAAATATTGAAAATGTGCCGGTTATCATTAAAGAGAATCTTACAGATGATGAGGCGATGCTCATTGTAACTGAAACAAATTTAATTCAACGATCATTTACTGACTTATCATATTCTGAAAGGGCGAGAGTGTTAACAGAACATTATAAAGCGATCAAGGAACAAGGGAAAAGAATTGATTTGGAGATAGAAATTTCAGCAGAAAAGCAAAGAAAAATAGACATAATAAATGAGATTGAAATGCTTTCAAACCCTGATAAAATCAACGAAAATTTGGATTTGGGTCAAATTGGCCCAAATGCTTATTCAAGAGAAAAAGTAGCTAGTTCATATGACCTTTCACCAAGAGCAGTTTCAAGATATTTGAGAATTGATACTTTGATTAATAGCCTTAAAGAAAGAATTGATAACAGTCAGATACCTTTTATTTCGGGCGTTGATTTGAGTTTTCTCAAAGATTCTGAACAAGAAACTGTAGAAGATATTTTAGCGTCTCATGGCTTTAAGATTGATCTAAAGAAATCTGAAGCACTAAAAGAACAATCACAAAACAAGAAGCTTACATACGAAAAAGCCTATAGTATTTTATCAGGAAAAAACTTAGACAAGCCAAAGAAGGTTAAGGCATTTAAAGTATCACCTAAAATAGCCAGTAAATACTTCAAGGAAAACCAAACTCAAAGAGAAATTGAAGGTATTATAGACGAAGCATTAAATCAATACTTTTCAAAAGATCAATAAAAATTACAGTTTTATTTCAATACCCAATTTTGCAACCTAATACAGGTTGTTTTTGTTATATAACAGGAGGTGTAAAATGAGCTTTGAAAAACTACGATTTAGTGATAGCCAAATACAACAGGCAAACAATGTTGATATTTTAAACTATGCAACATCTCAGGGCTTAAATATCAAAAGAATTAATGACTATTCATACAAAATAGATGGATATGGCGGTCTATATGTTAATCCTATTGAAAACCGTTGGAATTGCTTTCAAAAAGAAGGTGGAGGTGGACCAATTCAATTCATAATGTTCTTACACAAAAAAACATGGGTTGAAAGTATTAAAGAATTACTAGGATTAGAAAATCAGTTAACCTACTTGCCCATAAAAAGAGATATAAATGATCATGTAGCTAATATAGAATTTGTGTTACCAGAAAAAAATGATACTTATAAACACATGGCAGCTTATTTAACACAAACAAGAAAAATTGATAGTTCAATTTTAAGCGAGTTAATAAAAGAAAATAAGATTTATGAGGATATTCATAGAAACTGCGTATTTATTGGTACAGATAAAGAGGGACATCCCAAATACGCAAACCTAAGAAGTACAAATACAAACGTTGATGCCTTTAAAGGAGATGCTAAAAATTCAGATAAAGCATTTCCTTTTTCAATTCAAGGAATAGATAAGGAATTATTTGTATTTGAGTCACCAGTAGAGACATTAAGTTATTTGACTATAGAAAAACAATTTAACTTGCAGCAATTTAACCATCATGTAATATCCCTTGGAGGAGTTGGTGATAGAGCATTAGAAAATTATTTAGAAATGTATCCAGAAATTAATAAAATCACACTATGCTTGAATAATGATGGTGCCGGTCGAGGGGGTGTAGAGCGGATTAAAAACAAGTATAACAATTATGAGATAGAAGAACGATATCCCACTCACAATGATTATAATGAGGATCTAAAAAGTCTGGTTAGGGCAAAAGAAATCAAAGAAAGATTTCCCGATATCGATTGGGATAAAGAATTGCAAAACAGAACACTAATTGAGATTAATCAAAATGATGCAACTAAAATCATAGAAACAAAAGAACCTTTGGGAAGATTTTATTATCGGGATGGCAGGAAGATGATTGGTATTGATAACTCTACTGGAGAAGCATGTACGAAAAGTTTTTATACCTTTGACCGACTCATCCATTGGCAATTAGTAGAAGAAAAGGGAGGGGAATTAGGTCATGATGATTGGGAAATAGAATTATAGCTTTATCAAATTTTAACTATCAACTTAATCTATAAGGAGAAACGATGGAGGATATAAAAGTAAAATACAACATACACACTAATTACTACCAAGACAATTTAGCAAAATATGAATGCCTTATGTGTAACGGTGAAGCGATTTTAAGCATGTATCAAGTCGAAACCACTTTACTTAAGTTGACACATAAAGAACCAAAATGCCCATATTGTGGATATGATATGGAAAGAACTTGGTGCATGCCATTAGATACGAAAGATGACGAAGCTTGTTTAGATGAATTAGGTTGTATGGGAATATATCATCATGAGTGTACGGATTGCAGACATCAAGATGATAAGGATTGTCCCGATGAAGATACAAACCCGGAATTATGTGGGGCATACGAGCAAATTTAGACTATAAGGAAATAAAAAATATGAAACATATTGCTGATTAAGGAGATTTAAAAGATGAAAAAAATAGAATTAAATGAAAATGAAATTGTATTACTTCAAGACTGTATAACAAAACAATTGGTTGCTATTCTTAATAAAAAAAATCATTTTGATGACCCTGATACGGAAGAGTATAACATATTAATGAAATTAAATGTTTCTATAGCGAAACAACTTGATAGTCAATATAGAGAAGAATAGTAAAATGTAATGAGGAAAAGAAATATATGAAAGGAGTAGTCTAGATGAATATAAAAGACATTCTTGGTTTTGGAGGTTATGAAGTATTAGAAGATAATATTATCAAAAATGCCCGGGCAGATTGGACACATAAATACAAGGTGAAGTTTACGCCAGAAAAAAAGGCAATAATGAATAAAGAAATTGAAGAAGGCGAAAGCTTTTATGATTATGACTTGAATGATACATGGACGATAATTGTAACTGATGTTGGATTTAATGGATTAGGAGATCTTTGGATCAGCATTGCAATAGATCACGATCTAACGGAATGTTGGGACTTAATTGAGTATGAAAATAAAGTAAGTAATACAAATTTTTCTTTTAATGAAGATACAAGAAAATATGAAATTGATGGTTTACCAATATCTTGCGGTGCACATATTTCAGTATTGTATCATGGCGAGTGGGTTAATGGACATATTGAATATAACTCTAATTGGGATACAGGATATTACCTCGTAGTAATGGATAGTCATGGGTGCGACACTGGATCAATACCGCTATGGGATATTGAATTTGCCAAAGTTGGTCATAGAGATTTAGAACAGAACGATGATTGGGAAATAGAAATTTAATTTCTTATTCAATAACCTAACACAATAAAACTGGAGGATGCTATATGATTAAAAAAATAAAAACACTGTTCCACAGATTTTTCTCTATTAAAGAAGAGCAAATTAAACAAATACAAGATTTAGAAAGTAAAAACAATAATGAATTAAAAAATGAAGATACTGAAGTTAGTCATGAAGTCAATGATCATAAGGATAGTCGAGATATTTACAAAAATACAATTAAAAGTTTGTCTGGTGAATTAGATATAGAAATTAAGCTAGCACTTAAAAGACTCAAAAGCTATGATGCAAAAGAAGTATTTGAACTATTAAAACCATTAGATCCTGATGGATGGAATCTTTATTGGTCAAGTAAAGAGATCTTAGGTATAGATGTTTATAAAGAATTTTATACCGAAGATAATATGGGTAGATTTGAAGAATCTGATGGATATGAACTAAAACACTATGTAGAGATAGCAGCTTTTGGTGATTGTACCTATCGTATTGTTGGTAACGCCTATGAAGTTCTTGACAAATATTCCATTGATTATAACTCAAAAGAATATGAAACTTACATAAACAAACTATATCCTCTAGCTATTGAGAAAATAGTTGATAGAGGAAACAGAGAAGAGCCAATTAATAAGCTGCAAGTACTTAGAAATTTACGTTCATATCAAAAAGAGCATGAAGTAACAGTTGAAACAGAAGAAGTAGAAATGTTAGCTGAAATAAATAAAGAAATAGATTTGGGGAGAGAATGTATAGATTGGGAATTGGAAAGATAAAATATAGCAGGCAAGCATCCCGTTCGTCGGACGTTCGTCCTTGAACAGCTTGCAAAGGGGAGTTTACCTCCCCCTTGACCCTGAATATGTGGGAGGTTTCCCACGCCCTCTGTTTATTTATCTAGATTGATATGCTACTATAAATTAATAATTTAATTCGAAGGAGATACAATATGAAGCATTACACATTTAAAGAATTGGTAGAAAAAGATGGTACAGATGAAAAGGATCTAAAAAGAAGAGCTTTGTTTTGGATTTTAGCAAGTAACGAAGATCTGAACAGCAGAGTTGATTACTTTTACGATTTTAAAGAAAGAAACATTAAATTAGTTGATCTAAAAAACGACGAAAGTTCTGTTCTTGACAAAAGTTCCACGGCCTTAATATGTTTAGCTTTTAATCTTTACAATGATTCATGCGGTGAATTGGCGACTGTATCAAATATTTTTAACTCGATTTACGCAGAAAATTTTGACATTGCAATTGAAGCCATAAGAATTCGGTTTCCTGATCTGAGAAAAGAAAATCAAGTCTTGGATAAAAGTTTTGCTGGATGGTTTTAAACATAGGAGATTTTTAGAGTGTCATAGGCACTCTTTTTTTGTGCAAAAAATTATTAAACTAAAGGAGTTTATAACTAATGATTAAATCGGAAAACGATCTCATAGATGTGTTAGTAAAATTTACTGGAATAAGAAGAGAACGCATAATTGATTATTCTAAAGAAACGCAGTTATCAAATGTAGTTGAAAGACCATCAAGTATAAATCCCAGTCGAGAAGAGGAAAAAGCAATTAATTATTTAAGAAAAGTATTTGTAAATTACAATATAATAAATGATTATTTAAATGATGTTGAGACTGAAGCACCTTTTAAAGATGTATACTCAAATTATTTCAAAAACGTTCTTGTCACCAAGAAAGATAGAGAGGTTTTTGTAGTTGCTTTGTTAAAAAAAGACAACACCTTAATAAAAACTGTAGTAATTTGTAAAGGTGATATTAATGCAGCTTTGGTACCACCTAGAGATGTAGTTAGGACTGCACTAGAATATGAAGCTGAAAAGATTATTTGCTGTCATAACCATCCTTCAGGAGTATCAGTGCCAAGTAGAGAAGACATAGCGCTTACTATGAATATAATTGACATACTAAGGCCGTTAGGGATTGAGATTACGGACCATATAATAGTCGGAAGCAATTCATATCAATCTATGGCTGTTGATTACCCAAAACTTTTCGAAGAAATCAATAATGTTCCAACATCAAATCCCGCGTTCGATAAACTGCTTATGATGCATGGGAAGAGGTTGTTATATCATATCTCTGAACTTACAAAAGTTTCTTTGCAGAAACTGGAATCACTAACAGTTAAAGACAATGAATTACCTAAAGTTAGTCTAAGAAGGATAATTGATATTATTTGTAATTCTAGTAATTATAATGGATGTGATCTAAGTACCACTGAAAAAGATTTATTAGAAAATGGGATAGGCAAATTTATCAACGCCCAACAGTTGATAAGGGTGGTAGAAGAGGAAGCCATTAATAGTCCGTCATCAGCATATGAAGTATTTGAAAAGAGATTTGCAAAAGAAAAAGATAAAGAAGTAATTATTGGCTTGCTGGATACTAAGAATAAAATTATTGGAATAAAAAAAGTTGAAAGAACACTAAGTCCAAGAGACCTATTGCAATCAGTCCTGGCAAATAATGCTGTACATATATTGGTTATAGTAAAAGAACAAAACGATCCGAATAATAGAGTATTAGTTGATATATCACAAAAGCTATCTAATATTTTTAGCCCTATCAGAATTGAATTATTGGATGTTATCCACTGTAATGAACAAAGCAAAACCATTATATCACTTAAAGAAAAGAATCAACTTATGTCAAAGGCTGAGAATGTAGCTTGCTATGAAGATATTGAGTTTTATGGTGAAGATGAAAAGGAAAATGGTATTGAAGTCGAAGACGACTGGGAGTTGGAAGTGTAGTTATTTAAAATTTTTACTAAATAAAAAGGAGCCATAATGAGTAGAAATAACAAACCATCATTTAGAGTAGACGATGACGAGTTAAGAAAAATAGAACAAAAGGCTATAGAAGCAGCTCTTAATACCAGTGAGTATTTAAGAGCTGTTGCTCTAGATAAAAAATTAATTGTAATTGAAGGCGGAAGCAACATTAAAGAGTTGACAAAAGAGCTAAAAAAGATAGGTAACAATATCAATCAACTAACGACCCTATGCCATCAAGGCAAAATTATAGTCGTTCAAGGAAAGGATCTAATACAAATAAAGGAGAAAATGAATGAAATATGGGAATTGTTAAATTTATTAATCCAAAGAACAAACGTAAGAAAAAACTAATGCGAGCAGTAGAATATGTTGTAGAACAAAGATAAATCAAAAGTGAATATAGATGAAGATACTGTGTGTTTACTAAAGAAAAAAAGATATTTCCAGGTTTAATTTCAGGAATAAACTGTAGCCCAGAATCAGCTTATGATGAAATGATGGTAACCAAGGGTATATATAGAAAAGATGATGGAAGGCAATTTGTTCATTTTGTTCATTCTTATCATCCAGAAGAAAAATTACCACCAGCGATATTGCATGAAACTCCCTTAAACTAATTGGTACAGAAATATTTAAAGATTTTGAAATTTTAGCAATTATACATGTAGACAAGCCCCATAGTCATACTCACTTTATAATAAGTTCAGTAAGTTTTGAAACTGAACGCAAGTGGCAACAATCACGCAAAGAACTAAAAGAACTCAAAGATTATTCTAATGAACTTTGCAATGAATATGGTTTGGAACATAGTATTATTAGTTGTGGATCAGAAAACTATCGATAGGTAAATAGTGAAGTGCTGAACATTGAAAACTGAAAATGGTAAAATAAGATTTCTATAAAAGGTCGTATGTGATATAATAATTTACGGTATTTGCGACATTAATGTCGTAATACCGTAGTTAGCAGACATAATTACTAGTTTTTTGGAGGAGTCAAATTGATTGGTAAAATTGCATTATTGACAATAAAATGGATTACTACAGTTTTTAAGAAAGTCATTAGAGGGTATTATAAGAATGCTAAAAAGTTATTAGATAAAAATGAGTACATACCTTATTATTTACAGTTTGGCTTACTGTACATTTTTGCAATACTAATTGATTTAGGATACTTTAAAGCTCCATCTATTATTTATTTTTTAGTTAGTACTCATTATTTGTGTGCAGTAGTATATTCGATCTATTATTTTATCAATAGTGCTACTATTAAAGGACGGATGGAAGTATCAAGATTTGTAAAGAATTTTTCGGTAGCACTGTTTTATTTCAATATGTTTAGTATGGTTTTTATTAACAATATATTTTCAATTAATTCACTCATAATTGATATAATTCTTTATGCTAATCTTGGAATTATGTTTTTGTGTTTTTATGGTTATTGGGTTATTAAAAGCGCAGATAGCGTTCGAAGATTATTGGTTATTATGATAAGTGCTCCGATTATATCATATTTATGCTTTGACTTTGTAAGATTAATTGGAGTTAATAGTAAACTGTTAAGCATAAGGATTATTAATGATACAGCAATAATGGTGATTGTAATTATATTATCTTTACTTTTTATTAATTCAATTGTTTATTTGGTTCCAATTAAGAATATTAAGGAAGTGAGGGTTTCTATTCAACTTATGATAGCTACTTTTACAACCCTATCATATTTGATGTACCTGTTGGGAGACATGTCCAATTATATAATAAATAAATTAGTAGCTTATGAATTAGGGGTTACGGAAGAAGATATAAAAAACATACTTACTAGTATTTTAAATGGCATAACTTTACCCTATTTAGTGAGTTGTGTTTGGAGTCTCTTCTTTATAGAACTGCGTGAAAGAAATTTGGAGTGTATAAAGGGTCCGTAATTACATGACAGTCGATGATAGTGCTAAAGAGAGAATATCTCCAATAAAGTATGAACATCTAAAAGAACATGTGAAAATCGAATCTAAATATCTTGCTACTTCACCTTATTAAGGCTATTTGAAATTATGAAAGCAGAAAAAAATAATATAAAAAAATAATGTATTTTGATTAATATTGCAAGAATTAATGATTATTCTATTATTTTAGACTATGGCTTGTGTACCCAATTCAATTAATTATTTGTTTATTATGAAAGGATGATTCAATTATGAAAAAAATATTTATTATGGTTTTAACTTTTACAATTTTACTTAGCACTTTATCTATTAAGGCAGAATCAACATCAACTAATAATATCACGTTTGATGATATAAAAAATCATTGGGCTAAAGATGAAATTGAAAAGCTAGTTAGTATGGGTGTAATAAATGGATATGATGATGGTAGCTTTAAGCCTAATAATACTATAACGTGTGCTGAATTTACTAAGATTATGATAAAGGCACTACATAATGATCCTGGCAATGCTGTTGGTGGTCATTGGGCTGATTTATATATGAAAAAAGCATTTGATGAAAAATATGCTAATGAAAGTGATTTTGATGATTACAACTTAAATATTACTCGTGGAGAAATTGCAAGAATGCTTTCTAGAGCATTAGAATATGATGCTGATATTGAAAATATTGAAAATTTAATTACCGATTACAACGATATTCCTAGCGATTATCAAAATCATGTTGCTAGAATGTACGTATCTAAAATAATTACTGGTCGTTCTGATGGTAGTTTTAATTATGATCATACAGCAACGAGAGCAGAAGCAGTATCTATGTTGATAAGATTTTTAGACTTTGAAGTAGTTGAAGTCGAGGAAGTTGAGCCAGTAATCGAAGAAGAACCAATTGTTGAAATTGTTGAAGTTGATGAAACGTTTATTGAGCCTGAATTTTATGTTAAATATTTTACTGCAAAATATGATTTTGCTTATCATGGGATTCATGTTGAAAATCATTTAGAATATGTAGGAGAAAAAGAGCATTGGTTTACAACCGAGTGTATCAGTCACCCAAATTTAAATACAATTATCGGGAAAGGTTTTGACTTTGAATATTTAACATATACGTCTGACAATATTAAAATGTACAAAACTAGTTCAACTAGGTTTGATGTAGGGAGTCAAATCTATCAATTACCGGACACTTTAACTTGGAAACCTTCTGAGGGTGTTTTTGATTTAAAAGATGGTGATATGATGGAATATAAAATTACTGTTTCAAATAATAAAACGACTAAAGAATATTATATGGAATTTCCTTTTAAAGATAGAGAGTTTACTCGATGGGATTAGAAAAATATATTTAACCATGAAAACTGATATGGAAAAATAAGATGACTTAAATAGATCATTTGTATGATATTATTACGCAGGTTAAGTTAATTAGATATTTTGTATATTTTCTAAATCGTAATTGGAGGAATAAAATGAGTATACAGTATAAAGTGGATAATTATGATGATGAACAAAAGATATGGAGATATATGGATTTTACAAAGTTCATATCATTAATTGAATCATCAAGTTTGTTTTTATCTCGTGCAGACTTTATGAGTGATCCTTACGAGGGTTCTTATACATCAATTGGTAAAAGTATGCGAAAAGAATTATATAGTGGTGTCTCAGATAAAGTATTAAATGGCTTAGAAAAAGTGCATGAAAAGATCAAACAATATGTTTATCTTAATTGTTGGCATGCCAATAATTATGAATCTGCTGCTATGTGGACTTTATATTTAAAATCAAATGAGGGAATTGCAATACAAACAACTTTGAAAGATTTACAGCAATCATTAGTCAATACAGATGGTTTTATACTAAACATTAGGGACGTAAAATATATTGACTATATTAATGACAAATTTGATGAAACAAATATATTGAATGCTTTTCTTTATAAGAGAAAAAGTTTTGAGCATGAGAATGAAGTTAGATTATTAAGAGGATTGTTTCATTATAGTCTTCATGAAGAAATACTAAACGATCCAGATAATCTAATTATGGAAGGTGGTTTCAATATTGACGTTAAACTAGACACACTTATTAATAATATTTACATAGCTCCAGATGCACCTAAGTGGTTCCACAATATTGTTATAGATATTTTGAAAAGATATGATAAAATATATAATATTAACTTATCAACTAGAGTGAAGAAATCTGACCTAAGTAACGATCCAATGTATTGAGATTAGTGAATCTAAAAAAATATGCAACATTTAAAAGGAAATCTTAATAGGTTTCCTTTTTCAGTGCAAAAATGTATTGTGTGCAAGAAAAAGATGAAGAAATAAAATATCTCATTATAATGAAGGGAAAAAGAAATGGCTACAATTGAATTTATAAACAGAAAAAATGGTAGAAAAAATGCAACACAAACAAAACATAGCCTTAAAAGATCTCTTACATATATTGCAAATGAAGAAAAGACAGAAGTAGAATACGATGTTATGGGATCTTTAATGCAGTCAAATAAAGGTTTAGAGGCAATAAATTATATCACGAATGATAAAAAGACATCTGTTAATTTAATTACAGGAATAAATTGTAGTCCAGAATCAGCTTATGATGAAATGATGGTAACCAAGGGTATATATAGAAAAGATGAAGGGAGGCAGTTTATTCATTTTGTACATTCCTACCATCCAAATGAAAAAGTGTCACCAGAGATACTACATAAGATTTCTTTAGAGTTACTAAAGCATAAAAGATTTGAAGGATTTGAAATTTTGACAGCTACACATGTAGACAAATCTCATATTCATACGCACTTTGTATTAAATTCAGTAAATTTAGAAACAGGTATAAAATGGCGACAATCTAAAAAAGAATTAGGAGAACTCATAGAATACTCTAATAAGCTTTGCTATGAATATGGATTAAAACATAGCTTCATTGAACTGAATAAAGATAAAGTGAAAAGTAAAAACAGCGGTGAATATAGAGCCCAAAAAGAAGGAAGATCCTATAAACATGAAACCTTTTTATCAGCTAAAGAATGCAGGAAAATTTCTAAATCTAAAGAGGAATTTATCCAAAACATGAAAACCTTAGGCTATGGTGTAAGATGGGAGGATAGTAGAAAGGATATAACATTCACAACGCCTACAGGTAGAAAAATTAATAATGACAAGCTCTATCCAGTAGAGCATTTTACGAAGGAGGGATTAATCAAGCAGTTTGAATTAAATAAACAATTTCAAAAAACCAGTAACAAGGAATTTACAAAAGAAGAACAAGCCTTTGAAAACAAAAAGGAGCTAGTCCTCCAAGCAACTAGAATGATGTCTAGCAATCCAAAGTTAAAAAATAATAAAGACTATCCATTGACTTATCATGAAGGACAAGCCTTAAAAGAAAAGCGACTTCAAAAAGCCAAAGGAGAAGGGCTAGACTGGGACAGGGAAAGATAAAGGTGGCTATTACTTATGAAATTATAGGTTTTACTAAGGGGCATGTAAGTAACTATTATATTGATGATAATTATATTTACAATAGAGCTTAACACTCTGATGAGCTGAAATGAGTATGAATTATAATATTATGGGTTATTGAATAATAAATTAACATTGAATAGTTTATTGAAACAATTTTACTCGAAACATTGAAATATTCACTGTTTTATGGTATAATATAGGAAAGATACTATACCTTAAAGCTAATGAATTGACTTACCTAAGGAGGTATTACTTATGAATAAAAGAAAAGAAAAAATTATTATTGCATCAATTTTTGCTGTATTGATTATCGGTCTTGGTTTTTGGAATCTATATCTTTATCAAATGAATCAAGCCGATCTTGAAGATAACAGCACTTTAGATAATATAGCTACTGAAGATGAGGTTATTGTTATTAAAGTACCTGAAATAAAAGGTGCTGATATTGAGACAACTGATACTGGTGATCAAGCTAAGCCTGATGAAGTTAATGAACAAGAAACACAAGCTAGTCCAACATATCCAGAAGGTATGGAACAACCAGCAAAGGAAGTAACTAAGCCTGCTGATCCACCAGTAGAAGATAATGTTGTTGTTACTGCTCCTGTTATTACTAAAACTCCAACTAATCCTCAACCTGACAATAAACCAGTTACAACTACAACACAAAAGCCAGAGCAAGTTAAGGGTGGCACTGGAGCAGATGGCGTGCTTAGGGATTTGAATGGTAACCCAATAACTGATCTTACGCCTGCTACAAATGTTCAAGAAGTTAATGGCTCAGATTTAGATGGGCAATTTGAGATGGGTGAAGGCGATAAATTTTAATTAAATATTCATTATAAAGAACTCAAGTTATTTAGAGTTCTTTTTTATTACCCAAAAGGAGGTTTTTTTATGAAGAAAATAATCATTTTTATTTCAATAACCATTTTATTATTGAACTTTTATAGTAGTTGTATGTTAGCAGATGATAATGCTGATACTGGTACAGGTACTGGTGATGGAATGGCTACGGGAAAGGGCTATTATAAGTCCAATGAGTGGATGTATAAAGCTACTTTGTATGTAGGGTTAAGTGATAATGCCACTACTGAAAACAATCTTAATTCTAGTTTTAAAAAGGTGGGTCAGCCAGTTTTTATAAAGCCATCAACCTTTACGATACCTAACGGTACAGTTTATTGTAAATATAATAAAGTAGACTATCTTAATGGAATGTCGTTAGTTTCTACGCCCACACCTAAAATCATTACTGATAATCCACCACCACCACCAATTACTCATACGGGAGGCAATATTACAGCGGTAAAATCATATTTTGGGGATACAGGAACTTTACAAAGGGTATTAGATGCAGTAGCCCAACAGGCAGGCACTACTAAAGCAGGGCTAGTGTCAAATATTAGTTTTAACATCGATGGAGTTACTGGTAAGAAAAATCCTGATATAATTCTCCCGGTCAAAAGTGGAGATAAATATCTTAATCAAGTACCTTGGGTAATTATATATGAGCCAGTAATTATTGCTCATTTAAAAGATGGTACTACTAAGTTAGCATTTACTGCTACCGAATATGCTATGGTACAAGCAGTAGGCTTATTTGATTTTTTCTTTTCGGGCTATGAGGCACAGTATATTGCAGGGATGACACATATCAATTTGCCTAATTCCATTGTACTAGAAAATGACTGGCTAGGGTTTAGAGCTTATCCACCAACCAATCCAGTTGGTAGCAATAAATACTGGAGCAATGAAAGAATCATGCAAGGTGGGGGTTGGGGTATGCGTTTCTTAAAAGCCAATCAAAAGGCAGATCCAACTATAGAAATAACCAAGGATGATCAATCAGATTATAGGATTGATACTGATGTGATTTTGTCATTTCGCATTGCAGCTCATGGGAAGATTACTCCTGATCATCCTGTTACAGTAACCTTTTATGTTGATGGTGTTAGTGTTGGATCTATGAGTGGTATTGTAATGCCAGGAGGAGGTAGTCAATTAGCTTGGTTAAAATGGCGAACACCAGACATTCCTAAAACTGTTAATATTACTGCTAGTATTTCAGGGGGCAATGGACAAGCTTATTTCGTAGACGAATCATCACAAGTAGCTAATATTGTAGATATGAATCAAAACATACCACCCGATCCAGTAGCAAAAGATCCTGAAACTGGGAAGCCTGTTCAAAAACCAAATGGATATATAATACCTAAAAATGTACCAGTAAGGGCAGAAAAGACTGCTGCTACATGGGGTGAATATTGGGCATGGTGGAAGTCTGTTTGGGTATGGGTTTCAGATGGAGAAGGTGGTGGTAATTGGGTAGATAAAGGTTACTGGGTATTTGAATGGGATGGCTATAGTGCTTCATTGTCAATTCATAAGTATGAGATAGTTCCGGATGAAAAAGTACCTACTGCAAAGAAGGTATACCATACTTGGGAGATGGGTTCAGGTTATGGTCTAAATGTTAATCTCAAGACTTTAATTAATACTGATGGTAATCCATCTGAATCATCATACACTGGTACACAAACAGTAGTCACTTACTTCCCTGAATTTCTCTACAAGGATTTTTGGCGACTTTTAGAAAAGACATCCAATGGATTTGAACTACAACACAATAAGTATTCTACATATAACAATAGGGTGCATTTTACACCTTTATGGTATCCCGATGGGAAATACTCAACTTATACTGAGATAATGGATTTATGGACACCAGAGGGAATGCTTTTTAGAGTAGCTTCAGACACGATAGATATTAAGGGTACAGTATTTGACGACTGGACAGTTGTACCTGCAGATCCATATGAATAATAATTATAGGCTATTACCTTTTTGGAAATAACAATAACCAACAAAAACTAAATTAATAATTTAATATTCTCTTAAAAGATACTTTATGTTATACTTGACTTGAAGCATTTACGACATGAAATTCGTAAATTTAATATTAACTGATATTGAATACTGTTTTTTGAAAAGAGGTACTTATGGAGCTAGAGAAGAATATAATGGATAAATTTTTGGAGTACTTGATTAGTCATGGGTACCCAAAAGAAAGTATAGCTATAGAATATAAGATTGGAAATAAAAGTAGAGTTGACTTAGCTATCATCGATATTGTTACGAAATTGCCTATTACTTTATTTGAAATAAAATCTAAAAAAAGAAATGAATATATTAACATGGGAAAAAATCAATTGGAACGGTATTTACGAGAGTTAAATATCAATCAAGAAATACCTACATACTTGGTGTTCCCTAGTCAACACGAGCCCTTTTTTGAGGTTATGGAAATTGATACAAAAGACCCTTTAAATCCCGATAAAATAATCAATTTACGAAGCCTAGATTATAATCTGCAAAGAAGGGCTAGACTTACAGAAAAAACATATCAAGCTGAGAAGGATAAGTTAAAGGCAATTGATAATTTTTCAATTGTATGTTGGATATTGGCAGGCGCGCTTCTGATCATTGGAGTTTTATCTAAAGTGTTCATAATAGAAATTGATACAATAGACATGTTGCTTTTAGGTGCATTCGTGGGACTAATATTAACGCCGTTTGCTAGTAAAATTAAGTTTTGGGGAATTGAGTTTGAACGATACAAAACAGCAAACAAAGAATAATGTTTGCTGTTCTGTATTCAATTTCATATACCATGGTCTTGTCTACATTTCTGGCATTGTAAGTTGTAGAATTGGAAATGTTGTTGAGTCGAAGACGTCAGCAAGCTAGTTATGAACCAAGTATTCGAACAATGTGTTTATGAGATTCATTAGATAAAGTCTGATTAGTTGTGAGGCCGTGAACTGA
Organism: Firmicutes bacterium HGW-Firmicutes-7; assembly: GCA_002841375.1. Classification (GTDB taxonomy): domain Bacteria; phylum Bacillota; class Clostridia; order Lachnospirales; family Vallitaleaceae; genus HGW-1. Next base: position 161,111 of record PGZO01000002.1, on the reverse strand, counting down.
TAAACATCGTAAACAAACGGTATATGGCATAAACTCATTATATTAAAGCAAAAATTGAATTGGAGAAGAAAATGAATATTGAAGCGTTTACATTAAAACTATTTTTACTGTTCCTGCCAGGCATTATAGCATTAAAAATAATTGAGTTGCTAACACCTCATAAAAAATCAGACTTTAATAGATATATTATTAATGTAGCAATTTTAGGTATAAGCTCTTACATTATTCAGTTTGCAGTTCTAAACATATTTTCTAATGAAAAATGCTCGTTAACATTTTTTGATAGTCTGTTAAATAATACAAAAATTGATTTTAAAGAAATTTTTTATAGTGTAGTCTCAGCCACAATAATTGGCATTTTCTTTTCCTTAGTTGTCAAGAAAAATTGGTTTTATAGATTTTTTTTGTATATTGGAATTACCAATAGATTTGGTGGTAATAGGGTATTTGATCATTTAATGAATTCTACGGATGTAATTTGGATTACAATTAGAGATCAAGAAAGAAAATTGAATTATCAAGGATGGGTTGAGTATTTCAATGATAATGAAGACTCATCAAAAGAAATTTTTTTGCGAGAGGTTATTGCATTTGATAATATAACAGGCGAAAAAGTATCTGAATTTGATAGTTTATATTTTCCCAAATTTAAAGATGACTATATATTAGAAATCCATTTAGCAAAAGAAAAAAATGAGGAAAATGATAAGGAGGAAAAGAATGAGTAAAAGTATTAATACACCTAAGAATATTAAAGGTGGACAAAATAAACCACCATCATCAGGAAGACCTTCACCCCCCAAACCAACTGGGAAATAGTTTAATATTATACTACATTTATAATTTGTGAATAAAATTGCTTCGCCTTATATTGAAGGGGAAGAAGATAATATTATAAAAATGATTAGACGATTCGAAAAAGGATGATGATAAGATGGTATTCAAAAGTAAAAATAAAGCAAAAGCTATAGAAGATACACACACAAAAATAGACTCAGATATATATACTGAAAATATGACTATACCTAAACCACAAATTTGTCTTATTGACTTTGATAGTGAGGTAGTAGAAGCTATTAAAAAAAAGAGTTTTAATATTAGGTCGGCAACATTTGGGTTACCAATTTCTGTTCCGAATTTCGAGAATTATGATAAGAAATTTTGCTTATTAAATTATGACTTACCAACAAATATTCATGAATACGATATTATTGCCATAGATATGAATGATAATAAAGTGCCTATTCCCTATGATGTATCTCAAAATGTTCGTGAGAATCATAAAAGCAATAAATCACTTTGTTTTCTTACAGAATTTCCACAAACTATTTTTGACCCCAGACCTTTTTCAGCGAATATCCTTCAATTGGGACTTTTTAATAATAAAGCAAAGCTAATATTAATAGTATTTGCATCTCAAAAAGAGGAGCAAAAATACTCAATTGTGTCTATAGAAAACGATGGCTACAGAACACATGAAGTTCAAAAATACCACAACTATTCGTTTATGAATAATGAATATTTTGAAAAAAATCTGAATGGAAAAGAAATTGAAGTTGTAGTAGAAAGTGATATATTACATAATTTGCTGAGTAGTACCAATAAACTATTTCATTATGAAGTGACTTTTTACCATCCAACTAAATGGATTGATTCAAGAAATGTAAAAGATGAGAACTTTGTACCTCTAATGATTAATAGAAGTAAAGAAATAGTATCATATTTCAACTTTTCTAATGAAACACTAATGTTTGTATTTCCTCAAATGAAAGAAAAGGAGAAGATAATAATACCATTATTAGAGGAAATACTCCCAAGCATGATGCCAGACATTTTTCCGCATTCTACTCTCTTTTCATGGAAAGATAAAGAGGAATATTGGCTTCCCAACCATAAAGAGTTAGACGAAGAAAAAGTGAGAATTGAACGAGTATATAATAAAAAGTTATTAGAGATTGACTTGAAAATTAACAAAAATACTATCGAATATTCTTATCTTCATGATCTCATAACCGAAACAGATGAAAAATTAGTAGACGCTGTAAAAAAATATTTGGAGTGGTTAGGTTTTGAAAATGTAAATAAAATGGATAGTGAGGATAGAATAAAAGAAGAAGATTTGCAAGTTCAATTGGAAAATGGACTTCTTATTATTGAAATTAAAGGAATAGGAGGCACATCAAAAGATAGTGATTGTAGTCAAATAAGTAAAATAAAATTCAGAAGGTGTAAAGAAAGGGATAAATTTGATGTGGTTGCTCTCTATATTGTGAATCATCAAAGGTATCTAGCCCCAAAACAAAGAAGAAATCCGCCATTTTCTGAAACACAAATTACTGATGCTGAAAATGATGAACGAGGCTTATTAACAACATGGGACTTATTTAAAGGGTATTTTTTAATAATTGATGGTATCTTTAAAAAAGAGGATGTTCGAACAAAATTATTAAACAAGGGATTAGTGAAACTTATACCTGATAAGTTAAAGCTTTTAGGTAAAGTTAATGAAATTTTTAAAGATGGACTTGTTTTTATACTTAAAATCGAAAATTACCATATCAAAGTCGGTGATAATTTGACAGTATCACTAGATGATAGTTTTCAACTTGTAAGTATAAATAGTCTTCAAGTAAATGATAATAATGTCAATGAAGTAAATTCAGGAGAAGTTGGATTTTTAATTAATAAACCAATAAGAAGGAATGCACTAATATATATTGAATCTTCTGAGTGAGCTTAAATGCAACTATTAATAATCTGTATTCATCACAAGCATTAAAGAAAAGATCATGGGAGTTGGAATGATAAGAGTTCTGTTTTTGTAGATATTAATAATAGTATGGGCAATCCAATCTGGGTTGCCTTTTTATTGAGTTTATTTGAATGAAAGGAGGTGGATAAGTATATCTATAATTAAATAATAAAGAATATCTATACATTACATGTTTAGGAAAAGTTTTTTGGAGCTTAAAAAGGCCTACTTGAAGTCATTTTAAGGGAGGTGATGTAACTAAATTTATATATAAAAAAGGAGGAAACAGTATGTCAGAATTGATTGGCATCGTAAACGGAAGTGTTTCCATGGATTTGATCATAGGCAGGGAATATGAAATTTTACATGGACAACGAAATGAGTCAAATAATAATAAAGTTCACTTTAAAGGCGTTTTAATTCAAGAAACCGAATGGTTTTATGTTTTAAAAGGCCTTAATTATTGTAAATCTTTCTTGAAGATTGATTTTGCAACTAAAATTTATAAATGTAGGGAGGTGATGTCAAATAAAATTATTAGAGTACGTTATTATACTATGACAGGAGGTAAAGTTATTGAATAAGAACTTAAAAGCAAGGAGTATATTATCAAGTTTAATCTTTGTTGTAGGCACTGTGTTAGTGATTTATTTTTCTACCTATATGCATCTAATATTATCAAAAACTTTTGAGGGTATTAAGTTGTATAAGCTTGAGTACATATTGGATAGTCTTAAATTAAGCTCTAGCCACCTGAAGTTATTTTTAAGTTTTGAAGCGTTAGTCCTTTTAATAAGTGCACTTTTCTTTTTTACTAATGATAAACCTTATCAAAGTGATTTAGTACAAATTACACCTGATATAAGTACACCTGTACCGGCAGGTCAAAAACAATTCGGTTCTGCAAAGTGGATGAAGGAGGATGAAAAAAACAAGCTCTTCAGTTTTGTTAAATTAAAGGAGAACGACCCATTTATTAAATACTTGATAGGCTCAGGGTTAAATGATATTCAAATAGAAGAAAAAAAGAGACTTAAGGAGGTAGGTATTATTGAGGATTGATGAAGATAACCAGGTAATACCATTAAATAATAGAAGGGAGAAGCACTTAGAAATAGGAAATGAAGATAAAAATCAATTTTTCAATACACCTTATTTGAAAAAAGGAGGAGTGGTTATTGGAACAAAGCAGTCTTCATCAGTTGAAAAATTATATATTATTGATGAGGATACGCATTCAATAACTGTTGGAGCTACAAGATCAGGAAAAACAAGGACAATTGTACTGCAATCCATATGTGCCCTGGCGCTAGCTCATGAATCTATAATTTTATCGGATCCAAAAGGTGAGTTATATCAATACACCTATCCTTTTTTACAAAGGCTTGGGTACGAAGTACTGGTTGTAGATTTTAGAAGTCCTTTAAAGTCTAACCAATATAATTTTTTGCAACCGATCATTGATGCTGTTGATCAAAACAATATTTCACAGGCTATTGATGCAACGTGGGATCTTACAGCTGCACTTGTTGGAGAAGCAAAGGGTGAAAGGATATGGCATGATGGAGAAGCATCTATTATAGCAGCAGCAATAATGAGCGTGGTTTATGATAACAGAAAAGGCTTTAATAGACAGTATCAAAACTTGACCAATGTCTATTTTTTTATTTCAAATATGTGTAAAACTATTGGCAATACAATGCCAATCATTGAGTATATGAAGACTTTAGATCATGGACATCCATCTAAAGGACTTGTTGCAATATCAGAAATCGCTCCAGCTAAAACAAGAGGGAGCTTTTTTACTGCAGCGTTAACCACGCTTAGATTGTTTACCAATCCCTTAATTAGTTCTATGACAGAAACAAGTGATTTTAACCTTAGAGATTTAGTAAGTAAGAATACTGCGCTGTTCATAATACTTCCTGATGAAAAGTCAACGTATTATGGCTTGGCAAGCCTTCTTGTATCACAGATATATGAACAGCTTGTTTTTGTTGCGGATGCAAGAGGAGGTCGATTATGCAAAAGAATAAATTTCCTTCTTGAAGAGTTTGGAAATTTTACATCTATTCCGGACTTTTCAAATAAATTAACGGTTGGTGGTGGACGAGGAATTAGATTTAATTTGTTCTTACAATCGTTTGCCCAATTAGAAGAAAAGTATGGAAAGGAGGTAGCTAGAATCATTCGAGGTAATTGTGAAACATGGGTCTATTTGCAAGCAGATGATATGGAAACCTTAGAAGAAATAAGTAAAAAGTTAGGTAATTATACTGTGAGCACCTATTCTCTTAGTGCCAATAATGCAAAATATTCAACACCATCAACCTCACAAAGCATTAACCTAACCTCTCGTGCGCTACTTACAGAAGCGGAGGTTAGATTAATTAATAGACCCTATTCGATTATTATTTCCAGATCAAATCCATGCATTATGTACTGTCCAGACATCTCAAAAATGATCTTTAACAAAATGCTAGGACTTGGAGATAAAGATCATAATACGATGCTTAGAGAACAGAGAGAAAACAGTAGAAAGGTAAGGTCAATGAATAATAATGGTGGTTTAAATCTATGGGGTGTATGGGAGCATTTTCAAGAATAATTCAAATGAGAAAGGAGCTAAATTATGCATAAAAGTTTAGTAAAAGTATTTCATAGATTTGCTGCATTTATGGTTACAGTTTTATCATTAAGTAATACAGCTTATGCAGTGAGTACAAGTAAGATTGTAACAGGAACACAAAGTTTATTACAAGATGTTGGAACTGCGCTAATAGTTTTGGCTATACCAGCAGGCATAGCAACAACAATTTATTGTTTTATTAGGCGTGGAGCTGCAGATGAAATGGATCACAGTGCGACATGTTCCTAACTGAAAAGGTTAGGCACGAGGTCGATTTAATTTAAATCGGTTCTTGGAGAACTGATATTTCAATAGATGGAATGAAGGAGTAACGCCCTGAAACGTCTACTCTAATACTTCGACAGGCATTTTAACATGCAAAAGTTAAAGTGTTTGAAGCTCGATGAAGTCGATAGAAGGTTGCCCTAACAGATTTATTTGCTGAGGAAAGTGGTCTAGAGGTAGGCTATGCAATTGATATATCGGGAGTCTATAAAATATCTATGGTGAGAATGTAGTGTAAAAAGCTACTGACGAAAATCTGAATGTACGGGTCTAGACCATTGAATAGTAGAAATGCTATTACCACCAAAGTGTGGGGTATGTGAGGTAAAGTAAAACTTTTGTGATTATGAAATACCCTATAGTGTTAAAGGCACTATCAAGCATACAGGCTTATAGGATTCACCTAAGGATATATGAACAGATAGAAATATCGGAACGTGGTAAGGATAGAATGTGGAGCGATTGCACGCGTTGAAGCAGTAGTGAGGAAAGTGAATATCATATAACTCACTTTAGTCTATCTGAAAGTAGAGCCACAGTACCTTTGAAACGGTGATAACAAGCCGTGGAGGGATAGGCTCAAGTTGTGTTTGTGTTAAAGCAATAATTGTAAATAATTCAAAGGTTCGAGTATGACTAAGAAAGGCAAAATCCTCTAAGGAGATAGCCGACTTTGACAACGAAAAAGGTACAGAAGAAACAAAAACTTCGAAACGCCGAATACTATGATTTTCAGAATGTTCAAGATGATTTATATGCGAAAAGTAAAGCGAATAAGGTGTTTAAAAATCTGATAGAAATTATATCTCAGGAAGAAAATATCAAGTTAGCTTATCGCAATCTCAAAAAGAACAGTGGTAGTAAAACAGCAGGCGTTGACAAGAAAAATATTTTTGATTTGGCAAAATGGCAAGATGAAAGATTAGTTGAATGTGTGAGAAAAAAGTTTCAGTGGTATCAACCACAAATGGTCAAGAGAGTAGAAATTCCAAAAGGAGATTCAGGTAAAACGAGACCTTTAGGTATTCCAACAATTATGGATCGGCTAATTCAACAATGTATTATTCAAGTATTAGAGCCAATATGTGAAGCAAAATTTCACGAAAGAAGTAATGGTTTTAGACCCAATAGAAGTGCTGAAAATGCCCTTGCTCAATGCTATAAGTACATGCAAGTCAGTAAGCTCCATTATGTCGTTGACATAGATATAAAAGGATTTTTTGATAATGTCAGCCATGGAAAATTACTAAAACAATTGTGGTATTTAGGAATTAGGGATAAAAAGCTGATTAGTATTCTATCGGTTATGTTGAAAGCTGAAATAGCTGGCATTGGATTTCCAGAAAAAGGAACACCTCAAGGTGGTATCATATCACCATTACTTTCAAATGTTGTCCTGAATGAATTAGATTGGTGGATTACAAGCCAGTGGGAAGAATTCCCAACGGATTATAACTACCTGAAAATTAGAAAAGACAATAAAAAGATAGATAAAGGGGATAAATACAGAGCGATAAGGAGAGCAAACCTTAAGGAATGTTTTATTGTGAGATATGCTGATGATTTTAAATTGTTTTGTAGGAGTCATGAAGATGCTCAAAGAATTTTTATTGCTACAAAACTATGGTTAAAAGAACGATTAGGATTGGATATATGCCCTGAAAAATCCAAAGTCATTAGCCTTAAGAAAGAATACTCTGAATTCCTTGGATTTAAATTGAAGCTACATAAAAACGGTAAAGACAAAAAAGGTCAAGTTAAATATACCGTTGAATCACATATTTCAGATAAAGCCGAAAAAGCCATCAAGAAAAAGACGAGAGAACACATCAAGAAGATTCAAAATCCTATGAACATGGAAAAGGGTTATGAAGCAGTTTTAAATTACAATGCCTATATATTAGGTATTCACTTCTACTACAGATTTGCTACACATGTTTGTAATGATTTTTCTGATATTGCTTTCTCAGTCAAAAAGAGCCTTGGAGCAAGATTCAAAAGCAAATTAAAAAGGGAAGGAAAGCATTTATTGCCTTGCATTAAAGAGCATTATGGGAAAAGTAAGCAGATTAGATATATACATAATACTGCAATGGCTCCAATCGGATTTGTTCAACATAAAAATCCAATGTTTAAGCCTTTATCGATTAATAAATATACACATGAAGGCAGAGCCACAATTCACAAGAATCTAGAAAAAGTAGATATGAATCTGATGTTGTATTTGATGAGAAATCCTGTTAAGGATCAATCCATAGAATACAATGATAACCGATTATCCTTATTTGCTGCACAGCAAGGCAGATGTGCAATCACCATACAATCTCTTTCAATTGGTCAAATGCATTGTCATCATAAGATACCAAAAGAATTTGGAGGTTATGATATCTATAAGAATCTAATTTTTCTTACTGATAAAGTACATAGACTTGTTCATGCGGTTGAAGATAACACCATTCAGAAATACATAGAGCTTTTAAAGCTGGATGATAAGCAATTGAAAATAGTAAACAGGCTAAGAATTCTTGCTCAAAACGAATTAATCACAAAATAAATTTTCGTTGATTTACAAGTTATTTACAAACACAAATACGATGGAACGCCGTGTGAGGTGAAAGTCTCATGCACGGTGTGGGTCGGGGGAAAATCTGGCGATGACATCAAAGGATTACCTATCGACATAAAAATGGACCAATCGTATTACCGTTACTGTTGTTTCAACAGTTGGAGCTATTGTGTCAGGGGTAATTATTAACGTTGTTGTAGGCTACTATAAATAATTTTAAATGGAGGATTTATCATGATTAAGAATTTAACAAATATTTTTATCCAAAAAACAAACAAAGTATATGGTGTTATTAAAAGTAAGTTAAGTGAAGAGAATGGGTTTGTTGAAGAAGCACTCAAGATTTTGATTGCGGTTGTTATTGGTGCTTTGATGCTTGCAGGTTTGTATTTTCTATTCAATACAATTATATTACCAACACTTAATGAAAGGGTTACTGACATGTTTAATTATGCAGGATAATAGCATGAAGGGGGTTTATTCATTAAAAAAATCCCCCTCTATATTTTCTCTCTATTCAAGGAGGAAAGAATATGGCTCAATTAATTAGTTATTTTATAAGGGATTTTTTACAGGGACTGATTGATGAAGTCGGGGGCGATCTTTTAATAGATATAATGCCAATGGCTTTTTATGTAGAAAATTATCTGACAAGTCTTGGAATAAATTTAAGTTCCATAAGTAAAATATTCTTAGATTTTGGATTATCCCTAATTGTATTAAAGTTTTTAAAAAAAGGATTTGACACATATGTTCTTTGGACAGATGGTGATCCTGATGCAGAACCAGTCCTTTTAGTGACTGGTTTTTTTAAGGCAATGGCAGTTGCATTAAGTATTCCAATACTGTATGGCTGGCTTATTGATATTATAAATGATTTAACGAATCAAGTATTAAATGTTACCAAGTTGACACAGTCAAATGACTTGCAATCTATTGTTACGAACATAGCAACAGGAGATATATTCTTTGCTATTGCAATGTTAGTCTTTTTCTTAATATATGCGTTTCTATACATTCAATTTATTATGAAAGGATTAGAAATTCTTATTTTAAGAGTGGGTTTTCCGGTGGCCTGTTCTGGTTTAATGGATGCAGAGCAAGGCGTTTTTAAAGGGTATGTTCAAGTATTACTACAAGCAGCGCTTACTGTTATGGTTCAAGTTATACTAGCTAAGATTTCATTAGTATTAATCCTTGGAAGGCATATTTTCTTTGGAATAGCAGCAGCTTTATTAGCAGCCAAAACCCCTAGGTTACTAGAACGATTCTTGATAACAGGTGGTGGAGGTGGAAGCGTAATGAATACTGCATACTCTACTGCTAGATTGGTCCAAATGATTAGGAAGAAATAAGGGAGATATTATAATGATTACAGTTAAAAGTATATCAGAAGCTATTATTATTTTGATTAGGGCAGGAGCTGCAACCAGGGGCGCTTATTGCTTTTTTAAAATGCTACAAAATGATGAGGATGTTGCTCTATATAAAAAGAGATTTATAAACACTCTTGTTTTTTATGTTTTAGCAGAACTCGTATGGCAATTAAAAGAGCTTGCTGTTTACTATTATGGATAAGGAGGTTACAAGGTGGAAGATAAAAATGAACTTTATATACCAATAGGCTTAAAAGATAGATACGAATTATGGACGGGCTTTGGAAAGGAGGAACTCGTTAAGGCATTAGTTATAAATGTGGTTCTAGGAATTACAAATATTATTATATATTTTATTAATAGAAACATACCTTTTAATATAGTGTTTTTATTGGTTTCAATATCTGGAGCTATCATGATGTTAACAAAGGACACAACTAATTTAAGCGTTGTGGATCAACTCGAAAACATGATTCGATTTTCAAAATCGCAAAAGTATTATCCGTATGAATATCTAGATGAATTCAAATAACCACATTATTATTAAAATACCAAGGAGGGGTTAGTATTTATGTAAAATATTTGTTGTTCATCGTAATTTTAACTAGCACGGGTTATTATGACTATAAAACAAAGACAATACCTAATTTCGTACATGTGTTAATTATTATTGCAGCATTAATTCCAGAGTTTAGTTTAATCGACAGCCTTTTAGGGCTTTTTTTATTGCCATTGCCTTTTATTATAACGATTTTTATTAACTTCAATGGTATTGGTGGTGGTGATATTAAGCTAGTTGGAGCTATGGGGTTTTTTCTTGGATTAGAGCATGGATTAGTTGTTGTTATACTAGCACTTACTTTAGTGATTTTAAAAACATTTGTTATGGATAAAGGTAAAAACAAAAAGGTGGCTCTTGGGCCATATTTTGCAATTGGAAGTACAATAATATTATTTTTATAAGGAGGATTTATAAATTTATGAGAAAGATTTTTAAAAACAGAACTGTTCTTGGAGTAACATGCATTTTCTTAGCAATTTTATTAAGCTTTGGCGCAGCACCAATTGTAAACAGAGCAATAAAATCTCAGGTGACTATTGTTAGGGCAACGGTAGAAATTAAGGAAGGTGATGAAATAACTTCTGATAAGGTTAAACAGGTAAAGGTTGGCGAATATAACTTGCCTTCTGGTGTAATCAAATCTACAGATAATGTTATAGGTAAATATGCAACAACTACCATTTATAAAGATGATTTTTTTCTAGAAGATAAAATTACCGATTTAGAATCAAAGCATAATAGTTATTTGTACAATCTTTCTGAAACCACAGATTCACTTTCTATATCGATTACTGTTAAGTCATTAGCAGCAGGCTTGTCGGGTAAATTAAAAGAGGGCGATATTGTAACAATTATTTCTACGAGTGACAATGAAAAACAACCTAAAATAGTGCCGGAGCTGCAATATGTAAGGGTTTTAGCAACTTCATCTAAAGAAGGTATGGATGTAGATGAAAAGAGTGAAGATTTAATGTCTACAATTACCTTAGCTGTTGGAGATCTTCAAGCAGAAAAACTTGTTGAGCATGAACAAAATGGAAGTATACATATTGCCCTGGCTTACAGAGGTACGAATGAGGTAGCAAAGGTTTTTCTTGAACAGCAAGTAGAATTCAATTTGAGTTCTAAAGAATCTAATAAGGAGGTGGTTGAGGTTTATGAAGAAGTCACCCAAGACAATTAAAGTTAGGCAAAATAAAAAATTAATAAAGCCAAGGGGCACCAGTGATAAAGATAAGAAAATTACAAAAGGGAATGAGTTTAACAAGGATATACAAATTATTGCAGTGTGGGGGAGCCCATCAAGTGGAAAGACTATCCTTTCTATACAATTAGCAAAGTATTTGGCAAAAGAAAAAAAGAATGTAATGCTTATTCATGATGATGTTTTTTGTCCAGTATTGCCAATTACTTTTCCATCATTAACGGGTAACGATAATGAAAAATCACTTGGTAAAATACTAAGTAGTCCTACTATTGATCAAAGTCTTATTTTGAACAATGCCATAACGTTAAAGCATAGTGATTACATAGCTGTTTTAGGACATCAGAAAGGTGAAAACCCTCTTACTTATTCGGAATATTCAAAAGAAACGGTTTTAGACTTTCTGCTACTAACGAAGCATTTAGTTGATTATGTAATTATTGATTGTACAAGCATAACCACAGAAAGTATCTTAACAATTACTGCCCTTGAAATGGCCGATAAGGTTATTAGATTATCTACAGCAGATTTTAAAGGACTATCCTATCTTAAATCTTTCTTACCTTTATTAATTGATCCGAAATTTAATACTGAAAATCATTTAAGGGTTATTTCACCGGTGAAGCCTTTTCAGGACAGTCACTCGGTAAACGATATTATAAGAGGTAGCAGTATTTTTGTTCCATATTTAGAAGAGATCGGGAAGCAGGACATTGAAGGAAGATTATACGAAATTACTAACAATAAAGAATATAACAGAGTAATCAAACAGATATTCGAGGTGATACATTATGAACAATAAAGCTTCATTATTTTTTCAATCAAAGTCAAGGGATTTTGAAGAGGTTTTAAAGGAAATTCAGGAATATATTTCATCAAAATATGCTTCATTAGTAGTTGAAAACAAGGAAGTGCAATCAAAGCAATTGAAAATGTATATCTCTAAATACCTCACCGATTATCAACTATCAGTTGAGGGCTATACTACTGATCAATTAATTGATAAGGTCTACCAAGAAATGTCGGAGTTTTCTTTTTTGACACCTTATTTATTCTCAAAAAATGTAGAAGAAATAAATATTAATTCTTGGGATGATATAAAGATTCGTTTTTCTTCTGGTGAAGAAGAAAGATCAAAAGAAACATTTTTATCTCCTGTTCATGCATTAGATGTTATTAGAAGGTTACTTCAAACATCAGGTATGATTTTAGATTATGCGAATCCTATAGTAAGAGGGCATCTAATAGGCGCAGGTAATGTAAGAATTACTGCATTTGCACCACCTGTAGTTGATAAACAGGTTGGAGTAGTGGCTTCTATTCGTATGGTTAATCCTAAAAAACTAGGATTGATGGATTTTGTTGAAAAAAGGACTGCTTCAAATGAAATGCTCTATTTCTTAGAAAACATAATTAGATATGGGATAAGCATTTGTGTGTCTGGTGCAACTAATTCTGGTAAGACAACTTTACTCGATGGGTTATTATCGACTATTCCAGACGAGAAAAGGATCTTTACAATAGAGAACAATGTTAGAGAGTTTTCATTAATAAAGCGTAATCAAAATGGAAAAGTTATTAATAATGTAGTCCATACTGTAACCAAGGAATCAGAAAATCCTCATGATAGAATTAATCAAGAAACACTTCTTGAATATGCGCTTACATCTAATCCAGATATTATGGTAGTAGGAGAGATGAAATCGGCTGAAGCCTTTGCTGCACAAGAAGCTGCTAGGACAGGCCACGGAGTAGTTACTACCATTCATTCAAATTCTTGCGAGGCAACATATTCTAGAATGGTTACTCTGTGTAAATTTAAATATGATATGAAGGATGAAACTCTTTATAATTTAGTTACTGAGGCTTTTCCAATCGTTCTCTTTACAAGGCAACTGGAAGACAAATCAAGAAAGATTATGGAGATAATTGAATGTGAGATTTTTCCTGAGGGTAATAGAAAGGTTAATACACTATTTAAGTTTAATGTAGAAGATATTATATTAAAAGAAGGTGGTAAGAAAGAAATAAAAGGTAGTTTCGAAAAGGTACATGATATTTCTGAAAAGCTACAAAAAAGATTATTGGAAAACGGTATGCCTAAACGTATTATTGAAGGCTTTTTGACAAATTAATAAGGAGGTAATTTAAGTGGGAGCAATTTTAAGTATTGTTTCTTTTTTTGTCTTTATTATTGGTAGTTTTATTATGTTTAATGTTTCTCTTTTTTCTATAACTGATGATATTGTGCGGTTATTTTACAAAGAAAAATCTACTATTAAATATAAGATTCTTAAAGTGACAAAAAAGGAGAAAGACAAAGGGTTTAGAAAAACTGTAAATGATGCAAGGGTACTGCTCATATTAATGGGCAAAGAAGAAAAATTTAATTTTGTTTGGTTGGTATCCATAATATTTTTTGTCCTGGGTGTAATTATTGCTTTAACCTGGGGCAATTTTTTCTTAGTACCAGTTTTAGCGATTGGGCTTGCGCTAGTACCATTTTGGTACATAATCTATACTTCAAATTTTTTTAGAAAGCAGGTTAATGAAGAGCTTGAAACAGCTCTTTCAACTATTACTACGTCTTACATGAGATCAGAAAATATAATCTTAGCGGTTGAGGAGAACTTAGAGTATCTAAATGCACCAATTAAAGATGTCTTTGTTTATTTTTTAAGTCAAACAAAGCTAATTACATCAAACACTAAGCTGGCTATTAGAAACTTAAAACCTAGAATTCATAACGCAGTTTTTAAAGAATGGTGTGATGCTTTAATAGCTTGTCAGGATAATAGAAATTTAAAGACAACATTAATTCCTATTGTTTCAAAGTTATCTGATACTAGGATAGTTTCAGCTGAACTAGACACGATTTTGGCAGAACCTATTAAAGAATTTATAACCATGATGGTAATACTACTTGCCAATATTCCGCTTATACGAGTCCTAAATCAATCATGGTTTGAAATACTGGTGAATACTCCTTTTGGACATGGAGTTCTTGCTTTAATAAGTGTAACAATTTTCATTTCTATTGGTGCAGTAATTAGACTTACGCGACCAGTGGAATACAGAGGATAGAAGGGAGGTTATAAAGTGCAAGTTTTATTATATTCATCTATTATGTTTTATACGTTAGGTTTGTTTATGATTATGTCAAACTATATGAATTATGCTGCTTTTTCTACAGGAAAGCTTGTTAAGATTATGTATGGAAAAGATAAAAGAGTATATAAAATTGATGCCATTTTAGATGAATTATCTGGACGGTTAGCTAAGCTAGTTCGCCTAGATACCTATAAGAAAAAAAGGCTTCTAACAACGCTAAAGGTAGCAGGAATTAATCATTCACCTGAACACTATATTGCAACGGCATGGATAAAGACAGCAATACCTTTATTATTTGGGTTATTGACATTATTTATTACTCCGATATTGCTTCCTATATTTGTGGTTATTTCCATCCGTACATACTTTAAAGAAAGCAGGGTAGCCGATAAAGAACTACAAAAAGAGAAGAAAAACATTGAATATGAGCTGCCACGTTTTACCAGGGAGATTGCACAGGAACTTAAAGCAACAAGAGATGTGTTGTCTATTTTAGACCGGTATAAAAATACAGCTGGTGATAGTTTGAAAAGGGAATTGATTGTCACTCTTGCAGATATGAAGAGTGGTAATTATGAAACAGCTTTAACACGTTTTGAAACTAGGATACAAAGCCCCATGCTTTCAGAGGTTATTAGAGGTCTAATATCAGTAATAAGAGGAGATGATGCTACTGTATTTTTTCAATTGTTAGCGCATGATTTTAAAACATTAGAGATTCAAAGACTAAAAAGCGAAGCAAATAAAAGACCTAATAAGCTCAAGAAGTATAGTTTTTTAATGCTTGGATGTATGTTACTCCTTTATATGGTAATTATTGGAATTGCAACAATTCAGGGCTTAGGAGGGATGTTTTAATGCTCATTATTCGAAAACTTAGAGAAAAGAAAGGAGAAGGCTATATAGATATAGCTGTTTTTGTGATTGTAGCTGTAATGGTTATTGCATTTGTGGTTAAGCTATTTCCCGTATTTATTGTTAAGGATCAACTAAACAACTTAGCTGATCAAATACTTAGGGAGGCAGAGATACAAGGTATGATTTATATTGATTACTCACAAATAAAAAATAGTTCTGGTATTACACCAGATGAGGTAACTTGGGATGCAAGCAGTTATTCATCTAATAAAGTTCAGTTAAATGATCCAATAACTGTTACTTGTACTGCAAAAGTAGATATAGGCTTATTTGGTGATTTTGCTTCTTTTCCTATTAACTTAAAAGGTAAAGCTACTGGACGATCGGAGGTGTTTTGGAAATAAAACCATTATTTTTCAGTAAAAGAATATCAAGAAAATTAAAAGATAAAGGAGGATATGGTTTTCCGTTAACCATAGCTATTATTTTGTCTCTATTAATAATTGTAGCCGGTGTGTCGGAATATTTAAGGTTAAAAATCATTATTTCAGGAGTTAAGGAGGGAGTTCAAAATGCAGTGATTGCAGTCAGTATTGAAAATTATGATAATAATTTCTCACCACTACGTGAGGGTTATTCTGCAGGTTATAAAAAGCAGGTTGATGAATGGGAAGAAAGAATTAATGATGGAGATGTCTGGAATAAATTAAGTTCATTACTCGATCTTGAAATTCAAGGCAGTAAATATGTAAAGACAAGTGGAAATCAGATAGAGTATAAGTTATCAAGTTTATCTGTCAATATTATAAATTCGGACTTTGCTCCAGGATCAAATTCTAAGGTATTTGAAGCAGAAACATATCTAAGAGTAGAGGTACCCTTATCTTTTGGATGGGAAAGTCTACCGCCTCTAGACATCAATTTGAAAGTTAAATCTAAATACATGGCTAAATTCTAGTGTTATCGGATGATAATAATTACATAACATGTTAATGATTTTTTAAGAGGAGAAAAGAGATTATGAAAAACAAGTTTAAAAGAGTTATAGGGTTTGTTTTGGCAATAGGTATTATATCGGCAATGTTTGTAGGAGGTGCGGGGATAGGTTATGCAGCTTCAGGCGACACAATGTATTATTATGACAAATATAATGTAAATCCTGCCGGGGAATCCCAAGGTTCACAAAAGACTAGAACAATAGGCTCGAGTGGAAACTCTAGTAGCGGAAGCGTAGCGCTAACCACTGACAAATACATATTAAAGAGAGTTGAAGCAAACGGTTCTGACAGCTCCGACAATGGATATTTCAATGCAACGGTTGCTGGATATTCATTATCAGACAGCTCAGCTAGTGGATCAGGAAGCTCCTATACATATTCTGACTATGAAACAATGAATGTCACGATGAGTGGCCCCGTGAATTATAGTTATAGCAAGTGGGCTGTATTCACTTTTTCAATGAAAGTAACGTATATACCCATTACTGTAACTGAGGAGTCTCGTGGTTCATTACATACCTCAAACATAATAGCTAAAGATGGAACTTATCCAACTAACGGGAAGCACTATGATGGATATTGGTATGTTAGAAAAACAATATATAACATAACTCCTTCATTAACTATAACGACAGAAAATAATCAGCAAATAACCAACTCCATAACAATAACCGGTAACTCCTCTGATCCAAATGGAGATACTGTGTCAGTGTACTATAACATAGACGGAGGAGGCACCCACACTATTGTGGGATCAGGTAACCCGGGTCCATTTAGTATGAATGTGTCAACCTCCGCATTGTCCGCGGGTGGACACACCCTTAATGTTTGGGCTATAGATAGTAAAAATGGGTCTAGTTCTGTGAGTACAATAAGCTTTACAAAAATAGTAGAGTATTATTGGAATAAGTATAATGCAACAGAAGGAGTTCGGATTTCAACTATACCATTAGGTTCAATAGTTTATGAACCTAATACCAAATATAATTCGAATGAAATACAGTGGTATACAGTTTCTAATAATCAATATGCATCAAATTCTGTAATGTTGTTCTCGAAAACAGCTTTATTTAAGAAACCATTTCATGACTCATCCTATCCCCAGGCTAACAGTCTATGGGATACTAGTGACCTAAGAAGTTATTTAAATACTAATTTCTATAACGATAATTTCAGTGGATTGATGAAAAGTATTACACTAACATCTAAAGTGCCAAATAAAACATCAAACAAAATAGAATACAACACCAATGATAAGATTTTTATACCCGCACAGGGGGAAATTCTCGGATTTTACTCAAGAGTAAACGACGTTGGTACATTGTTTGATGTATTTCCAGAAGGAGGTGAGTATACTGATGAAGAATGGGCTATTAGGGTAAAAGGAGTCTCCTATTGGCTTAGAAACACCCAGGATAATAATACTGGTTCCTTGCCTTTGGTAGTAGCAAATGGACAGGTGGATAATGTTGCTTCAAGTTATCACACGAATGCTTGGGTTGCTCCTGTTATGAATATTAAAAATACAACTATAGTAAAAAATGTATATGGAAACACCTATGAAATTGTTGGAACAGAGCAGAAAGGAGCGCTACATACAGCAAACCTAAAAGCATATGACGGTACATACCCAGTTGACGGATTGCATACTGACGGATTTTGGTATGTCAGAGGCGCTGAAATAAACGACAATCCATTTATAACAATAACTACACCAGTAGACAATAAAGTTTACTCAGCTAACCAAGGACACAATCAAATAACACTAACAGGATCGGTAATAGATGATAATGATGGTGATACAATTACAACATACTATTCAGTTGATGGTGAAACTGAAATTCCAATAGACGGATCAATAATAACGTCTGGAAGTTTTACACCAACAATTATTGATGTGTCAGGTTTAATTCATGGTGATCATACGCTATCGATATGGGCAAAAGACCAAACGGATAAAATATCAAATACGGTAGTGATAACATTTAAAGTCGATAAAGAAGCTCCAATAGTAACAGCTGACAATATCGATTATTCTTGGAAAAACCAAGACATAAATGTAAACTTGTTAGTGACAGATACACCGGCAGGGGTCGCTGGCATGGAGATAAAAGTAACTAACTCTATAGACGTACCAGGTAGTTATGATGCATATGTCGGTCAAATCACGTTAGTAGATGAAGGCACATATTACGTACATTTTACTGCGGTTGATGCAGTAGGGAATGTAATAAATAATTATTTTGGCCCATACAGGATTGACAAAACAGTTCCAAGCAGTCCATTAATTATGAGAGATCCTGATAGCGACATTAATAATGGTGACTACGTAGTAACAATAATACCAGGTACAGATGATTTGAGTGGTGTTGCAGCAACTAAATACAGGCTCACAGGAGCAGTAAGTCAAGATTGGACAGATTATATTGATCCATTTAATATAACAATAGATGGTCTAATAACGATAGAGGCAAAAACAATAGACTTGGCGAATAATGAAAGTGAAGTTATTGTAACAACAGTCTTTAGCTATGATGGACTGTATCTAGATGCAGAAGCAGCGGTATTAATAGCTGAAGCATCTAATCTGCAAGCAGATAAAGACGTTGCAATTGCTAAGATTGAATTAATGCCATTAGATGCTCCCGAAAGGACAGTATTGACCGCTAGACTCAATCTAGTGCAAGAGATAATAGATATACGGGCGGGCATACAATCAGCTACTACAATGGCCGATATTGAATCCTTATGGGTAAGGATACAAGCTATCCCCGATGAACATCCTGAAAAGCCAATACTTATAGCAGAACTTATTCAAAAAGCGATCGACTTAGGTATTATAACTACTCCTGATGATGTGAGTTTGATACAAGATATGATAGATGCGCTAGAAGATGGACCAATTAAAGATAATCTACAAGATAGCTTTAATGCTATTAAAACACCAATCTTGTTAGATGCAGCCATGCAATCACTCATAGATAGTATAGCAGCTCTTACAAGCCAAGGAACGGTATATATAGACCTTCCGAGCTTGCCAATAGGACAAACTTCAACATTTGCTATAGAAGAGAATGGCGAGCTGATTTATACAACAAATGGAAGTGGGCATGTACCTTTACTTGAAGTTATTGAGGGGCACGCTTATACTTTCAAACTAGTCCATTCAGATCTAAATGATGAGCTTGGTAGTAGAACTTTAACAGAAACAATCCCTGATTTAACCAATCCTGTGGTCATAGGTGCATATGTCTTAAATAGTAAGCTTCATGTGATAGTGGGAGATAATTACATGCTTCAAGATGATCCTGTAAAATTCACAAGATCGGAAGGAGGTGAAATTATTGAAAGTACAGTGATAGATGATAATGAGTTTGTTTTTAAAGAAATAACAGATGATGGAATAACTGTCATTATTTACAGCAAAAAAATAGGTGTTGCAGCTGTTGTCATTCCATCCACGGTAAGTGTCACAGTAACTGATTTAGCAGGATTATCAGTAGCTCAAAACTTTGACGTTACAAAGGCTAATGAAGCATTGTTTGGTGATATCCCAGATGAAATTTTAAATAAAATTGATCAAGCTAATAATCCTTCAAAAACCAGTAGCAATACGCAAAAAGATAATAAGGGTTCTATAAGAGTGATTGCTGTAGATGATTTGGGAGATGTCTTAACTACATATCTCAATGAGGATTTGAATTTAACGCTGCAGGTCGTAACAGCTCCTGAAATACCAGGATATAATTTGACAAGCACGCAGTCAATTACTGTTTGGTTAAAGACAAATGACAGGGTAAAAGATGTAACTTTTTATTATATAAAGAATCTCGAATGGGAGGGATGGAAAGAGCAAGTAGCTATTCCTATAGAGCTACATAATGAAAAAGAGGGTGATATACCTAAAAGTACTGAGGTAAATGATGATATAACAAATATTGTATCAGGATCTAAGGTATCTTATCCAAAAGGCACATCGATAGAAGCTCACGTATATTATGGAAAGGGTAAGGATTATAATGAAAGCATTGAATATGACGAGAATGTTTTAAATAATCAAGCTGACATTGATTCATTAGGTGGAGTTGGAGCTGTATGGGGAATTGTAACTGACAGTTTAGGAAATCCTCTGGAAGGCATTTTAGTAGAGTTGCATTCAAATCCACGAACGACTTATACCAATTCCAATGGAGAATACCGATTTGATAACGTCGAAGTTGGTAAACACAACATTATAATAAAAGACATTAAGCAACCTCTGTTTATTTCAAATGCGAATGACAAAAGAATTGATTTTAAAATTGTTAGAAATAGTAATTCGAATCAATTTATAAAGCCTAGTGAACAAAGTGTTATGCCTTTAAAGGTATTACATTTAACGGATAATATCATATTAAAAATTGTTCTTATCATGATATTTTTACTAACAACTACAGTAGGTATATTTGGCCGAAAAAATATATTTATTTATACGGAAAAAGGTGAAAAGGTATTTGCGCTAAGGCATAAAAATAAGAAACCACTTGAATTAGATTTTTCAGCATTGAGCAAGGGTGTTTACAATATCAAAACAAAAGGAAAGTTAAAAAACCAAATTACAATAATTAACGGTAAGAAGAAAGAAAAATCATCTATACAAAATGGTCATTTGGTGTATGAATTAAAATAAGGTTAACTGGGAGCTTAGGCGTGTGCTTAAGCTCCTTTTATATGAAGGGAGGTTTTATATCCTAATGAAGCAAAAAATTGCAGTTGATATTTGTAATACAATAGCAGATGTTAATGCAGTACTAAAAGAAATGTTTGGAGAGGTTCCCAATCCTTCTAGTAGATTTACCTTAACTAAATCTTTTTTTGAAAAGAATCTATGGATTTTTGAATCAGCAAAGCCTATTACAGGCTCAATGAACAAGCTGAATGAATTAAACAAAGATTATGAAATAGTTTATATAACAGCTAGGCCAGAGGATGCAAAGGATGTGACTTTAGATTGGTTAAAGAGGCATAATTATCCTGATGGAGACGTTTTGTTTACTACAGATAAAGCACTGCTGGCAAGATCACTTGAAATAAAACTTGCTTTTGATGATGCGCCTCATGAAATTGCAAATTATCTTAGGTCAGGCATTAACGTAATGGTAAAGGATCAAGATTATAATTCCAAATTTTCTAATCGTTTTGAGTGGAATAATTTAAAAGTCAAAGATCTAGAATTTGAGATTAAACCAAAAAGAAATAATGAATACGCTTTAAGAACAATTAAAGAGGAAAAGAAACTCGAGGAAGAGTGGGAGTTAGAAGCTCAGCATCAAACTTTTTCTTCAGTAACCATAATCCTAAATAACAGGGAGGAAAACAGATGAACAAAGTAATTTTAATTGGAAGGCTAGTGAAGGATGTTGAACTAAAATACGGAGCAGGAGAAACACCACTTGCTAGGGCTAAATATACCCTTGCAGTTAATAGACCATTTAAAAAAGAAGGTGAACAAGAAGCAGATTTCATTAATATGGTAACCTTTGGTAAATCAGCTGAATTTGCAGAAAAGTATTTTAAAAAGGGCCAACAAGTTGCCATTGTAGGAAGATTACAAACCAGAACCTATGATGATGATAAAGGAAACAAGCAATATATCACAGAAATAATTGTAGATGAACAGCATTTTGCTGACAGTAAAAAATAGTAACTATTAATAAGAGCAGGTAATTGTATTAATATAAACAATTATCTGCTTTTTCTTTTGGAAGGAGAATGATGACATGGGCCAAGAGGTAATAAAGCCACTAATAATAATTTTTTTTACGTTTCTTATTGGTGGTGGGTTTTTAATATTTATGAACAAGGATAAGAAGAAAAAAGTGGGTATTGAAGATAAAAGTAAAATTACAGCACAAGGCTTTATCAATGTGAAAGACATTAGAGATAAATTTCTTTATACATTAGATGGGAAGATTATTATTTATGTTCAAATCCCTTCAATAGATATAAATCTACTAAGTAAAAGAGAGAAAGAATTATTAACTAGAACATTAACAGCAGAATTATCAAGTGAACGTAAAGAATTCAAGTTTCTAGCTGTGTCAAGACCTGTTGATGTATCACCTTTAATTGCAGAATATCAAAACATAATGGTTGAAACTAATAATCAAAGGCAAAAAGAGCTATTAAGGCATGAAATATTATCTTTAGGTAATTATGCTATATCAGGAGAAGTTGTAGAAAGGCAATTTTATTTTATGTTTTGGGAAAAGTATGAAGATGGTATTGAAAGAGATATTTTAAAAAGAGCCATGGAATTTGTTTCAAAGTTTGACGGTACTGGCATTAAACCAAATATCCTGGTAGAAAACAAAATTATTAGATTATGCAATCTTATCAATAATCCTGCCTACACAAATACGGAAGATACCACTTATGAATCTAATGTACCAATCTTATCTTCTTGAATGGAGGCAACTTATGGACAAAATAATTAGCGAATTTATTCATCTATATACATACAGTGAGTTAAGGCATGGAATTAGGGTTGCAGAAATGTCCAACGAATTAATGTTCTATATTGGACTCAAGGATAAGAAAAGAAAATCTATTTATACCGGTGCAGTACTTCATGATATTGGAAAATATTTTGTTGATAATGAAATTATAAATAAGCCTGGTAAGCTAAATGTTAGAGAACGATTATTAGTCCAAGATCATGTGGTTTATGCTTATGATTTACTTAAGAAAAGAGATGTTAGTAAGGACATACTTGAAACAGTTTTGTACCATCATGAAAATTATGATGGATCAGGTTATCCGTCAACATTGCGGGGTAAGGATATACCTGTTGGGGCTAGGATTGTTAGGATATGTGATACTTATGATGCTATTACAAATGATAGACCATATCAAAAATCAAAAACAATTGAAGAAGCACTTGATATTATGGAAGCTGTCAAAGAGTATTATGATCCATTATTGTTTGGCTTTTTTAAAGACATTATTGTAACTAAATATGAATATTTACATAAATCAAAGGGGTTATAACAAATGTTATTGCTCCTTTGATATTTTTAAATCAGGAGGTATACAAAGTGAAAAAATATAATGAAAATAGGATTAATAATTCCTTATTAAATACGATTACTCCGATTGGATTAGATATAAAAAGAAATACAATTTCAATTGGAGAAAACTTGGGGAAGGTATATGGCATTATCAGATATCCTCAAAGTCCTACTTATGGGTGGCTATCAAGAATAACCAATATACCAAGTACGGTTTGCTCAATATCTTTTAAACCAGTGGATAGTGGAATATTTGTAGAAAGTATTTCACGTAGTATTTCAAGAAATAGAGGTCTTGCAGATTCAGCTAAAGATCCACTAACAAAATCCAGGGCGAAAAAGGCAGCAGAGGGTGGAGAGCGTATTATGACCAAGATTGATCAACAAGGTGAAGCGATTGGTCAAATGGGCGTTACAATAATGCCTATTGCAAAAGATGATGAGTTGTATCAAAAAAATTGTAGAAAGGTAGAAAGTCGGTTAACCTCATTAAATTGTAGAGTAAGAGGACTTTCTAACCTTCAAGAAGGCGGATTTAAGCAGCTTTCACCCTTTTATTCTACTGAAAAAGAGGTAGAAAATATTATTAATAGAATTGTACCCTTGTCAACCTTTGTGGGAGGATTTCCTTTTGCTTCAAGTGGATATAATGATGGTATTGGCTACTATTTTGCTAAAGATAGTTCGGGAGGACTTGTAATAGTAGATCCATGGAAAAGAGGAGAAGACCGAACGAATACTAACTTTGTACTAATGGGAATTCCAGGAGTAGGGAAATCAACTGGAATAAAGCATATTGTAATGTCTGAATATATGAGAGGCACTAAATTAATTTTCATAGATCCGCATAGAGAATATGGTGATCTTTGTAAAGAGCTAGGTGGTGACTGGATAAATGCAGGTGGAGGAAGTAATGGTAAGATCAACCCTTTGCAAATAAGAACGTCACCAAAGGATAATGATGAAGAGTCTGATAAGCTTTATGAAGATGAAGGAAATGGTATGGGCGATATGGCGCTATACATTAAAAACCTAGAGATCTTTTTTAAACTTTACATACCCTCTATAACAGATAGACAAAAGGCGATTTTGAAAAATGAGATTATAGATCTTTACAATAGATTTAATATTTATTGGGACACAGATATTTCAATAATTAAAAATAATGAATTCCCTATCATGGAGGATCTATACAACCAAATTTATAAGAAGTCAAAAGATAAAAATAATGGTTATCAAAAAGATTATGATGATTTAGCCCTTTTCCTTCGTGATATAGCTGTTGGTAGCGACTCTTTTTTATGGAATGGGCATACAAGTATTGATGCCACTTCAAGATGTGTTGTTCTTGACACAAAAGATCTTCTAAATTCTCCTGAAAACATCATATCCACACAATATTTCAATATCCTTCAATGGGCATGGGAGGAAATAGTTAAGAATCCAAATGAACGAGTCCTTTTAATATGTGATGAAGCCTATTTAATGATAGATCCTAAGGTACCTCAATCTTTAGTGTTTCTTAGAAACGCAGCAAAGGGAATTAGAAAATATGAAGGTGGGATTGCAATTTTATCTCACTCGGTGGTGGACTTTCTTGCTCCAGAGATTAAGATGTATGGACAAGCACTTTTAGATCTTGCTTGTTTTAAAATCATAATGGGTACAGATGGTAAGAACTTAAAAGAAACAAAGGATCTTTACAATTTAACTGAAGCAGAAGAGGAGCTGGTGGCTTCTAAGAAAAGAGGGGCTGCGCTTATGATCATTGGTTCTAAAAGATTACAGATACAATTTGAAATTCCTGAATACAAATTTAATTATATGGGTAGGGCTGGTGGTAGATAAACCATCAGCCATTATTATTTGGAGGTGTTTATTATCGGTACAGTAACTATTGCTGCAATAAAAAAAGTTCTTATTTCCATTGCACTTGATGAGGAAGCAAGAAAGAATTTTTTGACGATGATTATTTCAATCTTTGTAGCCATATTCCTATTTATCTCTGCAATTTTTTATATTATCAGTAATCCACTTGAGGACATAAAAGAATACTTTAGTGAGGAAGAGCTAGAAGAAGTACGTATTTTTCTAGGGCAATATGGATATGAACAATTAGTTGATACAAATAGTGATGATTATATATATAGTAGTGAATATGATTTTTCTGACTTAATATTTGAAGACAGTGTAACGGAAGTTGTTTATTACAATCAGGCAGATTCTAGGTGGAAAGATACATTATATGGTAGATCAGATACCATAGGAGAGTCCGGATGTGGACCAACGTCTTTATCTATAGTGGTGTCAACGCTTACAGGAGAAAATATTAATCCTGTAGAAATGTCTAATTGGGCATATAAGAATGGATATTGTGCTGAAGGGGCTGGATCATATCATAGTTTAATACCAGATGGTGCAAAGCACTTTGGATTAAAGGTTGAAGGGACAAGTTCAAATAATGCTGAAAAACTAGTTGAAGCACTTAAAGATGGTAAGCTTATAGTGGCGATTATGGGCAAAGGTCATTTTACGGACAGTGGCCACTTTTTAGTTTTAAGAGGTATAACCTCAGAAGGTAAAGTGTTAGTTGCTGATCCAATAAGTCTAAAGAAGTCACAGAAAGAATGGGACTTATCCATATTTTTAAATGAAGCAAAGAAGGGGACTGCAGCTGATGGGCCTTTTTGGATTGTTAGTAATTAATTATATTATGTTTAGGAGGGTTTTAAGATTATGATTTTATACTTAACAAGCGATGAAAACATTGGTTTGTTTGATTTTTTAGCAGATGAAACAGGTGCACTAATTAAAAAATACAATGGGGAGTTTGAATTAAAAAGATTTATTATTCATGATGCAAGGAATCTTAATCCATTTCGATATTTCATAGTTGATCTTGAAGCTTTAAACGACGAAGAGGATGAGATTATAAGTGCAATAATAGCGTTTAATTCTTTATTTGATTCAAGGTTAATTATATTAGCTGAAAAGGCGCATAGAGGCCTTCTAGAACGCATTATAACCGAGACTAACATTTATAATATTATTACAGCTACAACTATTGATAAAATTAAAGAAGAAATGCGTATTTGCATCAGCCATCAGGGGATGCCAGGAGATCTGGTGCTAACAAATCTTAATAAAGACCTTGATTCTGAGCTTGTAGCTATTAATACATATTCTTTTATAGGAGAAAATGTTAAAGTGGTTTTTATCGGTGCTATGGGTAGAACAGGAACAACGACAGCTGCTATAAATATGGCAGCTGTCTTAGCAAATATGGGAGCAAAGGTATCTTATACAGAAGCAAATAACAACAATCATCTGCAGGCTATCCATGATCATTTCTTTTTCAATATCCCTATTGAAAATGGTTCTTTTTATATTGATGGTGTTAATTATTACTTCAAGGGTAATATCCCAATGGCAGACTTCAATTTTAATATTATTGATTTAGGTATTTTAACAGAAAGCAACATAAAGGCTTTAGATGTTGCTGACATAATTATATTATGTGCAGGTACGAAACCCTATGAACTAACTTATTTAAATACTGCGTTAAGCTTGTTATTAGAGAATGAATATATGCTTGCTTTACCATTGGGGAGCAATGGAGAACATGCTAATATTAAGATAGACCAGGATAAACTTGTATATTTGAAATGTTCACAAGGATTATTTGATGGAACTATTAATAGTGATGCTTTTAGAAAAATCTTAGGTAATTATGTTTATCAAAACAAGTCATTATAACTTATAGAAAATTACATGATGCAGTAAATTAACAAGAGAGGCATGATAAATGCCTTTTTTTGTTGCGTTAAAATAAAATTTGGAGGAAATAAAGATGGATAAAAACCCACAAGCAAATAATAATAACGGACAAGAAAATTTTACAGACATTTTAATGATAGAGGGAGTAAATGCAAAAGGATATGGTATGATTCCAAAGATGGTTATGCAAGATACCAGATTAACTCCTGAAGCTAAATGTATCTATAGTTATTTCTGTAGTTATGCAGGAGCTGGATCACAAGCATTCCCATCAGTTAAACTTATTATATATCACTTAGGTATGAGTGAAACAAGATATTATAAGCACTTCAAATTACTTAAGGATTATGGGTACATAAAGACAACGCAATCTAAGTCAAATGGGAAATTTTCTAAAACAATTTACACTATTGTCTCTAATCCGAAACCGTCCATTAGTTTTGAGTGCACGGGAAATGAGAGCACTGAAAATGAGAGCGCGCAAAACGAGGGATATAATATTAACAGTATTAAAAGTAACAGTATTAATATTAATAAATATATCTATCCATCTACTGAGATGCAAAACAGCGATGATAGACAACTACATAAAATAGAAACAGAACCCAAAAGTAAGGATCTAGGGAATACTATGCAAAAAATTAAGGGACCCAAAAAGAAAAAAACTCTTTATCAGTGTAAGTCTAGTAGAAATTTAGATCTTAAAAATATTAGTCATGAAAGGTACTTAAATGTTTTAGAAAACTGTAGTATTGGTCACTTAGATGAATCGTATAGAGATGCAGTATCTAAAATAATAAAAACTTTCTTTTGGGATATTGAAAATAAAGAGAGGATAGAAATTGGTGAAAACTCTATTCCTGCAAAGATTTTTAGTGAAGAGATTGAAAAGTTGAACTATTTTATGATTGATCATGCAGTAAAGAAATTCGAGCAAGCTAGCAGAGATAAGAAAATAATTAATCCTTTAGCATATTTAAAATCTTGTATTTATAATTCTATAAGTCAGATGAACCTCGAGGTGCAAAGTGATTGTATGAGGTTGGGGTTAGTATAAATTGTGAAATGTAAGTCAAATTTGATGACATTCTGAAATTTATAAGAACATGTAAAACAAGCAACAATATATCTAACACAACAATATATCTTGCATTGATATTAAACATTGCAGATGGTAGAATATAGAAAGATGCTAGAATAAAACAAAATAATGTAATGAAATTAAAATGTTATGGATTTTCTTTTAATTGAAAAAAATAGTACTTTCAAGTATAATATTGTTTAATATTATATATTGATTTAAGAACAAGGGATATTATA
Source organism: Firmicutes bacterium HGW-Firmicutes-7 (assembly GCA_002841375.1). Classification (GTDB taxonomy): domain Bacteria; phylum Bacillota; class Clostridia; order Lachnospirales; family Vallitaleaceae; genus HGW-1. The sequence continues at coordinate 132,624 of PGZO01000002.1, read as the reverse complement.
TACGATAAAAGAAAAACCAATAGAACTATTTAAAGGTTATTAACAGTAGAATACCTCGAAGTGATAATAGTAATTAATATAAATTTGTGAGTGAAAAGTATTGTCATGAAAATATTTGTTTAAAAAAGCAAAAATAATGTTGGAAGTGGAAAAATGGATGATAAAACTACTGGATCATATTATACACCACCTGAATTAGTAAATTATATGGTTCAGTTTATTAGAAATAAATTTAATGTAAAAAGTATATTAGAACCCTCTGCTGGTGATGGTAGATTTATTAGTGCTTTAGATGATTTTCATTGTCCAATTCATGCAATTGAAATAGACAATGAAAAATCAGATAATTTACTAGAAATTGAATGTAACTATCTAGATGTTACTTGTACCGATTTTATTGATTATGCAATATACCATCAAGAAAGGTATAATTTAATAATTGGAAATCCTCCGTATATTACTAAAAAAAATTTGACTGAGGATCAACGAAAAACCTCTATTCAATTATTAGATTATTTTAAATTGCCCCATTCTTTGTTTCAGAATCTCTGGGTATCATTCATACTAGGCTCAATTAAATTACTTTCTCCTGATGGAGCTATATTTTTTGTTTTACCTTTTGAGTTTTTACAAGTTCAATACGCTGAAAAATTAAGGAATTTTTTAGAAACAAAATTTAATACTATTGAGATTATAACATTTGAGGAAAAAATATTTATTCAAATCGAACAAGATGTTTGTCTCGTATATTTAAGAAATGAAAACTTCGGAAATCCTTTTATTAGATATACTACAATAAAAAGTGTAAGAGAGGCACAATCAACTTTTGAAAGTATAATTATGCGACATAAACCATTAAAAAAATGGTCTAATTGTATCTTAAATGATGTTGAAACAGAAACTTTAGAATCTATTTCCTTACAGTACCCCCAAATAAAAGAATTTGGGAATATATCACCTGGAATTGTTACAGGAGCAAACAATTTTTTTATTACTAATCGAAAGAATGTTGATGGACTTAAAGTAAAAGAGGGTTATCTTAAAATATTATCTAAAAGTACAGATATAGCCAATAAATTAATATTTAGAGACGAAGATTTTGAATTACTTTTTCAAAACAATAAAAAAGTTATGCTATTAAATTTAAATAATATACAAGAATATACTTTTAGCTCCGAACTAAAAAAATATTTGACATATGGGGAAGAAAAAGAAATAAATAAGCGATATAAGTGCTCAATCAGAAAAAGATGGTATGATGTTCCAATAATTAGAAGTGGAGATGTTAGTTTTTTTAAACGATATAATATTATTCCAAGAATTATTATAAATGAAGCTCAGGTACATACTACAGACATTGCATACAATATTAGATTTGATGAAAAAATTGATAAAGAATCATTCGCTTTCTGTTTTTATAATTCACTAACTTTAGTTCTGTGCGAATATAACGGAAGATTTTATGGCGGTGGTGTAGGAGAATTAGTTCCAAATGAATTTAAAGATTTGCATATACCGTATAAAATAGTCAATAAAAACCATATTATTAAATTAGATTCAATGTTTAGAGAAAAGCGTAATTTTATTGACATTATCGATTATGTAGATGGGGTTGTATTAGATTTATCAAAAGGGCAAAAGAAAATTTTGCAGGATATTAGAAATAGATATTTAAGGCGTCGGTTAAAAAAATAAATAAAGGAGAATAACTATGGAAACATTTGAAGTTCTACAAGAGGTCGGATTTAGATTTAATGCTAGGTTTGGGCAGCTTATAGGAAGAAATCTTATATCAAATCCTATTGTAGCAGTATCGGAGTTGGTGAAAAATGCGTATGATGCTGATGCCGGTAATATTTCAATAATATTTGAAAATTTAAAATCTGGTACGTCTTCGTTAAAGATTGTTGATGATGGAGATGGAATGTCTCTTTCTGATTTAACTAATAAGTGGATGATGGTAGGTACAGATAATAAACTACGTGAAACATATACAACTAAAGGGAGAAGAAAGCTAGGAGAGAAGGGTATTGGTCGTTTTTCTGTTGAACGATTAGCGAAAAGACTTACAATAAAAACATCTCAAAAGGGAAATGCTCATGCACTTATGATTTTTATAAATTGGGATGAATATGAAAATACTAGTTTAGAATTTTCAGACATAAAACATAAAATAATTAAAATATCCAGTCAATCCGATTCATGTGGAACTGAATTATTATTAGAAGATTTACGTGATTCATGGGATGAAACTATGTTATTTAATGTTCGAAAAGAATTAAATTTAATACGTCCAATAAATATTAACAAAGTATCACATAAGAAATATGAATTTAAGGGCACAGATGTGAAAATAAAGCTTATATCATACGATTATAAAACTAAAACAGGTACAATAAATTCAACTTTTATGGAATATGCACAAGCACATTTATATGGAGAAATTGATAGCAGTGGCTCTGGAATAGTTAGGGTTATGATAAAATCAAATATAAGTATGAGCAAAGAGGTAATAAATGAGACATATTTGTTTTCTCCAGAAGATATAGACTCCAGCTGTGGGCCAGTTACATATGAAGCTTTTGTTTTTCTGAAAGATCAGAGATTGTATAAAAGTTTGGACATTGATAGGACAATATTTAAAGATTTGCTAGAGAGTTATTCAGGAATTAAAATATATCGTGATGGATTTAGAATTTTACCATTTGGAGATGCTGATAATGATTGGTTAGAATTGAATGCAAAAAGAACATCGTCTCCAGAACATCGTATTGCTACAACAAATACTATTGGAATAGTTTATATTACTCGAGACGAAAATCCTGGGTTACAGGATGTTTTAAGTCGAGAAAATATGTATGATACACATGAGTTTAATTCTTTAAAACAGTTCGTAAATATAGCTTTTGAAAAATACACAAATTTACAACTTTCAGCGAGAAAAAAAGCTCAAAAAAAACAATTAGATGAAGGAAAAGCTGTATTAAATAATGCAGAAAAATCTGTGAAAACATTTTTTAATCAAGTTAATACTTTGCAGCAAAAGTTAACTCAAACAAAAGAAGAGAAGAACTCTCAACAGCAGGCAGAAAAAATTGTATCTATTGGAAACGAATTGTCAACATTAATGAATACTGCTGAAACTTCTCTTAATACAGTTAAGTATGCCTACACTTATTATAGAAAGCAAGAGAACTTTAAAAGTAGAGAAATGCAAATTTATCGCAATATTGCAACATTAGGAATTAGTGCTGCTATGTTTGGACATGAAGCATTACATCAAACTACTGATGCAAAAGTAATTAGTGGACAAATTGTTGATGACTTTGAATTTATAACTGAGGACTTAATAAAGCTAAAAGCACTTGTTGAAGAGTTACAAAAAGATATATTATTGATTGATGAAAAGGCGGACTTTTTTAGAAATTACTTAAGAAGAGAAAAACAAGATAGAGCGAGATATGTGAACCTTTATAAAGCATTAAAGACCATTGCTAAACAGCATGAAAAGGCTTTTAGGGCTATTAATGCGTTAATAAGAATTAAAGAAAAAGTTGATATTAATTTATTAAATACTTGGGGATACGAAGGTGATTTTGATACGATTTTTACAAACTTAATAACTAATGCATATAAGGCATTGAAAAAAGGCAAAGAGGATAAATATTTAATATTTGAATTGAATAATATAGATGGCAATATAGAAATTATTGCATTTAACAATGGGCAATCAATAGAAGAACAGATACGGCCAAAAATTTTCGAACCATTATTTTCGACATATTCTGATGGGACGGGCTTAGGATTAACAATTATTCAAGATACTATTATAGGATATAAAGGTACAATACACTTGTGTCCGGAGTATCCTGAAACTAAATTTAAACTAGTGATACCGCAAAAGAATGAACCTAAGGAGTATGAATAATATGGAACTAATTAATATACTTGTTATTGACGATGAAATTCAGTACGCAAAACGCTTAATGGAAACATTAAAAAGAAAAGATTCTCAAAATCGCATTGGTCAAATTATTGTTGATAATTCGATGTTACAAGATCAAAGTCTAGAGCAATATGATGCGTTAATTCATAATATTAAATTTGATATTGTTTTAATTGATTATCAACTTGGTTGCTCTTATACGGGAATTTTGGTGTCAGCTTGGATGATGCTGCACTTAAAAGTCCCTAGGATGACATTTACTAGTGGTGCGTATCCTGGCCCCAAAGACTATTTTGATGGATATATAACAAAGGACGAAATAATAGATTCTCCAAATCAAGTCATAGACAGAATTGCATTATGTGTAGAGGATTTTAATTATAATAGTTGGTTAGAAGGGCAGTTCGAAAAATTAGTGGATCAATATTCAATATTGATTACAGAAGATCAAAGTTCGGAGCTTAATCCATGTGAAAAAGAGAATTTAGAATCTTTGATACGATTATTAGATAAGTTTGAAAAAATTATTGATATAAAGCAAGAAGAGGAAATAAAACTTAAGATGGAACATATTAATAATCAGTCGAATTTTGTTGAAAAAGAGAAAAAATTTTATGATGAAGTACTTAGTAAGCAAAAACAATTACAAGAAACTTTAGAGGAATTAAAAAAATATCATGAATAGTATTATGAAAAAACTCGAATATAATAATGTTCCCAATGAAAATTCATATGAAAAGTACCGTGAGTATTTAAGAATAAATTCAGACTATTCGTGCGCTTATTGTACTATTACTGAAAGCGAGTCACCTGGAGGTACATTCAATTTAGATCATTTTCGACCTAAGAAATATTTTCCACAGTTAAAGACTAATTGCTTTAATTTGAGGTATTCATGTCCTAGGTGTAATTCATATAAAAGAGATCATTGGATATCTAAAGATGTTGGTTGTATAAATAATTGTGAAGAATGCCAAACTAACGTATGCACCAAGGATGTTTTTCGCTTTATTGATTGCTTACTAGAAGAGCCTTCTGATTTTATAAAATTAGATGGCGGTGGAAAACTTAAAGCAATTAATGGTTCTAAACCTGCGGAGTATACAATAAAATATCTTAGGTTAAATCGAGATCAATTGATGAAGTTGAGAAACGTTAGGAGATTTCTAGAATTGTGGAAACAAGATTTATTACAAATGCTTATTAAATCAAAGGATCAAATTATTAACATAGAGTTGCAGCTTGATGAGTTCAACGCAATACATACGCAAGATAACTACGTTGAATATAAAAAAGAAGATCAGCTTTTAGTTAAAGTTGCTAGAATACAGTTTGATATGCTGTTACTTCAAGCAAGGCATTCAAAGGATTTTATAGAGGCAGAGCTAAATAGAATCGAATATATTTCAAACAAACGTTTGAGTTCAGATTCAAGCGCTATTGAATAATTACTTAATCTTAATAAAAGATGCTAAATAAATATTTGAGCATCCTACCATTAAATCTTGTCTTTGTAGCTTCGAGGTATAAGAACACGATTTGTCTGTTAACGCGATTGTAAATAATGGGGGTACCTATTAAATTTTCAAAAACATTGAGACATATCTTTTGTTCTACATGTGCCAATTATCAATTTTTGCTTAATTATGGTATAAATCCCACTCAATATTAGTTCATAGTATATTTTTAATTTTGTTTAAAAATCTAACCAAATCTATTTTTTTGTTTTCAATATCTCTCATCACTCTGTACCGTTTATATTATGTTTATTCTCGTTGTTTCTATCTTGCATTTCCTTAATCTTATACAATTCAATAAATTTTCTAATTTCTTCTTGGCTTTCTGGAGACAAAGATTTTATGTCCTCAGAGAGCGTTTTATATTCATCAGCCTTTTGAGCTACAAAGAGCTTACTATTTCCATTATCTTCATGTTCAGCATCAGTAAAAAGCTTATCATCTGTACGATTGGTATATAAATCCTTTCTTATATCAGTTCGTCCAAGTAGATAATCTAAAGAGACGTCAAAGAAATCAGCAATCATATTCAAGGTTTCAGCATTTGGAATATTTCTTCCCATTTCGTAATTTGCAATAGCAGTCCTAACAAGGCCAAGCTTATCAGCAAGGTCTTGTTGAGTAATTCCAAACTCTTTTCTTAAATTTTTAATTCGATCTTTAAATTTATCAATATTATTCATCGTTGTATTTTCTCCACGATATATTATTTCAAACATACACTATATTCACATATTATCTAGGTAGTACATCTTGATTATAAACATTTATTAAGAATATATCTACATTAGTCACAAATAGTAACATTATTTGTCAATATTCTTGACATAGTCACTAAATGTGACTATAATGTATTTATAAGTAACAAACACGAACATTGATAAATTGCTAGAGGATAGTAGAGCTAGTATATAGTAGTGCATCAGGTACATTACTCTCGTGGCTTCAAAAAGGGCTAAGCGAACAGGTGGACGGGGAAAAGTGATTATTCCTTTTCAATAACCCAAATACAACACCGAAAAGAGCATCGGAAATGCTATATCGCCATGACAGCGAGGGGAAAACAATGATACTTCTACCGAGTCTCAACTCATCGTAAAGACGGTAGCCTGCTTGAAGAGAGAGGGAGCGCATGTAAGAAAGGCATGCAGCTATGGATCCAACTAACCAGGATCACCTGAGTACTGTAAAATTAATTGATTTTTAAAAGCTTTCTACAGTTCTTGTAGTAATAAAAAATAGATTTGCACTATATCTATGCCAAGATGTATTTTTTATTTTTACAAGATATTGTATTAGTTAAAATGTAGAAAAGATAACCAATCTTTTGCTTGCCTCCTTATAAAAAGATGAGAAGTATTATAGTTTTTTTGTCTTGGTGTTTCATTGAGAAATATTTTGGTGTATAATATTCATAGATATATTATTTGTAGATTTAATACTTTTTAAAACATGGAAGTGTCTAAACCACTAGAAGGAGGGATATCATGCTTACCATAGAACAAATAAGTGATGCCGTAACGCCATTGGCAAAGGCACGTGGTATCAATAAGGTGTATCTTTTTGGTTCATATGCTAGAGGAAGTGCAACAGATAAGAGTGACATTGATCTAGAAGTTGATACAGTGGGTAATCCTATTGGTTTATTTGCATTATCGGGACTTAGACTTGATATCCAAAATCAACTTCATAAGAATATTGATCTTGTTACTTCAGGAGGGCTTAAAAATGATTTTAAAAAGGAAATTAAAAAAGAGAGGGTATTGATTTATGAAAAACAATAAAAACTATACAATTCTTAAGCGTATTTTGAGTTATTCTGCTGACATTTCTAGTATCAGAAATAGCATAAATGATGATTTTCAAACATATAAAAACAATATAGTATATAAACATGCTATTAATATGTGTATTCAACAAATAGGGGAGCTTTCAAAACATCTCACAACAGAGTTTAAAGACTTTTATTCTGAAATTCCTTGGCAAAGCATAAGAGGTATTAGAAATATCTTTGCTCATGAATATGATAGTTTAGATCTTGATGAAATATGGGCTACTGCTACAAAAGACATACCAGAACTTGAAAAATTTTGTAATAACATAGTTAAACAATATGAAATTCTAGATCAAGGAGCAGTAAAATCGAGGGATATTGAAGAAGAGGATGAATTAGAGTTATAGGTATAATGAAGTAGGCAACTGCCAACAAATGTATCTCCGCTTACCAGTATGCGGATTCTAAATAAGTCGCTGGGTTCAAATGTATCTCCGCTCATCGGTATGCGGAGTCCAAATAAATTGCCGGGTTCAAATGTTATTCAGTCTCTTATGATCAGCATTGGGAGAGTGCGTGTAGGGAAGAGAAGCATTATGGATTTCTAACTAAAGCCGTTTGAACACTGTAAAGTCTCTTAAACAATTCTATAGTAATTAAAAATCAATTTAGACTATAGCTATGTGTAAATATGATTTTTGTTGGTATAGGGATGTTCTTATGAAAAGGTTATTGAAAGAAAAATAAATATTAATAAAGTTAAAAACATTAGGATGGCTAATTAAATAGCTATCTTTTTTAATTTATAAAATAAGGAGGTTATATAAATAATATCGAAATGGAAGTGCTTGGAAATATCTATGAAAATATTGATCTTTTGTGGAATGATTAATTAACAGGTTTGTACTGATATCATTCCGTTTATAATTTTACATCGTTTCCAGTAACTATTCTGTTAATAGACCAAATCAATTTTGAAAGTTTAATATCATCAAAAAACAAAATATGTTTTGATGGTTTAAGCTATGCTTTTTTTATTTACTTTTGAATATATTAGAATTAAAGAACTTAAAACGAAAGGATGTGATTACATGTCAAACGTGATAGTAAAAGATATTTATAAGTATAATGAAGCAATAAAAGAAAAGGCAATCAAAAATACATTGAAATACATATTAAAGAACAATAAAGAGAATAAGAGTATAGCTAATAAGGCCACAGTTAATTATTGAAGTTAATTCAGTTTTGTATTACAATGAGGTCGAGAGAAAATAATAATCTACCTCGTGCTTTAAGGAGGTATGATATAGTATTATGATGAAGGATGTGAATAGAGCTGCATTATATTGCCGGTTATCTAAAGAAGATTTAGATAAAGAAGGTAAACTTGACGAGAGCCAGAGCATTCAGAACCAAAAAGAGCTCCTTATCGAATATGCCACTAGAAACAATATTGAGATACATGAAGTTTATGTTGACGATGATTATTCGGGATTTGAGGGTAGACCGGCTTTTAATTCTATGATAAAAGCTGCCAAAAGATTAGAGTTTAATATCGTTCTATGTAAAACACAGTCCCGATTTACTAGGGATATGGAAAGTGTAGAAAAGTATATCCATGGATTGTTTCCACTACTTGGAATTAGATTTGTAGGAGTAGTGGATAATGTTGATACAAAGGTGCCGGGAAATAAAAAGTCAAGACAGATAAATGGATTAATTAATGAATGGTATAGTGAAGATTTATCAGAGAATATTAGATATGTTTTTAAACAAAAAAAAGAAAAAGGGTTGTTTACAGGAGCCTTTGCTCCTTACGGATACAAAAAGGATCCTCAGAACAAACATAAATTTCTCATCGACGAGCCAGCAGCTGAAGTTGTTAGAAAAATTTTCGATTTATATCTAGAGGGATATGGATATTTGCAAATTACAGATATTTTAACCTCTGAAAAGATTCCAACACCTACCCAATATAAAAAACAAAAAGGGTTTAATTTTAAAAATCCTAATGGGGCACAATTTTCTGACAGATATGGAGTATGGGGACGTACTACAATCCAAAGTATGTTAGTTAACCAGGTGTATATAGGGCATATGGTGCAATGTAAGGAGAAGAAGGTTAGCTATAAAAGTAAAAAAACAATAAAACTACCAGAAAGTGAATGGATTGTTGTTAAAAACTGCCACGATCCAATTATTAATCCAGAGATTTTTTACAGGGTAAAGAAATTACGTGAAGCTAACCGTAAAGTTTGTTCTTCGGAAGAGGGAAACCTTGCAAAAGCACATGTACTTGCTAGTAAAGTTAAATGTTTAGATTGTACTTCTAATATGAGTAAGTCTAATAATATACTTAGATGCCAGTTTGCATTCAAGACACGAAACAAGGGATGTACCAGTCATATTATTAAAATTGATATCTTGCATGAGATTATTCTGGACAGAATAAATAAACTAGTTAATAATTATATTAACGAGAGTGAAGATTTAGATAAACTAGCTAAGGAGTTGAGCGATAAAGAGGGATTGAAGAAAGAAATTATTTCAAAAGAAAGTGATTTGAAAAACTTAGAAATGAAGCATAACGATATAGTTAATGCCTTGTCTTCTCTTTATATAGATAAGGTAAAGGGTATTATAACAGAAAATGATTTTATTTTTTTAAAACAAAACTTTGATGCTGAATTATTAAATTACCAAAAGGCTATAAGTAAGTTGAAAAAGCAGATTACCTTAAATGAAAATCAGGCAAATAAAAAGATTGATGTTGGTAAGTTATTAAGTAAACATAAAGATCTTACCGTGTTAACAAGGGAAATGGCCGATGATTTTATTGATTACATTGAGGTTGGACAAAAGGACGAGATTGACAATCAAGAAGTTGTTATACATTGGAATATTTAAAAACAATATATTTATGGTTTTGGTATGCGTTACAGATGAACCGTGGTCCATTGGAAAATCCCTTTCTAAGGGCTGTATTCGTATGTATAATGATGATGCTAAAGAACTTAAAAAAACCGTAAATGTTGGCACAGAGGTAACCATTATTAAAGGTGCCTATGGTCCCTTTGGAGATGGGTTTAGAACATTAAAGCCTGGTGCAATTGGCTCTGATGTTTATGCAATTCAAGAACGTTTAAAAGAGCTTGGCTATTATACAGGTTGGGTAGATGGTAAATATGGATTGGGCATGCAAAGTGCAGTAACAAAATTTCAAAAAGATAAAGGTTTAACTAAAACCAAGTATATTAATGCAGAATTTTATGAAGCTTTAGATATTACTTTATTCGAATAGAGAAAACTTCTTTTTAGGCATGGTATTTAGAGCCTCCTACCATGTCCTTATTTGTTTGTGCAGTCAAGCATATTAAACCAAGAAATATAGGACGTGCTACTTGGATGAAAAAAAAGGTATGACTAAAGGAACGAGTAGGTTCCTCAAATCATACCAGCTATCCACTAGTCCGTTATGTCATTTAATACTTCTCCTGCTTCATCATCCCATTCAATCGTTTGGGATATATCTCTTAAGGAAATCATGCCTATAACATTCTCATTTTCTACAATTGGTACACGTTTTATTTGGTGCTCTGACATAAGATCAATTACATCTTCCATATCAGTATTGGAATTTGCTGTTACAACATTTTTGGACATGACCTTTTCACAAGTAACATTGTTTAAGTCAGTATTTTCTGCTACACCTCTAATGGTAATATCACGATCTGTTATAATTCCCACTAAGGATTTGTTATCATTTACTATCACTGAACCAACATCGGATTCAGCCATTTTCATAGCAGCATCGCGAATTGATGCTTTTTTATCAACAGAGACAACCTCTGTTGTCATAATTTCTTGTGCTTTCAAAATATATCATCCCTTTCATCTAGTAATTTGTTATGAGCTTTAGTTAAGGAAGGTACTAGCATTTTATAATAAATCCTTCCAACCTACGCTTGCATTCTCTAGTATTAGCACTATAAATAAAAATATGCAATTAATTTAATTAAAATTAACTTGAAGATTAATTGTGTTTTAGGTAGAATGATATAATGTAAACAAATAGCAATATTAATATATGGAGAACAATATGAAAAAAACAGCTTTATTAATTATGATTATTATTTCAATGCTATCTACCTCCTGTAATAACAAGGTGTACCAACAATATTCCAGTGAAGGTTTTGTTCTTGGAACCTTTGTAACGATTACAATCTATTCAGAAAAAGAAGTTGAAGAAGAAAAATTTAAAATTTTATTTGATAAGCTTTCAAATATTGAAAAAAGCATGACGATTAATCAGGAAGTGAATAGTGAAGTTGAGCAAATTAATATTATGGCTGGTAAAGGGGCTGTAGTTGTAAGTGATGAAACCTTTTACCTTATTCAAAAAGGTATTGAATATACAAAGTTAACCAACAATAGATTTGACATTTCTGTTGGGGCACTGGTAAAGCTTTGGAATATTGGCTTTGAAAATGCTAAAGTACCCAACGCAGAACGCATTGAAAGTACGCTTTCTTTAATTGGCATTGAGGACATCACCCTTAATGAACAAGATAAATCTATTAAGCTTGAACGTGAAGGAATGATGATAGACCTTGGAGGAATAGCAAAAGGTTATGCAGCGGATGTCATGTCAGCACTAATTAGCGAAATGGGCTATGAATTTGCGCTTATTAATCTAGGTGGAAATATCTTATGCCATGGATCAAAACCAGACGGGCAAAATTTTAAAATCGGAGTTAGAGATCCATATAAATCAAGTGAAGATTATTTAGGTGTTATAGCGCAGAGCAACAGATCGATTGTTACGTCAGGGATTTATGAGAGGAATTTTATCCAGGATGGAATTTTATACCATCATATTCTAGATACAACATCAGGTTATCCAGTTGAAAATAATGTAGCATCTGTCACAATAGTTACAGAAAATTCAGCGTATGCAGATGCATTATCAACAGGTGTTTTTTTAATGGGTATTGAAGAAGGATTAAAATTTGTAGAAGATTTACATAATGTAGAAGCAATATTTATATCTACAGACAAGAAAATTTATCTGACAACGGGTGTTAAAGATGCTTTTTCATATTCGGGGGAAGGCTATGAGATAAAGTGATCTGTCGGGTTTATTTAGAAGTTGTGATACCCAACAAGAAGGTAGTGTGGTATAATAATTTTAACGATAAGTTCGTAATGTATGCGAAATTATTAGAAGAAGATTGCTTGATTATATAATAAAGGAGTAAAATCATGTCAGACAAAAATATAGAAATGATGAAAAAATTAATTGAAGAAAAGAAAAAAGCAAGTATGAGTAGTGATACCAATGTGAGACCAGATAAAAGTATTGGAAAAAGCCATAAGGCTTTTAAAAATAAAAAGACAGGTGGAGCACTAGATAAATAGGGTTATCATTAACTATAAAAAAGCGACATGGATATACGTATTTCTAAGTATATAGTAGTCGCTTTTTTTATTTACTCTATTATGCTGCAAGCCGTTCAACTGCTGTAAAAATATCGGAAATTTTATACCAAGTTGGATAATCTACAATGCCTGTTTGTGGTAAGTAAAATACGCGCTGAAAGGTTTGAACAGCGTTTCTAGTGTTTTGACCAAACACACCATCTACTCTTATCCTAGGAATTGCAGGGAATTTATTAGAAATTGCATTAAGTTGATTTTGTATTATTCTTACTGCTGTGCCTCTAGAACCTACTTGCAAATTCGTGCCTGGAAAGGAGGCGGGAATGCCAGCTACTCTTTCAGCAGTGCTAAGAAAAACATCTTGACCATAATAGTTTTTAAGTATATTTATCGTAGAATAACCTTGGGAACCTAAATATCTACTACCCCATTGACTTAACCATGTTGGGCATTCAACTCTGGAACCATCACAATATTGAGTAAATAAAGGTTGTTTGATGCCAGGTTTAGAAATATAATTTACAAAAAGAGCATCAACCTCTGCAGAAATATTTCTATAGATGTTTCTGCCAAATGAAAAGGCTTGATCATAAGCGGTTGAATTGGTTATTGTAAAGTTTTTGCCTTTTGCACGGTACCATTCTGTATATACACGGTTTAATGTAAAGGATAGAATGGCGAGTATGTTAGCTTGAATTGTACTTACAGGCCAAGTAGAGTATATTTCTGAAGAGGCTACATTTTTAATGTAATCCTTAAATGGGACATAGTAATTTCTACCCAAAGGATCATCTGGAGGACCTTCATGTACAACAATAGTTGCAGGAATTACAGGACGTTCTAATACAATGAAGCCTTCCTCAACATCTTCTTTAACTGGACTTTCAGGTATTTTAGGAGGGAAATTTCCATATAACGTGTGAGGACTAATGGCTATTACTATTTGTTGTAAGGACGAAACAGTAGTCTGATCTTGAGGTAAAATAGATACATCTTGAATTGCGGTAGAATCAGGTAGTATTTGAGTCCCTGATACGATTACCGGCTCGTAACCAGGAGCATTTACTGTTACGGTATATTCTGAATAAGGTTGAGGATTGTTAGGTTCAAGACTGTATTGTATTGGCGGACAAGGTAAGTCAATAACTGGTGTTTGCCCTGAAGTATCAGTAGTGAGTTCCTCAATTGTGTCAGTTGTTCCTGTTCTTGAAATGGAAACAGTTGCTCCATTAATGGGGGTATATCCAACCTCGGTCCGCGCATTTACAGTTAGCTGACCAAGTGATTGTGTTTCATTTTGAGCTGGATAGATCATACGTCGTCGCATAAAACACCTTTATATTAAATATTCATTATAGTATATGAGATATAATAAAAGAAAGTGTCTATTTTTTATATAGACACTTTCTCATGTGGGGGGAGAACATATTAACAGGAAACCTTGTAACCTATAACATTGGCAAAAATAAATTCCTTACAACCGAACAATCTATTTAATTAGGTTTCCTGTAGTAAATAGTTTTGCCAAAATGAAGTGTATTATACATATTAACAAAAAAAATTTGACTTAGCTTTAAATAACAATTAAACTTGTCTTATGATAAAGAAAATGGAGGTACTATTATGAATGTTGCAAAGTACATTGATCATACCATCTTAAAAGCTAATGCTACACAAGATGAAATAATAAAAATATGCGAGGAAGCAAAAACATATAGTTTCGCTTCTGTATGTGTAAATCAATATTATACGAAGCTTGTAAGAGAGCAGTTACTTGGAACTGATGTAAAAGTATGTACAGTTGTAGGTTTTCCACTTGGTGCTGTATCAGCAGAAGTGAAGGCTTTTGAAACGTTGCAAGCAATTGAGGCAGGTGCAGATGAAATTGATATGGTCATTAATATAGGTGCATTAAAGGATAAAAAGTATGATGATGTTTTAACTGATATTGAAGGCGTTGTTAAAGCTGCAAAAGGGGCTATTGTAAAAGTAATACTTGAAACCTGCTTGCTTACGGAGGAAGAGAAAGTGAAAGCTTGTGAATTATCAGTAGCAGCTGGTGCAGATTTTGTAAAAACTTCAACAGGATTTAGTACAGGTGGAGCTACGATAAGTGATATCCTGTTAATGAGAAAAACCGTAGGTAGCGTAGTTGGTGTAAAGGCATCAGGTGCGGTAAGAGATTATGATACTGCAATGGCAGTGATTGAAGCAGGTGCAACTCGAATAGGGGCAAGTGCAGGAATTGCAATCGTAAATAATCAGAAAAATAAAGAAGAGGGTATATATTAAAGACAAGTTGTCTTACTATTACGTAATATTAGACAACTCTTGACAATTTGGTGAATTTATAATATTCTAAGGATATCAAAGGGGTGAAAGAAAGGAGAACAAATTATGTTTTGTGAACAATGTGGGAAGCAAATGCAAGATGAATCTCTTTTTTGTTCAAATTGCGGTAATAAGAATTCAAGTAAAGTAGAGGAAACAAAACCAGCTCGGGATCCGATACCGGTTTTTGTACCGGATCCAGTAGAGGCACCAGCATATGTAATAGAACCTGTTGCCATACCTGAAGAAAAACCAGAATTGAAACAAAACGTCAAGAAAGAAATTGTGCAAAAGGATAAACCTGCGCCACAACAAAAAGTGGAAAAGGAAATTTTACCGGAAGACTTAACAAAGCCTATGAGTGTCATGGGGTATATTGGTACTTTCTTATTATTATCTATTCCAATATTAAACATCATTTTATTATTTGTATGGGCTTTTGGAAAAAATGTTAATAAGAATAAGAAAAATTTAGCTATTGCAGGCTTGCTATTGACAGTTATTTATATTGTATTAGGAATAATATTCGGAGCTACAGTACTTGTACTTATTAGTGATTTGATATACGACATGATGTAATTGTAACAAAAAGAGCCCTTGTCAGCGCGTTATAAAGATTATAATTTTTCAACGCTCTTTTTATGGCTTCGTAGGAAAGTAGAACTTTCCTACTGGACAAAAAGAACGTCCCCTATTAATGGTGCTTAATCAGGAAAAGAGGGATGTTCTTTTTTTGAATATATTTTCATGTGGTTGTAGTGTCAAAAGTAAGTTCGTGTGGTGCATTATTTGAGTTTACTTTTGTTTGATA
Organism: Firmicutes bacterium HGW-Firmicutes-7; assembly: GCA_002841375.1. Taxonomy (GTDB): domain Bacteria; phylum Bacillota; class Clostridia; order Lachnospirales; family Vallitaleaceae; genus HGW-1. The sequence goes on along the minus strand of PGZO01000002.1, from coordinate 116,806 downwards.
GATACTTCTAGTAATAAGTGCAGAAATGACAATAATGCCACCAACTATAGCTTTTGAACTAGGTACTTCGTGGATAATTAAAAGTACCCATACTGGGTTAAGTATTGGTTCTAAAGCCGGTATTAAAATACCTTCAATAACCGTTAAATGTTCAATAGCTTTTGCATATAGAATATAGGCGATACCAACTTGGAAAACTCCTAGTAGTACAAGGCCCAACAGGCTCTTTGTATTTGGTATTGCTAAGAAATAAAAAGGTAAGCATAAAACTGCATTAAAAACATTTCCAACGAATATCGCACCAATTGTAGCACCCTTTTCTTGTTGCTTGAATGAAACAATCATCCCTGCAAAGGTAAAACCACTAATTAAGCCTAGTATATTACCTATTAGTCGACCAGAGCTTAGATTGTCTATGAAAAACAACCCCATTCCTAAAAAAATCACAATTATGGCAACCCAATCAGAGCGACGAATCTTTGACTTTAGAAACCATCTAGAAAAAAGCGCAACCCAAATGGGTGCTGTAAATTGCAAGAAAATTGCATTGACGGAAGTCGTTAGTTTATTTGCATTAACAAACAGTATGACCGTTAAGGAATAAAAGAGCGCTGCTAACAGTTTGTTTTTTGTAAATAAATTCTTATTGATGCGAACAAAGGGCAACATTACAATCGCTGCTATACCACTTCGAATTCCTGCTATAGCCATTGGGTGCAGGCTTACTAGTTTAATTAACATGCCAGCTGTGCTCCATAGAATTGCTGCTAATACCATATATATTACTGCCTTTTTTTGGCTCATTTTCGTTATATCCTCCATGTTATGTAATAGATCAATTACAATCCTTTTAATATTGAACTAAAGAGATTATATTGTCAATACAAAACAATTTTATTTTTTTAACGGAATTGAAATATTAGTAGTTGAAAACAAATCATTTCTATGATAGCATTTATTAGAAATCTTAAAATAGACTATAATTAATCAAGTTATAAATATGATAAGGATGTGTAATGATGAAAATATTAGTGCAAAAATTTGGTGGAACTTCTCTCGCTACGCAAGAAAGCAGAGAATGTGCAATAAAAAAAATATTTGAGGCACAAAAAGATTATGATGGGGTGGTTGTAGTCGTATCTGCAATGGGCAGATCCCCTCAACCTTATGCAACAGATACATTATTAAACTTAATTAAAGAAGATGAGCGTAAGGTTTCTCCTCGAGAAGTCGATTTGTTAATGGCTTGTGGTGAAATAATTTCGGCAGTTGTTTTGTGTAATATGCTAGTAAAAGAAGGAATTAAGCCATATGCAATGACAGGAGGTACTGCTGGAATTATTACAAATAATAATCACTTGAATGCTGAAATTATTGATGTTGACACAACCAACCTGTTGGCAGTAATGAAGGAAGGATATATACCTGTTGTAGCTGGATTTCAAGGTAGAGGAACGAACAATGAAGTTACAACCATTGGACGTGGTGGAAGTGATACTTCTGCTGTTTTATTAGGCGAGGCATTAAATGCTGAGTCAGTTGAAATTTATACAGATGTTGAAGGAATTATGACGGCAGATCCAAGAATATGTAGAGCAGCTAAAACCATAGAAGAAATAAGTTATACAGAGGTGTTTCAAATGGCAGATAGTGGGGCAAAGGTGATTCATCCAAGAGCTGTAGAAATTGCAAGAAGAGCAGGCTTGCCTCTAATTATTAAAAATACCTTTAGCGATCTAGAGGGAACAAATATAACGAGATATGAAAAGTTAGATAAAAAGAAATACCTTAGTGATAAAATTATTACTAGCATTGCCCATAGGGGCAATAGAGTACAGTTCTTAGTTGAGGGCGATATTGATGATGAGCAATTCTTTCAAGAATTGGCGAGTAGAGATGTTTCAATAGACATAATTAATATCTTTCCGAAGAGAAGAGTGTTTACTATAGAAGCACATAAGAAAAAAACAGCAATAGAAGTATTGGAAAAATATTTGGCAACATTTTCATTTATTGACGATTGTTGTAAGGTTACAATAATTGGAGAAAAAATGACAGGAGTCCCAGGCGTAATGGCGAGAATTATAAGGTGCTTGTCAGAAGTAGATGTAGAAATCCTTCAAACAGCAGACTCCTTATCAACAATATCATGCCTTGTAAAAAATTCAGATCTTGAGAAGTCCGTAGCGGCTTTACATAAAGCATTTGAACTAGATTAAGAGAAAGGACAAAGGGGACAGTCCCCTTTGTCCTTTCTGATGCTATGTCTTCCGAATAATTTAGCTAATTATACTTGCGAAAGATAAAGGTGCCTGTCCCCTTAATCTTACTTGAATTTATTTAACATATCCGCGAAGGCAGAATTTATATTTTCATCTGCTTTCTTTTCTTGTTGATTAAGATATTTGGACACGTCCTTCTTAGAAACATTTTGATTACTTTCTTTTCTACGTTCATTAAAAGCAGAAAGCTTTTCTCTATGGCCACATTTACAGAAGAAAATTTGTCCCTCACCTTGTCCACGCAGCTCGAGTTTTTTATGACAGTTAGGACATCTTGCATTCGTAACAATAACTTCGCTTTTTCTATATCCACAATCCCTATCTTGACATACGAGCATTTTACCTTTTTTACCATTCACTTCAAGCATGAATTTTCCACAATCAGGACATTTGTTACCAGATAAGTTATTATGCTTAAATTGATCAGTACTATTTTTAATATCAATCACAATTTTTTGTGTGTAAGCTTTCATTTCATCTATAAATATTTTTTTACTTAAAGTCCCCTTTGAAATGTTTGCAAGATTTTGTTCCCATTTTGCGGTAAGTAATGGAGATTTTAGTTCTTCAGGTACAAGTCCAAGAAGTTGAAGGCCTTTTGAAGTCATATAAATTGAATTATTTCTCTTTTCTATAAGAAAACTATCAAATAATTTTTCAATTATATCAGCACGGGTAGCAACAGTGCCCAGACCACCAGTGTCACCAAGTGTCTTAATTAATTCAGGATTTTGACTATTGGTGTATTTTCCGGGGCTTTCCATAGCAGTTAATAAGGACGCCTCGTTGAAAGGAGCGGGTGGTTTAGTCTTACCTTGAGTCATTTCAAGCGCAACTAATGGAAGGATATCTCCTTGTTTTACCTCAGGTAAACGTTGGTCATTTGAATCGTCATCATCTGCTACAGTATTACCATAAACTGCTTTCCAACCGTCTGTTTGAACAATCTTTCCTTTTGCAAAGAAAAATTCTTTTCCAATTTTACTCTTTAAAGTAACAGAAGTATATTCAAAAGGTGGATATAGAACAGCGATAAAACGCTTCACTACTAAGTCGTATATTTTAAACTCTTTGTCCGATAAAGAAGAAAGCAATACTGTTTCTTCAGTTGGAATAATTGCGTGATGATCAGAGACCTTGCTATTATCGACAAAAGAGCTGTTGGCTATAATAGGGGATAATAAAAGTTTTCTTGTGAACTTTGAATAGTTACCAATAGAGCATGCTTTTAAACGATCCTTTAGAGTAGGGACTAAATCAGTCGTAATATACCTTGAGTCCGTTCTTGGATAGGTTAATACTTTATGTCTTTCATATAAGGTTTGCATAATTGATAAGGTATCCTTGGCAGAAAACCCGAAAAATTTGTTTGCGTCTCTTTGGAGTTCAGTAAGGTCGTAAAGCTTAGGTGCATAAGATTTTTTAGGAGTTTTCGTCATAGAAACAACTTCACATTTTTGATTGCCTAACGACTTTATGATTCTCTCGCATTTGTCTTTATCGAAGCATCTAGCTTCATTTGTAGTCGAATCCCTCCATGAAAGGGTGAATCCAGTTACTGCGGCTGTAATACCAAAATAGTCTAAAGATTTAAAGCTTTGTATTTCTTTTTCTCTTCCCGCAATGATGGCAAGCGTTGGTGTTTGAACTCTACCACAAGATAACTGAGCGTTATATTTACAGGTTAATGCCCTAGTTGCATTCAAGCCAACATACCAATCCGCTTCAGCTCGAGCTACAGCAGCACTAAAAAGATTATTATATTGGACACCAGGTTTAAGTGTCTTAAATCCATTTTTAATTGCTTGATCTGTAACTGAGGAGATCCAAAGTCGTTTAATTGGCTTTTTGACTGAAGATTTCTCAATAATCCATCTTGCAACAAGCTCTCCTTCACGACCTGCATCTGTTGCAATAATGATTTCTTTAACATCTGATCGTAACAATTGGGTTTTGACTGCATGAAATTGCTTGCTTGTTTTTCCTATAACATCTAACTTTAGCGTAGGAGGTAACATGGGTAAGTCTTCCATTTGCCATGATTTATATTTTGAATCGTACTTTTCAGGATCTGCAAGCGTAACAAGATGACCCAAGGCCCAAGTGACAATGTAATTCTCACCCTCTAAGAACCCATTTCCCTTCTTAGAACATTTAAGAACTCGCGCTAGATCTCTACCAACAGAAGGTTTTTCAGCTAATACTAATATTTTATTCATTAAAACATTTCCTTTCTTTCAAATCTAAGCGCCAAAATGAGGCACTATTGATTCCTTATTATATATAATCATTTGGTTATTGACAGGCTTATGTATAAAACCTACAATATGATTAAAACATATTTAATGAATAGAGTAAAGGAAAAGGAAAGTTATATCATTTAAGAGCGCTTGTCAGCGCGTTATGAAAGAGATTAGGGCGGAATAATCCGCCCATGAAAGAAATTTATGGGATTAGTTCAATATGTCCTAAAAGTAGTATGAAAACTTCAAGGAATATTACAAAATGGAGAGGCTTCAATTTTAAAGTTGGTATTAAAGACAAGTTAATTTTAATATTAGAAAATAAAGTCAAATTAAGGTTGGTTCTAGCGTTTAATGAATGTTTTAATATCTTCATAAAAAGACCTCCCTTTATATTGATATTATATTATATGTATCAATGTCATATTCTAGTAATATTAATGAAAAAAATCATTGTATTTGTCAAAGGTAACAAGGAATATTTATATTATTAATCTAATAATAGAGAAAGAAGGACGTTTATGGATTTCAATGGATATCTTAAATTATTAAGTGAAGAGGTCATACCTGCAACTGGATGTACTGAACCTGTTGCAATTGCATTATGTGTTGCAAAAGCAAGATCTGTTCTTGGAGAAGCAGTAGAAAAAGTTGTTTTAAGGTTAAGTCCTAATATTATAAAAAATGCGATGGGTGTTGGTATTCCTGGTACTAAGGAAGTTGGTATTCCTATGGCAGCTACGCTTGGATACTTAATCGGTAAAGAAGAAGCTGGGTTACAGGTATTGCAATGTGTTCAGGAAGAGGATGTATTAATTTCAAAAGCTTTAATTAATAAAGGATTTGTTGAAATGGAAATTTCAAATAACAATAGCAAGCTTTATATTGAGGCAATCGTTTCGGGGAAAGATCATGAGGCACTAGTGATCATACAAGATAATCATACCAACATTGTTTGTGTAAAAAGAGATAAAGAGGTGCTTTTTTCAAAAGAATCGGCAGAAGATTATCTAGACGAGACAATAGATCATGATATAAGTATTAGAGAAATATATGACTTTGCTCAAAGCGTGGACTTTGAAGATATTAAATTCACGCTTGAAGGCGCTAAGATGAATAAAAGCATTGCCCTTGAAGGATTAGATAAAGATTATGGACTTAAAGTTGGAAAGACCTTTCAAAAGAATATTGATAGCCAGTTTCTTTCAGATGATATAAAAAACTATGCCATACGTTTAACAGCGGCTGCTTCGGATGCGAGAATGGATGGTTGTATGTCACCAGTAATGACGAATTCAGGAAGCGGTAATCAAGGAATAACCGTTACGTTGCCTGTAGTTGCGGTGGCAGAGCGGTTAGGCAAATCTGATGAAGCATTAGCGAGGGCTTTAATACTAAGCCATTTAGTAGCAATTCATATTAAAAAGAGGTTAGGAAGGCTATCAGCATTATGTGGTGCAATCGCAGCGGCTATTGGCTCGGGATGTGGTATGACACTATTAATGGGAGGTAGTTTACATCAAATATTTTCAACAATTAAAAATGTCATTGGTGATGTTAGTGGCATGATTTGTGACGGTGCTAAAACTGGCTGTGCACTGAAGGTTGCAACCGTAGTTGAATCGGCTTTTAACGCTACCCTACTTTCACTCAACAATGTTCAAATTTCGAAAAATGATGGGATCATTGATGAAGACATTGAAAAAAGCATTGAAAACCTTACATATATCGGATCTAAGGGCATGGAAGAAACAGATAAGCTCATACTAAGTATTATGATAAATAAGCGTGTTTAGCTATAAGGAGGAGGAGTTATTCCATGTGTAAATTTTGTGTTAAGTAATGGTGATGCCTATTGACAAATGAGAATAATTATCACATTATAAGTATATAATCATAATGTACAAGGAGGTATACAATGATACCAAAAGTAGCATTTATTTGCGTACACAATTCATGTCGGTCTCAAATGGCTGAAGCTTTAGGAAAATTATTTGCTTCAGATATATTTGAAGCTTATTCAGCAGGTACAGAGTTAAAACCTCAAATTAATCAAGATGCAGTAAGAATTATGAAGGAGCTATTTGGCGTTGACATGAACGCGACGCATCATTCAAAGCTGATAGAAGATATTCCACCTATTGATATTGCAATTAAAATGGGCTGTAATGTTGTTTGCCCTTATTTACCTTCTAAACATGTGGAAGATTGGGGATTAGATGATCCTACAGGAAAAGGTGACGAAGTATTTATTCAAACTGCTAAGACTATTGAAGCGAAAATCAAAGATTTGGCGGCTAGGATTTCAAACAATGAAATAGCATTATAAAAATGGCTCCATGTAATGTCAACTTTATATAAAAAAATGTTGACATTACATGGAGTATTTATTATACTGATTGTAAACTAAAACTAACAAAAGAGGTTGACAATTATGTGGACATGGATCGTATCTATTTTAGTATTTATTGCACTTTTAGGCATTTTTACGCTTATTATTTCTAAAGTCGAAAAGAATGCTAGAAATCTTACTTACGCAGCATTATTTGCTGCATTAACAGCAATTGGTGCATGGATTAAAATTCCTTTGCCATATGTACCTTTTACAATGCAAGTATTCTTTGCCATTTTTTCAGGAATACTATTAGGATCTAGATTGGGGTTATTATCTCAGTTGGTGTATATTTTGATTGGACTAATTGGTGTACCAGTATTCACTCAAGGAGGAGGAATTGGGTATATATTTCAACCAACATTTGGGTATTTAATAGGTTTTGCAGCCGCTGCATATGTTACAGGTTTAATCGTTGAAAGGCTTAATAAGAATACATTTACTACTTATTTGGTTGCAGCATTACCAGGTATAGCTGTTATTTATTTATGTGGAGTACCATACCTATATATTATTAATGCCTTATACCTTACAAAAGCATTTACATTTAAAATGGCAGTATACTATGGTTTTTCACTAAGTATTATTGGCGATCTAGTATCTTGTATTATTCTGTGTTCTATCGCCCCTTCAATCGTAAAGGCACTTGCTGCAAGTAAATTATTAAAAAGAGGGAATTAACGGTCTTCCTCCTAATTTATTGTTGACAATAATATACCTATCCTATAATATATAAGATAATTATAATGATAAATGCAATGATAAAGAGGAGTAAATCAATACCATCTATAGAGAAGAAAACTCGCTGGCTGGAAGGTTTTCTAGAAAAGGTGTTGATAGAAGGTAGCTTTGGAGCACTTCATCAGAAATTTAAGTAAGATGAAGCGTGTGACGACGTTATACGTTATGAGAGCTTAGTTAGATTTAACTAGGAATTAAGGTGGTACCACGGTTTTATCGTCCTTTTAAGGATGATAAGACTTTTTTTAATTTCGTAGAAAAGTTCTGCATAAGTAATTGAAAAAAATTGTACAAAATTGCAAACTTTTACAATATTTGAGTATAAGGAGGTATATGATGTATATTATTGGTATGATTCTATTGGTTGTTGGAGCAATTTTGTTCTTTGGCGCTAGAATAGTATCTAGGAATAATGAAAAATCAATTAATCATAATTCAAAAGGTTCCGAAGATAATGATTTTTTGATACTTGTCAACAATGCAATGTTAGCAGTTCGAACAATTGGGGCAGTTATGGTTATTTCGGGAGGTATAATAATAATATTTATTAAATAATGGTTGTAGTGTCAAATACGATAAGCAATAATGAGAAATAATAAAAACAACGCTACTTTTTAGGAGGCATAATATGAGTAAAGAATTAGAAAAGGTATATAATCCGTCAGCAGTTGAAGATAAATTATATGATAAATGGATCGAAAACAATTATTTTCATGCAGAAGCAAATAAAGTGAAAAAGCCGTATACAATAGTAATACCACCACCTAATATTACGGGGCAGTTGCATATGGGACATGCGCTTGATAATACCCTTCAAGATATATTAATAAGATGGAAAAGAATGCAAGGTTTTGAAGCGCTATGGCAACCAGGCACAGACCACGCAAGCATTGCGACAGAGGTGAAAATAGTTAAGAAAATGGCAGAAGAAGGTCATACCAAAGAGTCGCTCGGCAGAGAAGGCTTTATGGAAAAAGCATGGGCGTGGAAAGATGAATACGGTGGTATTATTATTGATCAGCTTAAAAAGCTGGGTGCTTCCTGTGACTGGGAACGTGAAAGATTTACTTTAGATGAAGGACTATCAGACGCAGTGTTAGAGGTTTTTGTTAAATACTATGATAAAGGTTATATATATCAAGGCTCAAGAATTATCAACTGGTGCCCAGTATGTCAAACAACCATATCAGAAGCAGAAGTTGAACATGAAGAAAAGAAAGGGCATTTTTATCACATTAAGTATCCTCTTGTAGGAGAAGAAGGCTTTCTTCAGTTGGCAACTACAAGACCAGAAACGATGTTAGGAGATGTTGCTATTGCGGTTCATCCTGACGATGAAAGATATCAACACCTAATTGGAAAAAAGGTTACCCTACCAATAGTTAATAAACAAATTCCAATTATTGCAGATCATTATGTTGATAAGGCTTTTGGAACAGGCGTAGTAAAAATTACGCCAGCCCATGATCCGAATGACTTCGAAGTTGGACTTCGTCATAATCTTCCTCAAATCAATGTTATTAATGATGATGGAACAATTAATTCTAATGGTGGAAACTACGAGGGGTTAGATCGATACGAAGCAAGGAAGCGTATTGTTGAACAACTAAATGAAGAAAATTTGCTGGCTAAGGTAGAAGATCATACACATAATGTAGGAACGCATGATAGATGTAATACAGTTATTGAACCATTAATTAAACAGCAATGGTTTGTAAAAATGGAAGAGTTAGCAAAACCCGCAATTGCCGCGCTTAAAAATGGAACGCTAAAATTTGTACCAGAAAGATATGGAAAAACATATTTACATTGGTTGGAAAATATTAGAGATTGGTGTATTTCAAGACAACTATGGTGGGGCCATAGAATACCCGCCTATTATTGCAAAGAGTGTGGGGAAATCATGATCCAAAAAGAGGCCCCAGTACAGTGTGATAAATGCTACAGTACGGATATCAAACAAGATGAGGACTCATTGGATACATGGTTTAGTTCAGCGTTATGGCCATTTTCTACGTTGGGGTGGCCGGAAAAAACACCTGATGTAGATTATTTTTACCCGACAAGTGTTTTAGTTACAGGGTATGACATTATTTTCTTCTGGGTAGTTAGAATGGTGTTTTCTGGTTTAGAGTTTATGGGAGAGATTCCATTTAAGACAGTACTTATTCATGGTCTTGTAAGAGATTCAGATGGAAGAAAAATGAGTAAGTCACTTGGTAATGGTATTGATCCATTAGAAGTTATAGAGCAATATGGTGCAGATGCTTTAAGGTTTACGCTTGTTACAGGAAATGCGCCGGGAAATGATATGCGCTTTTATTATGAAAGAGTAGAGGCTAGTAGAAACTTTGCAAATAAGGTGTGGAACGCTTCGAGATTCATTATGATGAACCTTGAAGGAGAAGAAATCAAGGAAGTACCACTAAGCGAATTGACTCCTGCTGATAAATGGATTTTATCAAAGGCGAATACACTTGCAAAAGAAGTAACAGAAAATATGGATCATTATGATCTAGGTATAGCTGTTCAGAAGTTATATGATTTTATTTGGGAAGAATTTTGTGATTGGTATATTGAGATGGTAAAACCAAGGCTCTATAATAGTGAGGATACGACAAAAAGAGCTGCTATATGGACATTAAAAACTGTATTAATTCAATCATTGAAACTACTACATCCAGTTATGCCCTTTATTACAGAAGAAATATTTACAACCCTCCAAGATGTAGAACCATCAATTATGATTTCAACCTGGCCAGCGTATATAGATGCGTGGAATTTTGAGGATGAAGAAAATGCAATAAGCCTTATAAAAGAAGCGGTAAGGTCTATTCGTAATGTTAGAGCTGGCATGAATGTACCTCCTTCAAAAAAGGCAAAGGTATATGTAGTATCTCAAGATGATTATGTACGTCAAGTATTTTCTGAGGGGAAGGTCTTTTTTGCAACTCTTAGCTATGCTAGCGAGGTGATTATTCAAAAAACGAAGGATGGAATTGATGAAGATGCTGTATCGGCTGTCATTCCAAATGCTTCAATTTATATGCCTTTTACAGAGCTTGTAGATCTTGACAAGGAAATTGAAAGATTAACTGGTGAAAAGGAAAAGCTTCAAAAGGAATTGGATAGAGTTGAGCAAAAACTATCGAATGAGCGTTTTGTAAGTAAGGCTCCAGAGAAGGTTATTCAGGAGGAGAGAGAAAAACTTGTGAAGTATGCGCAAATGATGGAACAGGTTCAAGAGAGACTTAGAGGATTAACTAAATAGCATCAAGTGCTAGTTCAGATTTAAGTGATGGTCCATAAGTTATAGAAAGTGTAAGGTTGTCGATATTTTTATTGGGATATGGCTTTTGCAAATATGATATGGGGGGCATTCTACCCCCAAGTTGCGCGTCCGTGCGCAAATAGGGGGCCACTTACTCCTGAACGTTTAGAACGCCCCCCATACCAATTTTGCTGTAGGAAAATGCATTGGGGTGCCATAAAAATACCTCGGTATCGTTGTGGAAATTTCAGAAGATAGATGATGAGATGATATATTGAGGTAAGTTCAAGATGAAAGCTAAGATCATTAATAAAATTAGAAAACTAGGATAAATAAAATGAATGGGATATAAAACCCTGTCGGTTTTATTATGCTCTTAGACTGAAAAGTTGAGGTTCATGACGGAGGAGGGATAGGTTCATTTTTCGCCCGACCGGCCGAAGGGAAAGGCCAGAAAAATGAACCTATCCCTCCTCAATAAAAGAACAACCATCCAAAACTAACAGGAAGGTTTGAAAGTTAAAAAACAAACTACACCAAATTTCACAACATGCATTTCAAAACTAACCTATCAAAGGTATTAAGAAAAACATCCTTGAATTACACATTAACGAACTATTAACTATAAAAATAAAACATGCCGAACTTTAAAGTCCTGCATGTTTTATTTTAATTCAGATGTTTGGTTATAGTGTCAAAAGTATATAGTTGTTCTTTCTTGCACAGCATATAGTGCATGGATGCTTTAACCATCGCTATATGTTGTGTAAGAATTAGAACGAACTTACTTTTGACACTACAACCATATTTCTCATATATAATGTGATACAAAAGATTACTCTTCTGCCATAACATCACTATACTTATACAGCGGTGCTTTTACATCGATCATTTTACTATCCCGAGCAATACTTATGGTAATGATGTCTCCAACTTTATACGTGCTAACATGTGTAATGAGATCATTAGATTTTAACACTTTATTATCTCCAATTGAAAAGATAATATCACCAGGTTTAATACCTGCTTCTTCGGCACCAGAGTTACTAAAAACATCTGTGACGTATACGCCAAATGGCATGCCTGTTTGAACATAAATTTCTTGCGTAATATCTGCAATGCCTACCCCTAAAAATGGTCGATCATCAGAAACGGTGCTAGCAACATCAGAGCCTTCTTTTGAATTAAGAATTTTATCTATGATTGGTCGAGCAGTGTTAATTGGAATAGCAAAGCCCATTCCTTCAACATCAGTATCAATATACTTTGCAGTATTGATGCCAATAATTAATCCATCGGTATTAACCAAAGCGCCTCCGCTATTTCCCGGATTGATTGCGGCATCGGTTTGAATTAATTTAAGATCTGAGCTATCAATACTGATGATGCGGTCCACCGCACTAATAACCCCAACAGTAATGGAATTACTAAATGCTTTTCCTAGAGGGCTGCCAATTGCTACGGCAAGTTCTCCAACTCTTAATTCATCTGAATTACCAAAAGAAGCAATAGCAACTTTTGCCATAATCTCTTGGTCAATATCAGCTAAGTTGATGGAAAGGACTGCAATGTCCATAGTTGAATCATAACCAAGGACTTTTGCTTCAAAGGTATCACCACCCATAAAGGTTACATCTACTTTAATAGCACCATCGATAACATGATGATTAGTTACCACGAATAGATTATCATTATCAATGTCAAAAATTATTCCTGAACCTGAACCTTCATTGAAATAACTTGAACCATTAAAGGACATAAATTTGTCTTTAAGGGTACTTGTAATTGTTACGACTGAAGGACCAACGGCATCTGATATTACAACAGGCGCTGTGTAATAAGCTTCAAGATTTTTGGCAACATCGGGGTTGATTTGACGAATTTGTACGATATTGTTATTATCATTTTGCTTGGTATCAATCTTGATGAAGTCAGAGATAAAAGTATCCCCAAAGTATAGCGCGGTAAAATATCCTCCGCCAAATAACACGCCACCTAAGAAAGTAAATAATATGAAAAAGGAAGCTACTTTTAATATGGGATGTATTTTTTTCTTTTCTTTTAAATTGCTTGTTGAAATAGGTTCTTCCAAGGTATGATCTAAGGTAGTTATGTCATTTGCTATTGGTTCAGATTCTTGATGCGTGGTATCGTATTTTATTTCATTTTCTTGATCATTGTTAGGATCATTTATACTATTGTTTTCATTATTGCTTGTACTTTTGTTTGTTTGTTCATCCATGCTAATTCCTCCTCAAAATTTATTGGTATTATTATTTATTGTAATCGAATATCAAGGCAAAACAAAGATAGAATTGTTAATAAAGTGTTAATTAAATTAGGTACTTATATTATAGGCTAAAGATGCAAAAAATATATCTATTAATGAAGTCTAAGGGAGAAAATCATTGATGTTCATAATAAAAAATGATAAAGTAAGTAAAAACAATTGTAAATTTGCCGCATACATAGAGGAGATAGCTTTAATGAATTATACGGAGTGTGTTGAATATATATTATCTATTCCATTGTTTGGGAAAAAGTCAGGACATCAAAATATAAAGGAATTATTATGGAGGCTTGATAATCCTCAGCTGAAGTTGAAATACATACATGTTGCTGGAACGAACGGTAAAGGATCAGTATGCACAATGCTATCTTTTATTTATACGGAGGCAAACATTAAAGTAGGACTTTTTACTTCACCACATCTGATTAAAATTAATGAACGTATAAAGATAAATAATCTAGATATTAGTGATGTTGAATTAACAAATACATTTAATAAAGTAAAAAAGGTTATTGATGAAATGATAAAAGTAGGTTTTAATCATCCATCCTTTTTTGAGGTGTTATTTGTAATAGCTATTCAATATTTTGCAGAGCAAAAAATTGAGTTAATTATACTTGAAACAGGCTTAGGCGGAAGGCTAGATGCTACGAATATTATTGAAAATCCGTTAGTATCAGTAATTACACAAATAGGTTTAGATCACACAGAGATATTAGGTGATACACTTGAGAAGATAGCAATAGAAAAGAGTGGAATTATAAAACATGGATGCCCAACTGTTATTTCTAAACAAGAGGATATTGTTTTGACAGTAATTAAAAAAATATGTAAAGAGAAAAATTCGATTCTAGAAGAAGTTATGCCCCTTAATTATACTATTTTAAAAAGGACAGATAAAAGCATTGATTTTTCATTAAATAACAAGTATTATTATTATGATAAGATTTCTCTAAACACGTGTGCAACATATCAAATTATGAATGTGGCGACAGCTTTAAACACTGTAGAAGCTTTGCGATATGAATATCCAATAAATGTCGGTACTATAGAGAAAGCGCTTAATAAGTTTTACTGGCCTGGTCGAATGGAATTCATTAATGATTGGATTGTTTTAGACGGAGCACATAATGAGAGTGGAATTAAGACTTTTATTGAAAATATTAAGGAATGTTTTGCCCATCGAAGAATTACAATTCTTTTTACTGCAATGAAAAATAAAGAATATGATTTGATGGTAAAAGCACTAAGTCTATGTTCAAACATTGATGAAATTGTACTTACTAGGGTTAACGATTCTAGATGCTTAGATACTGACTCATTAAAGAATAGTTTTATAAAATATGGTTTTAAAAATATTCACATAGAAATTGACATAGAAAAAGCAATTAATAAGCATTATAAGGTTGAAAACAGATTGCTATGTTGTGTAGGTTCATTATATCTCGTTGGCGAGATTAAAAAAATATTGCAGGAGGTTCGTTAAATGATTAATTTTGAAGAAGAAATTAAGAAATTTAAGCCTTGTTTAGAGATTGAAGATGCTGAACAAGCAATTTATGATTACAATTCTAAAGATATGACAGATATTTTAAGTGAGATGGTAAAAGAAATAAAAAATGATAAGTAAAGTGGGTGTTATCAATGTCAAACTTATGTCCTAAATGCGGACAAGGCTTAAATAATGATGGGTTCTGTGAGCATTGCAAGATTTTTTTCCAAGTATATGAAAAAATTAAAATGGTATCGAAAGCCTTTTACAATCAAGGATTACAGCTTTCTAATGTGCGTGATTTAAGTGGAGCTATCAACACCTTGCAAAAAAGCATACGGTATGATAAAAATAATATTGAAGCAAGAAATCTGTTGGGGTTAGTTTATTTCGAGATTGGAGAAACTGTATTAGCCCTTCAGCAATGGGTTATTAGTAAGCATCTAGATCCGACAGATAACGCTGCCGAAAGATACTTGAAAGATATCCAAGAAAATCAAGCTCATTTAGAAAAACTAAGCAGTGCGATAAAAAGATATAATCAAGCACTTGTACACACGCAACAATCGAATGAAGATCTAGCTGCTATACAGTTAAAGAAGGCTATTAGTTTAAATCCTAAGTTTATAAAAGCTTATTTACTTCTATCGCTATGCTACATTAATGAACAGCAAATACAAAAAGCTCAAAGTACGTTGCAAAAAGTACTGTTAATTGATAAGAACAATTATATTGCAAGAAAATATTATGATTCAATAACGGATGAGACTGTAAAAGAAACGAGTGAAGAGCAAGAACGAAAGCATCAAGAAGATGTCTCTTTTGCTAGAAGAGTACCGGTTTTTGTTAGTTCTTCATGGCATCAGGTAATTCTTGTAGCAGTTGGCGCAGTTGTTGGTTTAGGACTTGCAATTTTCTTGATTTCTCCTAGTCAACTAAAAGCGCTAAAAAGTAAGAATATATCACTTGAGGAACAAATAACGAATTCTGCAGCTTTATTAAAGGAAAATGCAGCTGCACTTGAAAATGAAACGGCTAAAGTGCAAGAGTTAACGCAGGCGAATAATAAGTTAGAAACTGATTTGATAGCATCACAAGATATTCAAGGCGATACATCTAAGATATTAGCGGCCTTACAATTCAAAGACAACAATGACCTTGTTAGTTCGGCAGAAGCTTTATATAGTATTGATGTAACTAGAGTTGAAGGAACACCATTTTACGAGTTATATGAGTCCTTAAAAAATGAAGTGTATGAAAAAGTTGCAGTAAATGCTTATAACAAAGGATATAGCTTGAATAATTCAAATTATGAGCAAGCAATTGAACAATATAATTTATCGCTAAAACTTGTTCAGGATGCATATTATTCAGACAAAGCATTATACTATAGAGGCGTTGCCTATACGAAGCTGGCACAAGTAGAAGAAGCCAAGAGGGATTTTAATTCTTTAATAGTCAATTATCCAAACTCAATTCGAGTTAAAGATGCAACGTGGCAGTTATCTCAATTACAATAATATTACCTTAAATACCACTTAACAAGTGGTATTTTTTTTGAGTATATGTATTGTATGAAAAGATCCCCACATATGATTTGCTTAAACCAGATACAATAATAAAATGATGAAATTACAATTATTATGTATTATAATGTAAATAAATGGAGCGTATTTATTAATAAGGGTGTAAATATTAAAAAAACATATTGTAAACAAGCTT
Source organism: Firmicutes bacterium HGW-Firmicutes-7 (assembly GCA_002841375.1). Lineage (GTDB taxonomy): Bacteria > Bacillota > Clostridia > Lachnospirales > Vallitaleaceae > HGW-1. Next base: position 100,373 of record PGZO01000002.1, on the reverse strand, counting down.
GTGATATATTATAATAATATCTTGTAACGAAGAATAAGGAGGAGAGACCTATGAGTTTAACATATGAGATTAAGCATAGGAACATGATCGTTAGGTTAGACGCTGAAATTGATCATCATAAAGCTGAAGAAATAAGGGACAGGCTAGATCAACTTATTGCAATGAATTCGATAAAAGTGTTAATATTTGATTTTTCTAATACTGTATTTATGGATAGCTCAGGCATTGGCGTCATTATGGGAAGATATAAAAAAATGAAGCAAATGGGTGGTGATGTTGGACTTATTAATGTAAACAGTAACATTCAAAGAGTATTAAAGCTTTCGGGCATTTATAGATTAGTAAAAAACTATGAAAGTGTTCAAGATGCTATTAAAAGATTAGTCTAAAAGAAAGTGGGGGATAACAATGAAATTTGAAAATGAAATGAAAATTGAATTTGATAGTAAATCACAAAATGAAGGTTTTGCAAGAGTCGTTGTTGCAGCGTTTGTAGCTCAGCTTGATCCAACCATAGAGGAATTAGCTGATATAAAAACTTCGATTTCAGAAGCTGTTACGAATGCAATTATTCATGGATATGAAATGTATCCAGGAAAAGTTTATATCTACTGCAAGATCGTAGATGATGTTATTTATGTTGAAATTGAAGATCATGGGAAAGGTATATCCAATATTGAAGAGGCAAGACAACCATTATTTACCTCCAAACCTAATATGGAAAGGTCGGGAATGGGATTTACGGTAATGGAAGCGTTTATGGATAATGTTGAGGTTGAATCTGTTGAAGGTTGTGGTACAACGGTTATGATGAAAAAAACTTTACTTAGCCTTCGTGCAACAAAAGAGGAAGCATGTAATGAATAAAGGAACTTTGCAGTTAATAATACATTCGCAAGCGGGTCATCTTGAAGCGAGGGAAACGCTGGTAAAAGAAAACATTGGACTTATTTGGAGTATAGTTAGAAGGTTTACAAATAGGGGCTATGAACTAGATGATCTTTTTCAAATTGGATGTATTGGACTACTTAAAGCAATAGATAAGTTTGATTTATCGTATCAAGTACAATTTTCAACCTATGCAGTTCCTATGATTATTGGAGAAATTAAGCGGTTTATTAGAGATGATGGAATGATTAAGGTTAGCAGGTCTCTTAAAGAAATGGGAAATAAAGCAAGAATAACAAGAGAAGTTCTTAATAATCAATATGGAAGAGAGCCTACTATTGATGAAATCGCGCGTGCAATTGGAAGTTCAGTTGAAGAAGTAGTTATGGCGCTTGAATCTTCCACCGATGTTGAATCACTTCATAAAACGATTTACCAAGGTGATGGGAATCCAATTTATTTATTAGATAAAATAAAAAGTTTAGAAGATGAAAGTAGTAAAATGGTTGATCTACTAGCATTAAGGGAAATTATGGCACAGCTAGCACCAAAGGAAAAAGAGATTATTTCTTTAAGATATTTCCAAGATAAAACGCAAACAGAGATTGCAGAGAAGCTTGGGATTTCACAAGTTCAAGTATCACGTTTAGAAAAAAAAATTCTGGAGAATATGAAGAAAAAATTATCGTAATGACGTACGCACAAATGAATAGATAAAATTCTATAAAAGACAACCATGTCTTTTTTTCTTTTTTTTTGAGATTACTGCAACAAAGATTTTCTTGTATAGAAATTGAGTAAAATGATTACAATAAAAAGAATCTATACGCAATGGAGGGATGATATGAGAAAAATAATAATGCTTATTTTGGTTGTCTTAACTCTTGTTACAATTTCAGTCATTACTTATACGCAACTTACTGATAGAGAAGATAAATACTATGAAGGTACCTTAATATAGAAAATCATGATTCATATATACTTGAAAACAGTCAAAAAGGCAACCATTATTAGTAAAAAAAATGTATATATTAAAGACGTAGCAACCATGCAGGGACCTAAGGATATTATCGAAGAAATAAGTAAAATTGAATTAATGACTATTCCGGATGAAATTACTAGGAATTATCTGATTTCAATAATTGATATCATTGAAGAAATAAATAAAAAAAATAGTGAAGTTATTATTCATAATTTGGGCGAAAATGATACGATTATATGTTATAAGAAACATGCAGAAAAGGAAAACAAGCTGCTTACCCTACTAAAAGTTTGTTTTGTAGGGGCGGTGTTATTAACAGGAAGTGCAGTTGCTATTATGGCTTTCCATACAGATACTCAATTACCAGAAGTCTTTACTAAGTTCTATTTTATGTTTCTCGGTAGTGATCGTTTGCAACCCTATGTTATTGAAATCTCATATTCTATCGGACTAGCCGTTGGAATCTCGGTGTTTTTCAATCATTTTTCTAAAATTAAATTTACAAATGATCCCACACCAATTGAGGTTGAGCTTAAACTTTATGAAAACCAAGTGGATGACAGCATTATTGAAACCTTAAAAGAAACTAAAGGAGAAAAATAATGTTTATATTAAAAATAATCGTATTAATAATGATAGGCTTCGGAAGTGGTATAGTCATTTCAGGTGGAATTTTCGCCTTCATAGCAATACTTGGTGTAGTTCCAAGAATGGCACAAAAGACTAAAACTGAAAAGTTAATGTATATTTATGAAGATTGTATTTTATATGGAGGGATTTTTGGGGGAATCACTTTAATAACTTCCATTGAAATTGGGTTAGGAATCGTAGGAACAATTCTTGTAGGCCTATTTTCAGGTATATTTGTAGGAAGCGTTGCCGTCTCTATTGCTGAAGTTCTTGATGTTGTTCCAATTCTCACAAGAAGAATTTATTTGAAAAATGGACTGGTTTTTTTAATGGTATGTTTAGCAGTTGGTAAGATGACGGGATCGCTAATGTACTTTTTAATACAAGGGTTTTACTCAAATTAATAAATAATGAAAGGCAGTGACATATGAAAAGTAGTGGATCTGAGAAGAAAAAAGAGTATGATAAAATGGTTCAAAACACTTCGCCAAAACCAAAGCTTCTGATTAATTGTGTAAAGGCTTTTGTTGTTGGGGGCGCAATATGTGTTTTAGGACAAATCATTATTAATGTGCTAAAGTATTGGGATTTCAATAAAGATGATGCTGCAATGATTACAAGCATGTTTCTGATATTCCTGGGTTCTCTTTTCACAGGATTGGATTTATATGATTCCTTAGGTGAATTTGCTGGTGCTGGCTCAATTATTCCTATTACTGGTTTTGCGAATTCAATTGTTGCTTCAGCAATAGAATTTAAAAAAGAAGGGTATGTACTTGGTGTTGGAGCAAAGATGTTTACCATTGCTGGGCCAGTTATTGTTTATGGAACAATTTCTTCGGTTGTTGTTGGCATTATTTATTTTTTCTTTGGTGGCTAGCAAAATAATTACGTAGCGAATGCGAAGGGCGAGTATCCATTGCACGAATGAACACTGAGGGTTTGTATCATTGACATTAAAATGTCATTAATAAAAAATGGAGGAAGAAAATGGGTACACAAGTTGGTACACAAACGATTAAATTTGATAATATGCCAAAAATTGTTAGCCATGCTGCTATCGTAGGACCTAAAGAGGGGGAAGGGCCTTTAGCAAGCTATTTTGATCAAATATTAGAAGATGTTTTATGGGGAGAGGATTCTTGGGAAAAAGCAGAGAGTAAAATTTTAAAAGAGGCCGTTCTTATGTCAATAAAAAAAGCAAGTTTGAATTTATCGGATATAAGATATATTTTTTCAGGAGATCTTCTTAGTCAATTGATTGGAACTAGCTTTGCTCTTCGCCCTCTGGGTGTTCCTTTTTTCGGTGTTTATGGTGCATGTTCAACCATGGGTGAATCGCTAATTTTGGCAGCTATGACAGTTGAAGCAGGTTTTGCTGACTACTGTTTGGCTACAACCTCAAGCCATTTTTGTGGTGCTGAAAAGCAATTTAGATTCCCACTTGAATACGGAAGTCAAAGACCACCAACGTCAACATGGACCGTAACAGGCAGTGGCGCGGTAATCGTTTCGAAGATTGGAACCGGTCCTAAAATAACTTATGCCATTCCGGGTAAGATTGTAGACCTTGGTGCCATGGATCCAATGGATATGGGTGCTGTAATGGCCCCAGCAGCAGCAGATACAATTGTAAGCTTTTTCAAAGATACGGGTAAACAGCCAAGTGATTTAGATCTTATTGCAACAGGTGATTTAGGTAAATATGGAAGTAAGCTTTTAATAGAATTGGTAAAGAAGGAGGGGTATGATTTAACAAGTAATTATATTGATTGTGGGATGGAAATATTTGATTCAGAATCGCAAAACACTTTAGCAGGGGGAAGTGGCTGTGGTTGTTCGGCGGTGACACTTGCAGGATATATTTTGGAAAAAATGGAAGATAAAGAAATTAATAAGCTGTTGTTTGTACCTACTGGGGCCATGTTGAGCACAGTTAGTTCAAATGAAGGAGAAAGCATCCCTGGCATCGCCCATGGTGTTGTATTAGAAAACTAAAGTGATAGGTGACAAATATGGAATATTTTAAAGCGTTTATTACAGGAGGCATTATTTGTACCATAGCCCAAGTATTGATGGATAGAACGAAGCTATTACCTGCGAGAATTGTTGTACTTTATGTAGTGCTAGGTACATTGCTAACAGGGTTAGGGTTATATCAATATGTTGAAAGCTTTGGAGGAGCGGGTGCTACTGTGCCAATTATTGGGTTTGGATTTGCGTTAGGGGAAGGGGTTATGAAAGAAGTAGACAAGGAAGGATTAATTGGTGCTTTTACAGGAGGGCTTAAGGCCACTTCGGCAGGTATCACAGCAGCCATATTGTTTGGATATTTAGCTGCCATTATCTTTGATTCAAAACCAAAAAAATAAAGCTCTTAAGAGCTTTATTTTTTTGGTTAAAAAATTACTTTAGTCGTTGTCTTCTGGATATTTTAGTGGATTGAAATTTGATTGGTCTGGTAAATCTACTACTGGTACTTCAAAAGCTGGACCATGTATGTTACAGTATTCACCAACCATTGACTCTGGTAGCTCGTATTGGTGATCTGCAATTCTAGGTGGACTATTTGGATTCCAGTTAGCAGGAATTAATGGTTGTGGTCTTTGTATAAATATTTTTTCTATCTTTGTATGTTCAGGACAATATTCAGTTGCGAATAGACCGGATTCTTCACAAACGATTGCTTTAATATGCACATCACAGCTTTCAGTTGGAACAGTTCCAGCGGCAAAGTATTCAGTTACGATTGTTGAACCTCTTGGATCTTGGTCACATAAACCTGGAACAGCTAGTTTTCCAGATTCTGAACATACGGATGCAGATACGATTCCACTAGGCCTTGGGAAATCTTTATAAGGTAAATCTTCGTGTATTCGCTTCATTACATCACGCCATATTACAGAGTGATAAGAGTGGCTATAATTCATTGATTTTGGTTGATCATAGCCCATCCAGACAGTTGCAACATAATAGGGTGTATAGGCCGTTAATATTAAGTCGACATCATCTTGTGTTGTTCCGGTTTTTCCGGCAATTGGCATGGATTTAAAATTAGCCATAGTACCTGTTCCACCAGTAATTACAGATTGCATAGCACTTGTAAGTAAGAAAGATGTCGTTTCCTTCATAACCGTTCTTGAAATAGGTTCTTTTTCTAACAATATTGCACCTTTATGGTTTAATACCTTTGTGTAAAATACAGGTTCGATATATACGCCATTGTTAGCAATAGCACCGTAAGCTGCAGTGAGCTCTAAAGGAGAAACACCGTGGGTAATGCCACCTAATGCAAGCGCAAGGTTTTTATCTGTATAGGTCTTACCATTCACGACCTCAGTATCTACCAAACTAGTAAAGCCTAGATTCAATAAATAATCAAAACCAGTTTGAGCACCTATATCATATAATGTTTTTACTGCATTTATATTCATAGAGTCTTTTATTGAAGTTCTAACTGACGTTAATCCACGATAATTAAAGGCTTGATGGTTATACCAGTTCTTAGGGGAATAAGGCACCCCACCTGTTGTTACCGTAAAAGGAACATCGTCAATTACTGTTGCTAAAGTATACCCCATAGTATCTATAGCTGGTAAATATGCAGCTAATATTTTAAAGGCCGAACCAGGTTGTCTTTTGGCTTGAGTTGCTCTATTAAATGTTTGGTTACCGATCTTTTCGCCGCGGCCACCAGAAATTGCTTTAACATGACCATTATGGTAGTCCATAATGACCATAGCGGATTGAGGTTGAGGAATATACAACACTTTTTCAGCTAGTATTTCATCACCTGCTTGAACCCATTCAGCTTCAAGCGCCTCAAGATGTGCATCTGCTTTTTCTTTTGTAGGAAACTCTGTTTCATCATAATGATGTTTGGTTGTTCCGTCGGCGTGTTGAACGGACATCGTATACATAACTCTCACAGCATACATTTCACTTGCAGGCGGAAAATATTCTTCATTTGTATACACTTCATCTACAATACTTTGCATGCCTAAGTCTTGTGTCATATAAATACTTAGGCCACCACGATAGATTAAGTTAAAGGCTTCGCCTTCATTATAGCCTTTTTGTTCTTTCAAATCTTCTAATACTGCACGAATAACTTCATCAACAAAGTAGGAATAGTCTGATTGTACAATATCTTGATTAATAATTTGGATATGTGCATATACATCTTCAACTAATGCTTCATCGTATTCTGCTTGGTTAATATATTCTTGTTCAAGCATTTTATTAAGAACAATTTTTTGCTTTTCCTTATTATTCTCAGGATTGAGCAATGGATCGTAAAAATTTGGTCTTTGTGTTATAGAAGCAATTGTAGCTGATTCAGCAATCGTTAAATCAGATACATCTTTATTAAAATAAGTATTTGCGGCTGCTTGGACACCATATGTGCCACGTCCAAAAGCAGAGGTGTTTAAATATAATTCTAATATTTTCTTTTTGTCTATTTCTTTTTCTAATTGAATTGCTAAATATTGTTCTTGTATTTTTCGTTCAAATTTCTTTTCTGGTGAAAGTACATTGTTTTTAATTATTTGTTGTGTTAATGTACTAGCGCCTGAAGCAGTTAAATCCCCACTTTTTATGTTTTTAAAAATTGCTCTAAAAATACCTTGAATATCAATTCCATTGTGGTTCCAAAATCTTTCATCTTCAAGGGCCACTACTGCATCTTGTAAATGTTGAGGGATTTGATCGAGTTGAGCATATATTCGATTTGCTTCATCTCCATGTAGCTTTTGAATTTCCTTTCCCTCTTGATCATAAATGAAAGTAGCATAGCCTTCTGGGTTGACATCTTCTAAATCTAATGGGGGTGCAGAATCAATAATTGCCTTAACGATTCCAAGGCCCGTTGCTATTCCAATAATTCCAGCTAACAAGATAGAAAATGCAAAAACTTTTATTAGTGTAACACCAACTTTTTTGTTTCTTTTTTTTGGTGCCGAATTGATGGCTTCTTGTTTCTTCTTTGTTGCTTTTTTTTCAAAGTTCATTTGCGTCCTCCTTTTTAAACAAAATCATTATATCAAATAATATACAATTGTGGAAGTAAAATCACAATTCGTAGTATAAATTTAATATTTGATAGAAATTAAAGGATGACTGGCTGTATATAAATTAGAACTACTCATTTTGTATAATTATCATAGATTAATGTGTAACGAAAATAGATAAGAAGCATAATATATAATAATGACTTCAAAAAGAAGTGATTATTATCAGAAGGAAGCCACTACTAAAATATCCTTTTCTAACTTCAAAAGTAATTAAAGGTAGAAAACCTAGGAAAGAGCGGAGGAAATTTAAATCTATCATAACGCTATTTATTGTTATGGCTTTTATTGTCTTATTTTTTCGATATATAGAAGATGAACTAATGCAAACGGTTGTGGCCATGTCGAAGCTTAAAGTAACCACCATGTCTAATCAAATAATTAATGAAGCAATTGAAGAAACACTTACAGAGTATAGTACGTCAACAGAAGGGTTCGTTACATACTATTATAATGAAAAAGGTGAAATGATTTCATTTGGTGTAAATGCTGTTTTAATTAATCAAATGAACGCAGATATAATATATAAAATAAATGACGATATCGGAAAGTATGATCAAGAGATTTTATCTATTCCATTGGGAAGATTATTAGGAGAAAGTGTTTTTTCAAATTATGGGCCTAATATTAATGTAAGTATTTTGCCATATGGTACGGTTACAACGAATTATAAAAGTAGCTTTGTAGCAACAGGTATTAATCAAATAAATCATAGAATTTGGATTGAAATTGATATGACAATGCAAGTTGTCGTTCCACTAAGCAGTGCACAAGTCAAAGTTTGCCAAGAAGTAACTTTGGTTGATCGTGTAATTAATGGAGAGGTACCGGAACAGTATATTAATGTTCCGGAGCAAGGGTTATTGAATGTTATAAGATAACCTTTTGGTATTATCTATTGAAATAATATGGAAAATAGTTTATAATGAATAGTGTTATTAAATAGTACCACTAAGGAGGAGAAAGCGTGAAGTTTACTAAAATGCAAGGGTGTGGAAATGATTATATTTATATAAACGGATTTGATGAGATCGTAGAAGATCCAACTGAGTTAGCTATTAAAATGAGTAATAGGAATTTTGGGGTTGGCTCAGATGGACTTGTTCTTATTCTTCCTTCCATTAATAGTGGGGACTTTAGAATGAGAATGTTTAATTCGGATGGATCTGAATCAGAGATGTGCGGAAACGCCATAAGATGTGTTGGAAAGTATGTATATGATAAAGGTTTAATTCAGAAAAAAATAATAAATATAGAAACTTTAGCGGGGATGAAAATACTTAACTTAACGACCCAAGATGGTAAAGTAAAGTCTGTTAAGGTAGATATGGGGGAGCCGATTCTTGAAGCCTCTCTTATTCCTGTAATTTCTAGTAAATATCCTGTAAAGAAGGAACAATTAGAAGTGTTAAATAAGAAATATGAATTTACATGTGTATCCATGGGCAATCCTCATGCAGTAACATTTGTAAAGGACGTTATGAAGTTCCCATTGGAAGAAATTGGACCTCTTGTTGAAGTTGCCTCTATATTTCCTAAAAAGACAAATGTAGAATTTGCCCAAGTAGTTGATGAAGAAAACATCAATATGAGAGTTTGGGAAAGAGGGGCAGGGGAAACATTGGCTTGTGGTACTGGCGCATGTGCTACATTAGTTTCTTGTGTGCTTAATGGGCTGACTAACAGAAAAGCTACCCTTCATCTAATTGGTGGAGACTTAATGATTGAATGGGATGAAAAGTCAAATCACGTATATATGACAGGCCCTGCGCAAACAGTATTTGAAGGAACTTGGCTTTTGTGATTTATTAAACAATTTAACTTACTAAGGAAGTGTCCAACTTCTTGACTGCTTGGATGAAATATTAGTATTTGTTGGAATAAAGTATTGTAATGTCTAACAATTATTAGTATAATTTATCTTTATTAGGATGTATCATTATTATGAGTCATCCAATTGTTACTAGTATTCGTATATTACTTTAGATAAAAAGGAGGCAATAAGATGGCAGGTAACTATATTCAACAGCTTTTTGCAGATAGAATTGGTGGAGATCAATTTGGTAAAAGTACTGTTCTTTATAAGTTTGAAAAAATTAAACGAGCAAGACAAGCCGCGATGATCGCACACCCAGAAATGGAAATTATTGATATGGGGGTTGGGGAACCAGATGCTATGGCTGATCAAGGCGTTATAGAAACATTAGCAATTGAAGCAGCTAAATGGGAAAATAGAAATTATGCTGACAATGGCATTCATGAATTTAAACTAGCGGCAGCTCAATATTTAGAAGATGTATATGGTGTAAAAGGGATAAAAGCTGAGACTGAGGTGAATCATGCAATTGGATCTAAACCAGCACTTGCAATGATGGCGCAGGCATTTATTAATCCTGGAGACGTTACGTTAATGACCGTTCCAGGTTATCCTATTATGGGAACCATGACAAAATGGTTAGGTGGCGATGTTTATAACATGCCGTTACTTAAAGAAAACAACTTTTTACCAGATCTTAAAGCAATTCCAAAAGAAATATTAAAGCGCGCTAAGCTCCTATATCTCAATTATCCTAACAATCCAACTGGGGCAAGTGCTACAAAGGTGTTTTTCAAAGAAGTTGTACAATTTGCAACTGAAAATAATTTAATAGTGGTACATGATGCCGCATATGCTGCATTAACCTTTGATGGTGTTAAACCTTTAAGTTTCTTAAGTACACCAAATGCCAAAAAGGTTGGTGTGGAGATTCATTCCTTATCAAAGGCTTTTAATATGACAGGTTGGAGAATTGCATTTGTTGTTGGTAACCCACTCGTAGTTAGTGCTTTTGCATCGGTGAAGGACAATAACGATTCAGGTCAATTTAAAGCAATTCAAAAAGCAGGTATTTATGCCCTTGAAAATCATTGGATTACAGAATCAACTGCAGCAAAATACTCAAGAAGACATGATTTGTTAGTTGGCGTTCTTAAAAAAGTGGGCTTCGACGTTAAAAAACCAAAAGGGTCCTTTTATTTATATGTATCCATACCAAAGGGTGTAAAAGGCGGCATCAAATTTAAAACAGCCGAAGATTTTTCGCAGTATTTAATTAAAGAAAAATTAATCTCAACGGTTCCTTGGGATGATGCAGGTGCATATGTGCGTTTTTCAGTTACATTTTTAGCATATGACCTTCAAGAGGAGCAACAAGTAATTGAAGAAATCTATACTAGATTATCAGACGTCCAATTTGTATTTTAACCTAACGAAGTAAGCACCACCACTTCTTTTAGTGGGGGTACTTACTTCCAAATCAGTGGGTGTGTGAGCACCCACTGATGGGCAAGCAAAGCTTGCGTTAGGTTACGAGCTCGTAGCGAATGCGGAGGGCGAGTATCCTTTGACACTAACGAAGTAAGCACCACCACTCCAGACGATATTATTTAGTATGTTTATAAACAAAGGCATTTCAAATTTCAATTCTATGAGAAAGAATATTTCTATAGTTACAATGAAAGGAAATGCCTTTCATCATTAAACTGTGTAAAGCAGTTAGACGATAAGGAGGAAATAACGTGTTAAAGTATTCATATTCAAAAGATGATATTAGAGAATTGGTTAAGTCAGAAGATGTAAAATTTATAAGACTGCAATTTGTTGACATTTTAGGTACACTTAAAAACGTTGCAATAACAGTCGATCAACTAGAAAAAGCATTAAATAACGAGATAATATTTGATGGGTCGTCTATTGCTGGATTTGTTAGAGAGGAAGAATCTGACATGTATTTAAGGCCAGATTTATCAACGTTTTCAATATTTCCTTGGAGACCACATCAAGGAAAAGTTGCAAGACTTATTTGTGACATTTATAAAGTTGATGGAACGCCATTTAGTGGAGATCCTAGAGCTGCTTTAAGAAATGTTGTTAAAGAAGCAAACGATATGGGCTATGAATTAAATTTAGGTCCTGAATTTGAGTTTTTCTTATTTTATACAGATGAAAATGGGCACGCAACAACTGTAACCCACGATAAGGCAGGATATTTTGATCTTGGACCAATTGACTTAGGTGAGAATGTAAGAAGAGATATGGTGTTAACGCTTGAAGAAATGGGTTTTGAAATTCAAGCTTCTCATCACGAAGAAGCACATGGACAACACGAGATTGATTTTAAATCAAGTAGTGCATTGCAAGCAGCGGATAACATTATTACTTTTAAGTTAGCTGTCAAGGTGGTAGCACAAAAGCATGGACTTCACGCAACTTTTATGCCAAAACCAATATTTGGCGTTAACGGATCTGGTATGCATTGCAATTTGGCTTTGTATGATTTAGAGGGTAAAAACGTCTTTTATGATGCCACAGACGAAAATAAATTATCAGAAACAGCTTACTATTTCATAGGAGGATTGCTTGAACATATTAAGGCTGTTACAGCTGTAACAAACCCTACAGTAAACTCTTATAAAAGACTGGTACCTGGATTTGAAGCACCTACTTATATAGGATGGTCGAAGTTTAATACTTGTCCATTAATTAGAATTCCTAGTACGATCAATGAAAACTCAGTAATAGAACTTAGAAGTCCTGATCCATCTTGTAATCCATATTTAGCAATTGCTGCAATATTAAAGGCAGGCTTAAGTGGTATCAAAAATAAAATTGATCCGCCAGAAATAAAAGGGTCAGAACGATTATCAAAGGTAAAAGAGTTAGTGGATCTAGAACAACATTTGCCAAGTAATTTAAAGGAAGCGATCATTGAACTTTCAAATGATGATGTCATTCAAGAAGCGCTTGGAGATGTTTATAAAAGCTTTGAAAAAGCAAAAATGATTGAATGGCAAGAATATTCTTCACAGGTGCATGATTGGGAAATTGAAAAATATATTTCTAGCTATTAGTTATCCTATTGCACAAGCGATAGGGTGACACTCTATGAGTAAGTATAATCTGATTTTATGTAGCTAAAGACTGATAAAGGGTGTTTTGCAAATGAGTATACGAGTCATTATTGGATCTTCAAATGAAAAAGTTTCACGGCAGCTTGGGCAATTTTTAATAGAAAATGGGTTTAACGTAATAGCAGAAACAAAAGATGGATATGAACTTTTAAGACGTGTTAACACAGTTTATCCTGACTTGGTGATTGTTGATTATTCCATGAGAGGAATTAGCGGATATGAAATATCAGAGGTTCTTATTTCTGAGAAAACTTGCCCTGTAGTAGCTTTATTATCTTCAAATGAAATGCACTATTTTGTAAATCTGAGTCAGGAACCTACTTTTGCGCCCTTGATTAAGCCATGCAATAAAAAAATACTTTTACATACAATTGAGTTCCTTGTCAAGACGTCAAAAAGTATTTATAAATTGGAAAATGAAGTAGCCAGTCTTAAAGATAGGAAGGACAAAGGAGAACTAATTAGTAAAGCAAAAAAACTATTAATTGAAAATATGGAATTAACTGAGGAGGAAGCGCATAGGAGAATACAAAAGCAAAGTATGGATAAGGGAATTTCTATGATTAAAATTGCCGAAGCAATTATTCTTATGTATGATGATTAAATTGAAATTTATACTTGCACTTATTAAAGGGATATGGTATATTATTATTATATTATTGAAGGAAGAACTTTGATAATTATTTAATAGCTTTCAGAACAATGGGGTTCTCAAGGGTTTCTTGAGTGCTTTTTTTTTGTTTGTTATGACAGTTTTACATAAGAAATGAGATGTGCTAGGCTATTATAAAGCACATTCTAATAAAATATATGTTAAATATTATGGATATTATAGGAGGATACAATTATGAGTGCAAATGTATGTGAAGTTTTTGGATCGAATGTTTTTAGTGATGTGGTAATGAAAGAAAGACTTCCAAAAGACATTTATAAGGCATTAAAAAGAACTGTAGACAATGGAGAACTTCTTAAACTAGAGGTTGCAAACGTAGTAGCAAACTCCATGAAAGATTGGGCTATTGAAAAAGGTGCAACACATTATACACATTGGTTTCAACCAATGACAGGGAAAACAGCTGAAAAACATGATTCTTTCTTATCTCCAGATGGTATTGGTAAAGCAGTTATGGAATTTTCAGGCAAAGAATTGATTCAAGGTGAACCAGATGCTTCCTCTTTTCCAAATGGAGGGCTTCGAGCAACGTTTGAAGCAAGAGGATACACAGCTTGGGATTGTACTTCACCAGCATTTATTAAAGATGAAACGTTATGTATACCAACAGCATTTTGTTCATATACAGGAGAAGCGTTAGATAAAAAAACACCATTATTGCGTTCAATGGAAGCTGTCTCTGCTCAAGCACTTAGAATTCTAAGATTGTTTGGAAATACAACAACAGCAAAGGTATTGACTACAGTTGGACCAGAGCAAGAATATTTCTTAATTGATAAAAAATTGTATCAAGATAGAAAAGATTTGATATTCAGTGGAAGAACTCTTTTCGGGGCTAAACCGCCAAAAGGTCAAGAGCTTGATGATCATTATTTTGGAAGCATTAAAGAAAGAATTTCAGCTTATATGAGGGAGCTTGATGAAGAGCTTTGGAAACTTGGCGTAACATCAAAAACAAAGCATAATGAAGTTGCACCTGCGCAACATGAAATGGCGCCGATATTTTCAACGACCAATATTGCTACAGATCATAACCACTTAGTTATGGATACGATGTGTAAAGTTGCAAACCATCATGATTTAGTTTGCTTATTACATGAAAAACCATTCGCAGGCGTTAATGGATCAGGAAAACACAACAACTGGTCAATTTCTACAAATGATGGCTTGAATTTACTTGAACCAGGAAAAACACCACATGATAATACACAATTTTTAACGTTCCTTGCAGCAATTATTTCTGCGGTTGATGAATATGCACCACTTCTTAGAATGTCAGCGGCAAATGCAGGTAATGACCATAGATTAGGTGCAAATGAGGCACCACCAGCAATTATTTCGATTTTCTTAGGTGAGCAGTTAAATGATATTGTTGAACAAATTATTGCTGGAAAATTAAGTGCAAGTATAGAAGCAGGGGTATTAAACATTGGGGTTTCTACACTTCCAATATTACCTAAAGATGTTACAGATAGAAACCGTACTTCACCATTTGCATTTACTGGTAACAAATTTGAATTTAGAATGGTTGGTTCAGCTCAATCTATTTCAGGCTGTAACATTGTATTAAATACAATTGTAGCAGAACATTTAAAAAGAATTGCAGATGAACTTGATAATGCAAAAGATTTTAATGTTAAATTAATTGAAATTATCACGAAGTTAGTGAAAAAACATGAAAGAGTCGTTTTTAATGGAGATGGTTATTCAGAAGATTGGGTAGTTGAAGCAGAGAAAAGAGGACTTCCTAACATTAAGTCTACTGTTGAAGCATTAACTTATTTCAATAATGAAGAAAATGTGAAGTTGTTTACGGATCACAAAATTTTCACAAAAGAGGAAATAGATGCAAGACAAGAAATAATGTTTGAAGAGTACGCTAAAACAATAAACATTGAAGCACTTACTATGGTAGAAATGGCTAAAAAAGAAATCATTCCAGCCTGCATTGAATATGCTACGACGCTTGCTGATTCAATTTGTTCTATTAAAGCTGCAGTTGCAAGTGCAGTAACGACTGCACAAGAAGAAGTGCTTATTAAAATATCTACGTTAATTGCTGAAGTACAAAACAAAGTGGCAGCATTAGAAGTTGAAGTAGAAGGTGCAACAAGTCATTCTGATATAGAAGATCAAGCATTTGCATTTAGAGAAAAAGTATTCATTGCTATGGGTGATTTAAGAGTGCCATGTGATGCATTAGAATCAATAGTAAGCGAAGCATACTGGCCTTACCCAACATATTCAGATTTACTATTTAGAGTTTAATATAATTTTTCATTTTTAAGGATTTGAGCTGTTGCTCAAGTCCTTATTTTTTCTTGACATGAACTTGTTTTTAATTTGTGGGTGAGATATAATGTTTCTTAGTAGTTGAATAAGTAATATGAGGTGAGGATAAATAAATGATTCTTATTGTAGCTTTAAATTTATTTGTGCATAAAACAGCAATAGTTGATGGCATAGAAATAAATGGTGTAAATAATATTCAAGATTACAGATTGGTGGTTGGCGAAAGCGCAGTTTATTCGGCATATATGATTAAGTTACTCCAGGGTGAACCTTATGTATTGGGCATTGCAGGAGGTATTGGTGGTCGATATATTAAAAATTTCATGGATAAGAGCAGAATAAAATGTGATTTACTATGGAAAGATAGTGAAACGAGGTCAGAACTAAAAATCATTGATTCAATAAATATGACAGAAACAACGTTTATTGATGACAACTTTATCTTTGATGATAAAGATATGAAAAATTTAAAACACAAAATTCAAAATAATATAAAAGATGCAAATACAGTACTTATTAGTAGTAAAACAGTGCCAGATGGTGCTACTATTAAGATTATTGAGGATATTATTTTTATATCAAAGCTTAATAATCAAAAAGTAGTCACTTCTTTATCAGGTATAGAATTAAGAAAGTCACTAGAGTTACATCCATACGGCGTTGTAATTAATAGTAACGATTTAACTGAGCTTGAAATTGAAGATACGGACGAAGATAAAAATCTATTCGATGCGCTTAGAACGATTGCTGCTACGTATAAGGTTAAATATTTAGTTTATGATAACAACCAAAATAAAAATATTTTTCTAATATCTAAGAATAAAATATGTAGTGCGAAATATGGGAAATTTGCAAAAGAGCTTGATGTCACAGCAAGCAAAGATTTGATTGCAGGGGCATTAGCGCTAGGCGTTTCAAGAAAATATGAAATGGAAAAAATGACAAAGCTTCTTGGAGCAGTTAAAGGTTCAACACAGTATTCTAACTATCCCCAAATCTGTCAAAGAAGAGATATAGATGAACTCTATCATAAAATGAAACTAGTAGAAATGTATAATAGCCAAGAAAAGTAGGGGATGAAGGAATGCTTGAGCGATACAATACAATACGCGATGAGGTTAGTCATCAAATTGTACAAAAAAAATCTAAGTTTCTTTGTAGCCTTATTCAAGTTGAAACTGAAGAAGAAGCAATGGAATATATTCTAAGCATTAGAAAAAAACACTTTGATGCAAACCATAACTGTTTTGCATATATTGTTGGATTAAATGATCAATCTATTGAAAGATTTAATGATGATAAAGAACCATCGGGTACTGCTGGTAAACCGATGCTTGAAGTTCTTAAGGGTGCAGGATTGAAAAATGTCGTAGCAGTTGTTACTAGATACTTTGGGGGCGTCCTTTTAGGAACTGGTGGTTTAATTAAGGCTTATACCGATGCTGTGAAAACTTGTTTAGGAGAAGCAACTATTTATGAAAGTACTATGTGTGAAAAGATTAAGGTAGAAGTTGAATATGCCTTACTGCCTAAAATAGAATATCTTTTACATAGTAGTAACCAAATGATTTATGATACGTTGTATTTAGAGAAAGTTACGTTAATCCTTTTTTTAGAACAAGCTCTGTCCGAAAAAATAAAAAATGAAATAATTGAACTTTCAAATGGTAAAGCAAATATTAAAACAGAAGGTTATCTTTACGTGGCAACAGTAAACGAAGAAGTAATAGTGAGCAATATGACGTAATTTCTCGAAAAAACTCTTAATGCAACTATCAAAGTTGTTTTTTTTTTGGTATAATTAGTTAGAGTAGATAAAGCAAATCTAAAAAGTTGGACGGTAATCATATGAAGGATCAAACATCGAAAATACTAAATGCATTAAGAATGGGTGTTATACCAGATACCGTTCTTGATGAGCTTATTGTTGGTAGGACGCAAGAAATGGAAGAACTTACAAATATGCTTGAGGAAATTAAAAATAATGGATTTGGTGCGGTAAAGTTCGTTAAAGGGGAATACGGTACGGGAAAATCCTTTATGCTTAATTATATGAAACAAAGAGCTATTAATGAAGGCTTTGTTGTGGCATCGTTATCTATTACTGGTGGTTTTAATTTTAGTAAATTTGATGGCTTATATACTGCAATTATGAGTAACCTCGAAATTAAATCAGACCATCAAAGTAAAGGAACGAACTTTGAAGAAATTTTTGAAAATTGGCTAAAGAATATAAAAAAAGAAAAGGAAATGAATTCTGCATCAAAAGATATTTATAGTGTAATTGCAGCCTTAAACGATTATAACAATGCTTTTGCAATGGTGCTACTTACTTATATTAGAGCAAAAATTAACAATGATTATGAGCTTTCTAATATTGCTGCATCATGGATTAAGGGAGATAAAAATGTTCCTTATGAACTTAAGAAGCGACTAAATGTAAAAGGTTCGGTAGATATAGAAAATGCTATTAATGTATTTAGAGGATTCATTACATTGCTATCTTTGATTGGGTATTCTGGTATAATGATTTTTATAGACGAGCTTGAAATGGTAATGGGAAATAGAGCGGATACTAGACTAAAAACCTATGCAAACATTAGATATATTATGGATGCCTGTGGAACAGGAGAACTTGAAAAATGTGGTTTTATCTTTGCAGGGACGAAAGAACTTTTTATAAATGAAGAAAAGGGTTTCAAAAGTTATAATGCGTTAAACCAACGTATTGGCTCTAAGATCTCAGGCGGAAAAGGTCAAGTTGCAAATCTAAGACAACCGGTCATTGAGTTGAATGCGTTCGAACAAGAAGATTACTTTAAAATTACAGAAAAAATAATGGCAATCCATAGTAGTCATTATCACTATAGAGCACCAGTAGATCTAACAACAATTTATAATTTAGTTATGATTGAATGTAGTAAAACGGATAAAGAACGCACTACTGTAAGAAACTATTCTAAGAAGCTATTAGAGATATTAGATTTAATTGAACAAAATCCAGATTTACCAATTTTCAAGACTAAAGTGTCAGGTTTAATAAGACATTAGTCAAAGAAAAGATTGACAGCTATACTTTAGTGTATTAATATACAGCTGTAAACACTATCTATCAAATTTGTTACTATTAGCTTTTCATAATTGAAAGCTTTTTATATTATAATAAGGAGTATAACAATGAAATTAGATCAAGATACGATAAACGCAATAAGAGTTTTATCCGCAGAAGCTATTCAAAAAGCCAACTCTGGGCATCCAGGGTTACCTATGGGTGCTGCACCAATGGCTTATACTTTATGGGCAAAACATATGAAGCATAATCCTAACAATCCAAAATGGATTAATAGAGATAGATTCGTTTTGTCAGCAGGTCATGGCTCAATGCTTTTGTATTCATTATTACATTTATTTGGATATGGACTTACGATTGAAGATATTAAACAATTTAGGCAGCTAGGAAGTAAAACACCAGGTCATCCAGAATATGGCCATACTACTGGTGTAGAAATGACGACAGGCCCACTTGGTCAAGGTATTGCTACAGCAGTTGGAATGGCTTTAGCAGAAAGCTATCTAGGGAGTAAATTTAACCGTGAAGGCTTTAACATTATGGACCACTATACTTATGCTTTATGTGGGGATGGATGCTTAATGGAAGGGATATCAGGTGAGGCAGCATCTTTAGCAGGTACGCTAGGCCTTGGAAAGTTAGTATTATTTTATGACTCTAATTCAATTTCCATCGAAGGGGATACAGATATTGCTTTTAGAGAAGATGTTTCAAAGAGATTTGAAGCTTATGGATGGCAAGTAATTGAAATTTCGGATGGCAATGATACGGATGCAATAGAAAAAGCAATTGAAGCAGCTAAAAAGGAAACGCAAAAACCGACGTTAATAAAAGTAACAACGTTGATTGGATATGGTTGCCCAACGAAGCAAGGAAAAGCATCTGCTCATGGAGAACCCCTTGGTGATGCAAATATAATAGCAACAAAAGAATTTTTTGGTTGGACAGCACAACCTTTTACAATTCCAACTTCTGTTACAGAGCATATGGCTACAGTAGTATCTCGTTTGGAAGAAGAGGAAGCGGATTGGAATAAACTATATGCACAATATACGCTCACGCATCAAGACCTAGCAAAGGACCTTCAAAAATGGTTGGGCAACGATTACTTAGAAGATATATTGAAAATCAAAGATTTTTGGCGTTATGAAGGCGCAAAAGCGACAAGAGTATCCTCCTATGAAGTTTTAAATAAGCTATCAAAAGCAGTACCCAATTTGATCGGTGGATCTGCTGATTTATCACCTTCTACAAAGACCATTATGGAAGATCGAGGACATTTTGGTAAAGAAGATCATAGTGGTTCGAATTTGCATTTTGGGGTAAGGGAACACGCAATGACTGCAATGGCAAACGGCATTGCACTACATGGAGGGTTAATTCCTTATGTAGCAGGATTTTTTGTGTTTAGTGATTATATGAAACCTTCCATGCGCTTAGCATCATTAATGAATTTGCCAGTAATATATATTATGACACATGATAGTATTGGTGTTGGTGAAGATGGTCCAACGCATCAACCTATTGAACAACTAACGATGCTTAGAAGTATTCCTAATTTTAATGTTATTCGCCCTGCTGATGCGAAAGAAACCGCGGCAGCATGGTATATGGCACTGACAAGTGCGTCGACACCGACTGCATTAATTTTATCAAGACAAAACTTAACACAGTACGATACTTCGGGAGAAGGATTGTATAAGGGAGCTTATATCATTAAAGAAGAAAGTAAAGATGTAGATTTAATCCTTGTTGCTTCTGGTTCAGAAGTTGAATTGATTTATGAAGCAGCAAAAGCATTAGAATTAAAAGGAATATCAACGAGAGTTGTCAGCATGCCTTCTTGGAAACTATTTGATGAACAACCTCAAGCTTATCAAAATCAAATATTACCAGAAGATGCTAAAATAATTGCAGTTGAAGCGGGCACAACTATGGGATGGTATAAATACGTCGGCAAAAAGGGAAAAGTTATAGGAATTGATTCTTTTGGTGCCTCTGGTCCCGCTAATAAGGTATATGAATTAATGGGATTAACCGTTGAGAATGTAATAAAACAAGGGGAGTTGTTAGTAAACAATTAATATATTAAAGAGAAAGGGAGTGAGCTTAATGAAGTTCTTTATTGATACAGCAAATGTAGAAGAGATTAAGATGGCCAATGATATGGGAATTATTTCTGGCGTTACGACAAATCCTTCGTTAATAGCTAAAGAAGGCAGGGTTTTTGAGGAAGTTGTTCAAGAGATTACACGCATTGTAGATGGACCAATCAGCGCTGAGGTAATTAGTTTAGAGGCAGAGGGTATGGTTAATGAGGGCAGAAAATTATCTAAGCTTCATAAAAACATTGTTATAAAAGTTCCAATTACACAAGAGGGTCTAAAAGCAGTTAAGATCTTTTCAGCAGAAGGTATTAAAACAAATGTAACGTTGATTTTTTCAGCACCTCAAGCATTAATGGCTGCTAGAGCAGGCGCAACCTATGTGAGCCCATTTCTAGGTAGAATAGATGATATTGGCTCTGTAGGAATGGACTTAGTAGCTGATATTGCTGCAATTTTTGATATTCATGGTATAGAGACAGAAATAATTTCAGCTAGCATAAGAAATCCAATTCATGTTCTTGATGCAGCAAAAGCAGGCTCACATATCGCTACGATTCCTTATGGTGTAATTGTGCAAATGCTGAAGCATCCATTAACGGATATAGGCATTCAAAGATTTTTAAAAGATTGGGAAAGTGTTCCTAAATAAAGAAAAGATAAGTTGAGTAATTTTATGAAATGCACGCCCAATGTTGTTTGCAAGTATTAAAGTGAACAACAAAAAGGGGGTGCATTTTGCTAGATATGTGTTTAGCCTATTAAAGGCTAAGCGTTAAGATTATAATTTAAATTATTGGATTATCAGAGAAATGTGATATAATAATTAGGGTGAGAGAAAGCGCATGAATGTCATTTATGTGTAATAGATCGTATAGAAAGAAGGAAAAAAATGGGTAAATATGTTCAGTTAATCTACAATCCAATGGCAGGGGCAAGAACTTTTCCAAGTAAAATTGATTATTTTATAGAGGTTTTTCAAGATAAAGGTTATGAAGTTCGGGTTTTAAGAACGAAAGAAACCATTGATTTCTCAACTTGTCTCCTAGACAAGGACCTTACGGATTGTAAAGCAATTATAGTAGCGGGAGGGGACGGTTCTGTTAATCAAATTGTCAACTCCATGATCAACAACAATATTGACTTACCTCTAGGTGTTATTCCGGCAGGGACTGCCAATGATTTCGCAAATCACTTAGGTATTCCATTTAATTTTTCAGAGGCAGTTGAGCTTCTATCAGAAATGAAAATACGAGAAATTGATGTTGGAAAGGTAAACGATAAATATTTTATCAATGTATGTTGCGGAGGTTTGTTTACAAACATATCTCAAAATATTGATATTGAGTTTAAAAACACCTTAGGGAAATTAGCATATTACATTAAAGGCGTACAACAATTGCCTAAATTTAGAAGAATAAGATTTAAGATTGATACAGGTGAAAATATTATTGATGATTATTTTTTCTTGTTTCTCCTATTAAATGGTTCTAGTGCTGGAGGTTTTAATAAAATCGCAAAAGAGGCAGCTTTAGATGATGGTTATATGGACTTTGTTGGTATAAAAGAATGTTCAATAAATTATTTGCCAACCTTATTTCGTAAAATTATTACCGGGGAGCATTTAGATGATAAAAACGTTGTGTATTATCAAATTAACAAGATTGATATAGAATGTCTTGAAGGGCTAGAAACCTTTGAAGAGTCAGATATTGATGGTGAAGTTGGACCTGATTTTCCGCTGAAAATTAAAGTGTTACAAAAAAAACTCAAGGTTATTTCAGCGTAATAATAGTACATGATTTAGTATTATATACAAATAAAAATATGAGGTGAACGTATGATAAAATTTTCAAAAGATGAGTTTATTGAAGAATTAGTTGCTGAGATGGATGGTTATGAAGAAATTACAAAGGATCACAAACAAACTTTTCTGGCAAATCTTGATAAGTATATCGAAACGACGAAAGATAAAAATAAAAGAATCAGCAAGAGTGCTAATTCTATTACAATAAAGCTAGAAGATGAATCTGAGCTATTTGAAATTGTTGATAAGTATTATTCTGCAATTGTTAATGAAGAGCTTGATTTGTATTGGCTTAATTGGAAACTATAACGTTATTTATGTACTGCTTCGATTGATGCTTTTGATAATGCTCCATTAATGGCTTCAAGAAGTAATGCTGATGTGTATTTGAACTCAGATTTGATTTCCAATGTCGCTATGGTTGCATCTCCTGTTAGCTGTGTTTCGATGTTGCTCATTGCTTCTTTTAATAGTGGAAATAATGTTTCTGTTGTAGTATTTAAATCAATTAATTTTACAGAATTGATATGATTTCTATCTACAATTACTTCAACATTAATGGGCTGGTTATCGAGTAAGACCGAAGAGGAATACACTCCTGGTACGTATTCGAGTGTAGGTATAGTTTTATCTTTCTTAGAAAACATAAAAACTAATAATAGTATTAAGAGCACACCCAAGCCAATGAACAAAACGGTATAAATGATTTCCTTCAAACGAAATACTAAAATTTTAGTTGAACCCATAAAGCCTCCTTAACCTAAATACTTCTAATTATTATAGTGTATTGTTAAGGATAGGAAAATATGATAAAGTCAACATCACAAAAAATAAAATACAAAAGAGGTATTATTTTGAAAATTAAAAAAATTCCTTATTTATTACTTTTGCTCACTTTTATATTAGTAGGTTGTTCAAAGGAACTGCCTAAGATTAACGAAAATCCTTCACTTGAAGAAGTACTGCCAGAAGCAGATCTTCCAGAAGACGATACTACACTTCAAAAAGAGGAGGATCGTCAAGCTGAAGTAGAAATTAATTATGAAGAAGTAAAGCCTTATGAAGCTGGGCATATTATGGTTGTAATGTATCATGGAATTAGTGACCAGCCACCTTATCATAGAACAGAGACTGATTTTGTTAAAGATTTAAATTATTTATATGAGCATGGCTATCGCTTAATATCTATGGAGGATTATAAAAATAGCAATATTAAGGTTGAAGCTGGATTTACACCTATCGTTCTTACTTTTGATGATGGGCTTAGCACAACCTTTTCATTGGAAGAGGTTGGAGGAAAGCTTGTACCCAAAAAGGGAACTGCAATATATTTGCTTGAAGAATTTTACAAGGTTAATCCTGATTTTGGGAAAGAAGCGATCCTTTATATAAACGGTGGTAATGGCGCGTTTGAAGGAGCTGGAGCTTATGAAGAGAGACTGAAGTGGCTGGTAGATAACGGTTATCAAATTGGTAATCACACGAATACCCATCCTAAGTTGTCTCAGCTTACGGGAGAACAAGTTCAAGAAGAAATTGGCAAAGTAGATACATTAATTAAAACAACCATACCAGGTTATGTTGTCAATACAATTACTTATCCTCATGGTATTAGACCAGAGGAAGCGTATAGAAAGTTTGTAGTAAATGGCTCCTTTGAAGGGAATAATTATGAATATCAGCTAGGATTTAGAGAAGGACCAAGCGGGCCGATGGTTGCACCAATACATGTTGATTTTGATGCTTTTAATTGCCCAAGAGTTAGAGGTTCAGAGGGAGCGGAAGGGGATCTTTGGTGGTGGCTGACATACTATGAAGATCATAAGGATATGAAATATATATCTGATGGAAACCCAGAAAGAATAGCTGTTCCAGAGGAGCTTAAAGAAAAGGTTAATGCAGAAAAACTAAACAATTATGAGTTGTATTTATACTAAAACAGGCCTATAATATGGTTATAGGTCAAAAGTATACAACCAGATGATATTTATGCAATGGGGCATGAAGCTAAATAGTCAAATTTTAGCCTTGTGTCTCGTTATTTTTTGAAAGCAATAGAGATAATTAATAATGATGAATTACGAGGTGATATAATTGGGATTACAACTAATATTAGGTAGTTCTGGCGCAGGTAAAACGCATTATATTCATGACTTAATGATTAAACAATCTTTAAGTGAGAAAAGCTTACCTTTTTTAGTAATTGTACCTGAACAATTCACACTGCAAACGCAACAAGACTTAATTCAGCTTCACCCTAGAAAGGGGATCATGAATATAGAAATACTAAGTTTTGGAAGGCTTGCTTATAGAATATATGATGATCTAGCCTTGGCTAATAAAACCCTACTAAAAGAAACCGGAAAGGGCATGGTCATTAGAAAGATTGTAGAAGATGCAAAAGATAAATATACGATTGCCGGTAGTAATATTAGAAAAAAGGGTTATGTTAAGGAACTAAAAGGGCTTCTTACAGAGCTGTATCAATATAACTGGCAAGAGGATGACTTCAAAAAAATAAATGAAGAAATTAAGAGCACATTACTTAAAGAAAAAATCAATGATGCCGCAATGTTATTAAAGGATTATAAGAATTATTTAAGTGAAAAATATATTACATCTGAGAATACAATGGATTTACTTATTGAAGGAATATCAAGGAATAAATGGTTAAAAGATGCAGATATTTTTATAGACGGTTTTTATGGATTTACACCAATACAATTCAAGGTTATTGGGGAACTATTAAAAAAATCTAGAAATGTACATATCGTGCTTACTCTTGATTCAAAAGAAGATCCAAATGATTTTGAGGATGAAAGCCAGTTGTTTTATGAAAGTAAAAAAGTGCTTAACCAACTTCTAGAGATTGCTTCAAAAGAAAAAGTTCAAATTATGCCATTTTCATGGATTGATGATTACAGCCCCTATCGATTCAAAAATAATTCGGAAATTGCACATTTAGAAAAAAATATATATCGGTATCCTTATGAAGTTTATCCCTATAAGCCTCAAGGACTTATTATGTGTCAAGCCTCAAATATGAGAAAAGAAATACAATATGTAGCAGATTCGATTATGAAACTAATTTATGAAAAAAAATATCGATACAAGGATATTGCCGTTGTATCAGGTGACCTTATTGGGTATGAAACAATCATAAAACAAATTTTTGATCAATATGAAATCCCTTATTTTATGGATAAGAAAAAAACAATTTTGCTTCATCCATTAGTAGAGCTACTAACATCAGCCCTTGAAATTATCAATAAGGATTTTGATTATTCGAGCGTATTTAGATATATTAAGACCGGATTTTTGGATATTAGTCAAGAAGCAATGGATCGTATTGAAAACTATGTGTTAGCATATGGAATAAGAGGCCGTAAGGCATGGGAAATGCCGTGGGAACGGCCCTATCCAGGACTAGCCAAAGAATCTGCATATGCCAAATGTATAATGGACAACATTAATAACGTAAAGGAACAAATAATATCACCACTCCTACAACTTAGGGAAGCCATTTATACAAAAGAAAGCACAGTTGTAAAAATCACAAAGGGACTATTTCAATTTATGAGAGCCCTTGATGTAGAAGGCAAGATTAATCAACTTGTATTGGCTTTTGAAAAAGATGGACAGTTATTATATCAAAAGGAATATGAACAAATATATAAGATGGTCGTTGAAATACTGGATCAAATTGTGGAAATATTAGGTGATCAAACGGCATCTACAAAAATATATTCAGCATTACTTCAAGCGGGCTTAGAGGAATGTGAAATGGGATTAGTGCCACCTGGTTTGGATCAAGTTGTTGTTGGTGATTTAGAAAGAACAAGGCTAAAGGAAACGAAAGCGCTTTTTGTTATCGGGTTTAATGAGGGAAAAGTACCTAAAGTAATAGATAAACCAAATATAATATCAGATTTAGAAAGAGTACAATTAAAGTCATTAGGGATTAAACTAGCACCAGATAATAAGGAAAATGTATTTAAAGAACAATTCAGCTTATATATGGCGCTTACTAGAGTAAGTGAAAAGCTTTATTTAAGCTATTCCAAATCAGACTTACAAGGGAAGTCAATGCGCCCTTCTTTATTATTTTATTCGATTAAAAAAATGTATTCACAGATTAAAATAATTGATCTTGATGAGATTTATTTGAATAAATGTGTTGTAAATAAACCAAAGCCGACCTTTTATCAAATGGTAAATAAACTTAAGCACGTAGATTCTATTCAAGATGACATGCAATTGAAGGGATTATATCGTTGGTATTACAATGAAGAGAATTGGAGCGGAATTATTCATTACTTTGAGAAAGCATTAACAGATAATAATGATGAAATTGATTTGTGTCCTTCTGCGGTGGAGGCTATTTATGGTAACGAACTTAATAATAGTGTATCCAGACTTGAATCATTTGCAAAATGCCCATTTGCTCATTTTATGGATTATGGACTTAACCTCAAGGAAAGGTTAGACTATTCTATAAAAATGCCAGATATAGGGACATTATTTCACAAAGCTATTGATAAATGTTCGAGAAAAATTGAAGCAAGAGGATTGGATTGGAAAAACCTACAAGATGATGTGAGAGATATGCTTGTAGAAGAAGCGGTAAATGAAGTAGTAGAAGAAGAACATAGAGGTATCTTTACGAGTAACTCAAGAAATATTTACTTAGTCAAGAGATTAATTAGAGTTACAAAAAGAGCCCTTTGGGCCATTGCAGGTCAAATAGCTATGGGCGAATTTAGACCTATTGAATATGAGCTTGCTTTTGATGCCAACAGAGATAAAATTGAAGCCTTAACAATTGATTTTTCCAATAATAAAACGATGAAGCTCAACGGACGCGTTGATAGAGTAGATGCCTATGAGGATGAGGATGCATTATATTTAACCGTTGTTGATTATAAGTCAGGGAACCAAAACTTTGATTTGGTTGCATTATATTATGGGCTGCAACTTCAGTTGTTTATATATTTAAATTCAGTTACAGAGCTAAAAAAGTCCAATGAATCACATAAAAAAGTTGTTCCAGCAGGTGTATTTTATTTTCACATTGATGACCCCATTATTAAAGATGTACCTGTACGAAATAAACAACAAATAGAGAAGCTGATTATGAAGCAATTAAAGCTAAAGGGGTTAGTGCTTGATCAGCAACACATTATTAAAAAAATGGATGCAAGTATTGAAAAAGCATCAGATATTATTCCAGTAGCTTTAACAGTGGATGGCGCGTTAACGAAAACCTCCAGTGTGGCATCTATTGAACAATTTGAAGTTCTTAAGCAATTTGTATCAGAGAAGGTAAAAGAAATTGGCACATCAATCATTGAGGGAAATCTATCGGTTCATCCATATAAAAGAAAGCGTGAAACAGGCTGTGATTTTTGTCAATATTTGCCCGTTTGTCGATTTGAAAAAGGTGTTCCGGGGAATGAGTATAAACAACTAAAAGAACATACTAAGACGGAAATATGGGAAAAGATACTAAATAGTTGATTTTTTTATTGAGTTTAATGTCAAAATTTGATATGATTAGAAGTGGTGCTAAAAATTGATGACTTTAAAGGAGATGAACATTCTTGGAAGAAGTGATTAAAAAGATTATTTATATAGAAAACCAAGCACAGAAAGTAATGGATAGTGCTGAACAAGAAAAGCTTGATCGAAAAAATGAATTAGATCAAAGCTTGAAACAATTAAAAGAGACGATACTTGATGATACGAATAAAAAAATAAAAACAATTAGAGATGCTGAAATCAATGAAGTTAAAAAAGAAGCCCAAGTTAAAGAGGCTGAATGCATTTCCAGAGTTCAAAGTATTCAAAAGCATTATGAAGAAAAATGTGAGGAATGGGCTAATAGCCTAGTTGAAGCTGTTCTTAAGAGGTGATTTTTATGATGAAGATTTTCAAACATAGTCATCTTAGCTCAAAGATTAGAGCTATGAAGGGGAAAATGCTTTCAGAGGATGATTATAGAAATATGATGGTTAAAAGTAGCGTTAATGAAATTGCTGCTTACCTAAAAAGTAATACTTATTATGGTGAAACCTTAAAAGATTTAAATGAAAAAAGTGTTCATAGAGGGTATCTTGAAATTCTACTCTATAGAGCAGAAATATCAGACACATTAAAAATTGCGCGATATTTAAAAGGAAAGGACAAACTAATTTATCGGTATGTATATAGGAAGCAAGAGATTGAAGATTTAAAAAAAATGTTGCGTACGCTTCAAATGGGAAAACATCTTGAGGAAATAGACAGACAGACACTTTTTATTAGCAAATACAGTAAAATTAACTTTAATGAATCTTTAAAGTCAAAAACTGTTGATGAGCTCATACAGAGCGTTAAAGGGACGAATTTTTATAATATATTGAAGCCCTTATTGATTGATTCAACGCATATTGATTTGTTTTCTGCTGAAATGGCTTTGGATTTATACTATTATAATAAATTAATGAGTCAACTGAATAAAGAAGTAAGAGGTAAGGATCGAGACATAGTAAGTTCGATTATTGGTGCTGAGGCTGATCTTCGAAATATTTTGTGGATTTATAGAGGGACAAAATATTATAACACGAATAAAGAAATACTCTATCGATATTTGATTCCCTTATCTTACAAATTAAAGAAGCAAGAATTAATGAAAATGGTTGAAGCAAAAGATGAGCAAGAAGTGATTGAAATGGTTCAAGAAACCTATTATCGTAATTATTTAGGGGTAGATCCAAATCTATGGGAGCACGAGTTTATAATGTATCTATTGAAAATTCAGTATAAAAATGTGCAAAGCTATCCCTATTCATTAGCGCCTATTGTTGGCTATATTGTAATAAAAGAAATGGAAATTAATAATATCATTGCGATTATTGAAGGTGTACGTTACCAGGTACCACCTGATGAGATAAGAAAACAATTAATTGGGCATATATTATAGAAGGGAGGTTATGAAGTGGCTGTAGAGAAAATGTATTTTATTAATGTTGCAGGACCGCTAAAGGAAATTGATGCTTTTGTTATAAACAATATCATACCTTTTGAGATTCAGTTGGTTAGAGCCTTTTCAATATTAGATTCTGTAAAAGGTTTAATGCCCTTCGATGTTTATAATCCATACGATATTTTACTTAAAAAAGTTAGTGTATTATGCAAGGATTTAAATATTAATACAACTTTTATTGATGAAGAAGTTCATGATGCTTTGGATTTTGAAACAGTTGAGGCAGACCTTGATGAACATATTGGCGTCATGGATACATTAATTCAAAGAAAACAAGATATAGAAGCACAAATTGATCATAAAGAACAAATTAAAAAACAAATCATACCTATTCAAGGCCTTGACGTTGAAGTGGATAAACTGTTTGATTTAGATTTTATGAAATTTAGATTCGGAAAAATGCCAAAAGAATCATTTCAACGTATTGAGCAGTATAACGAAAATTTAGAACTTATTGTTATTGAAGTGTTTAGAGAAGAGGACGATGTTTTCCTTATGTATTTTATGCCGAATATGGTAAGAGGAGAAATTGATAGCTTGTTTGCCTCTTTATATTTTACTAGAATAAGAATTTCTGAGGAGGTAAAAGGTTATCCCAAAGAAGCGCTTTACGCGATTGAAAAAGAACTAGGCTCGTTAAGAGAAGAACTAGAACAAATCAATGATAAGATCAATAATTTTAGTGTTATCCATCAAGAAAGAATATCTAAGCTATATGGTATTATTCATAAGTTAAATCATATTTTTACAGTTCGTACGTATGCGGTACATTCACTAGAAACTTTTTATATTACTGGCTGGATTCCCCATAGCCAATTAAATGATTTTGTAAACAAAATGAAGGTTTCTGATGCGTACTCCTTTTTAGTAGAAGAAGATGAGACAATTAAGAGACTCACACCTCCTACAAAGCTGAAAAATAATAGCTTTTTTAAACCATTTGAGGCATTAGTTGCCATGTATGGTATTCCGTCTTATCATGAATTAGATCCAACAGCATTTGTCGGAATTACTTATTTACTAATGTTTGGTGTGATGTTTGGTGATGTAGGTCAAGGGTTCGTAATTGCACTATTAGGTTACTTGTTGTTTAAAAAATCAGGTTCAGCTCTTGGGCATATCGCCATTTATTTAGGAGCAAGTTCTATGGTTTCAGGATTATTTTATGGATCTATATTTGGAAATGAAGAACTGTTAAGGCATGTGTTGCCGTTTATCCCAATGATTAATCCTATGGAACACAAAACATCTTTCTTAGCAATTGCAATTGCATTTGGTGTTATTTTAATTATCATTGCAATGATTTTAAATATGATAAATTCCATTAAGAATAAGAAAATAGGACGGTTTCTTTTCGATAGAAATGGGTTAGTAGGTATTGTTGTATATTTTTCGATTTTGTATGTCGTATTGGCTAAGGTATTCGTACTTGAAACCACATTATTACCTGCAATACTTTTAATCATTATTTCCTTTGGAATTATTTTAATGTCTCATCCATTGCAAAAATTTCTTGAAAGCAGAAAAGAATTTTTGCCAGAGGATAAAACAGGATTTTTTATAGAATCGGCATTTGAGCTCATAGAAACCATATTGGCAATCCTCAGCAACACCATCTCCTTCATGAGAGTTGGGGCATTTGCCTTAAATCATGTTGGATTAATCATTGCTTTTCATATGTTATCTGACATGGTAGCAGAGTCGTCAGGAGGCGTTGGGAGCTTACTTGTTATGATTTTTGGTAATGTTCTAATCATCGCACTAGAAGGTTTAATTGTAGGGATACAAGGTTTAAGGCTTGAATACTACGAACTTTTTAGTAGATTTTTTGAAGGTGACGGAAGTGAATTTAAACCTTTTTTAGCGATTAAAAAAGTAAAAGCTTAAGTGACAGATAAATATTAATATAATAACATGAGAAATTAAGGAGGAAATGTAAATGAAAATAGTTATTATTTTAGCAATGGTTTTGGTTTTAAGTACAGTAGGCGTAGGCATTTATGGTATAAAGCGTCAATTAGAAGGTTCAAAAATTAAAAAATTCTTAGGGGTAAACTTATCAACCTTTTTTGCTCTTATGATTGTAGCAGCAGTTGCATTATTTGGAGGAGGCGCGGCTTCAGCAGCAGGAGCGGAACTTGCAGGCGCACCAAATATTGATGGATTTAGATATTTAGCGGCAGCTTTATCTACTGGATTGGCTTGTATAGGTGCAGGTATTGCAGTAGCAGTATCAGGATCAGCAGCAATAGGCGCAATTAGTGAAAATGAAAAACTACTTGGTAAAACGGTTATATTTGTTGGTTTAGCAGAAGGTATAGCTATATATGGATTAATTATATCTATTATGATTTTAGGTCAATAATGGCAAACTAGGAGTGATTTTATGAAAATGTTCTTAATCAGCGATAATGTTGATACAAGTACGGGTTTTAGACTTGCGGGTATTGAGGGCGTTGTAGTTCATGAAATTGAAGAGGTTAGACAAGCGATTTCTCAAGTGCTTTTAGATAGAGAAGTAGGTGTTTTGCTAATCACTGAAAAATTAGGACAACTCGTACCTGATATCATTGGAGATATTAAGTTGAATTATCATATACCTTTGGTTGTTGAAATACCAGATAGACATGGTACTGGGAGAACACCAGATTCTATTACAAAATATGTTAGAGAAGCAATTGGATTAAAGATATGAGGTGTAAATTATGAAAATCGTAGAAGAAAAATTAGAACGCTTTGCAAATGATATCATGAAGGACGTTGCAGCAAAAAAAAAGGCGTTACTTGGAGATATTATTGAAAACAATAAAGTTGAATATGATAAAAAACAAACGGAATATTTAACAGAGAACTATAACCTTATCCAAAATAGCCTAAAGAAAATTGACAAAGAAAAAAATGAAATTATGTCTAAGGTGGTTATGGATAATAAAATGAAATTATTAAACAAAAGATCAGAAGTCATCGCGGCTGTTTTTCAGTTAACGAAAGATAAATTGAAAATACATACGCAAAGTGAGGGCTACTTTGACGAGCTTGTAGGGTTGATTAAGAAAAATATTGAAGATATCGGGCCAGGTGAAATAGAGATCATCATCAGTTATTCAGATGAAAAATATTTAGATCCGTTAAAAGAGATTTTTAATCAACCTATCAAGATCGAAAATAAAAATATCGAAATGCTTGGCGGATGCAAGATTATGAATAAAACCAAAAATCAATTTATTGATGATTCTTATTCAAAAAGGTTAGAAGATCAAAAACCATCTTTTTTACAGCGTTGTCAAATTCAAGTAGAAATGTAAAAAGTATGAAAAAACAAAGAAGGTGTTAATGTGGAGCAAAAAGGCAAAATAGCAGGTGTCAATGGACCGGTTATTACTGTAAGAGGAAGCAATCAATTTCAAATGCTTGAAATGGTTTTAGTAGGAAAGGAAAAATTGATTGGTGAGGTCATAAGCTTAGAGAATGAAAATGTTATTGTTCAAGTATATGAGTCCACAACAGGATTAAAAGTTGGAGAACCTGTTTATTCAAGTGGTGAACCCTTATCGTTACAATTAGGTCCAGGAATTATTGGTGGCGTATTTGATGGAATTCAAAGACCACTTAAAAATATTGAAGAAAAATCTGGTTCATTTATAAGTAGAGGGTTAGATACGGAGTCTTTAGATAGTAGTAAAAAATGGGACGTTGACATTATCGTACAAGAAGGAGATTTCCTTAAAGGTGGAGATATTTATGCATTAGTACAAGAAACTGAGCTTGTAAAACATAAAATTATGATTAAGCCTGATCTTGAAGGTACCGTTGTTTTTACTGCGAAAAATGGAAGCTATACCGTAAATGATGTAATTGTAAAAATAAAAAATAAATATGATGATATCATTGATTTAACTTTATTTCAACTATGGCCAGTTAGAAAGCCAAGACCCTTTTCACATAGAAGAAGACTAGATAAGCCCTTAGTAACAGGGCAACGTATTATTGATACATTATTTCCAATTGCCAAAGGAGGTACAGCTGCTGTACCAGGTGGTTTTGGTACTGGAAAAACGATGACACAACATCAACTAGCAAAATGGTGTGATGCTGATATCATTGTATACATTGGTTGTGGTGAAAGAGGAAATGAGATTACTGAAGTTCTTGAGGACTTTCCAGATCTTATTGATCCTAAATCTGGGAAACCCCTAATGGAGCGAACGGTTCTTATAGCGAATACTTCTAATATGCCTGTAGCTGCTCGTGAAGCATCTATATATACAGGTATTACTATAGCAGAATATTTTAGGGATATGGGCTATCATGTAGCAGTTATGGCAGACTCTACCTCGCGTTGGGCTGAAGCACTGAGAGAAATTTCAGGTAGACTTGAAGAAATGCCTGCTGAGGAAGGATTTCCGGCATATTTACCATCAAGGCTATCACAGTTTTACGAAAGAGCAGGATATGTTGATAATTTAAATAATTCAGAAGGTTCTGTTAGTATTATCGGTGCTGTATCTCCTCAAGGTGGGGACTTCTCAGAACCAGTCACGCAAAACACAAAAAGATTCGTTAGATGTTTTTGGGCCCTTGATAGGCAATTGGCTTATTCAAGACATTATCCTGCTATTAATTGGTTGAATAGTTATAGTGAATATACAGATGATTTAGAGGATTGGTATGAAAGCCAAGTATCATCAGAATTTTTTAAGGTAAGAAATCATATTGCAAGGTTGCTACAAGAAGAAAGCAAACTTATGGAAATTGTAAAGCTCATTGGAGCAGATATATTACCTGAAGAACAAAAGCTAATATTAGAAACCTCCAAGCTTATAAGAACAGGATTTTTACAACAGAATGCCTTTCATGATATAGATACTTTTGTACCAATAGAAAAACAGTTTAAAATGATGCAAGCGATTTTATACCTACATGAGCAAGGGGCTAATTTGTTAGGAAAGGGTATTCCTGTATCTCAACTTAGAAAAACAGGAATTTTTGATGAGCTTGTAAAAATGAAATATAATTATGACAACGAGCATTTAGAGGCTTTTGACGAGTTATATGTAAAAATTGATGACTTATGTAACGGTTTAATTGAAAGTTACAGAAGTTTCGAAAGGGTGAATAGCTAATGAATATTGAATATTTAGGGCTCAAAGAAGTTACAGGATCTATCGTAATAGTACAAGGTGTTAAAGATGCGTCTTATGAAGAGATGGTTGAAATTACCCTTGAAAGTGGTGAAAAAAGAGCCGGTAGAGTCATAGAGATTCAAGACGATATTGCCGTTATTCAAGTCTTCGAAGGAACTACCGGAATGTCAAGCTCTAATACGAGGACGAGGTTTTTAGGAAAGGCGTTAGAAATTGGACTGTCAAAAGAAATACTTGGACGTACGATGGATGGACTTGGTAGACCTATAGATGGATTAGGTGATATTATGGCCAATGTGAATTGGGATGTAAATGGCAATCCTATTAATCCTATTTCTAGAAAATATCCAAGAAACTATATACAGACAGGAATTTCGGCTATTGATGGATTAACGACGTTAATTAGAGGACAAAAGTTACCAGTTTTTTCTGGGAATGGATTGCCTCATGATCAGCTGGCAGTTCAAATTGTTAAACAAGCTCAACTTTCTGCAGATGAGCATAAGGATTTTGTTATCGTTTTTGCAGCGATGGGTGTTAAAAATGATGTCGCAGATTTCTTTAAAAGAAGTTTTCAAGAAAGTGGCGTTTTACAAAAAGTTGTTATGTTCTTAAATTTAGCAAACGATCCTGTTGTTGAGAGAATTGTTACCCCAAGATGTGCGCTTACAGCAGCTGAATACTTGGCATTTGAACATAATATGCATGTTTTGGTTATTTTAACGGATATGACTTCCTATTGTGAGGCGCTGAGGGAAATTTCATCCTCTAAAGGAGAAATTCCAAGTAGAAAAGGCTTCCCTGGTTATATGTATAGTGATTTAGCTTCATTATATGAGCGTGCAGGAATGTTAAAGGATAGAGAAGGTTCTATTACACAAATACCAATTTTAACCATGCCAAATGATGATATTACTCACCCCATTCCCGACTTAACAGGTTATATAACTGAAGGGCAAATTGTATTAGATAGAGGGCTGCATCAAAAAGGTGTATACCCACCAATCATCGTATTGCCTTCATTATCAAGGCTTATGAAGGATGGTATTGGGCAGGGATTTACAAGGGATGATCATCCTCAAATAGCCAATCAACTTTTTGCTTCTTATGCACATGTACAAGAAGTAAAGGCATTAGCTTCTGTTATTGGAGAAGATGAGTTGTCAGATATGGATGCACTATATATGTCTTTTGGCAAGAATTTTGAAGAAAGATTTGTTGCTCAATCAAAAGATGAAAATCGAATTATGGATGGTACGCTAGACATAGGTTGGGACTTGTTAGGCATCTTACCTAGGGATGAACTGGACCGAATAGGCGAAGAAGTACTTGATAAGTATTATAAACCTAAAGCTTAGTGCTTAAACCAAACCGTTATAAAAAGGAATGTGATGCATTTTGGAAAACATATTATTTCCAACCAAGGGTAATTTGATCGTTGCTAAAAATACGCTTGCCTTGTCAGAACAAGGATATGAGTTATTAGATAAAAAAAGAAATATTTTGGTTACAGAAATGATGGCCTTAATCGCTAAGGCCGAAGAAATTCAAAACCATATTGATTCCACTTTTAGAGAGGCCTATAAAGCCTTGCAACAAGCGAATATATCAATAGGAATTAATACTGTCGAGCAAATCGGTCACTCGATTCAAGAAGAAGATCGAGTTGAAATAAAGGTTCGTAGTATTATGGGGGTTGAAATTCCGATGGTAAGTTTACCAAAGGAGCCTTTAAAACCACAGTATGGCTTTGCAAGAACGACTATTTCTTTGGATGATGCCTATAGTAAATTTGAAAAAGTCAAACAATTAACATTAGAATTAGCAGAATTTGAAAATGCTATTTATAGATTAGCAGTTAATATTAAAAGGACTCAAAAGAGAGCCAATGCATTGATGAATATTATGATTCCACGTTATGAAAAGTTAACAAAAGATATTCAAAATGCGTTAGAAGAAAAAGAAAGAGAAGAGTTTACAAGACTTAAAGTCATTAAAAGACATAAAAGTTAAGTAAGGAGATAAAGATGCATTTAAATAAAGAATGGGTAAAGTATTTAGTAGCTATTAGTGCAATTGGTATTTTAATATGGATCTTGATACAACCAACAAAAGGAAATCATCTCAGCGATGAAGGTGAACTATTTAGCGCAGAGATTATTGAGGAATTAGGTAAAACAACAAACGACGACACTGGCTATGAAACAACAAGTATAAAATATACGGCGAAGATAACGGATGCTCGATATAAAGATCAAACTATTAAGGTCGAGGATGTTTTTGAAAGCTCATCACCACATATAGAAGCGCATGTAGGAGACGAGGTGCTTTTATATCTTGAACTGGATGAAAGTGAAACCATTGTGTATAATGCTTACATAGTAAGTTATAGGAGAGACCGATTTATTATTTACATGATTGTTATTTTTACGCTTCTTGTAGTTGCAATCGGAAGGCTGAAGGGGCTAAAAGCATTAATTTCACTTATCGTAACAGCAGTATTGGTTTTGAAGGTGTTTTTGCCAAGAATACTAATGGGGCAAGATCCCATCATTTTATCGGTACTTATTGCTTCAGGAATTGCAATTACAACTATCGTGATTATTAGTGGTTTTAGTAAAAAGTCATTGACCTCCATTCTTGGCACTTTAGCAGGTGTATTGGTAGCAGGTGTTTTAGCATATACCTTTAGTTCTTATGCAAAGCTTATTGGTTTTTCCTACGAAGAGGTACAGTTGCTTTCATTTATTCCACAAGGCACACAATTTAATTTTAGTGGATTACTTTTTGCTTCTATTTTACTCGGTACTTTAGGTGCCGTGATGGACGTAAGTATGTCAATTTCTTCTGCAATTGTTGAAGTGAAGACCGCCAACCCTGGCATGGGTATTAAGCAGTTATTTCAATCCGGGATGAATATTGGTAGAGATATCATGGGGACCATGGTAAATACTTTAGTTTTAGCTTATACTGGTTCATCATTAAATGTATTGATTTTAATTCTTGCTTATAATAAGCCACTTGTTGAGACAATTAATTATGATTTGATTGTCGTTGAAATTGTAAGAGCGTTAGCAGGAACAATAGGCCTTGTAGCTACAATTCCTATTACTGCATTTTTAGCAGCTTATTTTAATAAGTTAAAGAAGACGACTATTAGTTCTAACAATAACCATGTAGAGCGTTAAATAAGTGAGTAGTAGAATTAGGCGTACTCGTGTAATACATAATGGCCACCTTGAAAAGAGGTGGCCATTAAATATTTAAGCAGTGCTGATTTTATTAAGTGACTTCTTGAATTTTCATAAGATTGGTTGAACCTGCTACACCCAGAGGTATGCCTGCAGTAATTACTACCAAATCTTTTGGACTGACAAGACCCATTGATTTTGCTTTTTGAATTGATTTATAAAATAAAACATCTGAGGACGTCTCTTCTGAAATAAGAATTGGAATAACACCCCAATTTAATTGCATATGTCTTTGTGTTCTTTCATTTGTTGTTAAAGCAATGATTGGTACACTTGGCCTAAACATGGAAATAAGTTTAACAGTTTTTCCACTATGTGTCGGACAAATGATTGCTTTTGCGCCTAAGTTCATAGCAGTACTACAGGCTGAATAGCTTACTGCATTTGCTATAGTGTTGTCTTGAACTTTTGATATTTTCTTAAGCATTTGTTGATAGTTTAGTGAGTTTTCAGATGCCAGAGCAACCCTCCTCATAACCTTCACAGATTCAATAGGATAAGCCCCAGCAGCTGTCTCGCCAGAAAGCATAATGGCATCTGTTCCATCGAGAACAGCATTTGCGACGTCTGATACTTCTGCCCTCGTTGGTCTAGGATTAACAATCATTGAATCTAGCATTTGCGTTGCAGTGATAACAGGGATATCTGTAATGTTACATTTCTCAATGATCATTTTTTGTGTTAATGGAATAAGCTCAGTAGGAATTTCTACACCTAAATCTCCTCTAGCAATCATAATTGCATCAGAAACTTGTATGATTTCATCAATATTATCTACACCTTCTTGACTTTCAATTTTAGAGATAATTTGAATTGTTTCGCCACCGTTTTTCTTTAAAAGTTCTCTTATTTCAGTAACATCTTCTGCTTTACGAATAAAGGAAGCAGCTATAAAATCAACATCATGTCCGATTCCAAAAAGGATATCATCAATATCATGTTGGGTAAGTGCGGGTAGGTTAATATAAACGCCAGGAATATTAATTCCTTTTTTGTTTTTTAATACGCCGCCATTTTTAATCAAACAACGAACCGTTTTATCTTTAGTTTCAAGAACTTCAAGTTCAATTAAACCATCGTCTAGTAAAATGGTATTTCCTTTAGAAACATCCTTGTATAATTTATCATAAGTAATACAGAAGCTTTCTTCTGTTCCATCAAAATCACCATTACACAGTGTGATTTCTTTGCCAGCTGTCAGTTTAACACTACCGCCTACAAAACTTTTGGTTCTAATTTCTGGACCACGTGTATCCAATAAAATCGCTACAGGAATGTTTAGTTCCTCTCTAACTTGTTTAATTACCTCAATTCTATGTTTAATATAAGGTTGATCTCCATGAGATAGATTTATTCTTGCAATGTTTAGACCATTTAATACAAGACTTTTGAAAATTTCCACTGTATCACTAGCAGGTCCTATGGTACAAATTATTTTAGTTTTTTGCATAACAATGATTACTCCTTTTGAATAGGGGATAGAGCTAGGCGCTCAGTAATATTATACCATATTATGAACAATATTAGTAGTAATTCAATTATGTGTTGTTTATCACTTGAGTGTGTATCCAAAAAAGTTGCTAAATATGTTTGTTCATACAATAAATTGTTAGGCATTTTTAATATAATGGGCTAGGAAATAAATTGAAGAAAAGAAACAAAAGTTGTTTTGCTTAAAAAATAAAGGAAAATAGAATTAAATTTTGGATAGGTTTTTTACTTATTATTGACATAAATAGGTAATTCATATATACTATTTAATAGTATAGT
Organism: Firmicutes bacterium HGW-Firmicutes-7; assembly: GCA_002841375.1. GTDB lineage: Bacteria > Bacillota > Clostridia > Lachnospirales > Vallitaleaceae > HGW-1. Next base: position 60,715 of record PGZO01000002.1, on the reverse strand, counting down.
GCTTTAAAGTGACGTAGTTAAGAAGTGATAAAGTAAGTCAATAATAAAAGCCAATAATGAAAGGTGGGCGCTTATGTTAGGTATAGAAGATTTGAATATATTCTTAGTATTTACTTTGTGTATTTTAAGTGCGATATTTTGTGTTATTTATGGTGTCTTAAATTGGAACAAAGGACAAGAAAAAGAATGTGATGAAATAAAAGAAGAGTTGATGTGGGAAGAAAATGAAAACAAGATAAACGAGTTATTATGAGAACTTGGTTCATTATGAATTAAGGATAAGATATGGCTTTAATGGAATCAAGTAATTTACATAACAAGATTTGGAGGATACGAATATGGTATTAAAGGTTGTTTTTACGATTGTATATCTTAGTATTACAGGGTTTTTAGGGTATTTAGGTTTCAAGCATACGAAAAGCTCCAAAGATTATATGATCGGCGGCAGGGAAATTCATCCTATGGTAATGGCGCTATCGTACGGAGCCACCTTTATTAGTACATCTGCTATTATTGGCTTTGGAGGAACCGCTGCTTTCTTTGGTATGAGTTTATTATGGTTAACGTTTATGAATATATTTTTTGGGATTATTATTGCTTTTATATTCTTTGGAAAGAGAACGAGAAAAATGGGCCATAATTTAGATGCGCATACATTTCCAGAGTTTATTGGTAGAAGATATCAATCTAAATTTATTCAAAAATTCGCAGGTTCAGTAATATTTCTGCTTATGCCGATCTATACTGCGGCAGTGATGATTGGTGCTGCAAAGTTTATTGAATGGAGCCTTGGTGTAAATTATAATGCTGCATTACTTTTTTTTGCGATTATTGTAGCAATTTATGTGTTCTTCGGTGGTATTAAAGGCGTTATGTATTCAGATGCTTTTCAAGGAACGCTTATGTTTATAGGTATGGGTATATTGCTGTTTTCTGTATACAATGGGTTAGGGGGAATAAGTGCAGCCCATCAAAAGTTATCAGACCTAATGAGTAATCCTACTGTTTTAGCGCAACTAAAGGTGCCACCAGGATTTGAGGGATGGACATCGATGCCAACACTATTTTCTACCACTTGGTGGATTGTTGTATCTTCTATCGTAATGGGCGTAGGTATTGGCGTCTTAGCACAACCACAGTTAGTAGTAAGATTTATGACAGTTAAGAGTAACCGTGAAATCAATAGAGCGGTTCCGGCAGGTGGTATTTTTATTTTAATGATGACAGGTGTTGCATTTATTGTTGGGCCTTTATCCAATGTATATTTTTTTGAAAAGTACGGTGAAATAGCTGTTATTGCTGCAAAAGGTACGGATAATGTTATTCCGGTATTCTTGCAAACCTATATGCCAGAATGGTTTATGGCAGTGTTTTTTGTCGTAATCGTTGCAGCTGGTATGTCAACAATTAGCTCACAGTTTCACGCAATTGGTACTGCAGTTGGAAGAGATTTATATTCTAATAAAGATGGTGATGAGAAAAAGCTCATGCTTGTTATGAGAGGTGGCATGTTAATGGCCATATTAATTACTGTGCTTTTAGCATATATATTACCTTCCATTTGGGATGGTGCTATTGCGATAAGTACTGGGTTGTTTTTTGGCGTATGTGCTGCAGCCTTTTTACCTTTATACATAGGCGCCCTTTATTTTAAAAAGCTTTCTAAAGTTGCCGCAATATCAGGCATGTGTGGTGGATTTGTTACGAGTGTTTTATGGATGACGTTTATCCATACAAAGGAATCAGAAGTACTAAAAGTTTCAGCGCTTTTATTTGGGAAAAATTCGTTAGCGCCAGTAGGGAGTAACTTAGCAGTTGTTGATCCAATTATTATATCACTGGCAGTTTCAGTTTTGATAACGATAATTGTAGCGTTAACAACAAAGTCAAAGTTTGAAGCAAAGCATATTGCTACGTGTTTTAATGGGATCAAATAATGATTGTTATCCTTATCGATGGATACATTCTAATTAAGCAATTATACAAAAAATTATCTTTCAATTTGAAGGATATTTTTTTTGTATTCAGGTGATATTAGCATTAATACACTTAAAATGTTAGAATACGTTATAGAACTTATTTTGGAGGAATTATTATGAAGAAAATAACTTATATGCTACTCGTTTTGGCTTTAGCAACGACAACCTTGTCTGGATGTACAAATAAAGATGAAATACAAAGCTTGAAAAGCCAAATTAAACTAAAAGAAGATCAAGTAGAGGCCTTGGATAAAGTTGTAAAATCAAACGACGAAAAAGTAAAGGAGCTAGAAAAGCAAGTAGAAGAATATAAAGTAAAATTAAACACAGAAGCTAATATTGTGCTTAATCAAGCGTTCGTAGTCATTAATGTTTTGAAGGAAAAGGATATGAATAGTTTAGCTAGTTACATTCATCCTGAAAAAGGGGTAAGAATCACACCATATTCGTATATAGAACCACAGACAAACTTGGTCTTTACTGCCCAAGACATGATTGGGCTTTTGCAGAATACGCAAATTTATATTTGGGGTGAGTATGATGGCACAGGAGACCCAATAGAGGCTACTTTTAGTGATTACTATGATCAATTTATTTATGATGTTGATTTCGCCAATGCTGATACTATAGGAAACAACACGATAGTGAGTACTTCAGGTAATATGGTCAATAACCTAACTCAAGTATATCCAACAGAGAGCTTTGTAGAATTTCATTTTGCAGGCTTTGATGCACAATACGCAGGTATGGACTGGAAGAGCTTGAGATTGGTATTTGAAGATGTAAGTGGTACGTGGTATTTAGTAGGAATTATTCATGATCAGTGGACAATCTAACTAGAAGCTGCTGTATAATTGTCACTGAAAATAAGTATCATTTTAGTTTGTCAGTTTTTTTGAATGATGGGTAATGGGTGGTGGAGGGGCAGCATTTGGGAAGCCTCTTAAAGCATATAATAAAAAAATAAGAAACGGAATGATAATAAAGTTTACAAGGGAAATATAGGAATAATAGTTTAGAAACTTAAATAGTAAAAACAAGTTATCAGAAAGATAATAGGCACAAATAAAGCATAAGCCACTAATGTAGTAGCTGAGATGCTTCACTTCAAGCTTCATGGATTCGAGCAGCTTAATGAGTGCTGTAAAGGTTAGAACGTATTTAACAAACCACCCACCAACCATTTGCAGCATAACAAAAAGCTCTCCAAATTCAAGAAATTCAAATTCACTAATGAGCTGTGTTTGGAGTAGCTTAGGATAAGACATCGTATTGAGGAAGTCAATATTAAAAGTTGCAATTACGCCAGCTAAAGCAACAAATTCCATTTGTATTACAAAGATCATCGCAATCATTTGATATTTTATTATTTTTTTTCGATCTTTTATATCTGAGATATATGGAAATATAATCGAGACAGATCCGTATACGCCTAATATTTGTAGCATTGAGAGAATGAGTCCCTTTGTAATGCCTTTTTCTAATATTGGCAATAAATAATCATAGTGTTTATAAGGCGCAGTTAGAATCGCTAAATTCATTCCTGATAAGCTAACTAAAACCATGGAAATCAAGGTAATGGTCATAATCGAGGCGATGCCTTTTTTTACAGTATAAAGTGCTGGGGGGATGAAGAACAATAGAAACATCCAGGGGGGCGTTCCAAGAAGCATATTCGTATGCATTGAATTGGCTTCAACACTCGCACTTTCAACAATGGTTAGGAATAATGTTCCTAAAAACAACAATAAGAAGAAACGCCCCAACCATTTTCCAACAGCTGCAGAGTATAGATCAGCGAGACTAAGATAATTGCTTTTTTTAAATATGTGTAACATAAATAATAGATAAAATAGTGCCAATATACAGCCTACGCCCATTGCAATCCATGTATCACGTCCACCATTTCTCGTAAATAAACTAGGATAGGATTTTAAAGAAATAACCGTGACGCCTACGATTACAAATCCTAAATGTTTAGATGTAAATTTGTCCATTACGTGGCCCCCAATAAAATTAGTAGTGGTTAAATCATTTCCCAATTTTTGAATATTATTCTTTTAGGATAGAAACAATAAGGATATATGATCGTAAGTAGGTGAAGAAAAGTGTATCAACAATATTTAAAATATATTAATAGCCGTCTAAAAGACAATTATGACCTTACATTTAGATTACTTGAATTGGAATTTGGCAAAGTGCAGGTCGTATTTATTAAATCAATATGTGACGTAGAAATGATTAGTAAACACATTATCACACCGCTACTTCACAAAAAAGTAAATTCTAGAGATATTGATTTTTATAAAAGTGAAGTGATTACGCAGAATAATGTAGAGGATGTTGTTAATGAAGAGGATGCGGTCAAACAGCTGCTATCTGGATATGCGATTGTTGTTTTTGAGTTTATTAACGATGTGATCTGCTGTGATGTTAAAAAAATTCCAGCAAGGAACATTGAAATTCCACCAACGGAAGCTGTATTAAAAGGACCTAGAGAAGGGTTTACTGAGAGCATCGATATTAATGTAGCCCTTATTAGAAAAAGATTAAAAGACAAAGATTTAAAATGTGAGAAAGTGATAATTGGAGAAAAAGCTGATTTCTTTGTGGTTATTGTGTATATAAAAGGAATTGCTCAAGAGACGCTTGTCACCTATATTAAATCAGAAATTAAAAAAGTAAAGGTTGGTTTTATTATAGAGGGAAATTATATTAGTGAGCAATTGCAAACGAGAAGTAGCATATTTGATACGACGGGTTTTACTGAAAAACCAGATGTACTTGTATCCAAGCTTACTGAAGGAAGAGTTGGAATATTTGTCCAGGGGGATCCATCAGTAATTACAGCACCTTTCTTTTTTATTGAGAATTTTCAATCTCCCAATGATTACAGCATAAACATCTATGCTGGAAATTATGTTAGAATTTTACGGTGGGTTGCCTTTGCACTATCGTTGCTTTTACCCCCTCTTTATATTGCACTAGCTACACACCATTTTAGTCTTATTCCAAGGATGCTTGCCTTTAGATTGGCAATATCAAGGGCAGGTGTTCCTTTTCCAACTTTTATTGAAGTAATACTACTGATGTTTTTTTTTCAACTTTTAAGAGAAGCGGGATTAAGACTTCCTCAACCAATCGGTCAATCTATTAGTATTGTGGGTGCGTTAATATTAGGTGACGTTGCGGTTGCATCAGGACTTGCATCCACAATCACTGTGTTGGTGGTTTCGCTTGCCTCTATTTCAACATTTTTAATCCCAAATATGGCAATTGCAATTGTTGTATGGGTAGACGTATTAATCCTTACAACTGCATGGTTAGGCCTTCCAGGCTTTTTTATAGGATTTGCGTTTTTTTGTTCTCACCTTGCAGGCATTACAAGCTGTGGTTATCCTTATTTATTTCCACTTGGAACCTTAAGCAAATATAAGAATAAAGATAATGTCATGACAGGGTTCTTAAAGAATGTATCTAATTCAAGCTTGACAAAGGATGAAGAGTAATGAATAAAGTGATCATTGTATGCGTAGGTTTAATAGTATGTCTAATGGGATGTAAAAGTTATCAAGACATCAACCGGACGGTATTTACGGTTGTAACGATAGTGGATTTAGATGAAGACAATAAGCCCATTGTATATATGGAGACATTTCGTTCACTTTATAGTCAAGAAAATGCAAGTGAAAAAGGGGAACGAAGTATTTTAACTGGAAGAGGTGATACAATAGCAGAAGCCGTGCTGGATTTAAATCAAATGGCATCATTTAAAATAATGCCTTCACATAATAAAGCGCTTATTTTTACTGAAAAGGCAGCAAGATATGGCCTAGATAATTATCTTGATATTTTCATTAGAGATCAAGATTATCTTCTAAGGCCCTTTATCATGATTTATGAAGGGGATCCCAAAGCACTTTTAGAACTTGAGGTTACCCAAGAGGAATTTATGGGATTATATATAGAACAAATCGTTCAAAATGAGTTTAACACTTCTATTACGTACCCCAAAAGGCTTTACGAATATGCAAGCTTAAGAACTATGGGGGATAAAACAGATGTTATGATTTTAATGACGGTTGAAGAACGTGAATATCCACAAATATTTATAGCTCAAGGCGCTGTTGTAAAAGAAGATAAAATGGTTGATAAGTTAACAATGGAAGAAGTAAGGATATTTACCATTATAATGGAGGAGCATACAAGTGGATATATTACAATACCTCACCCTGAACTTCAAGGCAAATATATAAGCTTACTAATGATGAAAAATAAAATTAAAACGGATATTCAATATGGTGGAAAGCAGGAAGATGTTATTAAATTTAAGAAAAAGGTTACTTTACGGCTATCTTTTGAAGGAACTCAGAAAGAAATCGACTTAAGTGATGAAAAGGTTCGCAAACAAGTTGAAGAGGGTGTTAAGAAAAAAATAATTAAGGAGAGCGAGGCGTTGTACCAGAAGTTTAGAAATAAAGACATTGATATCTTTGGTGTGAAAAAAAATTTTCAAAACAAATATCCACAGGAGTATGATGGAAGTGTATTTAAGAATTCTCAATTAGAGTTGGAAGTAGACGTCTATATTGAAGGAAGTTCTAACACAGTAAATTTTAATCATTAAATTAGGTAATTGGATTGTTTATTGAAACCAATACCAATACCAATACCAATACCAATCTTAATTATAAATATAATAAAGTATGCAAGGAACTATATAACATTGTCTCGTTTTTAAGTAGAAGTAGGTGTATTAGGTATAAATGATTTAATAATAATAAAATTGAATTGTATTTCATTGGTAACGTGCTATAATAGAATGATGAAAGCAGCGTCATTATTTGTCATGTCTAAGAGAGGTGAATTAAAATGTTGGAATATAATGAAAAAATATACAAAAAGGTTTCGGATGCTGGCGCAGTAGGTATTATTGTCGGGATTATTTTAATTGTAATCGGAATAGCGGTTGGCACAATTTCTATCGTATTTGGGGCTAAAGCATTACATGCAAAAAAACATTTAATTGGGTAAGCATAAAGTGTTGGAGGAAATAAATGATTTTTTCAGTACAGTTTAAAAAAAGTGCAAGGATTGTTTGCGGTACTTTGTTTTTTTTATATCTTTTTTATTTGGCCTACGTACTTTTCTTATCTCCATCCTTTGGTAGAACACTAGGAGTGCCTAGAGAATATAATTTGTCACCGTTTAAAACCATTTCAAATTATATTATTTATAGAAGCTATGTGAATCCGAAGACACTAATAATTAATATTATCGGGAATATTGTGGCATTTATGCCAATGGGATTTTTCGTTCCTATTCTTTTTAGAAATAAAAGGACCTTTTTGAAGGTCATTATATTTTCTGCATTGGTTAGCTTAGTCGTAGAGTTGCTACAATATAAACTTGTGGTAGGAAGCTTTGATATTGATGACATCATCCTTAATACAGTTGGAGGTGCAATTGGTTACATCATATTTAATTTAACTTATAAGATTTATGGATTTTTAAGACAGCTCAAGAAAGGGAAGACATGAAGGATAGAAAAAATTTATTGAAATTGACAACAAAAATTCATAATGGCTATGGAATTATTTCTACAATACTAGGAATTTCATCAGTGATTTTTTTTAGTTTTGCAGTGTTTGCATCAGCATTTGAGGATAGGAGTAATATTGCAGTACAATATAAAGTTGGAATATTTGAAACTATTGCAATGGTTTTGAGCCTTATTGGAATAGGTTATGGATTCGTGAGTGAAACCAAAAAGGATCGATTTAAATTATATGCACATTTGGGAATCATCATTAATTCCATTGCAATAGTTCTACATATTATTGTACTTGTTTTTTCATTCTAGTTTGAAGATCAAGGGAGATTGGTAGTAACAAATGTGCAATAATAATACCACCTATAAATTGAAGGATATTAAAAGGAATACCAAAGATTGGTATAATAGCACTTCCGTACATAATCCATGATGCAAAATAATAACCAACAATCATAAAGGAACCGGAGATGATAAATCCCAAGCTATATACTGGTGAAAAACGAATGGATGAGCGTTTGCTTATGGTGAATATTAATACAGCCAATAGTACTGGAACCAGCAATCCAGCAATCAGCAACTTATCTTGAATAGAAGCAGATAGATTAATCAGTTCAGTAGTATTTGCTACCTCCACTTCTGCAACCAACTCAGTAGAATTTAAAGTTACTTGATTTGATAATAGGCTTCGTAACAAGAAATTAAAACCAGCCCATATGACTGCAAATAGTGTAGTAGCTGATAAGATAACCGTTGTGTTGTCTTTTTTTATTGCAAAGTAACCGACCACTGCTGCCATTAACCCTTTGATCAAAAACGTTGGCAATGCCCAGGGTACATAGCCACCCATAATATCTGCAAGTGCAGAACCCATTCCTGCAGCAAAGGCGCCAAAGATTGGACCTAGGATGAAGCCTGAAAGAAGTACAAAGGCGTCTCCAAGATGGATATATCCGCTTGTTATTGGTGTTGGAATTTTAATAAAAGATGTTCCGAGAAAGACGAGTGCCATCATAATACCTGTATAGACTATTGTTTTAACATTAATTTTATTCATTTTTTCTCCTTGCGTCGTTATTAATTGTTGTTTATACTATAAGGGAAAAGTGTCCCTATTAAAAGGGCCAGATTTGGAATGAATCAAAGGGACAGTTTAGCCTATTCAAAAGGAGCATTGTAAAATGGAACTTACACCACATATTGACTATAATGATAAAATGCCAATCTTTATGCAATTGTATCGATACATTAAAAATGAAATCATGAACAATAGATTAACTGTAAATGATCAATTGCCTTCCGTAAGAAACCTCTCCACCCATTTAGGGATTAGTAGAACGACTGTTGAAAATGCCTATCAGCAATTATTAGCAGAAGGTTATATTTTCAGTGAACCACAAAAAGGATATTACGTAAACCAATTAGAAGGTATCGTTACCCCTAAAGTTAAGAAGAGTACGATTATTTTGTGTAATCAAGATGTAAGCCATACGTATGAATATGATTTTAAAAGTGAATATGTGGAAGAGAAGAATTTTGATTTTAATAATTGGAAGAAGCACCTAAATTATATTATTAATTATGAGCAAGATAAGTTATATACTTTTGGCTCTGTTCAAGGCGAGGGTGGGTTAATTAAAGCGATTGTAAAATATGTTCATAGAACAAGAGGTGTTCATGCAAGCGAATCTAATATAGTAATTGGTGCTGGCGTTCAACCACTTTTGAATATTTTATCATTGATTTTAAAAAAAGATAATATTTGTAAAATAGCAATGGAAGATCCAGGATTTAACAGGGCTAAAGATGTTTTTTCGGACAATAATTTTGAAATACTCCCTTTAGAATTAAATGAAAAGGGTATTAATATGAATCAATTAGAACAAATGAATTCAAGATTATGTTATGTCAGTCCGTCACATCAATTCCCAACAGGTACAGTTATGCTCATTGATACAAGAAGTAAATTATTAAAATGGGCATATAAAAATAAGGGATATATTATTGAAGATGATTATAATAGTGAGCTTCGTTACGAAGGAAAGCCTATTCCAGCAATGCAAGGACTTGATCAACATGATCGAGTGATTTATTTGGGCTCTTTTTCTACTGTGTTAGTACCTGCCATAAGGATTAGCTTTATGATTTTACCAGATGAGTTAATGAATTGTTATCAAAAGGATAAAAATAAATATGCTCAAACCGCATCCAAGCTAGAACAGCTTGCATTAGCAAATATGATGGAGTCAGGAGATTTTGAAAAGCATATTAGAAAAATTAGGATTAATTATTCGAAAAAAAGTGAGTATACTATTAAATGTATAGAGAAAAAATTGAAAGATAAAGTCGAAATTATTGGTATGAATTCGGGTTTAAATATATTGATAAAGTTAAAAAGAAATCGTAACGAAAGGGAAGTGATTGAACAGCTGAAAAAGCAAGGCGTTCATGTTGCAGGAATATCTGAGTACAGGATGGCGTCTAGCAAAAAGGATAACCCAATACTTATATTAAGCTTTAGAGGTATTGCTATGAATAAAATTAACGATGGAATCATAAAGATTTGTAAAATTATTGAATCTTAAGTGAAAATATGGTATATTAATACATATTGAAAAAGGTTGAAAAAATGGACTAAGTAGGTATCATTTATGGCAGAAAATCAAATCAAGTTTCAAAGTATTTTACCAATATGGATGCTATTATATTTCAGTCATTTTATCCTTCTTTTTCTTACTTTAACATTATTAATCGATACGATACTGATTTATTTGCTTCTGAAATATTTTCAAATAAAAATGAAATCAGAAGTATTTATTAGAACGATAGTAATGGCATGGATTTTAGGGTTTTCGGCAGAAATCATATCGTTGATTTTTTTGCAACTTATGGGCATATTTTTTAAAGAAGTCGATTGTTATAACATCTATTCAAATGGAATTTCAGTTAGCACGCACCTTGCAACAGTCGTAATTAGCATTGTTCTCACTTTTTTCTTAACGAGATTTTTGTTTTTAAAAGTGGCAATTTCTAGAAGCAATGCTTTTATAATGGCGATCATTCTAAGTATCCTATCTGCACCATGGCTGTTTATCGTTCCAACAAATACATTGTATTAATATTCGTGTATGTGGAGAAACTTTAAATACATGTGTAGTCCATGTTTATATCTTTAATACTTCATAATAGTATGATATAATATAAGGGGGATGCAAACAAGGAGTTGGTTTCATGAAAAAAAAAGCTTTGCTAGTAAACGATTCCAAATTTGAGAGTTTAGTACTAAGGGACATGCTGAGTAAATTAGACTTCGAAGTAGAGATTGCAGATGAATTTGATGCTGTATATGAAGTTGAGCAGTTTCGACCAGATATTATAATTGTTAATTATATTATGCAACAAACAACGGGTGACGAGCTTATTCAACAAATAAAATCAGGACAACCTAGTGCTAAATGTGTTTTATCTTCAAGCAATACAGTCAAAATGAGTGATTTAGATGGAAAGCGAATTGATGGTATATTGCATACACCTATATCGATTTTTAGCTTGAAAGATACCCTTCATAGACTTGGTACCGTTAGCGTCGATTCAGATTTATTACAGACCAGTAATACAGAAGGATCTGGACGTTTTTGCGATGGATGTAATCAAGATATTTCTGCTTTTAGTATGAATATTGTGTTTTGTCCTTTTTGTGGGGATGAATTACAAGATAAATAAAAAAATAATAAATAATAAATCCAATGATAGAAATAGTAAGCGTTATCGTGACGTAATAGCGATTCGAGGATAGTGAGAGCTCGATACGTTCACCAATGCTGAATGGGCTCTTAAGGAGTACAGTGAACTAAAGTAGCTGTTATCGTTTGTCTCGCGTTAAGAGATAGGATGTTTTATATCTGATAGAGATAAGCTACAGCTTAAGTTGGGTGGTACCGCGAGTTACACACTTCGCCCCAATAGGGACGAGGTGTGTTTTTTATTAGATAAATATAATCCTCACAATTCCTGTGAGGATTTTTTTATTTTCCTAATTAAAAATAAGGGAGGATCATAGTATGAAGCATGAGTTTGGACGATTTGGAGGGCAATATGTGCCGGAGGTAGTTATTTCAGCTTTAAATGAGGTAGAAGTAGCATTTAATGAAGCGATAGTTGATCCAGTGTTTAAAAAAGAGTATTTGTATTACATGAAGGATTTTGTTGGCAGACCTAGCACACTTTATTACGCTGAGAATTTAACGAATCGCCTTGGAGGTGCAAAAATTTATTTAAAACGTGAGGATTTAAACCACACGGGTGCTCATAAAATAAACAACACAATTGGTCAAATACTGTTAGCAAAGAGAATGGGAAAGAAAAAAATAATTGCTGAAACAGGAGCGGGGCAACATGGGGTAGCAACTGCAACTGCTGCGGCTATGTTCAACATGGAATGTGAGATTTTTATGGGGAAGGAAGATACAGAAAGGCAACGATTAAATGTTTTTAGAATGGAGTTACTTGGCGCTAAAGTTACTGCAGTTACAAGAGGCACCCAAACTTTAAGTGATGCAGTCGATGAAGCCATTGAACAATGGGTAGACAGAATAGAAGACACCTTTTATATCATTGGTTCCGTGGTTGGTCCTCATCCTTATCCAACTATGGTAAGAGAATTTCAAAAGATCATAGGTGAAGAAGCAATAAAGCAAATACTTGAAAAAGAAAACCGCCTTCCTGATTACTGTATCGCCTGTGTTGGTGGAGGCAGCAATGCCATTGGTTTATTTGCTGAATTTATTCCACATAAGGAAGTTCAACTTATTGGTGTAGAAGGAGCTGGAAAAGGTTTAGATACGGATATGCATGCGGCAACTATGACGCTTGGTAGTGAAGGGGTGTTGCATGGCATGAATACGATAATGATTCAAGATGAAGATGGAAATCCTAAACCTGTTTATTCTATTTCCGCAGGGCTTGATTATCCAGGTATCGGACCTGAGCATGCACATTATAAAGACATAGGTAGAATTCAATATAAAGCTGTCACGGATGAAGAGGCTGTAAAAGCGTTTTTGCTCATGTCTCAAGTAGAGGGTATTATACCAGCAATTGAAAGTTCCCATGCAATAGCTTATGCGCTTAAATTTATTCCAACGTTACCAAAAGATCAAGTTGTCATATTAAATGTTTCTGGACGTGGAGATAAAGATGTTGAGGCGATTGAAGAATATATTAAAAACAATAATTTGAATTTGGTTCAAAAATAAATAGGTTACGAAACCCTAGGGAACGCGGAGGTTTTGTAGCATTGACAAGGAAAAAGTATCAGTATGCTAAATAAACATGCTGATACTTTTTTTGAATATATGGTATAATGTAAGGAGAAACAAGAACTTTAAAGGGAGATGGAATTAAATGGAGAAAACTGGAAATCAAAATAAACTTTCAATTGGAATGATCATTGGCTTTGCACTATTATTTACACCATTATTTTTAGTTGGAATCGTCATAATAATAGGTTCCCTTATTTATGCGATGATAAAAAAAGGACGCATTAAACAAGAAGAGGATGGATTTGGTAGAGCGTTAAATTCAGAGCTTTTTGCTGAAAAATCAGCTAGAAAAAATCTTGGAATAAGTTCTATTGTAACGCATATGAGAACGGAGTCTATAGAAAGAATGTCTAAAGAAGATCAAAGCAATTATACACATTATAATAATATTAAAAATAGCTATGAGCAAACGGTCAAGCCTATTCATATAAAGAAAAATAACTCAAACAAATGTGAAGTATGTAGAACGATTCATACTACGCCAATTAAATATTGCGAAGTATGTGGGGAGTTATTTGGAGACGGATTAAAGTGTACTTTTTGTAGTGTTAAAAATGAATTGAATGCAGATTATTGTAAAAATTGTGGTGTTAGATTTAAACGATAATTACGAAGGAGCCATAAAAAATGACAGAAAGATTTGAGAAACAAATGAGTTTTATTATTGAAGTGGATAGGTTGAAAAGCATTATAAGACAATCCTATCTAGCAGATGGTTCAAGAAGAGAAAATGATTCTGAACATTCTTGGCATTTGGCTTTAATGGCGTTTGTTTTATGTGAACATGCCAAAAATGAAATTGATGTATTAAAGGTCATTAAAATGGTACTTATACATGATATTGTTGAAATAGATGCGGGAGATACGTATGCGTATGATGAAAAAGGAAACGAAGATAAATATATGAGAGAGGTTCAAGCGGCTGAGAGAATTTTTAGCCTTTTACCTGAGGACCAAGCTCAAGAAATGAGAGGGCTATGGGAAGAATTTGAAGTTAGAGAAACGAATGAAGCAAAGTTTGCAGCAGCACTTGATCGTGTTCAACCTATAATTTTGAATTACATGAGTGAAGGAAAAGCTTGGATTGATCATGGAATATCTAGAGGGCAAGTAGAAAAGAGAAATGAGCATACGAAAGAAGGTTCTATGGCGCTATGGGATTATGTTGTTGAAATTATGGACAAAGCAGTAAAGTCAGGATACCTAACGAGTTGATTATCGAATAACTTGATATAATATCAAAAATATTATAATAATATAACTAAATGTAAATATTATTTATTGACGTAAATACATGAAAGTAGTATGATAAAGGATAGAAAATTTTACTAAAGAACAATGACGCTTAATTTTAACCTAACGAACGCGGAGGTTTTGTATCATTGACCAGGATTTAGGAGGGAAGCGCATTTTTTGCGCATAATTATGAAAGAACTTATACATTTAGGTGTAGATGTAGGATCTACAACCGTAAAAATTGTTGCATTAAATATAGAAGGCAACCTTATACACAGTAAGTATGAAAGACATTACTCAGATATTCGTGATACGGTATTATCTATAATAAAAGATACGTATTCGCTATTTGAAGATAGCGATATTACAATGACAGTAACAGGGTCAGGCGGGATTTCTGTATCAAAATGGTTAGATGTTCCATTTGTTCAGGAGGTTATTTCTTGTGCGAAAACAGTAGAAAAAATCATTCCTATAACAGATGTTGCTATCGAACTAGGTGGAGAAGATGCGAAAATAACTTATTTTGAAAAAACTTCAATTGATCAAAGAATGAACGGTACTTGTGCAGGTGGGACAGGTGCCTTTATTGATCAAATGGCCGCATTGCTTCAAACAGATGCCATTGGACTTAACGAAATGGCTAAAAACCATACACAGATTTATCCTATAGCGGCTCGTTGTGGTGTTTTTGCAAAGACAGATGTACAACCACTTCTTAATGAAGGTGCATCAAAAGAAGACATTGCAGCTTCAATCTTCCAGGCTGTTGTTAATCAGACAATAAGTGGGTTAGCATGTGGTAAGCCGATAAGAGGGCACGTAGCATTTTTAGGTGGTCCTTTATATTTTTTATCAGAGCTTAGAGTGCGATTTGTTGAAACCCTTAAGCTTACAGAGGAACAAACGATTGTCCCTGATCATTCTCAATTATTCGTTGCACTTGGTGCTGCAATCGTTTCAATGGCGGAAGAACCAATTCCTTTTATTGATATACTTAAAAAAGCCCAAGTTCTAAAAACAGCCTCAAATAATGAAGTGAATAGGTTGCCAAAATTGTTTAAAGATGAACAGGAATATAAAACGTTTGTTAAAAGACATGAACAAAATGTTGTGAAGACGAGGGCATTAGATACCTATATAGGTGGATGTTATCTAGGCATAGATGCAGGTTCAACTACAACAAAGGTTGCCCTTATTAGTGAAGAAGGGGAACTTCTATATTCCCATTATGGAAGCAATGAAGGAAAGCCGTTAGAACTCATCATTGGCGTTATTAAAGAGATATATAAAAAACTTCCAGTGGGCGCTAACATTTTAAACTCAACGGTGACTGGATATGGAGAAGCGCTGATAAAGGCTGCTCTGAAAATAGATATAGGTGAGATTGAAACAATTGCTCATTATAAGTCAGCAGAATTTTTCCTGCCAGGTGTAGACTTTATTTTGGATATTGGTGGTCAGGATATGAAGTGTCTAAGAATTAAAGATGGGATTATTGATGACATTATGCTTAATGAAGCTTGCTCTTCAGGATGTGGATCCTTCTTAGAAACCTTTGCACATTCTCTGAAAATGGATATTCGAGATTTTGCAAAAGCAGCACTTACTTCAGAAAGCCCTGTGGACCTTGGTTCTAGATGTACAGTCTTCATGAATTCAAGGGTAAAACAAGCCCAAAAAGAAGGCGCTACAGTAGGTGATATTTCAGCAGGTTTATCTTATTCGGTAATTAAAAATGCAGTACAAAAAGTTATTAAAATAAGAGACCCCAAATTAATGGGAGAAAAAATTATTGTTCAAGGTGGAACCTTCTATAATGATGCTGTTCTTCGTACTTTTGAATTAATATCCGAAAGAGAAGTAGTAAGACCTAATATTGCAGGAATCATGGGTGCCTTTGGAGCTGCTATCATAGCGAAAGAACGCTATACCAAAGGGTATGAAACTACACTGTTAGAAGCAGAAGAACTGGGAAAATTCAATTTTGAAGTGGTCATGGAACGCTGTGAATTATGTGGGAACCATTGTTTATTAACGATTAACCAATTTTCTGGTGGAACTAGATATGTTTCTGGTAACCGATGTGAAAAGGGCGCAGGAGAAGAAAGTAAAAATAAAGATTTACCGAATCTATATGATTACAAATTTAAACGCCTTTTTAGCTATAAACCTTTAAAAGAAAGTGAGGCACCAAGAGGGGTAGTTGGTATGCCAAGGGTTTTAAATCTCTTTGAAAACTATCCTTACTGGTATACATTTTTTACTAAGTTAGGTTACCGTATTGAACTATCTCCGACTTCAAACAAAAAGATCTACGAAGAAGGTATAGAAACAATACCTTCAGAGTCTGCTTGTTATCCGGCTAAAATAGTTCATGGACATATTATACATTTGGTTAAACGTGGCGTAAAATTTATTTTCTATCCATGTATTCCATATGAAGTAAAGGAAAAGAAAGGGGCAGACAATAGTTATAACTGTCCAATTGTTACGTCTTATCCTGAAACGATTAAACACAACGTAGATGTTTTAGAGCAATCAGATATATTATTTATGAATCCTTTTTTACCAATGGACGAAGAAGAACGCTTGGCGCAGCGGTTATATGAAGAATTCAAAGGTTTTGGAATTAGTAAGGCTGAGATCTATGAAGCTTCAAAAGCAGCATGGCAGGAAAAGCTTGAATTTAGTCTTGATATAGCTAAAAAAGGTGAAGAAGTCCTTGAGTATCTTAAAGTAACCGGCAAAAAAGGTATTGTTCTAGCAGGAAGGCCATACCATATAGATCCAGAAATTAATCATGGTCTAACAAATATTATTACTACGCTTGGTATGGCGGTACTCACAGAAGATTCTGTTGCCCATTTAAATGATGCCGTAAGACCGTTGAGGGTTCTTGATCAGTGGGCATATCATACAAGGCTATATGCTGCGGCAGAGGTTGTAGGCAACAATGATCAATTAGAATTGGTGCAATTAACATCTTTTGGTTGTGGTGTAGATGCAGTTACAAGCGATCAAGTTCATGAAATATTGCATAGTCATGGTAAAATATTTACCTTGATTAAAATAGATGAAGGAAATAACTTAGGTGCAATTAGAATTAGGATGCGATCTTTAAAGGCTGCAATGGATGATCGAATTAAAAGATCAATTGTACCAAAGAAGACATCACAAATAATTAATAAGCTTGTATTTACGAAGCAACATAGAGAATCTCATACCATTATTGCACCCCAAATGTCACCCATTCATTTTGCGCTATTTGAAGCAGGGTTTAAGAAACAAGGATATAATGTTGTTATTTTACCTGATGTAGATATGGGCGCTATTGATGACGGTTTAAAATACGTAAATAATGATGCTTGTTATCCATCTATTCTAGTCGTTGGACAAATTATGAAGGCTTTAAAATCTGGAGAATATGATTTAGATAACACATCAGTTTTCATTAGTCAAACGGGTGGAGGCTGTAGAGCATCAAATTATATCGGATTTATTCGAAAAGCAATGAAGGATGCAGGTATTGATACAGTACCAGTTGTTTCTGTTAATGCTTCAGGGCTTGAGTCTAACCCAGGCTTTAAGATTGATTTAAAGCTTATTCATACTGCGGCACTTGCTACAATGTATGGGGATTTATTTTTAAGAGTAACACAAGCTACTAGGCCTTATGAAAAGGTTGTGGGCGCAACGAATGCACTTCACAAAAAATGGCTAGAAAAAGCAATTATTAATTTGCAAAACGGAAATATCCTTGAATATAAAAAGAATGTCAAGAATATCGTAAAAGATTTTGATGAACTAGAACGATTAAATGTTGTTAAGCCAAAGGTGGGTATTGTTGGAGAGATTCTCGTTAAATATCATCCAACAGGGAATAACGAACTAGTGAAAGTTTTAGAAGCTGAAGGTGTTGAAGTATGCATACCAGATTTGCTTGATTTTTTCCTATATACTGCCTATAATGCAAAGTTTAAATATGAAAAATTAAACGGTAATAAAAAGACATGGATTTATTCGAATTTATTTATTAAAATTGCTGAGATCTATAGAAGTTCTGCAAAAAAAGCACTTAAATCGAGTAAGCACTTTAATCCACCGACAACAATTGAAGAAAAAGCAAAGCATGCCCAAGAGTTAATTTCTCTTGGCAATCAAACTGGTGAAGGGTGGTTTCTTACTGGTGAAATGATTGAACTTGTAAAACATGGCGTAGAAAATATCGTGTGTGTTCAACCCTTTGCTTGTTTGCCTAATCATGTCGTTGGAAAATCAATGATTAAGCCAATAAGAAAACAATACTCCTATGCGAATATTGTTGCGATTGATTATGACCCAGGGGCAAGTGAGGTGAATCAACTTAATAGGATTAAATTAATGTTGTCTGTAGCATTTTCAAACTTAGATAAGAAGATTGCTATTAAGGCGGAAGTGCAGCAACCTATTGAAACTTCCGTTACGGAGTTAGAAGCATAAAAAAGGACCCTCTTAATTGGTAGGCCCAATGAATAAAGCTGTCTTGTAGAATTATCTACCAAGACAGCTTTTGTAATTTAATCTAACAAAGGAAGTCTCCTGTAACATGGACCCATTTTTGTCGAAGGTTGTTTTTTTGACGCTCAAACTGTCGTATAATGTAATAATAATTATGTAATATATAACAAAAATAAAAAATATACACCATGATTATTGATGTTTTTTAGTTAATGATATAAAATGATAAATATACTGCTTTTATAAGCATAACATTAGATGAAAAGTGGAAATTCTACTTTAACGGAGGATGAGAGAATGGGAGAAATTTACATGACGATTTTAGTTTTTGGTGCATTTGGTGGAATTATTAATTATTTTATGCAGGAGGGATCCTCTCTTGAAACGGTCAAAAAAACAAAATATCAATTGTTTAAGTCGATTTTTATAGGACTTGCAGCTGCTTTTTTAGTACCACTTTTTTTGAATATGATTTCAAGTGATCTAATTGTTGAAAGCGCTACGGATAAGAATAAGTTGCTTGTAGTTGGAGGATTTTGTTTAATTGCAGCGATATCCTCTAAATCATTTATAAATACATTGTCTGACAAGTTGTTGGTTGACTTCAGAAAGAGAATAACAGAAGTTGAAGAAGAATTACAACCAATAATTGAGAAGGAAACTGAAAGTGATTCAGCTAGTTTTTCTTTTGATCGGTCGCAAAAACGTATTGTGGGGTTTAAGGATTCAGATACTGATAAGATTAAAGTTCTCAGAACATTATGTGGCGGGAAATATACCTATAGATCCATTAACGGAATTATTGATGAAACTGAGATTGGAGAAGAAGAAGTAAAAGCTGCTTTAGAAAATTTACTATCAAATAACTCAGTTGGACTAAGTGAAAGTAAAAATGGTCTACGGTATTATATTACGAATTACGGTAGAGGGCTTTTGTATACATATGATAAGATAAAAGCTGAAGAGCTTACTGCAGGGTAATGAATAATCAAAAAGAGGGTGCATTACAAATTACTTATGTAATTTACGACGCACCTTTTTTTGTGCAATAATTTACTTTTTAGCTATTTGTTATTGTGTACAAAGTTTTTATTGAATGTCAGTTAATTTGAGGTAGTTGACTTAGAAATATTTTTATATTTTACGAATAAAATGAATTATAGTAATGAATATTGGAGCAGGTTTATATGATTACCATGCAAAATGAGTATAACCGTACAAAAGCGGTTAATTATGCAGTTCAATACGGAATGAAAGCAAACCCTCGTTATCCATATTATAAAGGAGATGATTGCACTAATTTCGTCTCTCAATGTTTGCAAGCTGGTGGATGTAAAAATCACTTTCATCCCACGCATCCCTGGTGGTGTGTTGGAAATAAAACCTCAATATGCTGGTCGGTTGCGGCATCACTGTATTGGTATATTAAGGTTTGCACAAAAGAAAATAAATTTGGAATTAAAGCAGAAACAATAATTATTGAAGGAAATGATGCATATTCTGTACGTCTAGCAGAATTGTTAAAACCTGGAGACATAATACAATATATTAATAAAAAAGATCGAATTCAACATTCTGCAGTTATTACTGGTTTTGAAATAATAGAAGGTTTACGCCATCCGCTTATCTCTCAGCATACGTATGAAGCAGTAAATATCCCTTGGAAGAAAGCACATAAAAAAACTATATTTCATCACATTGTTGACATTAATTAATGGTATAATGTATTATTATATATGGAAATATATAAGAAAAGGTTGCTATTATGAATTAAGAAATGAATAGAAGCTTGTTTAATCAAGAATTAAAAAACCTAGTTTGAGTTTGTTTTACTTAATTAAAGGAGACAATAAGATGAAAAAAGTTATTATTTGTATTTTATTATTTGGAATTGTAGTCGTAGGATGTAAATCTAAGGATTTACCAATAGACAATGAAGATGAAATTATTGATAACCTAGATGAAGATGAAGAAGTAGTGCCAGAGGATGAGGATGCGCAAGAGGACGAAATTGATGATGAGAATATTTCATATTACCTCGATAAATTGAAAGATAAAACCTATATTTCTACTTATGGCGACGAACAAGAGCCGAGTATATGGTATACAGCTGCAGAGGAATTAGGAACAATAGGTAAGCCAGCTATTCCATATCTTATTAAAAAACTAAAAACGAGTGATTCTTATGAAAAGGGATTAGTACTCTATGCGTTACTATTGGCTTCTCAAGATGAAAACTTAAAAGAAATAACAAATGGCGAATATATAGAAGCCGGTCTAACTTTCGATGAAAAGGAACAAGAACGATTTTCTGCGGATGCACTTAAGTGGTGGGAGAAATATAAAGACCAATTTTAACCTAACGAAGCAAGTCCTTTAAGTAGTGGGTTTTTTATTGTGACGTTAAAAAATATATGATATACTAGTAACGTTATATATTAACAAATATTTTCTTTTTATTATTTAAATGATTATTACCCACAAAGTATTTAGTATCACTTTTACCTACAATATAGTAGATCAACGTTTCTGGATTATTACATATTGTAGGTGAACTTAGTGATACTTGCTTTATATTAAAACTGTAAGTTTTAGGAGGATATACGTGAAAGAACCGTTTAAATCTGGCTTTGTAACAATTATAGGAAGACCAAATGTTGGAAAATCAACCTTGATGAATCAATTAATAGGTCAAAAGATTTCCATAATGTCAAATAAGCCACAAACAACAAGAAATAGAATACAAACGATTATTACTACAGAACAAGGACAAATAATTTTTATAGATACGCCTGGTATTCATGAAGCGAGACATAAGCTAGGTAATTATATGAATGAAACAGCTGTATCAACTTTGAATGAAGTAGATATCGTATTATGGTTAGTAGAGCCAGACAAGAAAATTGGTAAAGGTGATTCCTATATCATCGAACGATTAAAAAATGTTAGTACCCGTGTCATTTTAGTAATTAATAAAATTGATACGATAGAAAAACCTGAAATATTAGAAGTTATGAATGCCTATAAGGACAAATATGATTTTGCTGAAATCATTCCGGTATCTGCCTTGAAAATAGAAAATGTAGATGCAATCACGAACGCTATTTTCAAATATCTTGAAGAAGGACCACAATTTTTCCCTGAAGATATGATTACCGATCAGCCGGAAAGACAGTTGGTTGCGGAGTTAATTAGAGAAAAGGCTTTAAAATTACTTCAACAAGAAATACCACATGGAATAGCGGTTGTTATTGATCAAATGAAAGATAGAGAAGGACAAAACATTATTGATATAGATGCTACGATCGTATGTGAAAAAGATTCTCATAAAGGAATGATTATTGGTAAGCATGGTGAAATGTTAAAAAAGATTGGTTCTATGGCTAGACGAGACATGGAATCATTGTTGGGAACGAAAGTAAATCTGAAAATTTGGGTTAAAATAAAAAAAGATTGGCGAGATAGTGATTTTTTACTCCGAAATTTTGGATATAGCCACAATAAAATTCAGTAATAACGGCGGTTTCATCTTGTCAAGTAGTTTTTTTGAAAAGTATATAGTAATTTTTACACAGTATATATATTTTATGGCGGGACATCCTATAAGCATAATTATTAATCAAATTATGTTAAATAGGGGGCATCGTCATGAATGAAAGAATTCTATGGGAACGATTTAAAAAAACAGGGAAGATTGAAGATTACTTATCTTATACAGCTTGTAAGCAAGAACAAAAAGAATACAGAAAAATTACATTAAGTCAAGTTAAATAAAATTTTCAATAACGCAAGCTATTTTCTAGCTTGCGTTTTATCATTTGACGTGGCTAATGCTACATCCATATGATATAATACATATAGTTTAGAGAGAAGGGATCATATGGGAGCAGAAATCGTTACGAAGGCTTTAGTCTTACATGAAATGCCTATTAGTGATTATGATAAACGGTTGATTTTATTAACAAAGGATTATGGTAAAATCACAACTTTTGCTAAGGGAGCCAAAAAATCTAATAGCAAGTTGCTTGCAGGTAGTCAAATTTTTTGTTATGGAGACTTTCATATTTATAAAGGCAGGAATACGTATAATATTAATCAAGTGTCCTTAATTGAGCCTTTTTATAATTTGCGTAAAAATATAGATGCACTTACATATGGTTTGTATATACTAGAATTTGTAGAATTTATTTCAGTTGAAAATAATGCGGATCATGAAATTATGAAGCTTGTACTTAAAACCCTTAAACAATTAGAACTTGGACATATTAGCTTAGCATTAATCATTAAAATTTTTGAACTTAAGGCAATGAGTTATATGGGATTATCTCCTTGGGTGAAAAACTGTATTTTGTGTAATTCCACAGAAAACTTGAATTATTTTAGTTCTAAAGATGGTGGCGTTCTGTGTAATGAATGTAGGACTGGTAAGAATACAATTTTAATTAATAAAGGTACAAAATATACGCTTGAGTATATATTGGAATACCCAATTGAACAATTATTTAGATTTGAGTTAGATGGCGTTATTTTTGACCAGTTTAAACTTGTTATGGAACAGTTTATTGAGTATAATTTGAATAAGAAGTTTAAGGCGTTAGACTTTTTGAAGTTAGAATATTAATCATTGGTTATGGCCAATGGTCATATAGATTACTTAGTATAATAATGAATAGGAGGGAAAAGGATGGCTGATTTTTTTAACAAGGTTAAAAAAGGATTAAACAAAGGGACTACAGTAATCGGTGTTAAATCATCAACGATGATGGAAACAAACAAGCTAAAAGGAGAAATCTCATCTCTAAAAAAAGAAAAAACAGAAGTTTTCACAGCAACGGGAGAGAAACTGTATAACATGAAGAAAGAAGAGGATGTAAATATTCAAGAATTGGAAGCAGTGATTGGTAGAGCATTTGAAATTGATCAATTCATTGAACAAAAAGAAGCTGCAATTGAAGAAGCTTTGAGAAAACGAGAGGAAACGATAAAATCACTCGGTGAAGAAGAGGAAGACAAAATTATTTGTAGTTGTGGTGCAGATGTATCAAGTGGAACAAAGTTTTGCCCAAAATGTGGTAACAAAATAGAAAAGGTAGAACAAGGGGTTGTTGTAGAAGAGGTTAATGAAGAAGATGTACATGAAGAGGTAATTGCGGAGGAGATTACTTGTGATTGTGGAGCTACGTTGGCTGGTGGAACATCCTTTTGTGTACAATGTGGTAGAAAAGTTAATTAATATGATAAAGCACTTTGTTTTAAAAGCCTCACTATTTATAATAATTATCCTTTTTGTTGGATGCAGTCAACCCATTAATAAATATAAAAAAGTAATAGATGAAATTTCACTTCCTTATACTTTGGAGGAAATAGAAAAGCTTTCAAGTGAATGCGCGGATAAACTGGATGATTTTGTTCTTGAAGCTTCGGGTATAAGTGAAATTAATGAAAAATTAAAAGGTTATGATGATTTGAATCGTAATATTGAGCGCTTGAAAGAACTTGTAAGTAGCACAATTTCAAGTTGTAATGAGATAAATATTAACGATATAAACGTTATGACTGAAATACATCCAATTTTATTACGTGGATTATTAAAATATGAGGATATAGTATTTTATTTGGAAGAAGTAGCTAGAATCAATAAAGATATGCTCGAAATGCTTGCAGATGTGCACGAATTAAGCAATCAAGTTCTTGAGATTAATTATTCGGGAAGTTTAACTTCAATAGCGTATAAAACAGCGCTTAGTGAATTTGTTGAAGCGAATTATGAGCATACAAAGCTATTTGATAGTGAATATGCAAAGGAAATTCTAGGTACATACCCGTTAGATGAACAATTACTAAGCAAATCATTAAAAGAAGCGAGACAAATGGTGGAAGCTTTGAAAGAAGTTGAGTGCTTTAATCACACGGATGCTACCGTTCATAGCTTGTTAATTGAAACACATCAACGTATGTTAGATATGGTTGATTATGCTTTGAATAATAAAGAAATAGTTGAATGGAGTAATCAATACAAAAAATTTTCAGACTACTTTGATGTGCAAAAGCAGACGATTGACGAGGATATCTTCGAATGGGAAAAGGCAATTGAAATGCTAGAATTGACTTGACATAAGTTTCCTTATTTGGTATAATTTTTCCGAAAAAATAAATCAAATTTGCGTTGAAAAAGAAGAGTAATTATATTCATTTTCGTTAAAGCGAGCTTAGAATGGTGGAAGCTAAGTCGAAGGAATTTAATGAAGGCACTTTGGAGCAGTTAAAACCTTAAGAATAAGGTTGTATAGAGTGGATACAATTAAAACATGTATCAAAGAGGGTGGAACCGCGGAAGATAAGCATTCTTTCGTCCCTTATTAGGGACACAGGAATGCTTTTTTATTGACTTTTTTAGAATCTTTGACTGGTTTTTGATAGTGATACTAGCTTAGTCAGCTAAGAATAATAAAAAAAAGGATGATCATTATGGAAAAAACAATGGAAAAGGTTGTTGCATTGGCTAAGGCAAGAGGCTTTGTATACCCAGGCTCGGAAATTTACGGTGGTCTTGCTAATACGTGGGATTATGGCCCACTTGGTGTAGAACTCAAAAACAATATTAAAAAAGCTTGGTGGCAAAAGTTTGTTAAGGAAAGTTCCTATAATGTAGGGGTTGATTGTGCAATACTTATGAATCCCCAAACATGGGTAGCATCAGGACATGTTGGAGGCTTTAGTGATCCGTTGATGGATTGTAAAACTTGTAAAGAACGCTTTAGGGCAGACCAACTTATAGAAGAATACTTGAAGGAAAATAACCAAGTAGCAGAGGAAGCAGTAGATTCTTGGCCTAACGAGAAGATGAAAGACTTTATTGATGAAAAAGGCATTGCTTGCCCTTCTTGTAGCGGAAAAGACTTTACAGACATACGACAATTTAATTTAATGTTTAAAACTTTTCAAGGCGTAACGGAAGATGCTAAAAATACAGTTTATTTAAGACCGGAAACAGCACAAGGAATCTTTGTTAATTTTAAAAATGTTCAAAGAACATCGAGAAAGAAAATTCCATTTGGAATTGGTCAAATTGGTAAATCTTTTAGAAATGAAATTACACCGGGTAACTTTACTTTTAGAACAAGAGAATTCGAACAAATGGAGCTTGAGTTTTTTTGTGAGCCTGGAAAGGATATGGAGTGGTTTTTGTACTGGAAAGAATTTTGCACAAACTGGTTATTTAATCTTGGTATCAAAAAAGAAAGTATTAGGGTAAGAGACCATAGTCCAGAAGAATTATCTCATTACAGTAATGCTACGAGTGATATTGAATTTATGTTCCCATTTGGATGGGGAGAGCTGTGGGGGATTGCAGACAGAACGGATTTTGACCTCAAGGCTCATCAAGAACATTCAGGACAAGATATGTCTTACTTCGATGATATGGCTAAAGAAAAATATGTTCCTTATTGTATTGAACCATCCCTTGGTGCAGATCGTGTAACTTTGGCATTTTTATGTGAAGCATATGATGAAGAGGAATTGGAAGATGGAGATGTTCGTACTGTTCTTAGATTCCACCCTGCACTGGCACCGGTACAAATTGCTGTATTGCCACTGTCTAAAAAGCTCTCAGAACAAGCAGATGATTTATACGTTAAGCTTGGTAAACGTTATAATGTAGAGTTTGACGATCGAGGCAGTATCGGAAAAAGATATAGACGTCAAGATGAAATTGGTACACCATTTTGCATAACATTTGACTTCGATACGCTAGAAGATGATGCTGTTACTATTCGAGATCGAGACACTATGAAGCAAGAAAGAGTGAAGATTAGTGAGCTTATGAATTACTTTGAGGAAAAATGTTCGTTTTAAACTAACGAATGCGGAGGTTTTGTATCATTGACCCTTATTAAAAGGATTGATGAGTTATAATATGGGCAACCTATTAAATAAAATCCACTAAAATTCTTGGGAATGCATAAAAAAGTTGTACAAATGTTTTAAATCGAGTAGACGAGGGTAAATTTAATCAAATAATACTTCTAATTCATGGTATTTATGATATAATATACTTCGGGCTAAATCCAAAATTAGCCAATATCTAACAAGAAACAGCAAATTTATTGAGATAATTTGTAATACTTACGCATAATAAATTTGGGGAAAAAGTTACTAATAGAATTTTTATTCTATTAAAATAATACTAGGTTCTAGTGAGGAAAGTATATGGTTATCCTTTCCTACACAACATATAGTGTATAGATACATAATCTATCTACTATATGTTGAATAGGAATTAGAATGGCTTGCTTTTGTCATTACAACCTACAAAATTTTAGGAGGTATATATTCAATGAGCAACAAATATGTTTATATGTTCAATGAAGGCGACGCATCAATGAAAAATCTTCTTGGTGGAAAAGGCGCTAACTTAGCTGAAATGACAAATCTTGGACTACCAATTCCACAAGGGTTTACAGTTTCAACAGAAGCATGTACTAAATACTACGATGATGGTAAAGTTATTGCAGAGTTGATTTTAGGACAAATCGATGATGGTATTAAAAAATTAGAAAAGATAGCTGACAAAAAATTTGGTGATGTAAATATGCCATTACTAGTATCTGTTCGTTCTGGATCAAGAGCATCAATGCCAGGAATGATGGATACAGTACTAAATCTTGGACTTAACGATATTTCCGTTGAAGGTTTTGCTAAAGCTACAGACAATCCAAGATTTGCATATGATTCCTATAGAAGATTTATTCAAATGTTCTCTGATGTTGTTAAAGGTCTTCCAAAACACAAGTTTGAAAGAATTTTAGACGATATCAAAGAAGCTAAAGGTTATGAAAGTGACCTTGAATTAAGCTCAGAAGATTTAAAAGAAGTAATTAGTGCTTATAAAGCGTTTTATAAAGAAAATTTAGGTACTGAATTCCCACAAGATCCTAGAGAACAATTAATGGAATCAGTAGAAGCTGTATTTGGTTCATGGAACAATGAAAGAGCAGTTATATACAGAAGAATGAATGATATTCCTGGTAGTTGGGGAACAGCTGTAAATGTACAAGCTATGGTATTTGGTAATATGGGAGAAGGTTCAGGTACAGGTGTTGCCTTTACTAGAAACCCATCTACTGGTGAAAAATTAATCTATGGTGAATACTTATTAAATGCACAAGGTGAAGACGTTGTAGCAGGTATTAGAACACCAGAACCTATAACTAGATTAGAAAAAGATATGCCTGAAGCATACGCAGAATTCATGGCTATTGCTACTAAATTAGAAAATCATTACAAAGATATGCAAGACATGGAGTTTACTATTGAAAAAGGTACACTTTACTTCTTACAGACACGTAATGGTAAAAGAACTGCTCAAGCTGCACTTAGAATTGCTGTTGAGTTAGTAGAAGAAGGATTAGCAACACCAAAAGAAGCTTTAATGAAAGTTGATCCTAAACAATTAGACCAATTATTACATCCAAACTTTGATGTGGCTGCGCTTAAAGCTGCAACAGTTGTTGGAACTGGATTAGCTGCATCTCCAGGTGCTGCTGCAGGTAAAGTTTATTTTACAGCAGAAGATGCTGTTGTTGCTGCTAAAAAAGGCGAAAGAGTAATTTTAGTTAGACTTGAAACTTCTCCAGAAGATATTGAAGGTATGGCGGCTGCTAAAGGTATTTTAACAGTTCGTGGTGGTATGACATCTCATGCAGCAGTTGTTGCACGTGGTATGGGTACTTGCTGTGTATCTGGTTGTGGGGACATTAAAATAAATGAAGCAGCTAAGACGTTTGCAATTGCTGGACATACAGTAAAAGAAGGCGATTATATTTCATTAGATGGTACAGCAGGTACGATTTACATTGAAGACATTAAAACTGTTGACCCTGAAATCAGTGGTCACTTCAAGACTTTTATGTCTTGGGCAGATCAATATAGAACATTAAAAGTAAGAACAAATGCTGACAGCCCTAAAGACGCAATCAATGCGGTTGAGTTTGGAGCAGAAGGTATCGGCTTATGTCGTACAGAGCACATGTTCTTTGAGGAAGATAGAATTCCTAAAATTAGAAAAATGATTGTTTCTAATTCGGTTGCAGAAAGAAAAGCAGCATTAGAAGAATTAGTACCTTTCCAAAAAAGTGATTTTAAAGGTATGTATGAAGCACTTAAAGGTATGCCAATGACAGTTCGTCTTCTTGATCCACCATTACATGAATTCTTACCTCATGCTGATGAAGACATTAAGAATTTAGCAAAAGATATGGGCTTAACATTTGAAGAATTAAAATCAACAGTTGATAGCCTACATGAATTCAACCCAATGTTAGGACATAGAGGTTGTCGTTTAGCGGTAACTTACCCAGAAATCGCTGAAATGCAAGCGAGAGCAATCATTGAAGCTGCCATTGAAGTTAAGAATGAAAAAGGCTTTGATATTGTTCCTGAGATTATGATTCCTTTAGTATGTGAAATTAAAGAGTTAGTATATGTTAAAAAAGTTGTAGTAGAAGCAGTTGAAAAAGCAATTGCTGCTGCAGGCAGTGATATAAAATATATGGTTGGTACGATGATTGAAATTCCTAGAGCCGCATTACTTGCAGATGAAATTGCAAAAGAAGCAGAATTTTTCTCATTTGGTACGAATGATTTAACACAAATGACTTTTGGATTCTCTAGAGATGATGCGGGTAGCTTCCTAGATGACTACTACAAAAAATCTATATTTGAATCAGATCCATTCGGAAGATTAGATCAATCAGGTGTTGGACAATTGGTTGAAATGGCGTGTGAAAAAGGAAGAAAAACTAGACCAAATATTAAATTAGGTATTTGTGGAGAGCATGGTGGAGATCCATCTTCAATTGAGTTCTGTCATAATATTGGACTTGATTATGTTTCTTGTTCACCTTTTAGAGTGCCAATTGCTAGACTTGCTGCTGCACAAGCTGCAATTAAATCTGGTAAATAATAAGCTTTAAATTAAAGCCTCTCAAAGTTTTGAGAGGCTTTATTAAAACTAATAATGACACCTTGAAATAAATTAGTAGAAAAGAAGGGGCTGATAAATATGATACAGCTTGTAGTTACGGATTTAGATGGAACATTATTAGATGACGATGGTCATATAAGCGATCAGAATGTTCAAGCAATCAAACAGTTAAAGGATAAAAACATTTTATTTGGTATTGCTAGTGGTAGGGCAAAATCTGTAATTGAAAAAATTGCAAAAGAGTATAATATTAGTGACCATGTGGATATTATGATTGGTACCAACGGTGTAGAGTTGTCAGAAGAAGGCATATTAAAAGACGTTGCGGTAAATTATTTAAAAAAAGATGTAATTATTGACCTATATAATAAATTTCAAAGCGATGATGTCGCATTTATAGTACACAATGAAAATACTATAATCTGTAATAAATCAACGGAGTTTACAGAGATTTTACGTAAGATGAATAATTATAAGCAAGTTATTGAGCCGAATTTTGAAAACGTTATAACTGAAAATTTCCCAAGGTTAATAATTGTTGGACCAGCAAAAGCTTTAAAAGAAATAACCGATCAAATGTCAAAGGAAAAAGACCCTAATTTTCATTTCTTTAAGTCCTATGAATGTTTTTTAGAAGCCGTATCTAACCAAGTCTCTAAAGGGAATATGTTGAAGCTGTATTGTGAACATAAAGGTATTAATATGGAAAAAGTAATGTCTATAGGGGATAACAACAATGATATTGAAATGATTGGGGCTTGCGGTTATGGGGTTGCTGTTGAGAATGCAACGAAGGAATTAAAAAAACATGCTAAATATAGCACCCAAAGCAATAATAACCATGGCGTTGCACAAGCAATAAAGGGGTATATCCTTCATCCTATGAACTAAGGTATCCTAACCTGATAGGCAAGTTAAGGTGTGTACAGGTATGAGCACGTAGTGACGGTAAGAGCTGGTATCATTTGACTGTGTTATAGAAAGAGGTGAAGATCATGAATTATTTAAACATTGCAACACCAATAGTTGGTGCCATTATAGGCTATACAACGAATTGGATTGCTATTAAAATGCTTTTTAAACCGTATAAAGAAAAAAGAATATTTGGCCTAAAAGTTCCATTTACACCAGGATTAATTGCAAAAGAACGTGAAAGAATTGCGATGGCTATGGGCGAAGTAGTTGAGCAGTATCTTCTTACAGACGAAGTTATATTAGGCGAATTAACTTCAGATACAATTGGTCAAACCATAGTAGCTTTTTTTGAAGAGGAGACTCATATTAAAGATGGTGAATTAAACCTATCTTTATTATTTAAAAACATAGATGAAATAGATCAACTTAGTAAAACTATTTCAAAGTTAGTCGTAAATCAATTGTTTGTATACATGAATGAAGATGGATTAGAAAAGAAGGCAATAAGTGTTTTGAATCAGCAAATAATTAACATTTTAAATGAAAAATCAATTAAAGTAATTGCCATGGAAAATAAAGAAATACTTCAAGTGTTGCTAGAACAACTTGTTAGCGCCCAAAGAAATGTTGACATTCTTGCTAATGAAATTGAAGTATTGTTGGAGGCTGAGAAGACTATTGAAGAGCTTATAGGAGTCCAATTACTTCAGCAAATAAAGCATCTTATAACTTTTAATGAACCGAAGATCAAGGAAGCGATTCAGCAAGTTATGACAAGTGAAAACGTTTCAGAAAAAGGCAAAGAGATAATTACAGAAATAATTAATAGCAAATTTGGTGCATTAGGTGCTATGTTTGTTAATTCAAATTCAATTTATGAAAGTATTGTCACAACTATAAATGAAAAACTTGAAACTACTGAAATATCAGAGGTTATAAATGAGTATTTTTCCCTAGCAATTCAAAAACCAATAGGTGAAATTGCACCTGAACAATCCAGGAAAGAAATTGCCAGATCTATAGCCAAGAGCATATTGGATAAACCACTTATAGACAAATTAAGTGAATACATTTACAACATAGATCAGACACCACTTGAGTTTGCTAATGATATATCTAGTGGATGTCTTGAAGCATCAGTAAACAATTTTTCTGAATATATTTATAATATGTTTAAAAACAATATGAATGAAATGAAACTGCCTGCTGAAGAATGGATCTCATTGTTGATTCAACAAATAATTGGTTCCAAAATCTTCATTACAGAGGAAAGTAAAAACAAACTATCAAATAAAGTATTGGAACTTTACTATTTTATTGTGAAAAATTATATTATTAAGTTAATTGGTTCGGTGAAGATTTCAACAATTGTTGAGAAACAAATTAATTCATTTGAAATTGATACCTTTGAAGAGGTCATTCTGACTGTTGCAAAGAAAGAATTAAGAGCAATAACGTTGTTAGGTGGATTATTAGGCTTTATTATGTCTATTATATTATTAATGATCAAGTAAGATGAGGTATAAGCAATGGTTAAAATAGAATAGATTTAGCCGTTGTTTTTTTGTGCAAGAAAGTGTTGCTTAAACGTTAAATTACTTTGCGTCCGTCGAGACATCCGTCGAGAAATTTTATTTACAACAATCATATTTTAGCGTATAATTAAAAGGAAAATGATATCCATTCTCATAACATTAATCGACCTTAAGGTGGTGTATATATATGATGCTAAGTAACGGAAAAAAAGGTGAACAGTTTACTATTATAAATATTGATGCAGATTTAAAAATAAAAAAAAGACTTCAAGATATGGGGTTAACACAAGGAATCAGAATTAAAATCATGTCGCATTACTCAAATAATGCATTTATCTTAAACGTTAGGGGCTCTAGAGTTGTCATTGGAAAAGATATTGCAGATAAAATACATGTGGAAGCTAGCCATTGTAATAATTGCTCAAAAAAAACGCATACAAGAGTAAGGCGTTCACCACATCAAATAGAACATCGAGGACAACATGGCGCTTAAAATTCAATAAAGGTTGAAAGGAGTAAATTGACATGCACATAAAAGTCGCTTTTGTTGGAAACCCGAACTGTGGGAAAACCACCTTATTCAATGCTTATACAGGAGCGAAACATAAAGTTGGAAATTGGGCAGGTGTGACAGTTGAAAAAAAAGAAGGAATCATTAAACATGATGGTAATACCATTACTTTAGTGGATTTACCTGGAATATATAGTCTGTCACCTTATTCAATGGAGGAAATATTAACAAGAGAATACATAATGAATTATGATCCAGATGTCGTTGTTAATATAGTGGATACTTCGAATTTAGAAAGAAATTTATTTCTTACGTTGCAACTAATTGAACTTGGTAAACCGGTTGTTGTAGTACTAAACATGATTGATATTATGGAAAACAAAGGCTATGAAATTAACGTTGAAAGGTTATCTCGTGAATTAGGCGTTCCAGTAATTCCGGTATCAGCAACGAAACAAAGGGGTTTAACTAAGTTATTACATCAATTAATTAAAACTTCAAAAATGAAAAGCGAATATGTTCCTATGAGCGTTAACTATGGAACTGTAATAGAGCACAAAATTGATCAGTTGATAGATGCTATTTCGGAAACCCATAGCTTAAATGAGAATGTGAAAAGATGGTTGGCTATTAAATTACTTGAAAAAGATTCGGAAATAATGAAGAGAATTAAGCTGCCAAATTGGGAATCAAAAAATTATAGTGAAGAGATTGGGAAAATTAAATATGATTATATAGCATGCTTTATTGAAGAGGTTCTGCAAATTGATCATGATGAAGAGACCTTTTCAGATAAAGCGGACAAGGTTATTACAAATAATTTTTTAGGTATACCAATTTTTTTATTGATGATGATGATGGTTTTTGCCTTTACGTTCAGCGTTGGAAATTACTTCGCTGGCATATTTGAATCAATTCATTATGGGTTATCTTGGCTAATTAGAGATTTTTTAATTGCATTTAACGTAACAGATTGGGTTATTGCACTTATAGTCGATGGAATTATTGGCGGAGTTGGCGGCATTTTAATATTTCTGCCAAATATAGCCTGCTTATTTATAGCAATTTCTATTCTAGAAGATAGTGGGTATATGGCTAGGGTTGCTTTACTTATGGATAAATTCATGTGTAAAATTGGATTAAACGGCAAGGCATTTATTCCAATGATTTTAGGCTTTGGTTGTTCTGTTCCGGCTATTATGACAGCAAGAACGCTTGAAAATGAAAACGATCGACTTATTACAACTATGATTACACCATTTATGTCATGTAGTGCAAAAATGCCAATTTATGTATTGTTTTCAAGGATTTTCTTTCCAGGTTATGAAATTGTTGTAGCTTTCTCTCTTTACTTACTTGGTGTTTTTGTTGCAATTGTTGTAGCTTTGATTTTTAAAACGACCTTAAAAAAAGGAAAAACAGCGCTAATAATGGAGCTGCCGCAATATAAAATGCCTTCTGTAAAAACAATAACTATTTTTGTATGGGAAAAAGTTAAACATTATATTGTTAGAGCTGGAACGGTTATATTTCTTGCATCTGTGGTACTTTGGTTTATTTTAGAGTTCAACACTACAGGACATGTTGATATGACTGAAAGCTTTGGTGCTTCTATAGGAAAGGCGATTGCACCTATTTTTGCCCCACTAGGGTTTGGTACATGGGAAGCAGCCTTGTCATTAATTGCGGGCGTTATGGGAAAAGAAATTGTTGTAAGTAGTATGGCAGTTATATTTGGAGTTACTGAGAGTGGGTTTGCATTTGCATTAAAAGCAGTTGGATTTAATATGATTAGTGCGTATGCGTTTATGGCTTTTTGCTTGTTGTATACACCTTGTGTGGCAACAATTGGTATTATAAAGAAAGAGACGAATTCTTGGAAATGGACTATTTTCTCTTTTGTATATCAGTTGACGGTAGCTTGGTTTGTTGCATTTTTGATCTATCAAATAGGGCGTAGATTTTTTTAACTTAACGAAGGCAGAGGGCGAGCATCTTTTGAAAGGAGTGATTTTATGGAAACAGCAGTGGTTCTGTTGGTTGTTTTGGTTTTGGTGATTCTTGCTGTAAGAAAGACCTTAAAAGTAAGAAAAAGCGGTGGCTGTGGAAGCTGTAGCGGTTGTGCCCATAAAAATGACTGTGATAAAGAGAAAAAATTTGATTGAGTAGAAACATAAAATGATCCTATAAGGAGATGCAACTATGAATGATATAGCGCATTTCCTTCTTTGTATAGGTGAATATTAGGACAAATAGAGGATTATTATTAGAAAAGGAGTATATAATAGATATAAGATGGTTGAAAGGGGGCTTGTGATATGAACTTGAGAGAACAGCAAGAGGAGTTAGAAACTAAAATTCTAAGTCCTTACGCTTCACTTAGTAAAAATAGTAAAGGTAGAGAAGTTGAAGAAGATTTTTGTGATATTAGGAATGCATATCAAAGGGACCGAGACAGAATAATTCATTCGAAAGCGTTTAGAAGGCTTAAACATAAGACCCAAGTTTTTATTGCACCTGAAGGAGACCACTATAGAACGAGGCTTACTCATACACTTGAGGTGGCACAAATTGGTAGAACGATAGCGAGAGCATTACGCGTGAACGAGGACTTAACCGAAGCGATAGCGCTAGGGCATGATTTAGGACATACACCTTTTGGCCATGCAGGAGAATATGCATTAGATGAAATTTGTAGCGAGGGGTTTAGACATTATCAACAAAGCCTACGTGTTGTTGAAAAGCTAGAAAACAAAGGGCAAGGCCTAAACCTAACGTGGGAAGTAAGAGATGGAATTCTAAATCATCCAACGAAAGGTAAGCCTAGTACATTAGAAGGACAGATTATTAGGTTATCGGATAAAATTGCATATATTAATCATGATATAGACGATGCAATTAGAGGAAAAATCTTAGATGTTAAGGATTTACCTAGTATATATACAGATGTTCTGGGCAAGACGTCTAGGGATAGAATTAGCAATTTAATTCATGACATCGTTAATAATAGTATGAATGAAAGCATAATAAAAATGAGTCAGGATATGGAAGCAGCCATGAAAGAACTAAGAGTATTTATGTTTACCAATGTTTATATTGGTTCGAAGGCAAAGGATCATGAAGATAAAGCGAAAAATATGTTGATGCAACTCTTCTTATATTTTAAAGAAAAACCTCATATTTTACCGCCTGAGTATATTGATATGATTGAAATTGAGGAAGAACCCATAGAAAGAGTCGTTTGCGATTATGTTGCAGGAATGACAGATACGTATGCAATTCGCAAGTTTTATGACCTTTTCATACCAAGCTCATGGAAAGAAATATAGAAATAAAAATATTTAAAGGATTCACAAGCTTTTTGTCGAAAATATAACAGTGGAATAGAGAAGGAGCTTTAAGCTGAGATGTTTTATCCGGATGAATTAATTGAAGAAATTAGATATCAAAATGATATTGTAGAAGTTATATCTCAATATGTAAGGCTAAATAAAAAAGGCAGTTCCCATTTTGGGTTATGTCCCTTCCATAATGAAAAGACACCTTCCTTCTCAGTAGCACAGGATAAGCAGATTTATCATTGCTTTGGCTGTGGTGCAGGAGGCAATGTGATTACCTTTGTGATGGAATATGAAAATTATTCTTTTGTCGAGGCGATTAAGGTTTTGGCAGATCGGGTAAATATAAGCCTTCCAGAACCAGAAATTTCTGAAGAAATGCGAAAAATGGTTCAATACAAGCAACAGCTATATGATGCAAACAAAGAAGCAGCAAAGTATTTTTACCATCAAACGAGTGCACCACTTGGGAAAAAAGCGTATGATTATCTGAACGATAGAGGAATTGGAGATGAAACAAGGAAAAAATTTGGTCTTGGTTTTTCTCATTTTTTCAGAGATGATTTATATCAATATTTAACAAGTAAGGGATACTCAGATGCTGTTCTGAGAGATAGTGGGCTTGTGTTAGAAGATAAAAACAAACCTGGAGAATTATATGACCGATTTTTTAATAGGGTCATGTTCCCAATATTTGATATACATAATCGAGTGATTGGGTTCGGAGGAAGGGTTTTAGGTGATGGTATGCCGAAATACTTGAATTCTCCTGAAACCAAGCTGTTTGATAAAAGTAAAAATTTGTATGGTCTAAACATTGCTAGAACCTCAAGACGAAATAATATGATATTAGTTGAGGGATATATGGATGTAATATCGTTACATCAAGCTGGATTTGATAACACGGTAGCTTCTCTTGGAACAGCATTTACCAAAGGACAAAGTAACCTGATAAAAAGGTATACGAGTGAATTGATCATTGCTTATGACAGTGATAATGCAGGCGTGAATGCGATACTAAAAGCAATACCGATCTTGGAAGCATCAGATATTTCAGTAAGAGTACTAAAGATGTTACCTTATAAAGATCCTGATGATTTCATTAAGGGAGAAGGACCGGAACGCTTTGAAGAAATAATTGCTGCTTCAATTCCCAGCTTTATGTTTGAAGTTGAGCAATTAGAGGCAAAATATAATTTGTCAGATCCAGATCATAAGACAAAATTTTATCAAGGTATTGCGAGAAAACTCGTTGAATTAGAAAATGAAATAAAAAGAGACAGCTATTTTGAAGCAATGATTAATAGATATAATATGAATCCTAAAGCACTGAATTCTGAAATGGAAAAGATTGGAAAAGATGTTGGCATTGTATCTCATAAAAGAGAAGATGCGTCTTCTTCAGAAGGAAAAATCAAGAACAGATTTTCAAAAGATTCTATCGTTGTTGCGCAAAAAAATATATTGACATTTATAGTAAGTCATAAGGATATTTTTGAAGCTGTAAGACCATATATTAAACCATCTGAATTTGTAGATGGATTATATAGACAAGTCGCAGAAATTATTTTTGAGCTATATGAAGAAAATCTTGAAATTAATCCTGCAATGATCATTAACAAATTTGTAGAACTTGATCAACAAAACAATGTTGCACAAGTTTTTAACAATGACGTTAAGGTAGAAAATGGAATGCAATTTGAAAAAATGGTTAATGAAAGCGTACAAATCTTGAAAAATGCATACATTGATAAAATGTCTGGGCAGGTTACTGAGGTCAATGACTTGCAAGAACTGATCAAAGTAAAGCGGGAATTGCAGGACTTGTATATTTCTTTAAATCATGGATAGACTAGTAAACACAAGAAAGGATTGAGAATAAATGACAACGGAAGAAAATATGGATAAAATTTCCCTTGAAGATGAAGATAACGCTAATTTTGATAAAAAACTAGACGAACTCTTAATATTGGCTAAGGAAAAAAAGAACGTTATTGATTATACTGAGATTGAAAAACATTTCAAAGAAGTGACGCTTGAACCAGAGAATATCGATAACATATATGAATTTTTAGAAAAAAGAGGTGTCGATGTAATTGGCAAACTATTAGAGACGCCTGATGAAGACTTTGAACCTGAAGAAGAAGTCGAAATTGAATTGGATTTATCTTTACCAGACGGTGTCAATATTGATGATCCAGTTAGAATGTACCTTAAGGAAATAGGTAAAGTACCACTGCTGAATGCAGATGAAGAAATTGATTTAGCGATTAAAATGGAAAATGGTGATGTGGAAGCAAAGAAACGTCTTGCAGAAGCCAATTTACGTCTCGTAGTTAGTATTGCAAAAAGATATGTCGGTAGAGGCATGCTCTTCTTAGATTTAATTCAAGAAGGAAACTTAGGGCTTATTAAAGCAGTAGAGAAGTTTGACTATAGAAAAGGGTATAAGTTCAGTACGTATGCTACTTGGTGGATTAGACAAGCGATAACTAGAGCAATAGCAGACCAAGCAAGAACCATTAGGATACCAGTTCATATGGTGGAAACCATTAATAAACTAATCAGAGTATCAAGACAACTATTGCAAGAACTCGGAAGAGATCCTGCTCCAGAAGAAATAGCAGAAGAACTTGATATGTCTGTAGAGAAAGTAAGAGAAATACTAAAAATCTCCCAAGAGCCAGTTTCTTTAGAAACACCTATTGGAGAAGAAGAAGATAGCCATCTAGGCGATTTTATTCAAGACGAAAACGTACCGGTTCCTGCAGAGGCAGCAGCATTTACATTACTAAAGGAACAATTGGTTGACGTTTTAGATACATTAACAGATAGGGAACAAAAGGTACTAAGACTTCGATTTGGACTAGATGATGGTAGAGCAAGAACCCTTGAAGAAGTAGGAAGAGAGTTTAATGTGACCCGTGAACGTATTAGACAAATAGAGGCAAAAGCCCTTAGAAAGCTAAGACACCCAAGTCGTAGTAGAAAACTAAAAGATTATCTAGAATAGACAAACTGACTGCGGATAATAAGGTGACACTTATTATCCGTTTAATTTATAATACATATAATTAATTAAAGGGGAAAGCAGGATGAAGCTGGAGCTTACAAAAAGACTTGAACGTATTGCAAGTTATGTACCACAAGGCGATATTGTTGCAGATGTCGGAACAGATCACGGATACATACCTATATATTTAGTTAAAAAAGATATATCCGTCAAGGTATATGCAATGGATATAGCGAAAGGCCCTCTTGAAAAAGCAGAAAAGAATATTGAAGAGAGCGGTGTGCAAGAGGCAGTTGAAACGATCTTATCTGATGGATTGAAGCAACTTGGGGATCGAGAAGTTGATACACTGATCATTGCTGGAATGGGTGGAATGTTAATAAAGAAAATTTTGAGTGAAGGTAAGCACTATTTGGAAAATATTCCAAGGCTTATTTTATCACCTCATTTAGATATAGAAGTTGTTAGAAAAGAAGTTCATAAACTTGGCTATAAAATTACATTAGAGGACTTCATTCGAGAAGGACAAAAATTTTATCCAATCCTTGTTTGCGATCATGGAAAAGAAAAATATAAAAAAGAAGTTGAATATAAGTATGGTAAAAGTCTAATTGAAAGCAGCCATATGGAATATAGGGAATATCTTCAAGTATTAATAATGAAAAATATGGAGCTTAAGAGACAATTATTGTTGAAAAATACTTTAGCTAGTCGGATAAGAATTATGCAGCTAGATAAAGAGTCAGAAACGATATGTGAGGTGGGAAAATGGCTAAAATAATAAAAGATATTATGGCTATAATTGAAGAGCTGGCCCCTATACATTTAGCTGAAGCTTGGGACAATTGTGGGCTTTTAGTTGGTGATGAAAAAAAAGAAGTGAAGAGGTTACTAATTGCACTTGAACCAAGTATGGAAGTAATTGATGAGGCTGTTGAAAAGGGCATAGACCTTATCGTAACGCACCATCCATTAATGCTTAACAAGTTAAATAAGATCATATCAAACAATGTAGAAGGAAGAAAGCTTATTAAGCTAATTAAAAATGATATTGGACTTTATAGTGCCCATACAAACTTAGATAAGGCACCTAATGGACTCAATTTTTATTTAGGGAGATTATTAAAACTTTTGGACATAAAGGTGTTGAGTCCCTCGAGTGGTGAAAATATGCATCACTATAACAATGGCTTAGAAAATCATTTAATGGGGCTTGGCGTTATTGGATTATTAGAAAAAGAATTAACCTTAGAAAAACTATCTAAAGCTGTTCAAAGAATTTTAGGACTAGAATATATTCACTTTGTCGGTGATAAAGAACGAGTAATTAGAACCGTAGCAATTGTTACAGGTAGCGGAATCAGCGAGCTAGATAAGGCTATTATCAAAGGAGCTGAGGTTTTAATAACTGGGGATATTAAATATCATAACGCACAATATGCGAATGAAGTAGGGATTTCACTAATAGATGCCACACATTTTGGCAGTGAAAATATTGTGGTTAAATTACTAGGAGATATTTTTAGCAAGAAACTAAAAGATGAAGTTGAAGTATTATTAGATCAGAAAGCGCAAAACCCAATTCAAATCTTATAAATGAGGTGGTTAACATGAGTAAGCAAGTAACCGTTACGGTAATGGGGAAAAAAGTACAATTAAATAAGGGAACTACATTATTTCAGTTATCAAAAGTATATCAAGATAGCTTTGCGTCACCAATCATTATTGCATTGGTAGATTATAAGCTCAAGGAACTCAGTTATAAATTAGAAGAACCTTGTCAGATTGATTTTTTAGATATTACGGACAGAGATGGCTATAAAACTTATCAAAGAAGCCTACAATTTCTCATGGTTAAAGCTATAAGAGATGTTATAGGTATGGATAAATATGTAGAAACAATTATACAGTATTCAATTAATAGGGGTATTTATTGCGAAGTTAAATTAGATCGACCGCTTAATGAGGAACTTTTAATAAAAATCAAAGAAAGAATGAACGAAATGATTACAGCAGAAACTGTCCTTGAGAGAAGACCAGTTAAGGTAGATCACGCTAGAGAAATTTTTGAAAAGCAAAATATGCTAGATAAAATTGAACTATTTAAATATAGAAGATCCTCGATGGTTAACCTCTGTAAGCTTGAAGATTATTATGATTACTATTATGGTCAGATTGCGCCACATGCAGGTTACTTAAAAAGTTTTGATTTGTTTTTATATGATGAGGGGATTGTATTGCAATTTTCCACGAGACAGCAGCCTAATTTAGTAGATGAATTTAATCCAGACAAGAAGCTGTTTAAGACCTTAAAGGGTGCTTCTAAATGGGGAGAAATCATGGAGGTAGAAAATGTAGGGGACTTGAATAAAGTTATTTCTACAAGTCAAATTAACGATCTTATTCTTGTTTCAGAAGCACTTATGGAAAAACGCATTGCGCATATTGCAGACCAAATAATAGATAATACAAATAAAAAGAAATTTGTCTTTATTGCAGGTCCTTCATCCTCTGGAAAAACCACCTTTGCGAATAGGTTGGCCATTCAATTAAGAGCACATGGTGTTAAGCCCCATACAATTTCCCTAGATAATTATTTTGTATCTAGAGAAGAAACACCAAAAGATAGCGATGGTAAGTTTAATTTTGAATGTTTGGAGGCACTTGATCTTGTTCAGTTTAATGAGGATATGACGGATTTATTAGCTGGAAAAACTGTTGATATGCCAATATTTAACTTTATATCAGGTGAACGAGAACATAAAGGTAAGCTACTAACCTTGGAAGACAATGATGTATTGGTAATTGAAGGAATACATGGATTAAACAATAAAGTATCTTATGCAATTCCTGATGATAGCAAGTTTAAAATATATATCAGTGCTTTGACGCAACTAAATATAGACAACCATAATAGAATACCAACAACTGATGCAAGACTCATCAGACGTATGGTTAGAGATAATTATTATAGAGGCGCTTCGGCTATAAAAACCATTGGTATGTGGGAATCCGTTCGAAGAGGTGAGGAAAACTATATCTTTCCATTTCAAGAAGAAGCTGATGTCATGTTTAACTCTGTTTTAATTTATGAGTTAACAGTGTTAAAGCAATTTGCTGAGCCATTGTTGTTCAATGTTCCTAGAGATTGTCCGGAGTATACTGAAGCAAGAAGGCTTATTAAGCTATTAGATTATTTCTTAGGCGTAACAAGTGATAAGATACCATATAATTCTTTACTTAGAGAATTTATTGGAGGAAGCTGTTTCTAAGAAATATATGTATTTTTGATGTCCAAAAGGACGTCTTTAGACTAAAAATCTAAAGACGTCTTTTTATGGCTTCGTAGGAAAGTTTTACTTTCCTACGAAGCCATAAAAAGAGCATTGAAAAATTAAAATCTTTCATAACGCGTTGGTTAGATTTGATTCTTTTTTAAAAATAGCATCATAAAATATATAGTTAAAAATCAACAAGGAGATTACTATGAGTATAATTATTACTTGCTTATTATTTATTCTTGGTCTAATACTAATCATTAAAGGTGGAGATTGGTTTATTGATGCTGCTTCATGGATTGCAAAGACGACAGGGATGCCAGAAGTTCTTATTGGTGCTACGATTGTAAGCCTAGGAACAACTTTTCCTGAATTAATGGTATCTACAACTGCTTCAATTCAAGGGCACGGTGAAATGGCTATAGGGAATGCTATAGGTTCTACAATATGTAACATTGGACTTATTCTTGGCTTCTGTAATATAATATCACCTTCGAAAATTAACTCAAGAATTTATACTATAAAATCATTCATGATGCTGTGTTATGCTGCTGTATTAATGGTTATGGTTTTGGATGGAAAGATTGGAAAGGTTGACACCATTTTATTATTAGTAGGTGTCATCATCTATATTCTAGTAAATTATCTTGAAGTGAATATTAAGAAGACGACTTTAAAGCGAAGGGGCACTTATAAGCATGAAAAAATTTCACTGAAGGAAGGCTGCTTTAACGGATTAAAGTTTATCGCTGGCGCATGTGTTATTGTCGTAGGTGCTAGGTTATTGGTGGATCATGGTATTGTCATCGCATCCCTCTTAAAAGTGCCACAGTTCATCATAAGTTTAACGCTTATTGCACTAGGAACATCACTTCCAGAATTAGTGACTTCAGTAACTGCATTGCTGAAAGGATATCGTAACCTTGCAGTTGGTAATATCATTGGGGCAAATATATTGAACATGACGATGGTTATTGGTGTATCCTCTATTTTTGGTGAGATTACCGTTCCAAATCAAATTATTAGATTAGATTTACCTTTTTCGTTGATGTTAATGGTTGTATTAACTTATCCTTCAATTATTACATGGAAGATAAATCGGATTCATGCCTCAATATTATTATTTCTATACATATTATATATATTTTTGGTTTTTTAATCTAGTGGAGGGCGAGTATCCTTTGACCCATATAAGAGAAGTTTTGCCTTTCATATCTACGATCAAACAAAGTCCATTTCTTTATACAAGGAACAAATAAAAACTGAAAGAATAGAATATAAGCATGAATGTCATTATTATTTTAGTAACGCAACGGAGGAGTTTTCATGTATGTAATTGTTTCAACTTTACTTTGTATCCTTAATGTTTCAGTACTAAATATAGTACTTAGTTGTGACAGCATTAGTGTTATAGCACTTATTACAGATCAGTTGCCTTCAAAGCTTGGAAAAAAGGTTACCATTATTGGAATTAGCACTGCACTAATCTTTACAATTATATTTGCCTCCATTATTAGTTTTATTATGGAAATACAGTGGCTTCCGATTCAATTAATTGGAGGTGTTTTATTGATAATAATTGCTGTAGATCTTATAAAGACCGATGGATGTGATGAAAAGGACAAATACGTCAATAAAGCTGAGATTACCAATATTAAGTTCTTCTTATTGATTTTCAATATTATAATAGCAAATATTACACTGAGTTTAGATAATGTTTTAGCAATTGCAGGTGCAGGCAACGGTAATATTATGGTTATTATCGTTGGGCTTTTGATTAGTTTGCCATTTGTTTTATTTGGAAGCAAGTATATCATTAAAGTTATTAAGGAAAAAAAGATTGCTCGTTATATCAGTGGAGCTATTTTGATGTATACAGCACTTGAAATGATCATATCTTATAAGTTTATAGCACCCTTTATTCCAAAATTCATTTATATTAGTGGACCGATACTTGTACCATGTGCAATTATCGTATATGGCATATATATTATTAGAAAATCATCCTGCAATGCTACATCTTTTTTTGAATCTGGAGAATAATTTGTGAACGATAAATAACATATAATTTAGATTTAAGTTAAATAAAATAGGGTGGGGAAGTTATTACAAGTAGACAAATGCTACTGTATTATGATATAGTAATTCAAGCAATGAGTAAGCTAGACGATCGCACCTAGAAAGCCTAAAGGCTTTAGGTGAGGAAAGTCCGAGCTCCATAGGGCAGGATGCCAGATAACGTCTGGTGGAGGCGACTTCAAGGAAAGTGCAACAGAGATAAACCGCCAAGTCTATATGATTTGGTAAGGGTGGAAAGGCGAGGTAAGAGCTCACCGCCTCTTTGGTAACAAAGAGGGCACATGTAAACCCCATCCGGAGCAAGACCGTACAAGAAGCAATACGGCTGCCCGCCGTGCTTCTGGGTAGGTTGCTAGAGCTTGCTGGTGACAGTAAGCGAAGAGAGATGATCGTCCAAGACAGAACTCGGCTTATCGGCTTGCTCATTGCATTTGAACGAAAAACCCCAATATTTGGGGTTTTCTTTATCCTT
This sequence comes from Firmicutes bacterium HGW-Firmicutes-7, assembly GCA_002841375.1. Classification (GTDB taxonomy): domain Bacteria; phylum Bacillota; class Clostridia; order Lachnospirales; family Vallitaleaceae; genus HGW-1. The sequence goes on along the minus strand of PGZO01000002.1, from coordinate 16,000 downwards.
ATTCAATTACTCGGCCTACTATAATGGATAGTCAAAAATATTTTAAAGAAACAAGTACTCCTGATGAGTACGGTGGTAGTAATTCGAAAGTCTATACTGAACCAAGTTACAAAAATAAAACGATAAGTTTATCAGGGGAAACGCAAGCATTTACTGGCTATATTTACGATATGAACCACCCGAGAGTACCTTTATGTGTATCTTTTAGCGGTCAGATTGTAATAGAAGATCCAGTGGATTGGGATATAAATAACGATTACTTAGATGTAGAGAGATAAAAAAGCCTTAGGGCAATGTCATTAAGTTAAGAAATTTTTTGAAGAATCCAAGACTGAAAATAAACTGATTTCTGTTTTGGATTCTTTTCTTTTGAGAAAACGGAAAATTTAAGGCATACCAAAAAGACAGATTGCCATCTGTCAATTTTCGAGATACAATAAATATGAATTATGCCACTCGATAAAGAAAACTTACGGGTTTCTGGACATTGACTTTGCGAGGGTCTTGGCGCCCAGGCCTTATTGGTAAGATGTTTCTTTCAATCAGTAGCACTATATCAGGTGGTTTCAGTTTCCTTTTATTGCTTAAGTATTCTCGGCAGATGAAAAAGGCCAAAGTGAAATTCACTTGATATATTTTTGTCTTTTTGGTTTGTTTAACTACGATTTGAGTTATAATCTCTTCACAATAGTTATACATCGTTAATCGTGCAAATATTTCTTGCTTGATATATTCCACTTTTTTTGCATGAAAATTTATTAAGCCAACAGCGTATTTAAGTTCACGAAACGATGTTTCAATTCCCCATCTTAAATGGTACATTTCTTTAATATACGCTGGAGAGAATTCTTCTTTTCCCAGATTAGTAATAATAGTTTCATATGAGCCATCAGCTATTGGAAATCAAACAACTCGAAAGTGAAGGGTGTATTCCTTCTTGCTCCCTATAGGAATATAATCAAACCCTTGACAAGTCGGCATAAATTTATAGTCTTCTGTTTTCTTTGCCTTCGTCTGTGTACGAGTTAAAGTAAGTGAAACATTCTTGTCCAAAGTTCCTTTTTCTGTAATGCCTAGTCCGGATACAATCCCATTGCTAGCTATATCCTTCACTCGGATGAGGTATTCCCAATTTTTTTCTTCTACATGAGCAAAAATGTTATAATTTTCATAACCTCGATCTGCAATAAGAATAACCTTTTCTTCTAACCGAGAGCGATCAATCATTTGCTTGCACGCATAAAACTCACTGTAATCTGCCCAATTTTGCACTTCTACATCTAAATAAGAGCGGTTCATAAGATCATAGAAAGCATTTAAATGTAGTCGATTTACAATGGTGTCAAACTGGTTGGATCGTACGCGCGTTTCAGTATCTTTAGGATTTGAGGCAATGGAAATATTGCTTCCATCACAAACAATTAGTCGATACCCATGAAAATGACAATTTAACTTTATCCTTGATGTGAACTCGTGAAAAAGGAATTCAAAAGCCTCGGAAGCACTTTCGAGCGTTGTTGATTATATGCGGAATTGCTTGGAGCTTTAATTGAGAAGTCAAAAAAATCCAGTATTTCCTTGTTCATTGAACGACCAGACATTCCTAGTGTGAACTTTATAAAAGTGTCAAAATCCAGTTTTCGCTTTCGGGTAAAATCTTTCCCAGGACTCTTAACAAAAAGTGAAGGGTCTTTATTGAGTAAGCTAATAATGTCAAACAACGAGCGTCTTGTAGCTGATATGAAATGTTTTTTCATACGGTAACCTCCTTAAATATGCTATATTTAAGAGGCTTCGCCGCATTTTTTTAGTGATTTGTCAAGTGTTTTCTGGAAATATTACAAAAAAAAGAGCCCGGTGTGTTAATACACACAAAACTCTTTGATTGTTCTTAACTTAATGACATTGGCCTTAGGGCTGCTAGCGTAAAGTTATTGTAGGAAAAAGAAAATAAAAAAGAAAGCTCCTTTTATGTTATTATTAGTTTTCCGAAGACCAAAAAATAACAACAGAGGTGCTTTCTTTATGTATAACAGTATACAACAGTTTAATGAATTAGGTATAGGAAAAATCGAAAAAATGCAATCATATGCTAATAGTTATAAAAACTGGACTGTTCTTGGTAATGTTAAATATAAGATTGACTCTGATAGTGCTAGTTTTTGGATTGTTATAGATTCAATTAATTAATTTATTTGATTATATTAAGATAAAAAAGCCTAAATCGCTTTTTTATTGATGATAAATAGGTGTAAGAGTTAGGTGCTCTAATAACTATAGGTCTATAAGCATTATTTTTCGACATAAACCACTATATATTGTAATGAATTTTCATTTCAGCCACCATATATTGACATGTTAATTCTTTAATGATAGAATATTATTTGTTAGCAGTCTGAATTAAAGAGTGCTAAGCGCATTTTTGCAAAGAGAAATGACCTCGATGAACGGCGTTACAATAGATCTAAATAATTTTTGTTGGGAGGGATATTTTTGTATAATAACAATCAATTTAGAATGAATGTGAAAATTGGTGAGGATTTTTCAAATGCCATACATAAATGGAATAACCTCAATGTAAAGTTCTTTGATTCATTTACTATCTCTACATCTAACCTTTTGAAAACTAACTTCGAATTGAATAATACTTTGGAAATATTCGCAAAGCAATTGGAAAATAATTATATTTTTCCGGATCCTAATATTTTTGGTTCTTTATTATCGATGAAGCTTAAGCAAAACACTTTTGATATCTTCTCTGAATCGGTTCAGGAAGCTGCCATATCATTAAAAGATTATAGAATAGACCAAATAAATTCAATTGTGAAAGCCATTAATGTTTCTAGTTTAGTTAATTTTTCTAATATGCTAAGTTCTATATATCTACCCATTGTTTCTAATGAGAATGCTGTTAATATTTCAGAAATTGATGATAGTGAGTTAATAAGTGGAATTTCTGATTTCAATAATGTGTTTTCTGATATATCAGCACGTAATTTTGAAGAAAAAATTCAGTTAAAAATGAATGAATTTCATTTAAAACATCCTATATTGTTTACCTTGATTATTTTTTTATTGTCATATATGGTTCAAACTACACTTGATGCTGTCTTATTAGATAAGAAAACTATCATTAATAATTATACATATAACATTACTATTAATGGAAATGATGGTATGGATAATTTAGATGATAATCTTATTGATCAATCAACTCTGCTCAATTACAGGTATGTTAATATTGATGAGCTGAGTGTCCATTCCTCCTGTTCAAATAAATCAAATGTTATTTCAAAACTAAATTTTGATAATGTTGTCAGAGTAGATTCAAGACATAAAAAATGGACTTTTATTAAATTCAAAGATGGAGAAATTCAATGTGGTTATGTACTTAACAAATATTTGAGAAGAATAGTTAGACGCTATTAATTTAAGGGGGAGTTGTTGTGGAAAAATTTGCTCAATTATCAGCATTTGTTGCGTTAATAGCAACTATCTATAAAACTGGATTTATATCTATTACAAATTCAAATCGGCTTGAACGTAGATTATTTACTAAGGAAGAAAACTTTGTTTATAGATTTATTTTATATGTCTTAATTTTGAGTATAGTGGTAATTGGGGCCTTTTTATTTTCTGGTCTTTATTTTATATGGTTATATTGGATTGCTATAATAGCTTTTTGCATATGTGGTATTGAATATATTTTGATCTGGTTTATTGGTTTTATTTCTGCAATTCCTAAAAATAATGGAACTAAATCATTCAGAATACTTATAATATTTGATAAATACATGCCGATTACAATATTGCTGAGTTTTCTATCACTCATTTATATGGTGAGTCCTACCTATGCAAAATTTACTGCTGTAAATAATGAAGAAAATGCTCTTGCAGTACTTGGTATAACATTGCTTGCATCATTTTTAGCTTTTATTATCCTTACTTTTTTGATTGATCGGTCAAAAGGTAATGATTTTACAATTGAATTAAATAAAGTGCAGTGGTATTTACTTTCTACTATTAGAAAGGATACGTATTTACTTGGTAATAAGGAAAGTTATGAAACATCTGATTCACTAATTGTTGCTACCTTAGATGATATTCAATTAAAAGGTATCATTAAACTAAATGGTACAATTTATAAAAATGATAAAAGTAAAGTTTAAGGGGGAAATAAAATTATGAATGAGAGGTGGATTATTGCTATTATCCTTGTTATTCTATTTGTTTTGGGTTTTATAAAGATAGCAAAATATAAATTTGATCTCGATTCTAAACAGAAATTCGTCATTGAGTATGCTGAAAAATTAAATACACTTTTCAATGGTAATTATGATTCTGCTATTTATTCGTGGCTTATTCAAAATCTAAATCGTATTCAAGGCGAATTGTATCATAATGGTCTTATTGATTTTAAACCTTCTTATGTAAAACAGTATATTAGTAATTACCCAATTTTACTTAATACAGTGCCTAAAATTAGAACTAATGATCTTGAATGCGAAGAAATTTGTCTTGCACAAGATTCTATTCTTAAACAAATAGGTGACAATGGAAGATTGATTGATTTTACAATTAAAGAACTTAAAAATCCATTTATCTGGCTGAGGGAAGGCATTCGATCAGTTGTTACCTTCCCAATATATTTGTTGTTTTGGTCGGGATTAATTAACAATAGAAGTTACACCAAAATTAGACATAGCTGGTTCTTTAAACTTTTCACATTTATTATAGCATTAGCTGGGATTATGAGCTCAATTATTACTATCATCATTGGATGGGATCAGTTCTTGGCTACATTACATCAAGTATTTAATATTTATCGTACTATCTAAGGTAGAGGAGTGAATTTTTAAATATAGAATTGGGTTAGTAAATAATTTTATACTGCTGTTAGGAAGGAACATAATAGTTGGATAGGTTACAATAAACTGGACAGAAAATTTAAGGTCATGTAATATAAACCTAAAGAACAAAAGGAGTATTAACTATGACTGAATCACAATCAAAAAAGCCAAGGCCAAGACGAACCTACACACCAGAATTCAAAAGCCAAATAGTTCAGCTTTACAAAAGTGGTAAGAGAAAATGCGATATTACTAAGGAATACGATATCTCATATTCCTTGCTTGATAAATGGATCAATCAAGATGAAACAAGTGGTTCTTTTAAAGAGAAAGACAATCGAACCCCTGAGCAAGAAGAACTTCTAAAACTTAGAAAGCAAAACCAACAACTATTAATGGAGAATGATATTTTAAAGCAAGCAGCGCTGATCTTAGGACGAAAGTAAATGTGATTAAAAACAACCTTCACAAATACTCGGTATCAGCAATGTGCAAGGGCCTAAACCTTCCAAGAAGTACTTATTATTATGAGGCTAAACAAAAGCCCGATGAAAATAAATTAGTTACATTTATCAAAAATATATTTCAGCTAGAAACCAAGCCTTCTTGTTTGACGATTCTTCTAATTCGACGTCGTGAAACAATATGATTTTTCTTAGTAAGTTCCTTTTTGATTTTTCGAGTGCCATAATTATTGCGGCTCTCTTATCTCTTTAACCGTGAGGTAATAGGATTTAGCAGTGGAAGAAACAAAGATTCCCAGCTTGTCGCAAGAGCTTTTGCAAGTGTAAAAACAAATCTGTCGAAGATAAATATTTTCCATACAGATAAAGGTAATGAGTTTAAAAACCAGCTCATTGATGAAACCCTAGAAGCATTCAATATTGATCGTTCATTAAGTATGAAAGGTTGTCCATATGATAACGCAGTAGCTGAAGCAACCTTCAAAATAATCATAACCGAATTCGTAAGATCACAAACATTTGATAATCTGGATGAGCTTAAATATGAATTGTCAGATTATGTCAACTGGTTTAATAACCATAGAATTCATTCTTCCTTGGATTATTTAACACCATTATAATATAAACACATTCACCTTAAAAAAGTTGTCTAGTTAACTGTTGACAATCCAAGTTTGTAGTGATGTTAATTATGAACCTTCTAATTAGATGATTTTTGTCATACTTGACGATATAAAGAAATGCAATATTTGCAAGCTATAATATACGGTTATAAATTCTAACAATGAAAAGGAGAGACTTTATGTTAGCAACTTTAAGTGGAGCAATAATAACTAATCTAATAAGCAGTAAGTTCTATGATCAACTCTCCGAAGTGAGTTTTGGTAATAGAGTTGAGTTATGCTTAACTATTGCACTGGACAATGTGAAAACAAAATATGGTTCTATATTTGATATTCAATTTGAGTCATTTCTGAATATTAAGGAGGTTCAGAATAATATTACACAAGCATTTAAACCTAATAATTTAGTTGCTGACATTATTTTTCGTGATGATTTATTCAATTCATATGATCCTGACTTTAAAGATGCAGTAAAATGGTTCATTGATAAGTTAGATGTGGCTATTAAACAAGATCCAGTTTTTGCTCCCATTCAACATCATTCATACAGTGTGAAATCAGATAAACTACAAAATGCGATTATGAACAAAATTATAGATCAAGGCAGTGAGAGTAATGAAATGCTTAAAGAAATCATTAATGTTGTAAATGAAATGCATGATCATCAGAGCGTATCAAATATCAATGTAGATGATGCAGTTGGTAGTAAGCTAAAAGCATCTTTAGTTAATTACAATAAAGAAAATCGTTATTATATTAATAGCGCAAGAGGTGAAATTAGAGTGCAATTTATTGTCCAGAAGACAGAACTTATTTCTAAATTTAATTCTATCGAGGAGATTTGTAATTATGTGGATGAAAATCAAAGTCCTGTCACTTTAAATGCAGTTGGTTATAAAGTTTTTAGCAAAGGGAAAATTATCGATGAGATTACAGTTAATTCTGTACTAGCTGGAGACAGTATAATTCTTGATTTTACAAGTTATGGTATGGTCCATATAATTGATAATTTTATAGATGAACATAAAGATAATGAAAAATACCATTCTCAATTGACTATTTCTCCATCTACTCCTGATATTTTATCAACGGTCGATTTTTATGATTCTGAAATGAATTTTATTCTTAAAAATGTAGAATTTTCTTATGATCGAAGATATACAGATAAGGGGTTACTAAAAACGGTTCTCTCAAATCGCCATCAGAAAGAGAATAGCATTTTAGTTGAATTTGTAATTAGCAATGATGAGGTCGGTGTAGAATTTTTGAATGCTAGTATTAATATAGACAATAAAAAAAGTAATTCTGTTGAAGCTATACTTAAGTGGTTTGAAATAGAATTAGCTTTACATAACGGTGACGTTACATTTGTTATACGATCTGCAAAAGGGGATGTATCAGCAAATTTACCATTTCGGTATGATGCAAAACAATTAGATGTTGACAAAATACAATCGAATCGTTCCTATTTTAAAAAACTATTATTCATTGAAAGAAAACTTGGCTTTACATTTGATTTGCCAGATAAAATTTCATTTTATGATTTTGAAGTTACAGAACATATATATAATTTGATTAAGCTTGGTAAAACGACTTTACAACCATATACCCGAAATTTTGTTCTGAATGAAAACATAAATGAACTTATGGTCGGGGGAATCTACCAATTTTCATTTGAAGATTCTGAACCTATTTTATTATTAAATAAGGAAATTAATCTTGGCGTACAAAGATACATTATCTCAAAAGCAGAAGTGGTCAGCACTAGTAATAATATGAAAATCAAGTGTTGTGATGATTCAGTTAATCTTAGAATTGCCCATCAGTATTACGGAGATTTTAGCTTGGATGAAGTAATAGAAAGGGAATTAACATAACGAGTACATATGTAATTGATTAAGTATTGTAAATGATATTATAAAAGTGCTTCATTTTAGCCTTTTCCTCCGTTTTATATGATAAGTGAAAATGGGTTAACTGTCTCATAAATATTTGACTAAAAATCAAATATATAACTACAAACCATGTTTTTCCTACAACAAAAAACAGTAGATAGAAGCACTCTATCTAACTCGGCTTATAGGCTTGCTCATTTTTAACAGACAAAAATATCTGATTATTTTAGGTGTTTTTTTATCCAGTAGGAAACCTTTTATGAAATATATTCACCAACTAGAATGAAATAAAACATGAAAGTTTCGACGTTACATAAAAATTTAATTTCGCAGAAAAATTGTATTTTCCTACGATAATCATAAAAAGAGCGTTGAATTTTATAAAGGTGTTGACTATGAAAAGGAAATGAACTATATTGTAGGATGTACGACCATTAATAAAGAGAAAGGGGTATGCGTGTTGATTGAAAAAATTAGTCAACTAATTATGAAATATGAAATAGCAGAATGGGCCGCTGATTACCTAGCCATTGCAATCACCTTTTTAATTATACTTTTGCTGAGCTTGATTGGTAGGCTCATTACAAATAAAGTGATATTGAAAGCATTATCACATTTTATGCTTAATAACAAAGTGAAGTGGGATGATGTGATTTTAGAAAGAAAGGTTTTTCATAAACTTTCTAGAATTGTCCCAGCCCTTGTGATTTATTCTTTTGCACCTGTTTTCTCCGCCTATATTGAATTTATTCTACAAAACCTAGCGATGTGTTATATTGTCATTATTAGTGTTTCAGCTATAGATGCGTTATTAAATGCAATTAATGATATATATAGAACGTTTGAAAGTTCAAAGAACAAGCCGATTAAGGGGTATTTGCAAGTAGTCAAAATTTTTATTTACATTGTAGCAGGTATTGTTATTATTGCTACAATTATTGGGAAAAGTCCGGTACTGCTATTTAGTGGAATTGGTGCCTTATCCGCTGTTTTACTACTGATATTTAAAGACTCTATATTAGGACTGGTTGCTGGTATACAGCTATCCTCCAATGATATGGTACGAATAGGTGACTGGATTGAAATGCCCAAGTATGGCGCAGATGGAGATGTCATTGATATTTCACTCAATACAGTTAAGGTAGAAAATTTTGATAAAACCATAACGACCATACCATCCTATGCATTGGTTTCAGATTCTTTTAAGAACTGGCGTGGAATGACACAATCCGGAGGAAGAAGAATTAAACGTTCCATTTACATTGATATGAATTCAATAACATTTTGTACAGAGGATTCGTTAAAAGACTTCGAGCAAATTCATTACTTAACGAAATATATTCACGACAAGTCAGAAGAAATCAAACATTTCAATTTGGTCAATGATATAGATACCTCCAAGCTAATCAATGGCAGGCATTTAACCAATATAGGGGTACTCAGAGTGTATATTGAAACTTACCTAAAGAATCATCCGAAGATACATGATGGAATGGTACAAATAGTAAGACAATTATCACCTACTGAAAATGGGCTACCCTTAGAGATCTACGTCTTTGTCAAAGAGATCGGATGGGAAACCTATGAAATGATCCAATCAGATATTTTTGATCATATATTGGCCATAGTACCCCAATTTGGACTTAGGATTTTTCAAAAACCAGCTGGACATGATTTGAGGAATATGGCCAATAAGGATGTGTAAGTTGCCTTAATGGAGAAGACTATATTATTAATAAAGGGATGCTGTTTTTAACATGTATTAAATGTATTGATGAAGAATGATTTGAGTGGGAACATATTTTAGCATTTAATCGTCAAATACATATAATAATCGAGGAGGAGATCATATGAAGAAGAATTTGCTATTTAGAACAATTTTAATAGGAAGCTTGGTCGCTTTAATGCTGTTAAGTTCTACGGGGTGTGGACGCAGTAAGTCTAGTGGTATCAGTAGTAGTAGGGAAGAGACAGCTACAGAAGAAGCAGCAAGTGATGAAGACTATAAGCAAGAGTATTACGATAATGCGCTATCAAATGCTGATGGGGACGATTACCAGACGGAAAGAAAAAATATTCTAAAAAAATATTTCATTATGGAAACAATAGAATTTGACACGACCATACCAGCAGTTGAAAGCTTGGTGAGTAAATATCTTGGTTACATCGAGAATTCGGAAGTAACTGGCAAACAAATCAATAACACAAATTATTACAATACAAGACATGCGTATTATACCTTTAGAATACCAGCAGAAAAATTGAAAAATTTTACTGAAGAGCTTAAAGTATTAGGTAATGTGGTTCAAGAACGGGGCAATAAAGAGGATGTTACTACCCAATATTTTGATGTAATGGCTAGAATTAATTCTTTGAAGGTTCAAGAAGAAAGATTACTTGAATTAGTAAAAAAAGGTAACGAGCTAAAAGATATTTTAGAAATTGAAAATCAATTATCAAATGTACGCTATCAAATTGAAACTTATACAGCTACAATGAACAATCTAGATAATCAAGTCAATTATGGTACTGTTCAACTTGAACTGAAAGAAGTAGTTGAAGTAACAATTAATGAAGAACCTGCTGTGACGATAGGTGAGAAAATATCTAAAGGATTTATAAAATCAATTGATCATATTAAAGATTTTTTTGTTAATCTTTTTATCTTTATTATAGTAGCAATTCCTTACATTATCGTATGGGCAGCAATTATTCTTGCACTACTAATAACCATTAAAAAGCTGAATTCGGCAAGAAAAAGAAAGCATTTTATAAAAGAGACAGAAAATCAATCAATCATAAAATCAGAAGAAAGTGATGACCAGAAATAGTCAGATATACGTGAGGATAGGCTAAATAGAATAAGGAAGCTTGGTTCAAATAAGAACGATGGCTTCCTTATTTTTTGATTGTAAAGTATAACAATAGTTTATCTTGAAAACACTAATAGTATAACACAAGGATAAACTATCATTTACAAATTGAGCGCCATTGTTTATAATAGATAATAAGAATATTTGAATATTAGAATATATAACTAGGAGGTATTTTATGAATATTGGATTTATAGGTTTAGGTAAAATGGGATATAATCTTGTACTTAACATGAAAGATAAAGGTGTTCAAGTTCATGCTTATGCAAGAAACAAGGATACCTTAAAACAAATAGCAAAGGAAGGTATTAAAACCTTTGAAACAATTGAGCAACTCGTCTTATCGTTAGAGAAGCCCAGAGCAGTATGGATTATGGTTACGGCTGGTGTAGCAGTGGATAGTGTAATTGATAGCTTACTTCCATTTCTTTCACCAGGAGATACAATTATTGATGGTGGTAATTCAAGATTTACCGATACATTAAGACGTGGAGATGCGCTACAAGAAAAAGGGCTATTTTTTGTGGATGCTGGAACGAGCGGAGGAACCAGTGGCGCAAGAAACGGTGCTTGTATGATGGTTGGAGGAGAAGATGAGCCTGTAAGGAGATTAGAGCCAATGTTAAAGCTGCTCAATGTAGAAGGTGGATATCTCCATGTAGGCAAGAGAGGGTCAGGACACTACGTTAAAATGGTCCATAATGGCATAGAATATGGGATGATGCAAGCTATTGGAGAAGGGTTTGAGATACTTAGAAAATCCGAATTTGAAATGGATTTTGAGAAAGTTGCAAATGTATGGGGCAATGGTTCAATAATTGCAGGATACCTAATAAATAAAACAAAAAGCGCCTTTGAAAATAATGGGAACCTTGAAGAAATTGTACCGATTATTGATGCCCTTGGAGAAGGACAATGGACTGTAGAAGAGGCCATTCGCCTTGGGGTGCCAGCACCTGTTATTACAAACTCATTATTCGTTAGATATTCTACAAAAGACCCAGAGGCTTTTTCAAACAAAGTAGTGGCTGCCCTAAGGAATGAATTTGGTGGGCATAAGCTACACAAAAAATAGGGGGTCAAAAATATGAATAATCAGCGAATAATATTTACTATTTTTGGTGGAACAGGTAATTTGGCATATAATAAATTATTTCCTGCTTTTTATCAGCTTTTTCAAGAGGAAAAGTTTGATTCAAATATCTTTTTTGTAGCGATTGGAAGAAGAGAGAAAACCAATGAGCAATATAGAAAGGAAGTAGAAGACAAAATCAAGAAAAAAAATCCTGATTATTCTAAGCGGAGCTTCGATTCTTTTAAACAACGGATTTATTATTATCAATTGGATTTTACGAATGAATTACATTATGCAGCTTTTAATAACTTTATGATCAATTTAGATCAAGCCCATCAAACCGATGGCAATAGAATTTATTATTTGGCTACTGCACCTACAGATTTTCCAGCAATCTCTGCATATTTAGATAAATATTGTTTGAAGGGGAAGAAAGGTTTCAAACGTGCAGTTTTTGAGAAGCCTTTTGGTTATGATCTAGAATCAGCTACCCAAATTAACAATAGTATATCAGCTGTATTTGGAGAAAATAATATATATAGAATCGATCATTACTTAGGGAAGGAAATGATACAGAATATATTAACAATACGTTTTACAAACCAAATTTTCAAGGCTGTTTGGAACAAAGAATCAATAGATAATGTACAAATAACTGTTAAGGAAAGTAATGGCGTGGAAGAACGAGGTGGATATTACGATCAATCAGGTGCATTAAGAGATATGATTCAAAATCACCTATTGCAAATACTTGCGTTTATTGCTATGGAACAACCGAGATCCTTTGAAACGGATAGCATTCGTGATGAAAAGGTGAAGGTCCTCAATAATATTAAAATTATACCTGATTTGAAGAGCCATGAGAATATAGTATTTGGTCAATATGAAGGATATTTGCAAGAGGAAAAGGTTAAGCCACATTCTAAGACCGAAACCTACGTTGCGATTAAATGTGAGATTGATCATCCAACATGGGAAGGCGTTCCATTTTATTTAAGAACGGGTAAATTTTTAAATGGAAAGGAAGCAGAAATTATTATTGAATTTAAAAAGGAAGTTTTAGGTGAACCGTTTGGTTGTTTGGCGCAACCTAATTTATTAGTAATTAAAATCCAGCCCGAAGAAGGAATATATTTTAGAATTAATACAAAAAAACCAAGAAGTGAAAAAGAACTTATGCCTGTTAGTATGGACTATTGTCAGTCTTGTAATTTTATTTATCAATCGCCTGAGGCGTATGAGAGACTACTAAACGACATTATTGCAGGGGATTCTACGTTATTTACTAGATGGGATGAGGTAGAAGCAGCATGGAAGATTATTAAACATTTGATGAGCAGTTGTACGAAAGATGATTATTTAGTCTCTTATGAAAAAGGTTCTGAGGGACCTATTGAAGCAGAATATTTAATAAAAGCAACCCATAGAAAATGGTGGAATATTGAAGATTTAAGTAATTCAAGATTTGACTTTTAGAGGAGGTATAACAGATGGAAATCATAGATATTTCGATGACAATTTCAAAAGATATGATTGTGTATAAAAATAAAGAAGAAAAAAGACCTAAGATATTTGAAAGTGCAAACTTTAAAGAAAATAATCATTATGAGAGTAGTTTGACAATAAACATGCACACAGGAACTCACATAGATGCGCCTTTACATATGATTGAAGGAGGCAATACAATGGCAAACTATTCAATAGAAGACTTTATTAGTCAGGCCAAAGTACTTGACTTTACCTTTGTGAAGGAATGTATTACTGAACAGGACTTAAAAATGAAAGACATACAAGAAGACGACTATATTCTTCTTAAAACCAAAAATTCTTTTGATACAAACTTTAACGAAAAGTTTATTTATTTAGAAGAGTCGGGTGCAAAATACCTAGAACGCCTAAATATTAAAGGTGTTGGAATAGATGCACTTGGTATTGAGCGAAATCAGCCAAATCATGAAACACATAAAATACTTTTAGATCAAGGTGTTATGATTTTAGAAGGGTTGAAACTTGACCAAGTACAAGAAGGAAATTACCAATTAATTGTGCTACCAATAAAATTACTTGACGTTGAAGCTGCGCCCGCTCGAGCAATACTGATTAAAGAATAGGTTGATTTGCTTGGCGAATTGTGTAGAAAAATCAATTAAGCACTGACAAATAGTACAAATATATTTGTTATTTTAACTTAAATATTATCAAGTTGCATAGTAGTTTTTATATGCAACTTTTTTTGTTTGTGTATAATTCTGCATAATGTACGAATTAAAATGCGTAATGATTAAAACCTTATCAAAATTGTATATATATACATGTATACGTGTATACAACCTCTTCTTTTTGAGATATTGACAAAGAAAAAATACAGGAATATAATAATCAAGGAATTCAAAAGGGGTAAAACCTATTTATATAAATGATCGTACAATAATCAATGAACAAAAGTAAAGATGATTAAAGTGTTAAAAGCATGGCAGAAGCATCCATATGCAGTATATGGTAGAAAAAAGAATAACTATATGCTTTTGACACCTTAATCAAGGATAGTATAGAAAAAAGATTATTGACTTTTTATCTAAGAATGATGGAAGGCCATTAGTAGCAAATAATTATAAGACAATATATTGCTGAAGATTTTCTTAGAAAAAGGGTTGATGGTCTTTTTTTGTGGAAAAAAATGTTAGATGCTAAAATTTGTTTCTTTTTGATCAGAAACTTCCGATAGATTACGCATTATTTTATGTAATAAAATTAGGAGGAACGATAATGTTAGAAGTTGATTTTTTTCTTGATTTAGCAATTATTTTATTGAGTACAAAGATTTTAGGTTTACTTACGAAACAAATAAAGATACCACAAGTTGTAGGTGCATTAATAGCTGGGTTAATTTTAGGCCCGGCAGTTTTAAATATTGTTCATGAAACAGACTTTATAGATAAGATGGCAGAGCTTGGTGTAATTGCCTTAATGTTTACAGCGGGCTTAGAAACAGATATTAAGGAAATGAAGAAATGTGGGAAGGCCTCTCTAGTTATAGCTATTATTGGCGTGGCACTTCCTTTAGCAGGCGGATTCTTAGTAACGTCTATATTTTCAGGGACAGCCTTAGGGGAAATGACGCAACAACAAATACTTCAAAATATCTTTATTGGCGTTGTTCTGACAGCAACATCTGTTAGTATTACAGTTGAAACACTTCGAGAAATGGGGAAACTTAAGTCGCCTTCAGGGACTGCAATTTTGGGGGCAGCCGTTATCGATGATATATTAGGAATTATTATTTTGACGATTATTTCTAGTTTTGCTGATCCCTCAGTTAGCGTGACAAGCATACTGATACGAATCGTATTATTCTTTGTATTTGCAGGTGTATGTGGCATAACGTTTTACTTTGTTTTTTCTCATCTTAGCAATAGACATGGGAAAAAAAGAAGAATTCCTGTATATGGATTAGCTTTTTGCTTGATTTTATCTTTTGTAGCCGAAAAGTTTTTTGGAATTGCAGATATTACAGGCGCTTACCTAGCAGGAATCATTATATCAAGTGTAACTCAATCTAACTATATTTCAGAAAAGTTTGAAGTGCTTTCATTTATGTTGCTCTCTCCAATATTTTTTGCCAGTATAGGGATTAAAACACATTTTTCTGCTTTAACAGGTCCTATTATCTTGTTTACCTTAGCCTTATTAATTGTTTCAGTAGTAACTAAGGTTGTTGGATGTGGGTTAGGTGCAAGGGCATGTGGTTATACAAAAAAAGAATCATTAAGAATAGGGATTGGTATGGTTTCTAGAGGTGAGGTAGCCCTGATCGTTGCAGATAAAGGTGCTGCTATAGGAATTATGAATGGTGTACTATTTGGTCCTCTCGTAATAGTTGTAATTATTACCACGTTGATTACCCCAATATTGCTTAAGATTTCTTATAAGCATAAAGGTGATGGGGATAGTGATGACCAAGATTATTTTGAACCTGAAAGTTGTCTTAGTGAGCTGTAAAGTCTAAAAGTAAACGTAGGGGTACCCTACCTTTTGATATCGTAATTATTAGACCAGATTGTTATCTGGTCTTTTTATCCAGTAGGAAAGTTCTACTTTCCTACGAAGCCATAAAAAGAGTATTGAAAAATTATAATCTTTCATAACGCGCTGACAAGCGCTCTTTTTATTTAATAAGAAATTGCGTCATTTTAAAAAAATAAAAAATAACCCATGCCATA